>JACAVV010000031.1 GCA_024648695.1 Nitrospina sp.
CGTTATAAGGGAAACACTCATGGATAAGAAAGCTTTAATCGACATTTTGACTCTAAACCCACAACGATTGAGAAAAATCAACTTAGAACCTATACAATATCAGCTAAGTTTCCCCGGACACTAGTGAATATTCCTGATTATTAAATATAAAAATATCCTTTCAACTCTGATTCCTTTATCCGCACCCGGTCTCTTTTAATTCCAGCGTGTCCCTGTATTCCCTTATCTAATACCTTTAAACCTTTCTTATTTTATGATTTTACCCTTCGAAAGTTTTCCGAAAACGCAATCCATTACCCTATTTCGTCCTGACAAGGAATAACGTGCCCAGGCCATCCAGTATTGTATCGATCCGATTAAAAGTTCTTTTTGGAATGCTTCTGATGGTGACTATGGTTTTCCTATTAGCTTACGGGTGGGAATTTTTAATTGAAGACTGGTTTCCCATATTATGGTTTGACGAAAATGGTGAGACCGCTGAGGAACATTGGGAATATGTATTTACTTCGGTTGGGTTTACTTTTGTAGGGATGCTGATTCCTTTCTATTTAATCTACAAAAACTTCATCAGAATCCATGATAACGAACAGCAATTGAATCGATTGAATAGCGATCTGCAGAAAGAAGTTGATCGTCAAACCCGGGAAATAAGGATCGAAAAAGAAAAAGCTGAAGCCGCAAGTGCCTCAAAGTCTGATTTTTTGGCCCGGGCAAGCCATGAATTGCGGACACCCTTGAATGCCATTTTGGGCTTCGCCCAATTGATGGATATCGATCCGGAACTAAATCAGGACCAGAAAAAACATATTTCTTACATTTTAGAGGGTGGAGACCACCTTCTCCATCTGGTTAACGAAATTCTTGATTTGTCCACCATTGAATCCGGTAAGTTGAAGCTGAATATTCAAAAGATAGGGATCGGTAAATTGATGGAATCGCTGACACCCATGTTTGAAAGTATGGCCCGGCAACACCATATTCGCTTTGCAAACCAAATCTCCTCCGGCCCGGATATATTCATTCAAGCAGACGAAGGACGTTTGAAGCAGGTTCTATTAAACCTGGTTTCCAATGCGGTAAAATACAACAACACCGGCGGGTCGGTCGCAATCTCCTGGAAGGTTGAAAGGGAAACATTTCTCAGAATAGCCGTTGTAGATACTGGGTTGGGAATCCCTTTGGATCTCCAAAAGGATTTGTTCGAACCGTTCAATCGATTGAATCAAAGGGATAGCGGATCTGAAGGCACAGGAATAGGACTGGTAATTTCCAAAAAATTAACCGAGATAATGGGGGGTCATTTAAACTTTACAAGCACACTAGGAAAAGGGTCGCGTTTTTTTATTGAACTTCCATTGCAAAACAACAATCCTGATGAAACAAGGTGATTTGAGATTTTTCGTACAAAAAATATAGCTTCGGTATAACCCATTAACAATCTCTTTTTCATCATTAAAATTTCCCGTCCTGGGCCAAAACCTTCGAAATTGCTTTCTTTTTTGCCAAAATTGAGGTAATTTTTGATATTGAAAACTTTTAAATATTATTCAGTTAGAAATGGACTGAGGTCCCTCTATTTCATTTTAATTTGATTACAATAATAAGCTAATACTTTAACTTTCAACTGATACCCTGTGAAGGACCTTTTCAGGGAGAGATTTTTTTAATTTAGAGATTATACTTTGTGGGCGTGGAGAGGTCCCCAACCTTTTCACACTCCCCTTCCAGAGCGTTCGGCCTTCGCTTTGTGGGTCTTATATTGACTTAGGCTGGATGGTTCCTTTACAATTTCCATTTGCCCCTTTTAATGTTCTAGTAGGCACAATATTCCATGATCCAAACCAGTAACGGTAAATCTGCAAGCAGTCTAAATTTGATAGGGTCCACACCCTTGGTCAAATTGAACAAAATCACCCCGGAAGGTGGCGCGAATATTTACGCCAAGGTGGAGTCATTCAATCCCGGCGGCAGTGTCAAAGACCGCATCGCTTTGGCGATGATTGAAGACGCCGAAGCCAAGGGCCTGATTAAACCCGGGTCCACCATCATCGAACCCACCAGTGGTAATACTGGGATTGGCCTCGCCCTGGTCGGTGCCGTGAAAGGCTATAAAGTTATTTTAGTGATGTCGGAAAACATGAGCGCCGAGCGGCGCCAGATGCTGGAGAGTTTTGGCGCGCAAACAGAACTGAGCCGTGCCGAATTCGGAATGCAGGGAACTATCGAGCGGGCGGAAGAATTATTGAATGAGAACCCGGATTATTACATGCCGCAACAGTTCAATAATCCGGCCAACCCGAAGATTCACCGAAAGACTACCGGACCTGAAATCCTGTCCGCAATGGATGGAGAATCCATAGACGCCTTCGTTGCGGGAATCGGTACCGGTGGCACTATCACGGGAACCGGGGAAGTGCTTAAGGAACAGTATCCGGAAATAAAAATAATTGGTGTGGAACCACAAACCTCTGCCGTGCTGTCGGGTCAGCCCCCCGGACCGCACAAGATTCAGGGCATTGGCGCGGGATTCAAACCCAAAGTATTGAACATGGACATCGTCAGCGAAATCCGTCCCTCCACCGATGAGGATGCGTATCATTTCTCGCAACGCCTGGCTAAAGAGGAAGGCCTGTTGGTGGGAATCTCATCCGGCGCGGCTTGTTGGGCCGCCTATGAAATCGCCAAAGAGCTGGGACCCGGCAAAAACGTGGTCACTCTTCTGCCAGATTCCGGAGAACGGTATTTCAGCTTCAACAGATTTTTTTAAAATTTAAAGTAAGGAAATGTTTTGAATGGGATATGTTAAAGGATTGCGTTGCAAAGAATGCAACAAAGAATACGATAAACTTCCCTTGCACGTTTGCGAATATTGTTTTGGCCCCCTGGAAGTTGATTACGATTACGACACGATAAAAACGAAAATAAGCCGAGAGTCCATTCAGGCAGGCCCTGCCTCCATGTGGCGATACGAAGCATTGATGCCCATCGATGGGGAACCCAAAGTAGGACACCATGTGGGGTTCACTCCTCTGGTGCGTGCAAAAAACCTTGGGAAGGTATTGGGTATCAAGGAGCTTTACGTAAAAAACGATTCGGTCAACCACCCTACCTTCTCGTTCAAGGACCGGGTGGTGAGCGTGGCCATTTCCAAAGCCATCGAATTCGGCTACGACACTGTGTGCTGTCCGTCCACCGGCAACTTGGCCAATTCCGTGGCCTCGCAAGCGGCGGCGGCAGGACTCAAAAGCTTTATTTTCATCCCTTCCGGACTGGAAGCGGGCAAGATTCTGGGAACCAATGTGTACGGCACCAACCTCATCAGCGTGAAAGGCAGTTACGACGATGTCAATCGGCTTGCCAGTGAAATTGGTGCGCAACACAACTGGGCGTTTGTGAATATCAACATCCGCCCCTACTATGGTGACGGATCAAAGTCTTACGGATACGAAATTGCCGAGCAGTTGGGCTGGAAAGCTCCCGATGCCGTTGTGGTTCCGGTAGCAGGCAGTTCCCTGATCACAAAGATCTACCGCGCCTTTAAAGAATTCGATATGCTCGGTTTGATCGACGGCGTTCCAAGCAAAATATTTGCCGCCCAGGCCACCGGCTGTGCGCCTGTAACCACGGCAATTAAAAATGGGACTGATGTCATCAAGCCGGTCAAACCGAATACCATTGCCAAATCTATCGCCATCGGCAACCCTGCGGACGGATATTACGGTGTCAAAACAGCGAAGGAAAGCGGGGGCTATGGCGAAGATGTCACGGATGAAGAAGTGGTGAAGGGCATGAAATTATTGGCGGAAACTGAGGGCATTTTTACCGAAACCGCTGGAGGAGTGACCGTCGGGGTCACCAAAAAGTTGATCGAGCAAGGCCGTATCAAACCGGACGATTTGACGGTCATCTGCATTACGGGTAACGGACTCAAAACGCAGGAAGCCCTGATCAACGAATATCCCGCACCGCCCGAAATCGAACCGAACATCGAAAGTTTCGAAGAAATATTTTCTAACAGTATGATGGTTTAATAAGGAGAAACATAATGGCTGTAAAAGTGAGAATCCCTTCTCCCTTGATGAAACTGACCAACAACCAAAGCGAAGTGACCGCAGAAGGCGCTACCATCGCCGACCTGTTCAATAATCTGGAGTCGCAATTTGCCGGAATCAAGGATCGCATTTGCGAAGAGAACGGGACGCCAAGACGCTTTATCAATATTTATCTAAACGAAGAAGACATCCGCTTTCTGGAAGGCGAAAACACTGCCGTTAAAGAAGGCGATGAAGTATCCATCATTCCAGCAATCGCAGGTGGGCTGGTCTAATGACGGATTTCACCGACGAGCAGATCGAACGCTACAGCAGGCACATCATCCTTCCTGAAGTGGGGGGAGTCGGGCAAATGAAACTGCTTGATTCTAAAGTCTTGATCATTGGCGCCGGAGGGCTCGGCTCACCGACCGCTTATTATCTTGCCGCCGCAGGTGTGGGCACTTTGGGTATCGTCGATTTTGATGTGGTGGATCTCAGCAATCTGCAAAGGCAGATCATTCATTCCACCGAACGAATCGGGATGCTCAAGACCGAATCGGCGAAAAAGACCATTCAGAGCCTCAATCCGGATGTGAATGTTGTAACTTATAATGATAAGATTTCCTCGCAAAACATCATGGATCTTTTCGAAGGCTATGATTATGTGCTGGACGGCACCGATAATTTTCCTACTCGTTACCTGATCAACGACGCATGTGTTTTAACGGGTAAAACTAATATTCACGGAAGTATATTCCGGTTCGAAGGCCAGGTCACCATATTCGATGCCAAAGAAGGCCCCTGTTACCGGTGCCTGTATCCCGAACCTCCTCCTCCCGGGCTGGTTCCCAATTGTCAGGAAGGTGGCGTACTGGGTGTACTGGCTGGTATCATCGGTAATATGCAGGCGGTAGAAACTTTGAAACATATCCTTGGTATTGGTGACTCGATGGTGGGCAAATTGCTCATCTACGATGCTTTGAAAACAGAGTTTCGCAAGCTGAAGCTTAAGAAAGACAAAAATTGTCCGATTTGCGGACCCAATCCGACGATCAAGGAATTGATCGATTATGAACAATTCTGCGGGTTTTCCAGTTAATTCGTGAATCCTTTTAAATTTTGGAACCCTATAGAAATTTTTGAATCTAAAGGTTATGTCCAAGCTCAAGATGAATTCCCAATTAAGTAAAGAAGATCTGGAACCTGCGTGTCCATTAATTTCCGAACCGTCGATATTGACGGAAATCGGAAACACTCCCTTGATCCGCATCAAGAATATCGGCAAGGAAGTGGAGGGTGTCGAGATTTATGCCAAAGCTGAATGGAGGAATGCCGGTGGGTCTGTAAAATCGCGGCCCGCCTTGAAAATGATCGAGGATGGTGAAAAGTCCGGTAAGCTGACCAAGGACAAAATCATTATCGATTCCACCTCCGGGAACACCGGCATCGCCTATGCCTTGATTGGTAAAGCCAAGGGGTATAAAGTCAATTTGGTCATGGCGGCGAATGTGTGCAAAGAGCGTAAAGGCGTCATGGCTAACTTCTACGGTGCCGAGATCATTACCTCCAGCCCTTTTGAGGGTTCGGACGGGGCGATTCGGTTGTGCCAGAAAATTTACAACGAAAACCCGGAATTGTATTTCATGCCGGACCAATACAATAACGATTCCAACTGGAAAGCCCATTTTGAGACCACGGCCCGGGAAATCTGGAGTCAGACCCAAGGCAAGATCACCCATTTTGCCGCGGGAATCGGGACGGGTGGAACCATCATGGGAAACACTCGCGGGCTCAGGGATCTCAACCCTGATATCAAATGTTATGCCATTGAACCCTCCGAAGATTTGCACGGCATCGAAGGATTGAAGCATATGGAATCCTCCATCGTGCCGGGGATTTATAAGGAATCCGAACTGGACGGCAAAATTGGCGTTTCCACCGAAGACTCCTATAAAATGGTGGAGCGTTTGGAAAAAGAAGAAGGCATTCTTGTCGGCCACTCTTCCGGTGCCGCTTTACATGGTGCGCTTGAGTTAGCCAAACAGATTAAAAAGGGCGTTATCGTCACCGTATTTCCCGACAGTTGCGACGACTGTTATATCCGTTCAGGGCATTTTAAAGAGTATATGGAATCCCTTCACGACTAAACCGTCTGAATTCCAGAAACCCTTCCAACCTGACTACCAAAAACTCTATGCCACGGTTTCAAAAGCATCTTTTTATTTGCACCAATCAGCGCAAACCCGACGACCCGCGCGGTAGTTGTACAAAATGCGGATCCGAAGACCTGGCCAGCCACGCCAAAAAGCGTATTCATGACATGGGGCTTAAGGGAAAAGTCAGGATCAATAAAGCCGGGTGCCTTGACGCATGCCAATATGGTCCTGCCGTTGTGATCTATCCCGATGACGTTTGGTATCAACCCAAAAACCGTAAGGATATGGAGCAAATCCTCAACGACCATGTGTTAAACGACCGCATCGTAGAGAATTTGCGCATTCATTTTCCGCAAAAACCTTAAAATGAATTTTCCTCCTTAACCGCCATTTATATTCCATCCTCTCCTGCAAAACCGTTTCTCAAAACCTGAAATCTCAAAAAACATTTGATTTTTAAGCCTTTTTTTCATTTATTGATGGAAAATAAGATCAAATCAATGTAAATTAGAAGCAAAAAAACAACGGGTTATGGGTAAATTGCCGAAAATCAGAAAATCCTGATCCCCGCATCCATTCGCTTGGGAGGTTTTTGATGACACATTCGTTCATTAGGAGTTCAGTCTTATTCCTTGGTGGTAGCCTTGTCCTGTTTTCAGGTTGTGCATCCCAACCTGAGATTGTTCAGCCCTATCATGAAAAACCCGAACCAATGGTCCAGGAAAAGCCCACCCATGTCCTGAACCAGGATTTGGCAAGCAATCCGGACGCCAGTTACCGAGCCCAGGCGGCCAAGGAATTGGCGAATCGTAATCTTTCGATGTCAGAGAAGCAATCCAGTGTCAGTCCACTTACAAAAGGGCTCAAGGATAAGGATGCACATGTACGAAAATATTCGGCAGGGGCCTTGGGAAATATGGGTTCAGCTGCACACTCCTCGGTTCATGCGTTGACAGAAAGTCTGAAAGACCCCAACCACGAGACACGAATGATGGCGGCGATCAGTTTAGGAAAAATGGGTTCCTCTGCCCAACCCGCGGTTCCTGTATTGATCGAACGCTTGAAAGATAAGTCCGATGCCAGTAACCGCCTGTTTTACGTTGCCACTCTTGGAAGTATAGGATCGGGTGCACGGGAGTCAGTCCCTCTGTTATCATCCCATCTCAGGCAAGCCGGCGACCCAAGCCTGAAAATCTATTCCGCTGAAGCCCTTGGGAAAATGGGGTCTTCTGCCGCTCCCGCAGTGGCTTCTCTTATTCAAACATTGAACGATCCCGACCCCAAGGTGCGCTTGTACACTGTGACCGCACTGGGTAAAATCGGTCCGCAGGCAAAAAGTGCCGTTCCTGGTTTGATGGCAAACCTGCATAAGGAAAAAGGGTCGCACAGGACAGCAATTGTGAGTGCACTGCGAGGAATCGGCTCTGCAGACAAATCGGCAGTACCTGCTTTAAACGACGGATTGAAAGATCCGGATTTCAACGTTCGTTTATTTTCTGCCCAGGCCCTGGCAAAAATTGGTGCTCCTGCGAAACCTGCTTTGAACAATCTGGTCGATGCACTAAAAGACAAAGATACCCGACTGCAATTGGCTTCCCTCGAAACACTTTCTCATTTTGGTCCTGCTTCTAGAAAAGCCTTACCGCAATTGATAAAGTTGGCGGGGAGCCGGGACTCCAAAATCAGAAGGGCGGCAACAAAAGCCTTGGCGGAATTGAGTCCCAATATCAAAGGCGCGGAACCTATCCTGGTTGAACGCAGTAACGATGCGGATACCCAAATCCGTAAAGATGCAGTCAAAGCTTTAAGCAGGTTGGGCACCTCTCACCCTGACATCATTCCTGCCCTGATTCGAAGGCTCAAGGATCGGGATCAAACAGTTCGCAATATGGCCGCTGATGCTTTAGGTCGAATGAATCTTGCACAAAAACCCACAGTCCATGTATTGATCGAAAACCTGAAAGATTCCGACAGCATGGTAAAACTGGGAGCCATCATGGCACTTGGAAACATGGGTGCAGGAGCGAGGGAAGCAGTACCCGGTTTGACCAAAACTCTTAAGGACAGTGATGCGGCGGTGCGAATGTTTTCGGCAATGGCTCTGGGTAAAATGGGAAAAGCGGCGAAATCCGCCAAACCGGTTCTTGAAGATTTAAAGAAAAACGACCGCGACTCAAACGTCAAAAAATACGCCGCTCAGGCATTGGGTAAAATTAAATAAAGGCACCAACCAACGTTGTTAAAGTGTATCAGCCGGGTCTCCCTGTTCTTTGTGAAGAGTGTACAGCTTATAAAAAGCTCCCTTCTTACGAAGCAATTCCCGGCGGGTTCCGAATTCCTCCACCCTGCCATTCTTTAGCACCATCACTTTGTCGACATGTCTTAGTGTTGATAAACGATGAGCGATGATTATCGACGTCCTTCCTTTGATCACTTCCAACACAGCTTTTTGAATAAGAGCCTCGGTTTCGGTATCAACACTGGAAGTAGCCTCGTCCAGAATGAGGATTTTGGGATCGATCACCAGTGCTCTCGCAAACGCCAGCAATTGTTTTTGTCCCAAAGATAAAATGCTCCCCCCTTCCCTGACCTCTTGATGATATTTCATAGGAAGCTGGTTTATAAACTGATGCGAATGCACCATTTGCGCCACTGATTCCACATCGTTTTCTTCAACCATTTCATTTCCCAAACGGATGTTTTCCAACACGTTTCCGGAAAACAGAAAGACTTCCTGCTGAACCAAAGCCATTTGCCGGCGCAGTTCATATTTATCAACCGCCGAAACTGAAGTACCGTCTACAAGGATTTGGCCTTTTTGAATGTCGTAAAAACGGCACAGGGTGTTTATGATCGTGGATTTACCCGACCCTGTTGCGCCTAAAATAGCCAAGCTTTCGCCAGGCTGAACAACAAAGGAAACATCTTTTAGAACATAATCTTCATCTTTATAGGCGAACCAGACATTTTTGAATTTTATTTCGCCTTTTAGGGTGGGCAAAGCTTTCGGGTTCTCAGGATTGGGCAAATCCTCCGGCGTGTCGAGTAATTCGAAGATGCGTTCTGATGAAGCCATTGCTGTCTGGATAATATTGAACTTTTCTGCTAAATCCCGTATGGGCTCAAAAAATTTCTGAATGTATTGCAGGAAAGCTACAAGAACGCCCAGTTGGATTTCCTCCTGCACGAATCGTCCTCCCCCATACCAGATGACCAGCCCAATCCCAATAGCGCTGAAAACGTCGATAGATGGCATGTAAACCGAACTGTAGTGAATGGACCGCAAATCCTCTTTCAATTTTTCCTGGTTGATGGATCGAAACTGCTTGAAATTTTCCTCTTCCCGGTTGAGCATCTGGACGGTGGACATTCCTGACAGGTTTTCTTCCAGATATGTATTCAAAACCGTAACCTGAGCACGATTCTTACGTAAGGCATCCCGCGCGCGAACGCGGTAGGCCCGTGTGGCCCAGGCCAGGAAAGGGAACACGAGGCAAACGATCAGAGTCAAACGCCAATCCAGGTACAAAAGGACACAAAATATCCCCATTAAAGTGAACAGGTCGCTGAATACCAATATCAAACCCGATGTCAGCATTTCGTTTAAAACTTCCACATCGTTCACTACTCGTGTGACCATTTTGCCAATCGGATTGTGGTCGAAGAATTTGAAGGACATGCGATGAAGATGTGAAAACACCTGTGAACGCAGATCGAACATCACTTTCTGCCCAATGTACTGCATGAGGAGGGTTTGAAAAAACTGAATGGCAAAAGCGGTCGTCAGAACAACCATGAACACAAGAGCGATGGTATCCAGTCCCTCCAGCTTGTTTATTTTGATATGGTCGTCAATCGCGATTTTGGTCAGGTAGGGTCCTGCCAGATGAAGCATGGAAACTGCAAACAACAAAACGATAGCCAATATCACCGACCAGCGGTAAGGATGCAGATATTTAAGTATGCGGACGAACAGGGACCAGTCGTAATAACGGTCCTGCATATCCTCGTGCTTGTTGGTACTCATTGCAGGAAAAAGTCCATTTCGCGTGTCAACATCTGTTCTTTATACAAACGGCTGTAAAAACCCTGGTTTTGCATCAGTTCCGCATGGGTACCCAATTCCACCACCGTGCCCTGATCCAGCACCAGAATCTGGCCAGCTTCTTTCACACCCGTCACCCGGTGGGTTGCGATCAATGTGGTGATGCCACGGATTTTTTGATTGATTTGGGAAACAATCCACTCTTCCGTTTCCACATCCAGACTCGAAAAGGCATCATCCAGGATTAATATTTCAGGTTTCCTCAACAAGGCCCGGGCTAATGCAAGACGCTGTTTTTGTCCTCCCGAAAGAGAAACCCCGCGTTCTCCCACCAAAGTGTCCAAACCTTGAGGAAACCGTTCCATGTCAGGTTGCAGGCCGGACATGACAATCACTTCCTGAATGTCAGCATCAGTCGCCAGGGCATTGCCCAGCTTCAGGTTTTCCCGAATGGTGGCAGAGAACATAAACGGTTCCTGCCCCACATAACCGACGCTTTTTCTAAGAACAGACAGAGGAATTTCAGAAACAGGTATCCCGTCAATTTTCAGGCTTCCTGTGTTGAAATTGAACAGTCTCGGAATCAGGCACAACAAGGAGGTTTTACCGGATCCAATTTTGCCCATAATGACTAATCGGCCTCCTTTAGGGATCACGCAATTGATATTCTTCAAAGCCAAACCAGAAGCCTCGGGATAAGAAAACCCAAGGTTTTCAAAGGTTATTTCACCTTTTATGGCGGACCCTGTTTTTTTCGCTGTATCTATTATAGATGGCATGCTGGAAAAAACTTCGTCCAGTCGAGCCATTGCGCTCAATCCACGTTGGGTCAGGTTAAAAACAAAACCGATACCCATCATCGGCCAGGAAAGCATGATCAGGTATCCGTTAAAGGCTACAAAATCACCCAGCGTCATGGTTCCTGAAATCACCTGGTGAGCACCCTGCCAAAGTGCGATTAAAGCGGACACTCCTAAAGTGAATACCAGTGAGGGAGTGAACAGAGCAAACAGTTTCGTAAGCTGAAGATTCTTTTTCACATACTCTTCGTTCAGGGTAGCGAATTTACGCATTTCATTATTCTCCTGGACGAAGGCGTGCAAAACCCGGATGCCGGAAAGGTTTTCCTGCACACGTGAAGAGATGCGGGCAAGATGCTCCTGCACTTCTCTCTGTTTCTTGCTGATTGAGCGGGAAAACTTGAAAAATAAAATGGATACAATCGGTAATGGAACCAGGCAATAGAGGGTAAGGGTTGGGTTCAATAACGACATCAAACTCAAACAACAAAAAATGACCAGGGAAGAATCCACGAATATCAATAAGCCCAAACCGACAAAATCGCGAATCGACCTCAAGTCGTTGGTAGCACGTGACATTAAGTCGCCGGTCTTTTCCTTTTGATAATAGGTAGCGTCCAAGTTGAAGAAGTGTTGCATCAGGTGGTTCAAAATATCAAATTCCACCTTGCGCGAGGGACCGAACAGAAACTTTCTCCAACCAAATCGGAACAGGGCTTGAAACAAGGAAACCAGGCAAAGGATCAATGCATAAAAAAGAAGCTCCGATCCAGCGGGACGCTCCGATAACAGATCAATGAAGTTCTTCAGTATCCAGGGAATGGCCAGCGCCACCAGGTCGGTAAGGATCAGGGCAATGGCGCCCACCGTTATTTCTTTGCGGTAGGTGATTAAGTAAGGGAAGAAGGAGCGAATGTGGTGATACATAAATCAAACCAGGCTGAAGGCCCTGTTTAGCCGGTCTCCATTCCGGCTCACATAAACCCCATTGAGAGGGTCATAACCAAAATACCAAGACACAAGCTCATCAGGTTTTTATACTTTTTACCATGTTCTTCATGGACCGTAGGGAGCAGGTCACCGATCGCGATATAAAGGAAAGTCCCTGCCGAAACACCCAGGGCAATGCCAATAGGATAAGGGTCCACGTTTTTCAGAATCGATAAGGCCATCAAGGCTCCCAATGGTGTGGCGAGAGAAAAAATAGCCATCGACCAGAAAATTTTCTTTTTGGAATATTCTCCCCCCTTAATCAAGATACTGCTCAAGGCAAATGCCGCGGGAAATTTATGCATGGTCACCGCAAGAATGATCACCAGGCTCAGGTTCATCATGTTTCCTGCACCGATAGCAACACCATCAAGAATACTGTGAAAACCGATCCCGGCGTATGCAGACAATCCGATCGTGTGGTAATCGCATTCACCTTCCTCGCAGGGATGAACCATGACAAATTTTTCAAGAATGAAAATCAACAAAAACCCGAAGATGATGGGGAGCCCCATTTGTTTGCCCAAAATGGGAGACACCTCTGGCAGGATATGGAAGAACACCGCTCCCAGTAAAATTCCAGCGCAAAAACTGATCACCAGATTGAATTGGCTCTCTGACCATTGGCGGACGGTGGGAATCCATCCACCCAGTAAGGTAATTGCAAAAATGAACGCTAATAAAATATAAAGCAAAGAGTGATCCATAAACCCCGTATCGTTCAAATGGCTAAAAAGCCTACACAGTGAAAAACTATTTTAAATATTTTTTCAATGATTATTGGATGCAAAATTAATAATAACGTTCCTGATTGAGTATATATTAGACACTAAAGCCTGGAAATAAGTTCGAAACGTTATCATATTTGGCAGGTTAAATCATTATTAATGCACCGATACAATACCTGCCCAAAGGCAATCGTAAAGCCTGTTGAAAGTAAAAAACATTTCCGAAATAAGGAGGGAGTATTATTCCCCTCCTCACCTCTCCATCTCCCGACAGGAGAAGGGATGTACTCTTCATTTACTTTGCCATGTGATAGATTTTTCAACCGGTTATTAAAAAAATAAGGCATTAGTGAATCATTAATTTTATCAGGTTTCCGGCCGCATAAGCGCGAATGGCTTCCAGGGAATCCCCAAGCATCTTAAACAATAAGGCGAAACCGGTAGGACCCCCGATTTTTCCTACAGAACGCACCGCGGCTGTCCGTACCCTGGAATGCGGATCTTGCAAAGCCATAGCCAGCAAAGATTCCTTTTCGCTCACTTCCAGCGAGCCCAGAACCCTGGCGGCCGCACTGCGAACTCCAAAATCGTTGTGCTTCAATGAACTCAAAAAGTTTTTTTCGCAAGCGCGAGATCCCGACCGAATGAGGGAAACTGCGGCGGAAAGACGAACCAGACCATCCTCATCATCACAATGTTTTTCAATCTCGGAAATCACTTTCTGGTGGTCTTCAATAAATCCCAGAGCAATCACCGCCTGGTAACGCACTGAAGGGTTGTTATGTTCCAGCAAAGCCAGTAAACTTGGAAACAGTTGAGGATTAATCACTTCTCCAAGGCTCTGCAAAGTATAAAACACCGCATCCTCGTCAGGATCGCTCAATAAATCCACCAGGACGGGAATAACCTTCGGCGAATCCAATTGCCCTAGTTCTCGAATGGCATGGTATCGGTAGGTAGTGGCTTTCGAGTGAGCTGTTTCCACAATTAAATTCAAATAAGACTCCACGCCCAGACGAAACAGAGCCCCGGCGGCGGCAACCCGTAACGGTTGATCGGGATCCTTTAAATACGGAACAAGCTTGGGAAGCCAATCGGTTCCCCCCTTGTTTCCAATAACCTTGAGCGCCTCCACCCGCACCCAGATATCGTAATCTTTTAATAACGTTTGAGCCAGTTTCAAGGCTTGGTCGGGTGCAAGTTTGACCACAGCCTGCAGGGCAAATTGCCGAGCGGTCGGATAAATATCTTTCGAGCCTTTAATGAGCAAATCCAATAGTCTCGAATCCCCCGACTCACCAATTGCACGAATGGCCGCACTGCGAACGAAAGAATTTTCATGATCCAAAGCCTTCCTTAAAATTTCCACACATTGCTCATAAATTTTTCCAACCGAACCTTCCGGTTTAGGTAACGGAGGATCTGCGCAAACTTGCAAAGGGAGAAGAACTCCAAGAAAAAAGGGAAGTATTCTTTTAATAAAATTCAGGCAACTATTTTTCAATTTTATAAATCGATTATTCAATCGGGGCAGAGGTTGTTGGACTTAAAAAGTCCTCTTTCAAACTTGGAGGCAGGTCGGGCAATCGCAAAACTTGCAAATCCTGGTCTGCTTGAACTTCCATCAAGCGCCTATAATATTGAGCTTCCAAAAGTTTATTTCTTTTTAAAAATCCTTTCAAAAGAATTCCAGACTTTTCCATTAAAGTGGATAAAGCCTCCTTCCTTTGTACAGAAGAAAGGGTATTTCCGGCAAGAATTTTTATCAAGGAATAAACCCGGAAGCGATCCATTCCCCAATATTTTCTCGAAAGTTGATCCTTATGGCCACCTGTTTTAATAATCAAGTGGTTAGCAATAAACTGGACCGGAAACTTAGCAGAAATCCGTAACCATAAATCATAATCTTCGCAAGCCGGCATGGTTTCATCAAATACACCTATCTCATCGAATATCGATTTATTGATCATCACCGAAGATGGGCTGATGATGCAAAGCGGCAGGCACTGTTTAAAAATAAACCCGGAATATTTCCGATGTTTGTTCATAGGGTTCACCCTAACCCCATTTCGAATCCATATCTCATCCGTGTAACAAATTCTGCTCTGTGAATTCGATTCCATCCATTCAATTTGCCGTTCCAATTTTTCCTTTTCCCACCGATCATCAGAGTCCAGAAAACAAATATAAGCACCCCGCGCCTGTTCGATTCCCAAATTTCGCGCGTGACTCACTCCCCTGTTTCCCGGTACCTTCAGATAGTTGACCGATGGTAAAGAAGAAAAAATTTTCTCCGTTTCATCCGTCGAACCATCATCTACCAGAATACACTCAAAATCACGAAACGTTTGTGCAAAGACCGAATCAAGGGCCTTCTGCAGGCGATCCGCGCGATTGAAGGTAGGAATGATAACAGATATCAAAGGTTTCAAAGCGCACGCCGTCCATAAAAGCCTTGACAAAAGGGCAAATTTTCCATAAAAGAGTAGCTTTCTCTGATACAATATATTCAAATTTTAGTTCATTTGAAATGTTTGTCCCCAATAATAACCCAGAAGCTTAGGGCCTGAGTATGGATTTTAACGGCGTTCTCAATTTATTTAAAGAGGACCTTAAACAAGTCGAAGAGTCGATCCGAAATAACTACGCCTCCGACATTCCTCTGATCTCTGACATCGGTGGATACCTTGTAAATGGAGGCGGAAAACGCATTCGTCCTCTATTATTACTGATGAGCGCCAGGCTTTGTGGAATGAAGGCCGATGACCGGATCATTAAACATTGTTGCGTTGTAGAATACATTCACTCAGCGACTTTACTTCATGACGACGTCCTTGATGAAACCACCGTGCGCCGGGGAAGTGAAACGGTCAACTCCAAATGGGGAAGCGACGCCAGTATTTTGATGGGGGATTACCTTATTTCAAAAGCCATCCTGCTATTGGCAAACGATTCGGATTTCGACATTATGAAATCGTTTGCCGCCGGAGCCCAGGAACTGGTTGAGGGAGGAATCCTGGAATTCACCAATGCGCGAAAGTTGGATATTTCCGAATCCTTACTGCTTGAAATCATCGAAAGGAAAACATCTTCAATTATGGATTTGAGTTGTTTGCTTGGAGCTTCCCTTGCTAAAGAAGAACCTGAATCCGCCAAAGCTCTGGCGAGTTTTGGAAGAAACTTTGGAATCGCTTTCCAGTTGCTGGATGACATTCTGGATTATGATTCAAGTGAAGAAATTCTGGGCAAACCCGTCGGTAATGATTTTAAAGAAGGCCATGTTACCCTGCCTCTCTTTCATTTGTACTCAAACGCCAAAGAACCGCTAAAACGTGAAATCGAAGCCTTTGTACAATGTGACCATCTGGGTAGCAAAGAATTCGATTACATCGTCGATAAAATGCGCGAAAGTAAAGCCATCGATTATTCCCTGGATAAAGCGCGATACTACATGGACCAGGCCAAATTGCAGATTGATACCTTTACTGCCAAAAATCCTGAATATAAAGACTGCTTTCACGCCGTTTGCGAATACATTGTCGAAAGGCACGCCCTCGCCAAAGCCTGCGCTTAGGTTCCTCGAACAAAGGCTCAGTAAAGAGTCAGTGATGAAGACTCTTTCCATTTGCTTTTCCATCCCTTAAGCCCTACATTAGAGTTTAGTTGAGGATAAGTCCATAAAAGCTTGACCTTCCTGACAGATCCATGACAGAAGGGATACTGGTGTTTCCATTACCTAAAGAAACCCATTAACAGGTCAACCCAAAGTTGGAGGTTTTATGACATCTCCTTACCACTCCTATGCCGATCTGGCCAGGCAATCAATCATTTATTATTTAGACCAGGGACAAGTCATGCCCTGCCCAGATTCCTTAAACGGGGAATTGAAAAAAAAGCGGGGAACTTTTGTTTGTCTAAAGAAGGGTAAGCAACTCAGAGGCTGTGTGGGAACTATCGTTCCCGTACGGGAAAACCTCGCTCAGGAAATTATCCAGAATTCTGTGAATGCCGCCACCGAAGACCCCCGGTTTTCCCCGGTTGGAAAAGAAGAAATCCCGCAATTGAGTTTTTCGGTGGATGTGCTGAGTCCCTTGGAAAAAGTGCAGACTAAATCGGACCTGGACACAAAACGTTTTGGGCTGGTTGTCCGTGGAAAATCCAGCCAAGGGGTATTATTGCCGGATATTGAGGGTGTCAATTCGGTGGATGATCAGATCAAAATCTGCAAAAGAAAGGCGGGTTTGGAAAATGACGAAGACCTGGAATATTTCCGGTTCTCCGTCCAACGCTATAAATCCCAGCTATAAATAAGAAACCCCCTCTCCCAGGCGGGAGAGAGGGATTATATTCACAACTGAAGTAAAATTACAAACTTAACCTACATACACACATTTGCTGGCCGGGGTACGGGTATCCATATTTTTACCCCGGTTCATGTGGTCATCGATTTCTGCCGCACAACCGATCATACGCCCAAACAGGAAGGTTGCGAAACTGGCGTTTTCAATTTCACTTTCCGGTAAATTGCCGGCTTTGAAATCCGCCCATACCATCTTGAGCAGGATCACAGCAATCACGGCGTCAACGTTTACGCAGTAAACGTTTTTACTTACCTTGGTTTTAAATAAACCCTGCACCAGATTGTGGTAAAAGTCCAGGAATACGTTGTAAATTCCTTTTTCCTTGAACAGGCTACTAACGAATTCTTCACGCGGATCTAGGTTAACATCCTTACCCTTGAACACAGGATGGTTAACGCAAGGAATTTTGCCATAATCCAGGTTACCAAGTTCTTTCTGTTTCTTTTTGTAGGCACCATAATCAGAAGCCGCGTCCATCGCGATCTTTTCGAGATCCAGGCCATGATTGGCATCTGCAGGATCTTTCAAGCTCGTATCCTTGAACAATTTGATCAAATAGGCGGCCGCTTCATAACCGTTTCCGCCATGTGCGAATCCGGTATGAGTGAGGAACCCGATGAAACTTTTATTGATCTGAACCCGGGACGGCTGTTCCGGTCCGTCAGCACTCACTGCACCTTTGGACCCTTGAGCAGAAATGGTGCCCGGTCCGTTAGTGATGATCAATCCAAGCAATACCTGGAACTCAAACAATTCCTTTTCTGAAGGCTCGCGTCCCATGAGCGACAAAAAGGCGGTTTTGGTGAAGCTGAATCCACACATATCCTCAAATTTGACGCCACAAAAGCTACCTTCCTGATGCTTCTCGGCAGGAGCCGCAACACCAACCATAAGGCTGTAAATGCGTGAGTACCAGGACAGGTTCACCAGGGTGTCCTTACTGATTTTTTTAGTCTTCAAACTGTTCCAGCCGAGAGTGACCCAGGTTGCGGCGAAAATCGCCTCTTTGGAAACCGTTCCGCCCTGCTCCTTGCCAAAATCGCTCAAAAATTTGAAGAATACCGATTTGCCGCCAGGCACTGAACTCATCCATTCAAGCATTTTGGGGGCACAGGGATCCTCTCCAGAGGCCAGCAAAGAATCCTTGTGATTCGCCGCTTCTTTCAGAACATCTTTGTAATCGAAATCCTCAGACGGATTCTTCAGGGGAGTCAATTGAAACAAATCCAGCAAGGCACTGGCGGCTTCCAGTTCCTTTTGAACGGCTTTTTTTCCTAGAATAGCAACAGCAGAAGAGAATACGGTATTCGGCGAATTACCATTATCTCGGGCCGCCTGAGCCGCAACCAGAGTGGGCTGACCGTGCTGGTTGACGTGCATGTTCAAAACCAGATTAGCCAGCTTTTCACCATACTCCTCTGGACGTTGCTTGGTGAGGGCGAAAACCAGGTTCGATTCAAAGGAATACTTCGTAGCATCCAGGATAGATGCTCCATGAATTTTAGATACCTGGGTTTTCGGATCCATCATGGAAGCACCACTGGTATCTTTGAGTGTTTCTCTGGAGAATTGAGCACCCACCTGTTTGTCCAATTGCTTGATTTGCTCATTGTAGGGCGCCATAGCTTCCACAATTGGTAAATCCAGTTCTGCCGGCAAGGACAATCCTTGATTATTACCAAACCACGGTTTTAAGGCCAGGTTACCTGTAGGTTCGAAGTCGGGCTTGATTCCGTTCGCATCCATCACTCTAGTCAGAGCTTCGGGGATATGAGCAATATTGGTAACCAAAGCTCCCTTTTTAGTAAATTTAGGATTTTCCGGAGTGTAAATTCCATCCACACCAAAATAATCCATGAACCATTTCTCTTTGGCCTCAGCATCGTCACCTGAACCTGCCAGAGAACCGGCATGACCACAAGCTTTGGTCAATTTAGCTTTCCAACGACCCACCACACATGCAACCAATGGCTTTTTGAGATCTAAATCCTGCTCATAGTATCCACCTGGCTCACAATAAAGAACTGCGGCCTTAGAGCGGTCATCGTTATTTAACGCAGGAAAAAATTCCTTGGGTCCGTACTGGATATAAATATCTTTTCCGCTGGAAACAGATGTTGTCGTTCCCCATCCTTGTGTGGATAAATAAACGGCGATGGTAGTAGTGAAGTTTCCAGAATTTGAATATATCGCGATGGATCCTTTTAGAAGAGATTCTTCAGGGTTACTCCCACCTAAAGCACCACCAATACGAACTTCATTCCATGCATCCGCCAATCCCAGGCAATTCCCGCCAAACAAATCAATGCCATTGCTTTGACAAATCGCACGAATGGTACGTTGATCTTTAACAGAAACTTTTTCAGTGATAACAATCACTTTTTTTAGGTCAGGGTTTTCGCGAACGGCTTCTGCGACACCATCTTTCACGCCTGACGGAGGCAGATAAACAACTACGGTATTAAACTTATGACCCGCCGCCAAACCTTCTTTAATTGAATTGTAACAAGGAATGTTGCCAATTTTAGTAGGTAAGGATTTTCCTGACTTACCAGGACCTGTACCAAATACAATGTTACCCCCAGAATACACATGGCTCACCGGGGTAACGCCTGAGCTTTCCTTTCCCAACATATTCAAAACCACCACACGATCCTCTTTGGTGGCCAATTCACTTAACGAATTAATACCCACATAATATTCGTAACCCTCAACACCTTCTTTATGCATTTTTCTTTACCTCCAAATATATTTGTCTGGCCAAAGTTATTAAGTCTAGCCGCCCATTTTGGCCATAATTTCTTCCTTACCCCCATTTTTCATCCATTCATTCACTTTGAGGGCATAATTGATCACTTCCGACATTGCGCTATCAAAACCAAAAAAGCGGTACGGTATATTCAAGGAATCCAGAATATCCCTTAGGTAACCCATTCCTCGAATCAGGTTCGGGCCACCACGGCCAACAACCACATAAAGAGGCTTGGGTCCGTGCTTCTGGAAATGGCTCTTTAATCCGTCGCCGATAGCGCGAAAGGTTTCGTAAATATCTGTGTTGTTCGCTTTTCCACCGATAATAAACAAAACATTGGACTGCTCCAGCCAGTATTTAAAAGTGATCCTGGAGATATCGTTCATTTTTGCATAGGGAGGGTTACCGCCAAAATCTGAAGAAATCGTTGCATCTTCTCCCAACAACTCGGTAACCATTGCGTTCGCTCCACCACCAAAGGTAGGCGCTGTTATGGTTCCCTGATCATTCATTACGTAAACGTCGCTCTGCCCCTGGTAGGTGCGAAGCTGGTTGATTTCCTGCTCGAATTCAGAAGCATCATCAGAAAACAAATGTCCCGGTAGATTCAAGCGTTTCCATGCCGGATCATCTTGATCAAACATACATTTAAAGTCACAAGCGACCGGAGACAACCGCCCCTTGGCATTGGACATTCGAATGGGATTGAGTTCCAGCATCAGCATCCCATAGTTGTTATACAGATCCCAAAGTTTCGGCAGATTTTGCACCAAAGGGCTGATCAATTCGGTGGGTGCTCCCAATTCTTCCAAAGCATTAGCAACATGGAACGCTTTGAGTCCGGTCAATGGATCGAAAGGCACTTCCTTGATTTTTTCCGGAGGCAATTCTTCAATATCCACACCCCCATGATGGGTGATCGTCATTGTAGGCGCGCGATATCGGGTGTTGTCGGCGATGCTGAAATACACTTCGTACTTGGCAGGAACAGCACCTTCATAGGTTACCCCGGAAGCTTTAGCAGTTACGTTGCCAAATTGATGAGTGGCGAAATACAGACGCTCTTTCTCTTTCAAAGCATCCGAAATATTGTCCACTCGTCCCATCAAACCGGCTTTTCCTTTTTTACCAACACCGCCCTTGAATACAGGCTTGATAAAAACCTGGCCGTGGCGTTTGATCATGTCCTTGATTTCATCTACGCTGAGTTCGGGTCCCCGGACCTCAGAATGTGGAAATTCCACAAGGTCCAGTAATTTTCTCCCCCAAAGCATCCCGGTGAGTTGCATGGTTTTCTCCTTAACTTCCTGAAATTTAAACGATTATTAAATAGGGTATGGAAAGGTTTTGATTACGGAGATCAATCGTTTCCAAATATTCAAAAAAAGTAACATTTAGTGGTAATTTAGCGTGAAATGAGATCCAATATTCTAAATTAATTCATTATTTTGTCAATTGTTATCCCTTAATGGGTAAAGAATTTTCTTTTTGAATCTGGTGGGAAATTGTTAATTGGTAGGGTGCCGGTTAGGGAAGGAGTAAAAATAAAAAAAAATTTGGAAGGCCTTCTTGAAAATTCGCTTTTCAAGTAAGGCCTTCCAGACAATTTTTTCTGCTCCTACCTCAACCTCGGATTGGCAAAAAATGAAACCAAATCTTTTACTGAAAGTATACCAACAATTTGACCTTCATCTGTGATAGCAAGATGGCGAACCCTTTTTTCTGCCATAAATGCATTGGCTTTAGTGATCGGCAAATGGCAATCCAAAGATATGATCGGCTGAGTCATGATATCAGAAACAAGCGTTTCATTTGTGTCTAAACCTTTTGCAATCACTTTACGCGTTATATCTGATTCGGTGATGATTCCAACGTATTTATCGTTTTCCTTTACAAGCAGTGAGCCAATATGGTTTTCATTCATTAACTCAGCTGTTTGCTTAACCCTTGCAGTTGCTTCCACTTCAAATACTGGAGAACTCATATAATCCGAGATTTCCTGCGCGGAAGCTTTTTGGTCTTTAACAAAATGGTGCGTAACGTGCTTGGATTCCATGTTTAACCTCCCATCAGCCTCAAAGGCTTGGACAAATCCAGGCTCAACTCCACCTGGAACCCTAATTCAAAAATACCATCTATATTATTCCTTATCCAGTTAAGTTAAATTTGGAAAAAAATGATGAATTTGATTCATCTACCGGGTAAATCGTCTCATTTTGCTTCCTGGAAATCAATAGTAAGATCCTGAGTGGTTCAATTTCCCCCCCAAAAAAAATGAACGGCCTCGGTTCAAGTGGGGTTAATCGTAATAATAAAAGGTCTAAAGGAATTGTTCTACCCTGAGGTGGATGATTTGGGAATATCCAGGTAAAAGCAACTACCTTCACCGGGAACACTGGTGGCGGACAAATTTCCATTCATTTTTTCCATCAATCCTTTGGCAATGGTCAGTCCAATCCCGGTGCCCTCAATATGAGATTTATCTTGTCCCAAACGTTCAAAGGGCTGAAATACCAGTTTCAACTTTTCCGGATCAATCCCAGGGCCGGTATCCTGAACGAAAATTCGAGTCAAAGAATCATCTACTAGCTTATAGGATAAACTCACCCTTCCATTTTCCCGATTGTATTTAATCGCATTGGAAAGTAAATTCATGAAAACCTGCTTCAACCGTAAACGGTCTGCAAAAACCTTTACCGAAGAAAATAAATCCGCTTCTAATTCAAGATTCACTGATTTTTCCCTGGCCATGGGTGCAAAAAGTGAAATCATCTCTTT
The DNA here is from genome assembly GCA_024648695.1 of Nitrospina sp. Lineage (GTDB taxonomy): Bacteria > Nitrospinota > Nitrospinia > Nitrospinales > JACRGP01 > JACAVV01. Next base: position 22,645 of record JACAVV010000031.1, read on the forward strand.
TAAAAACTCACTCAGGCTTATGGCCTCCAGAGACAGACCAATTTGCCCTGAATCGATTTTTGTCAGATCGAGAATTTCGTTGATCAAGTCTAGCAAATGTTCCCCGGCTCGTGTAATTTGGCTCACATTCTGAGCCTGTTCTTCCGGTAGCGCAATCTGCATGGGAATGAGTTGAGAAAACCCCAAAATTGCATTAAGGGGAGTCCGCAATTCGTGGCTCATACGTGCAAGAAATTCCGATTTAGCCTGATTACTTTTTTCGGATTCCAGTTTAGCCCGCATCATTTCCTCTTCAATTTGCATCCGGATCAATTCGCCTTTTACCCTTCCGGCAAAAACCGAAAGGAGAATATGGATGTATTCTGGCTCTGTAAAGGGTTTTGAATCCATTAATACCAGAATTCCAAGATTATTTTTATTCTCATCTTCCAAACAAATCCCGCTATAACTTTCTACACATAAGGTCTCAAGGTCCGGGTCTTTGGGGAAAAGCTTTTGGACGTCCTTTTTAAATATCAATATGTTGTGACCATTCATCACCCGTTCACAAGGAGTATTCGCGATCTTGTATTGGAAATTTTTCCCATTTTTTCCATTACCCCAAAAAGCAAGGGTGTTTATCTGGGGTTCCTCCCCATCGATAAATTTACCTACAAAGCAATATTCAATATCCAGGGTGGTCGCCAGGGACTTTACCAGTTCCCGGAAAAACTCATTGCCGGTGGCAGAGGATACTTTTCCAAGAATGGAGTAAATTTGTTTGAACAGCTTTTTGAATCTATGCTCATTGGTCCTCAGCGTCTCTTCGTTTTTCCTGTTTTGAATGGCAATACCGGCAATATTGGCAAATGACTGCATGACATTCATTTCAACATCTGTTGGTGACCGGTTCTCATCAGAATAGACACAAAAGGTCCCTAATACTTTACCGGAAATGCTTCTTATAGGAATGGACCATGCCGCTTTCAATTGATTTCGTGCGGCCAATTCGCAAAAGGGTTTGCAGGCGGGATCGGTCTGGATGTTTTCAATAATAACCGGCTGATTGAGATATGCCGCCTTACCGCAGGCACCGGTGTTTAATCCTATGGGAAATTTGCGGACGGCATCGTGAAATTCGGCAGATAAGCTGGGACCTGCCTCACTGCACAAGTTCCGCCCGGTTCGATCCAGAATCAGTATGGATCCACGAGACCCGGCAACCTGTGACTCAATCGCATCAATAACATCATCCAGAATTACCGAAAGTGGATTTCCAGTTGCCAATAACTGGAGAGTCTGGTTGGTCCTTAACAGGAGATCGAATGCCTGGTTTTCATTTGAAACGAGATTGATCTTGTTCAAACTTTTGGTCCAATCTGGAGGGTATTAAAAGCCAATACCTGAAAATTCAATTTTCACGGTATCTTCAATTAATCATTCCGGTTTTTACCAAATAATCCACTTTACCCCTGTTAATTTGAGTATCTCATAAAACCATAAAAAACAAAATATTTCATAAGAATTTCACTCAATTAAAAGAAGAAATTTTTTGGAATACAATGTCGTTTTCGGTAATCTTATATATCAGAAACAATTTTTCAGGGATTAAATTCCGGGGAGGGTATCATGACTAACAAATGTATGACTCAGCATGGATTCAGGTATTGCGCTGATGTTTCTGAAACGTACGCCAGGGAACAAAAAATGGCTAAAGACTATGATTGGCAACACATTCTGAAAATTACCGTTGTGGCTATAACTTTAGTAATGATTGTGATCATGCTTTAACAATCCGCAAGTTATATTTTAAGGTGGGGTTCGAAACAGAAAGGGGCCGCAATAAGCGGCCCCCGGTTTCCTGAATCGCATAATAAACTTTAAGCGATTAACCTGTTTGAACAGTACTTCGTCTGTTGTTCGCCCGCCTTTTACGAATTAATGCGGCTTTGGCGTTACCAGGTCGCGAAGATTTCCAATTGGAAGACGCGCCCTTTTTCTTTTGTTGGGGAAACGCGCCCGGTTTTCTTTCCTGGGAATGTTCTCCAACCTTTTTGGGTCCATGAGACCCGTTCTTTTTTATCCTGGTGAAGGTCGATGGGAAGGGATGGTCAACCACCTCCCCCAGATTACGGTTGATCACCCTTTCGATCTTGCGTAAATAAGACCTTTCGCCGGCATCACAGAAGGAAATAGCCACTCCACTGGCTCCGGCGCGAGCCGTTCTTCCAATCCTGTGCACGTAGCTCTCCGCTTCCTTGGGCAATTCATAATTGATCACATGGGTGATGCCATCCACATCCAGACCTCGCGAAGCCACATCGGTGGCAACCAGTACCCGCGCTTTTCCGGAACGGAAATTCTTGAGGGCCAGCAAACGCGCTGATTGTGATTTGTTGCCATGAAACGCTTCGGCATAAATCCGGTTTTTGCTCAGGTTTTTAGCAATTCGGTTGGCCCCATGTTTGGTGCGGGTAAACACCAGAGCCCGCACGATACCTTTATCCTTCAAAACCGATTCCAGTAAAGCGCCTTTGTTTTCGCGGTCAACAAACAAGACCTGTTGATCTATTTTTTCCACGGTGCTGGAGGGGGGATTCACACTCACCATCACAGGATCATTCAGGAACTCATCAGTAAGTTGCACAATTTCCTTCGGTAAAGTCGCTGAAAACAGCATGGATTGCGGGGTGGAACGGATGCAGTTATGCAACTTCCTGACATCGGGCAAAAATCCCATATCCAGCATGCGGTCTGCTTCGTCCAGCACAAACATTTCCACTTGGTCCAGGCGACAGTGGCCCTGGTTGTACAGATCGAGCAACCGCCCCGGAGTGGCTACCAGAACATCAAGCCCCCTTCGCATTGCCTTGATTTGGGGAACGGGTCCGACTCCACCGAAAACCACGGCCTGTCGAAGACCCAGATACCTCCCGTATACACTGAAACTTTCAGCTATTTGAAGGGCCAATTCCCGTGTGGGAGTCAAAATGAGTGTTCGCACTTCTTTTTTGCGCGGTTCTTCCGCATACTTTTCCAATCGATTCAAAATCGGGAGGGCAAATGCGGCGGTTTTTCCTGTACCCGTCTGGGCGCAACCCATCAAATCTTTGCCTTCCAGTAAATGCGGAATGGACTGTTCTTGAATAGGAGTTGGTTTTTCGTAGTTTTCTTCCTGAATGGCCCGGAGAATGGGCTCGCTGAGGCCCAAAGGCCTAAATCCACCCTTCGCGGACGGAGTTTGCAAATGATTCGTCATACTTTCCTTTAAATGATGTTCTTTGGGCATTCCACCTTAATGGTGGTAATACCATTCTTTAAATGTCGGGATTTCAAGTGGCTCCCGGTTTGAATCCGGGAGAGAGGCAGGTGTTTTAAGACCGTTCCTTTAACCTGGATTCCAGTTGGCCAATGCGCGAGACTTCTTCTTTTTCGGAAATGAACCCCTGCTCGCGATCCTGCCTGAGCATGGCAATTTCAAATTTTAAAGCCTCGCTAACGGCTGTACGGTATTGTTGCAAAACACCCGTTTGAAATGTCAAAATCCGGGTATTGAACCGTTGTGGACGAATATTAGACAACAAATCGTCAATTCCCCCAGGATGAATACTACCCCCAAGGGACACGGGAAATCCTTTAGACTGAATGGTGTTGATCGCTGAACGAACCCTGATTTGCAGGTCCGGATCGTCTGGCGAGGTTTTCAGGGACTTGGATAAATCCGTACATCCGATCGTGATTTCATCCAATTCCCCAGATCCGGGGTTTTCCAGAATGGAATCAAGATTTTCCAGAGCAACTTTAGTTTCAATATTGATCTGTTTTTTAATCATAGCATACTTGGGGCCTGGACAGTAGTCTTTTAATGCATCCAGAAAATTTTCCAGTCCGTACGCCGATTCCACCATGGGAGCGATAAAACCATCGACGCCTTTATCCATCAATTGGCGTATATCGTTTCGGGCATTGGGACCCCCGATCTTCACTACTATCGGCAAAATGCCTCCAGCCATTCGGACCCATGACCCAATCTGTTCGAATCCCATTGCGGCGTCTTCGGTGGACAATTTGATTCCACAACAGGCATAATTTTCTTTCAACACCTGCAGGCGTTGCTGAAGATCGCTTTCTACTGGCGATAACCTGTAGGGCAATACCGTTAAACGCGCTGGCCGGGTATTCATCTCAGTTCTCCCTTGGAATCTCTTGATAAGATTGAAGGATCGATACTGCGAACGTCAGGACAGCCCGTTAAAATCATGGCCTTCCTCAGTTCATCTGCTTTTTGCCTTAAATAAAACTCGACCCCTTCCTGTCCCGCACCAAAGGCGGCGATACAGACCGGGCGACCAATCATCACGGCGTCTGCGCCCAACGCAAGCATTTTTAATATATCAACCCCTTCCCGGATACCGCCATCGACCAACACTTTCACCTGACCACCCACAGCATTGGCAATTTCAGGCAGAACATCAGCCGTACCGGGCATATAGTCCATCACGCGTCCGCCGTGATTCGAAACAACAATGGCGTCGGCACCCGCTTCCACCGCCAGTTTGGCGGTTTCGACATTCATGATGCCCTTCAATATGAACGGAACATACAGGTGAAGTTTCAACTCGCGAAGATCATCCAGGCTTTTGGGTCCGACGCGCTGGCCCTTAAGAGCCATGGTTTTAAATGACGCCGCATCGATATCGATTCCCACCGCCAGACATCCCGCATCGCGCGCGGCGTGAAAACGTTTGATAATGTCGAGATTGAATTCCCGCGGCTTAAACACCGGAATACCCAGTCCTTTTCTCTTGCGAATGACTTCCAGTCCGATGAGGTATTTTTTGGGACTCGCGCCATCCCCCACCATTCCCAACGTACCGCATCCCAAACATCCGTCGACCACTGATTCGGCATACTCTTTTTCGTCCATTCCTCCTGCGAGGTTGGTCTCCATTCCCGTAATGGGTGCGGCCAGAATCGGTAGCGCGAGTTTTTGTCCGAACAATTCTATCGATAGATCGGGTTCCTTCACATTATGGATGGTGCGTAAATTAATTTTGTAACGTGCCAGGGCATCCAAGTTGACCGTGAAAGAACTGCCAGTGCCAATACCACCGATACCAGGTACCTTACCTGCGCATTCGTAACCGTCGCATACCGGGCAGGCCTTACAAGCCACGTAAAACTTTTTTCGAGCCTGATTGCGAATGATGTCCCATGTAAGAACATTGTCCGCGCCCAACTCAATCTGAATCGTCTGCCGGGCAAGATCATTAATGCGAATCGCATCTTCTCTGCTTTGGGCAACGGTGATCACATAAGCGGTTTTACCGATATTGCTTTTAACTTCCTCGACACGGCTCCCTGGTTCCTTCATGAGAATAACTTCACGGACGCCCTTGATTTTGCGTGCTTCGTCGACTCCTTTAATAGACAATATTTTTCCGGGCGGCGGTATAATGGCGCGCTCGACCGCTACCAGCTTGTTTTTCACTTTCATGTCGGATGGACTTTGCCCCAAAGCGATTTCTATCGCCGCCTTATACAGGTTGATCCCTGTCGACAAAGGAAACGTGTGGGCCGACATCCATCCGCCACTCAATCGGGCGGCGATTTCGACAATTTTGGGTCCGGCGGACGTCATTTTGATATCGCCTTTCGCCGCACCGTGGTTGATACCGATTGCTTTGATAGCCGATTTGAAAGTACCTACCACCTGGTCCTGTTGATCCTGCGGTAAAGCAGAAGGCAGGGTGTGCCCGACTTCGACGAAATACGGTGAGCGTTCGATCAAACGGTCGGCGACACCTGTGATTTCGATTTGTCCCTCGCAAACTAGAGCATCAAGGCTGAGTTCGGGTCCCTCCATATAATGTTCGATAATGAGGTTGCCGCTGATGGACGCTTCCTTTGCCTCCTGAAACGCAGAGGGAAGTTCATCAGGATGCTGGATTTTTTTAACCCCGCGCGCGCCCATATTGTCACAAGGTTTTATCACCAGAGGGAGAGTCATTTCCTGCACCGCGATTTGCGCTTCCTCAAGGGTCCAGATCGGGCGAAAGTCGGGAACGGCGACTCCCTTTTCTCTCAGGCACCGTCGCATTTTTATTTTATCCGTGGCCCGTTCAGCCACCTCAAAGGGAATACCGGGTAACCCCAGAGCATTGGCGACAGCCGCCACGGTTTGGGAAGCATCGGTGCCAACGGTCATCACCCCATCAAGGGGGCATTCCTGATGAAACTGTTTTGCGGCGTTTACGGTTAAATTGATGTTTCGAGTGCTGACCACAAGAGGGAAATCGGCAAGACGCATACCCTCTGCATCCGGGTCATAGTCGGTGACCACGACCTTCAGTCCCATATCGCGGGCGGTTTTGATGACAGGCACCTGAAAGATACCGCCACCGACAATCATCAAATGTTTAGGCCGTTTGTTTGGCATTCGGCAGGCTCGTAAAGATGGTTTTCCCTTTATTATCGGGTGAAAGGGAAAAATCCTTTAACTTCAATACCATCTTACTCCTGTTCGGAGGAAATCAAAGAGTTTTTTCTAAAAATACCAGGGAAGGAAGTTTTTGAATTACCGGTAAAAACAACCGGCAAAAGAAGCCGAATCTTTCAACAAGCTATGGGAAGATTGTTAAGAGGTCCGGGTTCTTTTGCCGATTGGATCCACACGCGCGCCTGCTTTTTATTATCCTGACGCTTGTAACGCTTCTTCGAAGGAATCACCTGATGGCGAAACTTGCCCTCCGTTAAGGTTTTTGCAACAGGGTCTTCTTTTAAAACCCTGAGTTGTGTCTTTTTAGTTTTCATAAATTTTCCTTTTAAATTAATAGTTTACATACTCAATATAGCAGGATGCGAATCTGATCGTACAGGATTTATTTTTTTTCTCCTAAAACCTGCGTAATAACCACGTTGATTTCCTTCAAAATAATAGAGGGATCAATATTGTGCATGTTCGCTGTTTGCTCTACGGTTTCCACCACCTGGCCCGGACACGAAAAGCATCCTTCGCCATAGTGCTTTTCGAACACCGGTTTGGTCTCAGGATAGATTTTAATCAAACTGCCCACCATCACATCGGACTGGCATAACTCTCCTTTCTTAATGGAGGTTCCTACAGCGGCTTTCTCTTTCGTTTCTGCTTCCACTTTTGCGGATGACTCTCCAAATAAAGCCGCGTTCAGTTTTTGAATAAATTCATCGGCATCGACTCCATGCTTTTCGCAGGCCTTCTCAATCGTTACCACCTTTGCGAATGACTGACGGGCCACAGGGTTGGCCAAAGCTTTAAATCCGCTTTGCAAAAACACAGGCATGCTTTGCGGGAAATGTTCGAGGACTGTGGATACTTTCATATCCTTAGTAACCGATTTCGGTTTGTCCTTTGGCTCAGACACCAGCATAACACCGAGCAAATTATAAACCATTATGAACAGTCCCACAGCCGCCATCATAGAAAACACGACGAAGGCAATCTTCACCGCTCCCCCTGCCAAGGGTCCGCCCGCAAGGTGACTCAGCACCATTCCAATAAGGCCAACATTGTGAAAAATAAAATGGTATTTCACTCCCTCCGGCCAGGGAATGGGTCGGGCGTTGAATCGGGGCAATACGTGATAGGCCACTCCGGCGATCATCATCACCATGAACCCGAGCAGGTTTAAGTGAATATGCACGAAACGCAGGCGCACGTTCCAAGCAGGCTCGAATCCGATCGCAACGCCCAATATGACGCCAATGAGGAGATAAACCAGTCCGGCTTTGGTAAACAATTTTGCGTAGGTATCCATGAGTTCTCTTTAGTGATTGGTTATTTATTTTCTGCCACGGAATAAGATCGGCCACGCCACTCGGTTATTCCTTTAAAAAGGGTTTGATACATGGAATTTATCATGATCGCCGACACAACCAGAGTCCCAAGAGGAAACAGGAACAAGTTGATCATTGGAAGCCGCAAATGCCAACATAAGCCAGCACAAGTCACCCAGACCATGCCGAGGCTGACACAGGACAATCCCAACCCAATGAAATGAATTTCTCCTATCAGGTTGCCTATGACCACTAGATAGGGCGTCACCATAAATCCCAGCATATAGCCGATATAGTAAAAAGTTTTAAACACTGATTTCTTCAAGGCAAAAAACAGGTTCTTTCGCCACCCTTCCCAGATTTCCTGCAGGGAGTAATACATGCGAATAGACACCACCTCCTTGCCATCAGCAATCATCAGATTAAAGCCGTCCTTCTTCACCGCTTTGGACAGCGCGAGGTCTTCCACCACTTCCTGCCGCACCCGTTCATGACCTCCCAGCGCTTCGTATACCTTTCTCTTGAACAGCAGGAACGCACCAATGCCCATCGATTCATTCGACTCCGGATCATTGATTCCCTTGAACCTGGACAAGGCCCCGATAAAACCAAATATTACCGGCTGTACGGTCCGTTCCCAAAAGGAACCAAATTGGGCTCCCGGCATCAGAGTCAGCACATCGCAATTCCGGCTCTTTAAATAATAAACAGCTGTCCGCAATGCGAAGGATTCAAATTCCGGATCGGCATCCGTAAACAACAGCAGTTCACCTTTTGCGATGCGATAAGCTTGATCCAGCGCATGCGGCTTTCCCAGCCAGTTTTCAGGAAGAGGCTTGCCGGGAATCACCGTCAATTGCGGAAATTGTTTTTGCAAACTATTTAGAATCTCAGCCGTTCCATCGGTAGAATTGTCGTCCACCACAATGACCTCAAAATTCGGGTAATCCTGCCTCAGCAAAGAGGTCACACATGTTCCAACACTTCGCTCTTCGTTCCGGGCGGGGACACAGACTGAAATGAGGGGATATTCCTCAAGTTCTCCTTGCACGGGTTCCACTCGAATCAGATGCAACAGGTTCACAGAAAGGTAAATGACAACGAAAACAATCAGAAAAAACTGTAATAATGTTAGGATAGGCATATATCAATTATCTGTTCAGTCGCCCGACCCACAGACTGTAAATATAAAGGAAGGAAGGAATGATCGGATTTTTAAAACCTTATAAAATGGAATTGCTGGTTAAAGACTGCACCTACTACAAATTGTATTATTGCAGTATCTGCCGGCATTTGGTGCGCAACAACCTGCGCATGTACGCATGGCTCAACAGTTACGAAGGTACCCTGCTGGCCATGATTTATAACGAAATGGTAGTGCAAGACATCTCAGCGGTCAAGGACCGATGTTCGGGTATTCCCATCGTCAAGGTTCCTGTTTTACCTCCGGACCATCCTGCTGTGGAACTGGGGGCCATGATCAGTATGCTGGCCTTTCAAGTAAAATTCCGCGACAATTTACTGGATGAAGAAGGTGGATTTACCAAAGCCTATAATAAATTTTTTCTGCACCGGGTGAATCGTTCCTTTGAGAAAAAACAGGATGTCTATAGAAAGTTCCAGATCGATCTGGATTACATTTCAGAGCAACAAAAAGCGTTGAATCGTCTGGAGCTTGATGAAACAATAAAGGAAGCCGATTCCTTTCTGGAAGCCTGGGGCGTCCTGTTCGCGTACATCATGACACAGGCGTTCAAAGGCAAGATTGATGACCGTCGATACAAAGCCTTATCCGGATTTTTTAGAGGTCTCGGCAAAATAATCAACCTGCTCGATGCCATGAGCGATGTTCACGAAGATTCCAAAAACGGACAGTTCAACCCTATTTTGCGAAGCGAGTCATCCGCCGATCTGGACAACCCCGAATGGCTGAATACAGCTTTCACAAAATATGGAAAAATCATTCAATCGGAGAGGAAAATCCTGTTACAATTATTGCCCGAAATTGGCTTGCGCGAGTCCCTAGCCATCGTGCAAAATATACTTTCGGACTGTCTTGACAAAGAATTGGAAAAAGTGTTTTTATTGATGGTCGAAAAAAAGCAAACCAATCAACGAATGCTGTTTAACTGTAACGAATTTTAAAGGAGACCCTATGTTTTGTTCCAATTGCGGTGGTGAAAACCCGGAGACCGCAAACTTTTGCGTTAAATGCGGTAACCAGATCAATCAGGATCCTAATATTCAACCTTACCAGGGCCAGCCGCCGCAACAATTCCAGCAACAACAACATTATAAGCCGGACATGAAGGAAACCTTCAAGCACAGTGCCGTGTCAGGCGCCGGAACCTATGCCGGGTGTTGTTGTATGAACGCACTGAGCAACCTGATGTGTGATGCCTGTGAGTAATGTCCCCGGAGGCTATTGAAACCCTGGTCCGTGAATACGGATACGGGATGGTGCTGATTGGAACCTACTTCGACCATTACGGCGTTCCTTTGTTTTTAGTGTTCGGTGGGATCGCCGCTTCACAGGATCTTCTAAACGGTTATGGCGTACTGGCCTGTGGTTTTTTGGGCGGATGGATTGCCGATCTGTTCCTTTACTTTTTAGGATTTAAAACAGGCCTGGCCTTCTGGATGCAGTTTCGATTTGTTCAAATGTTTGCCGTTCCACTGAAAACCACACAACGCCTTCTGAACGAGCGCCCTGCCCTGATGGTGATTATGGGCCGATTCCTGTTTGCCGTTTCTAAGTTTATACCTCCCTTTGCCGGGATGGTTCATTTCCCGGTCAAACAATACATTGTGTTTTCTTTTATTGGAAACGTCCTTTTTTCGATATTATTTACAGGATTAAGCATATGGGCAGGTCCCTTCATTCTAGGGTCTCTTAAAGAATTTAAAATAGGTAGCGTACTGCTCGCACTTGCTTTTGTATTGATGCTGGTCTGGTTGAGCAAAAGACTCGTCAAATCCACCACCCCCTAAAGTCAATACAACACCCGCACATGGAAAAATCGTATTACGAAATTTTAGGCGTTCCGTCTCATGCCTCGTATTTGGAAATCAAGCAGGCTTATAGAAAGTTGGCGAAGGAGCACCATCCGGACCGTCTAAACAATCCAACCGAAGATCAACAAGTCCGGTTTGCGAAAATTGCGGAAGCGCATTCCGTACTTTCCAACCTGCAGAAGCGCAAAGCTTATGATGACAGACTGCGTCAGAATGCCGCCCCACCACCAGGTCCGGGACCTCAGCCCTATCCTTTCACTCAACCGCATTACTCAGGGTATCCCTATTTTCAATGGGACTTCATAACCCCGTTCCTCCACTCCATATTTATTCCCCCGAGCCCCAGGCGCTTAAATAAAAAAGAAGCCGTTTTAAAAATTTTATTCAATCACCGCACCATTCTGGCGGCAATTCTGGGAGCACTGTTGTTCTTTAATTTTTTTACAGCAATGGACGGACGCGTGGTAGAGAAAGATATGGAGGCGGGATTATTTCAAAGTGTCTCATATAATTTAGTATTGAAAAAGGATTCTGGAGACATTCAAAAGCGGCGGGTTAAATCGAAAGTGTACGATGCGGTAAAAATCAACGACCGAATCAGCAAATCCTATTTTTCATTTTCCTACAAAATAAATAATGTTGAATCGTTTAAAGTTTCCCCCAAAAGATTTCTTCTACAAGTCTTCCTCATATACGCAATCATCTCGATAGGGTTGCTGGCGCTGGAATATGGCAGAAAATAAGCGGTAACAACCAAGGTTTAAGGAGTCAACGAGGCCCAAGGGACACTTTTCATAAAAACCACCCGAAAGATTTGTTTGCGGTGACCTTTTTCTGGGTTTAATTTGGATCACCACCACCTTCCTTTTTAAAAGGTTCCGAAAATTTGAACCACCCCGCACAATCATAAACCCAAAATTTCACGCGCCAGAAAAAACGATAAATTCCGTGAATCAAATAACACCATGAACCCTCCCTTTTTCCTTTCAACAGCATTCATAAGTCGTATATTACCCATCCGGTCTCTTTTAGAGAACACGATACACACTCCTGTGTTTCAATCCCTCAACAATCCATTTCCTATAACAATGGGTTAAAAGTTTTAATAACAATTAGCAATTTATTGAGATCAAATTAACCGAAACCGCTATTAGCATTTCCGTAAGTTTTTCCTAATTTATGTTCAACACTTAAGGAATTATTAAAAAAAGGACCATCAAAATAAAGCAGGCGATCCCTTGAACAGTAGCTTCCAAAAGATTTGCCTGACATAAAAAAAGACCCTTATTTATCTTGGAGGAAGTTCTGGATCACGGTACAACCTGACGGCACCAATGCCGTTGTTTTTCCTTCTTGGAATTTTCGCCACTATGATCAGGTCTGACCTAAAGGTTCCAGAAGCACTTTATATAGGGCTGACCCTATACTTGCTGGCGGCAATTGGCCTTAAAGGCGGAGCGGAAATTCGGCACTTCGGATTATTGTCCATTTACATCCCGGCGATTGGATGTTTTTTTCTGGGCACCTTAATTCCCGTAGGCGCTTATTTTATTCTCAGGAAGTGGGGAAATTTTTCTATTCATGATGCGGCCGCTGTGGAAGAGCACTACGGTTCCGTAAGTGCGGTGACTTTCGTTTCAGCGACTCAATTTCTTTCCGAACTCAATATTCCATCAGAAGGATACACCTCTTCGTTTTTCGCTATCTTTGAACCAACAGGCGTCATCTTTGGAATTTTAATGGCGAGAATCGCACTTCAACTGAGAGAACGTACGGAAAATAAATCAACATTCCGTCAAAACGACTATTCCTAGCTGAAAACTTCTCTGCATGAAGCTTTTACAAATAAAGGTTCATTGATTCTTGCCGGAGCGCTGGTTATCGGTTTCATTTCCGGAGAAGAAAGGGTTCATGTCACCGAGGCATTTTTTTTGGGCTCCCTTCAAAGGCATTCTGTGTATATTATGCTTAAAATGGGGCTCTTTGCCGGAAAGCGTCTTGCGGAAATCAAAAATGTAGGAACCTTTCCTGTTTCCTTTGGAGTTATCATTCCTATCGTCAACGGTTTTTTAGGTGTCCTGGTAGGAAAAGCGGCACAGGACTCTCTATAGGTGGAGCAACCTTAATGGGTGTAATGGCGGCCAGTGCTTCTTATATTGCGGCACCAGCGGCCATGCGAGTGTCCTTACCCGAAGCCAACCCCTCGTTATATCTTAGCGCATCCCTGGGAATTATATTTACCTTTAACATTGCGTTTGGCATCCCCATTTATCTATGGCTTGCCAAGCATATTATGGGAATTTGATGGGTATTTATTAATAAACCCAAAGGAAAAGTGACCGGGTTTTAGGCTAATAATACTTACTCAATAGGAGTTTTAGGAACTGTGGAAAAACAGAGTTTTGTTTTTCCACAATTCTGCCGCGAATTTTTATTTAGAATTATTTAAAGGAACGTTTTACCCTTGACTCGGAGTCCTCTATTAGATGACCTCTCAAAAGGTTGAAATAAACCGATCCGGTATATATTAACCAATTGGTTTTTTGCCCCTATTTTTCGCCTCACCAACTCTTAATCCCTGAAAGGTGCCGGTTCATTTCAACCACCGGTGCTTCAGTGCATATTCACTCCAGACCTCGTTAAGTCCTTGTAATAAAAGCTATTGAAGAATCAAAATGTTTTTGGCATTAAAATTGAATTTTAAATAAATTAAGTTTGGCAAAAAGCCAGACCAAACTACCGGGGTTGGGAATTTAACGACGAGATAGGCTGGTGACATAAATGCCTGTATCCCCAACCTGGTCGGAGTTGAAAAATTTTTTTGGAATTATTTAAAGGAGAGACTTTCATGCGTTACGAAAAATCTTTTGCTCTAATAACCGCGACATTGTTTATGGTCCTTATGGCAACGTCTTCGTTTGCTATCCCGGGTCAGGAAAGAATGAGGCCCGCGAATGAAATGGAACCTTGGTTCACAAATCATACGAACGATAAAACCGATGATCAAAAAATAGTCCTGGCATCGGGAGATACGTCCTATTGCGGTACTGATTTTATGTTGGAAAACCTGGGAGACGAAATGGCTCAGGTACAGGTCATCATGGGTAACGGAGCGAATTACCATTGGGACCGTTTGCCTCCTAAAGGAACAAAAGGATACAAGTTGCAACCAGGTGGTTCGTTGGGATTCCCAAATGCTGATCATGTAAGCGTTTCGCAAGCTCGTATCATCAACTCCACGACGGCTGATTCAAAAGTGAATGTTGTGGTTCACTGCATCAGGTAACCCAACTTGAATCCTGTTCGGATAAACCATGTTTAAAATAATTCATGGATCTGATTAAATCTTTATTGGACCCTGGGCACCGAAATTTGAGTGCCTAGGGTCCATTTTTTTCACCTAAAAAAGACAAGTGTCAATCCCTTTTTTAGTTGAAAATGAACAAATCCCCACACCGCATTGTTTACCTTATTTTATGATGTTCATACCTTGAGCGAAGCAGTAGCACAGACCGAACGCCTGGCAGGACGTAGGACAAAAATTTTTTCGTTGAATTGGGATACTGAACCACAATAGCCAAGGCAATCCCAGGGCACACGTCGGGAATCAGGGCAAGAGGAAAAAGAAGCCTTCGTTTTGAAAATGGTTGAAACGCAAATCGGCCATTGAACCGGTGATCGGACACATGAAAAACGATGGATGCTTGGGAAGGAACTATCTTCTTGGGAAAGAAGGCGACCGGATCAACGCCCTGCTATGTGGCGCATGCCACAATATCAGAAAGCTCCTCCAGGCTCTCTTAGTGTTTCTTTTTCATTGCTTCAAAAAATGGAAACTTCAAACGATTCCTGCATAAAAAATTTACCTGAATCAGGAGCTTCCTGGACAAATCACCCTTTTTTCAGGGCCGACTATTTATTTTGAAATTTCATATTGTTATAATATGTCACTTTACAAATGGGAATTTGCATATTATTAATTCCATCGGGTTTTCAAATGAAACCAGGCTTTGCTCACCGGTTTCTTTGTTGTTAAGACCTGCTAAATTTGGTTAAAACAATGTTTAAAAAGCTGACTGCCTGTTTTATATTTTGCATTTTATTTTTTAGCCGCCCCATTCTAAGTACTGCAGACGATTCATTTTGGATTTTTCAGGCTTTGGAGGAAGAAATGCAACGTTCCCTTCAAAACCTGAAAATCGATGTATTCGAGCCCCCGTATTTTATTCAATACCAGGTTATGGACCAGGACCGGGTTGAAGTGTCAGGTAGTTTTGGCGCCCTTATCGATTCCCACACGGACCGAAACAGAAAGCTGTTTGTCGATGTCCGGGTTGGTGACTCCTGGTTCGACAGTAGCACCCAAGGCAGTCATCAACACCCTATCGCACAATTCATTCCGTTGGATGCCGATGCCGATGTGCTGAAGCGGGCGGTTTGGTATGAAACGGACCTTAGATATAAACAGGCCATAATGAATTTTTTGAAAAAAAAAGGCCGCTTTATAAATGGGATGGAACCTCACAAATTGGCGGATTTTTCAGAGGGTCAGGCACCGCAATCAAGAATTGAGGAAATTCCTTTGCTGGAAGTCGACATTCCCGGTTGGGAAAATAGTGTTAGGCGCGTTTCAAAAGTTTTTAAAAATCATCCTGACATTGAAAAATCTAAAGTCCGTTTTCTTGCCCAACGAACGATCCGGTATTTTTTAGATTCTGAAGGCAACAAAATCCGGGACAATGTTTTGCATTATAATGTTCTTATCGAGGTCTGGACCAAAACTGATTTGGGCAGTCCCGTTTATGATCAGAAGTCTTTGCATTTTTCGACTTGGAAAGAGTTTCCCACAGAGGAAACTTTGGTTGCCACCGCTAATAACCTCATCAAGGGTGTTCAAGAGCTTTTGAAAGCACCCACGGGTCAACCTTTTGTGGGCCCTGCCGTATTCAGTCCTGATGCTAGCGCCGTTCTGTTCCACGAGGCCATTGGACACCGGTTGGAAGCAGACCGATTGCGCGTGGCTGAAGATGGCAAAACGTTCTTGAATAAAATCGGCGCACAGATTCTTCCGCCCTTTATTTCTATTGAGGACAACCCTCAGCTACAACAATTTGAGGATAAAACCCTAATAGGCCATTACCGCTACGATGATCAGGGGCAGGAAAGCCAGGAGGTGGTCCTTGTTAACATGGGAATTTTAAAAAATTTCTTGCTCTCCAGAACGCCGGTCCTGGGCTTTAAGCAAAGCAACGGTCATGCGCGGAGTGATGGCTTACGTCGCCCAATGTCCCGTATGGGCAATGTCATCATCCGGTCACAAAAATGGGTGACTAAAAAAGAGCTTAAGAAGAAACTTATTGAAGAAATCAAACGACAGAAAAAGCCTTATGGCTTTATAGTCAAAAAAATTCTGAGTGGGGAAACACAGACGGAAAGCCACGACTTCCAGGTTTTTAAAGGGAAACCTTTATATATTTATAAAGTGTATCCAGAAAATGGGCATGAGGAGTTAGTCCGTGGAGTGGATTTTGTTGGTACTCCCCTGTCGATGATATCTAAAATCCTGATGACCAGCAACGATTACCAAGTTATCAATGGATTTTGCGATGCCGAATCGGGAACCGTTCCGGTGACCAGCATCGCTCCAAGCATTCTTCTGCGGGAAATCGAATTGCAGACCGCTCCGGGAATACACATGCGCAAACCGATTTTACCTCCTCCCAGTCTTTAGCCAAGTGCATTATCGGGAACTTCCTCCAACAAACCGCCTTATTGTATTAATCCCCGACCTGGTAAAAAGTAACTCTCCAAATAAATCCGCTTCCAGGAAAGTATAAGCGGAAAGTGTATCCACTTCTCTCCTGGAAGCAAACCGGTTTTATTAATAAACTTGGTGATTATTTGCAGTACACCTTGATGGAAGCAGTGCCGGCCGTAGAATTTATGATACGGGCCTCTGAAACCAAATGACTTTCAGCATTCGGAGATTTGATCTCTCCCATTCCCAATTGATACATTTTAGATTCCTTGGGTTGGAGGTGATCCCAGTTCGTGCTACTTCCGTTACCCATAATGACATGGACTTCCGCTAATTCCATCCCCTGGTTTTCTATTTTGAAGGGTTTGTCGCAATAGGTAGTGGTCCCTGGGACCAACTCCACCTCACCCCCCTTTACCGCTTCAACATACCATGCATCGGTATCGGCCATAGCCGGAGAAATCGAAAAAATAAGCACTACACCCAACACCAATGTTATTAACCTTTTTTTCATTAAAAATGCCCTCCCTTTAAAAAATTCTTTTGTGGAATTACTGAAAAAATTACGATTTTTTTCCTTCCAGCCTTGCATGAATCGCACGGCCTCTTATATTAACTATTAGTATCAATACAAAATTGATGCCAAAGATATTTAAAGTTAAATACTTATAAAGTAAGGGCTTAGAGGGCATCTCAGATATCACGGGCGCAAACTATCCGGCCAAAATTCGCCACATTCCCATAGATTGCAATTTAACTCATTGATTTAGAATAGATTGGAGTATTGGCTCAAATTCACCACTTTGGCTATTTTTAGCAACCTTTTGAGATTTTCCTTATAGCCCACATCACTAACTATGAAAATAAATTTAGAACATGTTTTAAACAATGCACTTGATGGTATTTTTATTATTGGGAAAGATGGTCAGTGGGTTTTGTTTAATCAAGCTTGTAAAGCGCTCTTCGGAATCTCCAAAGAGGAACTGGCTCCCAATACCGATGTTCATTTCTCAAAGTTTGAAAAGGAACTGGCAAAACTATCCGGGAAATCCGACCGGTTTCCTTACGGTGAATTGTCCAGTCAGGAAGAAACTGTGACCCTTTCACAGGGTAACGGTCGGGTGGTGAGAATAGAAACGACTTACAGTCCGATTATCGATAAAGATAATCATAAGATTGCCTATATTCTGGGTATCATCAAGGACATTACCGAATGGAAACCCCTTCAGGAAAACCAACCGTCCTTACCGGGATCAATCAATTCACAGGATTCACAACGGCCAACCCAAAATGGTTTTGCGGAAATTGTGGGTCGGTCCCCTGGAATTCAACGCTCACTGGAACTGGCAGTGCACGTGGCGCCACAAAACACCACTGTGGCTTTAATAGGAGAAAGTGGAACCGGCAAGGAACTGTTTGCCCGGGCTATCCATAACAACAGTGGTCGCGCTTCGAAACCCTTTATAGCAATTAATTGTTCGGCGTTTCCAGACACTTTGATTGAAAGTGAATTGTTTGGCTATGAAAAGGGTGCGTTCACTGGCGCCTATAAAGACAAACCCGGCAAAGTGCGACTTGCGGCTGGCGGGACCTTATTTCTGGATGAAGTTAATGAGTTGAGTCCTTCCGCACAAACCAAGCTTCTGCGCGTTATTCAGGAAAGGGAATTCGAACCTTTAGGCAGTGTAAAAACCCTTAAGGCCGACATCCGTATCATTATTTCCAGCAATCAGAATTTGGAAGGTACCATTCGAGAGGATCTATTCTATCGTTTGTATGTTTACCCCATTACTATTCCTCCCTTGCGTGAACGCCGGGAAGATTTGCCTCTGCTGATCGACTTGTTTCTGGAAAAATTCAACCGGAAACTGGGAAAATCCATACAAGACATTTCAACGGTAACACGAAAGGTCCTGTTCAATTATTCCTGGCCGGGAAACGTTCGGGAATTACAAAATGTTCTTGAACGTGTCATGATTCTTACACAAACAAACGAGATCCAAATAAAGGACATTCCAGAAAACCTGATGACAGACTCAGAAAAAAACACCTCCTTAAAACAGCTGGAGAACCTAGAAAAAGGTTTTTCTCTGGAACAACAAGTTGAGGAACTGGAACGAACAGCAATCCTTAAAACATTAATGAAATTCGGATTCAATAAAAGCAAAACCGCCAAGGCGCTGGGTCTGACCCGGGCAACGTTACGCTATAAACTTTCTAAAATGTTCCCGGCGCAGATGAGATTAAAGAATGTTACGACTCATTAAACCCACGACTGCTTATTCTATAAGGATGAAAAAAGAAAACCGTCACCATCCTCAATATATTTTATGGCATGGTGACTAGGATGTCCCCAAGTGCAATGTCTGAAAAATCTAAAAGCATCAAATCGACAACTGGCTATATTTCTGCAAAATCTAATGCCCAGCCTTTGATCCAATACTTAGGAATCTCCACTCGACCGAAATTTCACCGATTCAATAAAGCGGCGCAATAATTTCCAGCTTTTTTCAAGGCAGGGTTCGGTATTCATCATGGTGGCGACGACTAAATCCTTGTCAGTTACCCAGACATAACTTAAGTGATATATGCGGAAATTGGTGACGAAGGAGAACTGGCTTCGACTCGCTAGCCATTTCCCGACTTTATCCTCTTCGCAAAAATCGACTTTTAAGTGATCCGCGTGTTCCCTGAATGACTGGGCGATGGAGCGTGAGTATTGCAAAGGGCAGGTCTCTTTCCAGGTCTTGTATGTGTATAGAACAATGCTGGGTGGAAACTTGTTAATATCGAGTTCGCCCAACTGGTCAAATAGTCCGACCCTTGGAGAATGATCGTCTTTGGGAGGAGTGAGGGTTATGACCAGCGGCGAGGCCTGGGCTCCTTCATAAGACAAGCTGGCCAGATTCGGTGTTTGGCGCACTGACCCTTCGATCAGGAATTCAAAACCCTCAGGCAATTCGAATGAGCATCGGCCGTGCTGAACTCGCATGGGGCACCTGGTTCAAGTGGAGGTCATTTTGAAGCAGGCCCGCCATCGGCCTTTGCCTGCACCACGGCCATATGCACCTGGTAATTTGTAACACTGCGATCATGCGACCTCACCGACCAGGGAATGGCTTCGTTTTCGTACACCAGTTTCAGGTTGTCGATGGACTGCGGGTGATCTCCTCCGGCGAGAAATTTCCTTAGAATGGCTTCGCTGGCCCCCTGGGTTTCGGATCGTTGCGAATGGCCGCCGAACCAGGACTCCACCGGCGTTGCGTTTGGTGACCAATCGTAGGGTGTGGTGATGATCGCCTTGCCCTCGGGTTTGAGAATGCGCGACAACGAGAGCAGATGATCGTACGGCGACCTGAGGCAGTCCAGCAAGTTGAAACTGGTAGCCAGGGAAAAACTTTTTCCGGCAAATGGTGGGTTCATGGCGTCGCAGGCCCAGAAGTCAACGCGGTCACCTCCCTCGAAGGCCACTGAAAATTCTCGCGTATCATACACCATTCCCACCCTTCGCCGGGGATATCGCACGAGGCCATGATGGAGAACACAGCTGGCGGTCCTCAGCATATTAAAATTCAGGTCGATGCCTAAAACGATATCATCACGAGCTTCGGCAAGTGCAAAGCTGGCTCGGCCCACGGAACACCCTAAATCGATCACCGGCCCGCTGACCGATTCGCCTACAGCTGTCAGACCTTCTTTCACTAGCTTCAAGAGGGAGGGTTCTGCGTCCTCTTCAGAGTCGAGATCACCATAATGATCGGAGGTGTAAGTACTCAGATGTTGTCGCATAGCATCGAACGGGGAGTTCGGACCACAACAATCGCCCACAAGGCTTTCCAAAGTATCGGTAAGATCGGTGCGGGCGAGAATGGGAAAAATATTCTGGGAAATATATGCGCGCAGGTCCACCAGAATAACGGGAATGCCGTCGATAATGGGGTACTCGCTCAGGCATTGTTTTTGGGTGCAAGTCAAAATCCCTTCAAGAATTACGTCTTTTTCCTGACGAAGGACCGTATTGATCTTTAAAGGAGTTTCCTGATTCAGATCGCGCTGGCAACGCGGGCAAAGAGGCTGGAGTTTTTCAAAATGGAGCAACTTCAAAGAAGCTCACCCCCCAATCATAACGGTGGGACATCCAGGCGGAATGATTTTTCCAGTCGGGCCAGGTATGGGGGCAACACAACTTAAGTGGGCTGTCGTGTCGTTCACACGTGCGGCAGGCATGTTTGCGGCCATGACCGTGCCAGACCCCTTCACTACGTTGCCGGGTCCTGCAGGCACACAACTGGCGAGCATACAGGGCATCGTCATACTGCCCACCTGGGCCGCAGGTTGATTGCCGACCAATACGGTAAACGCTCCGGTAACAATGTTCAAAGGCATGGCAGGATGGGCCACCGGCGTCGGGGTCGGAGCGGCGGGATGAATCGGAGCATGGCAATGGGGTGAATCCTGCAACACCTGATCATTCACTCTTGCGGCAATCGGCATGAATCAATCTCCCTTTTCAGCCACAACCTGCGAACCATCCGATGTCCCTTGTGTGTTATCCGGATTTTGAACTACCGCCGGGTCGCAATTCAGGTAAATCATTTTACCGGTCACCCAAACGTCCTCCGGGGAACGGATATCCATGTCCTTTTCCGAGCCGATATTCAGCGTTCCGTCGCTCACCAGGGAAACCTCATTCTCTGCATGCACTTGCACTTTTCTGGATTTCAGCGAAATGGATTCCTCCGCCTTCATTTCGAGGCGAACACTCTCGAGAGAAATTACCGGCCCCTCCTCGGTCAACCGGACCTTCAATTCCAACTGACCCTCTGGAGAAGCCACTTCCACAAACTCCTCATTGCCTTCTGAACGAACAATCACCTTTCGACCAGACTCCAGTGGGATCACCCGAGATTCAAGCCTGGGCTCTTGTTGATCCGCGGAATCCAGTTTCTGCATCTCCGTTTTATCTAACATCGTACTTTCCCTTTGCTGGACTCACATTTAAAATTTGTTTCATTCTACTCGTTTAGAGCGGACCAGGCAACTGAGCGACCTAAATGTTCTGACCCAGGTCACATAAGCGCGGCACTTTCCTTAATTTTTTCACTCACATACTTTTGTTGGTCTCTATCATAAGTCTTTCCATATTGCTTCATATGATTTCGTTCGCGGGCTACAGTGAACTGATCGTAAAAATATGCGATCTCCTCATGCGTGAGGTCCGGTAGATTCAAAATCGATTGCCGGTTGATAGCGGGCAGTTCCAGATAGTTATCCGGCAGGTAACCTTTCTCCCGGCAAGTCTCGAACAAATGCGTTCCCGGATACGGATAGTAAACAAAATGGCCAAAATCGTTGGGTTGAAGCTGTTCATTCAATTCCAGAGTTTGCCGGATATCGTCCACGGTCTCTCCCGGCAAACCGAGCATGTAATTTGCGGTCACCAAAATCCCGAGGTCTTTGGTCCAGCGAAACACTTCGAGAAACCGTTCATTTTTAACCGGACGTTTCATGATGTCGCGGCGCACACGGTAACTGCCGCTCTCAATACCATAAACAATATGTTTGCATCCTGCCTCAGCCAAGGCTGTCAGCATGTCGAGGCTGACGGTTTCCACTCGTGCATGCAAAGAGAATCCCACACCCACATCGCGTCCATAAACACGGCAAAATTCCATCACCCAGTGATTGTCAATCGTGAAGGTGTCATCCAGAAAAATGACATAGTTCAGGGTACCATTACGCTGTATTTCGAACAATTCTTTCACCACGTTTTCGTGAGACCGCCGCCGACCGTAGTCAGACCCCTTATAGAGATCATTAAAATTTCTCGCCGCGCAGTAGGTGCAAGGGAATGGGCATCCCCGTTGAGTGCACATGTGGTGCACACCGTTTTGTTCATCCAACAAATCGCGTGCCATAAAGGGCAAGGCGTCCAGAGGCTCGAACGGCGACCGTAGATTCGGCCTGGAGGCTCCAGGGACCCCAATATTGTCGATTTGTCCAGGAACAATCGACTTACCCTTTTCCAAAAAGGCGAGGACCTCAAGCAGAGCCTCTTCACCCTCACCGAGACAAACATAGTCGAATCCTTCCGAAGCCAGAACCGCTTCCGGAGCAAAAGTCGGATGGAGTCCACCGGCGATTACAGGAATATCAAGGTGCACGCGGACTTTTCGGACAACTTCGCGAGCTCTCAGCCACTGTCGACTGGTGAGAGACAGAGCCAGCATATCCGGCGCTTCATCTTCAATATTGAGAATAATGTCGGAAAAACTTTGGTCGGGGGGAATGCGCATCAGGCTGGCTTCGTGTCCCTGTTGGCGAATAAACGCACCAAGACAAGCAGGGCCGATCGAGGCCGCCGCCCAGGTTCTATCCATATCGATTTCCAGGAACAATACTTTCATACCGGGTCAAACCTGTGGAAACCATTCAAACGTTCGATTGATATTTTTTAACGGGCATCATAAAATAATAAGAGCCCCTACCTTCTTAATAAAAAATAATAAAAAGGACTCTTCGTTTTTCTGAAAGCTATTGTATAGGAATCGCGTTTTTATGTCCCCTTTTTATTGTTGGTTTGCAAATTCACCCTTTTTTCCAAAGTAAAAAATCATGCCAGACATTGTGTTGATTCAGGGAAGCCTGAATCCCGACTCCAAAACGTCCATCCTCATCAACGAAACGGCTCAACAACTGAAAACACGAGGGGCGGATTCCCAAGTCCTAGATTTGCGCGATCTGGAAATGCAGTTTTGTGACGGACGGACGCTAAAGGAATACAATTCGGATATGCAATCGGCATACTCGCTCATGGAGTCGGCCAAAGCTTATGTCTTTGGAATGCCGGTATATTGCTATTCGGTGTCTGGCGTGTTGAAGAATTTTATCGACATTACATCCGGCGCTATGGAATCGCGACCCAAGTACGCAGGAATTCTCTGCAATATGGGCGGAGCTTCCTCTTTCATGGCCTGTGCCGACCTGGAAAAAATACTATCCTTCGAATCCCATGTGATGACCGTCCAACCAATTCCATTTGCTGTTTATAGCGATTTTGACAGCGGCCAATTGACCAGCGGTAAGGTGCGGTCAAAAATTCAAGCGATGGTAGACCGGCTGTTGGAACTTTGCAAGTAGGACTTACTTCAACCCCGATTGCTTGAAAATCTGGTCCATCACATTAAGGAAGTTTGCGGTTTCTTCCTGGGTTTTGTCCATGATGTGTTTTTCTCGATCAAAAATATTGAGCTTGATCATCGGTGGTCGTTCCAGAAGATGTGCCAGGTTGTCGGCCGTATGGACCGGGGCATGGCAGGTTTGTTTTTGGCACAGGTATGCGGTGGGTTTACCTTCCAGGGCTCGTTTATCTTCGGCTAATGGCAGTTTTTCGTCGGCTCCATCGCCTGCGTACAAGAGGATTTTATTGGGCCGGAAATCTTTAAACAGAGCCCTGTACATGGCCGCAAACTCGTGGTCCTCTTTGGGTCCCGCGAATACAATTTCCGTTGGGGGTTTTAACAGAAAATCCGCCACCGCTAAAAAGCTATTGTGCGCGGTGGGCTGTTGTTCAATCTGAGGCCGAAACGCCTGAAGGGTTTGCTTACCTTTTTCGCTATAATTCTGGTGACCCGCAAGGTACCCCAACTTCAATAAAGATAACGAAGCGCTGGCATTGGGTGATGGCATTGCATCATCATTTGCCGGTTTAGGCCTGTGGATCAGGGTTTCCTGATCGTGCGCCGTCATAAAAAATCCGCCGCCTTCTTTATCCCAAAACCGGTCCAGTAAAACATCTGCCAGTTCGCGGGCGCGGTCAATCCAAACCAGATCGAAACTGGCTTCATAAAGGGCGATAAAACTTTCGAGCAAATACACGTAATCTTCCAGAAAGCCATCCACTCGCGCCTGTCCGTCCTTGAACACCCGGAAAAGTCTGCCCTCTTTCCACATGGTATCCCAGACAAAATTACCCGCGCGTTTCGCCGCAGTTAAATACTCTTTCTTGCCAAGCACAGAATGGCCGAACGCAAAAGCATGAATCATCAAGCCGTTCCAGGAGGCCAGAATTTTTTCATCCCGAAACGGAGCGCTTCTTTTTTTGCGTTGGTCTAAAAGTGTTTTCCGGCAAACTTCCAATTGCGCCTCAAACTCGCTTACGGGGATATTTTCTTTTTCCGCCAGGGTCTCTATAGAGTCACTCAGATAAAGCACGTTCTTGCGATTGAAATTCCCTGCCGGGGTCATGTTGTAAACTTTGGAAAAGAATTTTGCGTTTTGCGGCCCCAGCAAATTCATGACCTCTTTCAAATCCCAGACAAAATACATCCCCTCTTCCCCATCGGTGTCGGCAGACTGGCTGGAATAGAATCCTCCTGCCGCATCCTGCATTTCCAGCATTACGTAATCCAGAATGGATTCCGCCGTTTGCCGGAACGGCTCCTGCTTCACAGCTTGATAAGCTTCAAGATACAATTTCGCCACCAATGCATTGTCGTAAAGCATCTTTTCGAAATGAGGAACGCGCCATGCACGATCCGTCGAGTAACGATGAATGCCGCCACCCAACTGATCGAAAATGCCGCCCTGGCTCATTTTGGTCAAGGTCTTGTTAACCGCGTCCAAAGGCTCGCCAGCCTCTGTCCGCACCCAGTAACGCAGAAAAAGCGACTGCAACATGGGTTCGGGAAACTTCATTCCCATGCCAAAGCCCCCATTCTTCTCATCAAAGGATTCCATCATTGCATGCACGGACTGTTCAATCCATTGCGACTGGACTTCCAAGCCTGATTGGACTTGAATATCTTCCGGCACTAATTTGGCCAGAAGTTTCTTTGATCGCTTCACAACCTGCTCTTTGTGATCGCGATACAACTCATAGGTCTGCTTTAATATCTGAGGAAATCCTGGCCGGTTACCCTGGTCTGTGGGAGGAAAATAAGTTCCGCCAAAATAAGGTTCCCCGGTAGGCATTAAAAAAACATTGAGTGGCCATCCACCCTGCCCCGTTAACGCCACCAGCGCGTCCATGTACACCGAATCGATGTCCGGGCGCTCTTCCCGGTCGACTTTGACATTGATAAACCAGTCGTTCATCAATTGGGCAATTTCAGGATTCTCGAAAGATTCCTGAGCCATAACGTGGCACCAATGGCATGCAGAGTAACCACTACTCAGAAAAATCGGTTTGTCTTCCTGTTTGGCTTTTTGCAAGGCCTCTTCGCCCCAGGGATACCAGTCTACGGGATTGGATGCGTGTTGCTGAAGGTAAGGACTGGTTTCGTCTGCTAAATTATTTTGCCTGGGACTTGAGGACACGATTCACTCCAAAAAAGATGAAACTCCAAAAGCTTAAAACTTAAAAAGGCCCCCGAATTTCGGGAGCCTTTTAAAATCTCAAATTCTGCTACCGCTCCTCCTGGGGAGCCTTCCTGAGAAATTTAACAGATCAAAGTTTTATTTGTTCAACAAACCAAACCGGTACTGGTGGTAAAAATCCCGGGTACTTTCGTATTTATCCAAAGCACTTACATCCAGGGATTCTTTATCATCAATTTGGAAGGAAACTGTATTCACCTGATCCACAGCGTTGATTCCCATACCCACCAACACTCCGGGCGCCGCAAAAATTGTGGGACTCAAAAAAGAATCCACCACACGCCCCACAACATTTCTGCTATGCGACGGTCCAAGGAAAGGTAGTACCAGATAAGGCCCTGTTGGCACACCGTGGACACCTAAAGCCTGGTCAAAATCTTCATTCACATCATCCACTTCGTAATGCTTGCCTGCGATATCGAAAAAGCCACCCAATCCAACGGTAGTATTGATGACCAAACGGCTCAGTACCTGGGCGGACTTTTGAACATCCCCCTGGACCAGACTGCTGAAAAACTTTACCGGGGACAATGCATTGTTGAAAACATTACGGATTCCGATGCGGATATTTTCATGAACCACTTTCCGGTAGCCGCGGGCCACAGGTTCCATAACGTGTTCATACAATTTATCGTTGAATTTATACATCGCCCGATTATACCCCTCTAAAGGATCATGCAACTCGGGAATGTCCGGTTGTTCCTCAGCAAAAGGGTCTTCCATGTCATCGAAGGAGGAAACTTCAGCCGGTTCATCCATTACATGTTCCGGGGCCGCCATTACCGGTGTTTGAGTTTCTATCCGGGGCATGCTCTTTTGTAACTCAATGGTAACCTCAGTACTTTTGACCTCTTTCGAAGAATCTTTGTGAAAGGAATCTTTTTCAAAAGTATCCTTTTTTTCATAACCCAATTCAAGAGATCCCGTTCCATTTCCCTGGAGAGGCCGGCCATTTTCGGAGGAATTAATATCGTAAACGAATTCGTTCATGGCTTGCTGGGAAGCCGAAGCATGCCCGGTGGGAATTAAAAGTAAAAAGGCAAAAAGGAATAAAGACTTAAAGGTAAGATTTGGACTTATTTTGCGGGTAGAATTTGGTTTCAATGATAATAACCTCCTAAGGAGTCTAAAATTCAGGGAATATCAGGAAAAAGTCGTGTGAATCAACCAAAATAAAACAAGCGTACTATACCAAAATATCAGTAAAAAATCATTTTTTTTGCCTGTTATCAACGATTTAAGTGAAAAATCCAATTAAAATGGTCAAATTTAAAAAAAAGCCGATTAGTGCATTCCAAATTGCGGTTCCTGCATTTTTGCAGATAGTTTCGAAATATAACTTTCGGGTAAGGTAATATCCTCTTTCTTAGCACGATTTACTACTTGCCAGGCTTTTTCAAATTCATTTTTATTAAAATACGCCTCAACCAGGTAACCATAAGCCGACTGATTGAATTTATTAATATTTATCGCCTCTTCCAGTTTTTCGATGGCAGAATCGTAACGCCCCAGCTTGTTAAAGGACGCCCCCAGATATCCCAGCGCGTTGCTGTTTTCGGGATTCAATTTTAAAGCCGCCTGAAACTTAATGACCGCATCCTCATCGTTGTTTAACATCGACTGGGTCAAACCCCAATAAACGAGGGTTTTGGAGTTAGTCTCATCCAGTTCCATAGCCTTACGAAAATTCGGGATGGCCTCCTCTTTTTTCCCCTGCTTGACCAAAGAAATTCCCAGCCAAGTGTAGGCTTCTGAGTTATTGGGGTCCTCGTCTATGACCTCTCTCGCCAATTGAATCGCTTCATCATATTTTCCCAGGGCGCTTATTTCTGCAATGCTTTTGGTTTTTTTAAGAAGTTCAATTTTTTTATCAACCTCCTTCTTGATGCGTTTTTTTCTTTCTTCTTCCTTTTTCTTTTTGTTTTCCGCTATCTCAACTCTCCTGACCTCCATCGTCGATTTGGCGGAAAGGAAAATAAACCCGAGCACCACGACCACACAACAAATCATCCAAAGGGTTCTTATTTTTTTAGGCATACCACTCTCTTTCTACAAGGTTCCCAAGGCCAAAACACCCGAGTTCAACTGGGGAAGCTTTACCCCCTGCGCCCAATGTTGCGGGCGATTTTAAAACGGATCCTGATTGTCCAGACTTCTTTTGCAAATTTACCAAAGAACGAAGGCGGAAACATCCTCAAAATGCCTTTTTAAAGTTTTTTTATGATGTTCTCCGCATTCTTGATCAAAGCCGGATCCAATTCTCTCTTTTCAGCCAGTGTTAAAAATGTTTTTAGATACTGTTTCGACTTTCCAGAATTTTTATTTCTATACTGTATCCCCAGATAATAATAAGCCGGTGCGTATTCAGAGTCCAGATTCAAAGCCTGATGCCATTGCCTGATGGCTTTGTCCGTTTGTTTTTGAAAGGAATAAGCCAAACCCAGGTATAAGTGAACTTCACTATCCAGGGAATGCCAATCAGTGACCCCTTTTAACAAGGCTTCAGCCTTTCCGGCTTTTCCCGTACTCAAATACAATTTTGCCAGATTAATATAACCGAACAAATAGTAAGGGTTCAGTTCGATGGTGGCTTTATAGGACTCCTCTGCCCGATCATACAATTGGGTGGCGGTATAAACATTTCCCAAATTGGTCAAGGTTAAAATATGTTCCGGATCGAGGAGCAGGATCTTGTTGTACTGCTCAATGGATTGCGCATACCTGCCATTTTGAAATGCCTCCAGGGCACCATCTAATAATACGTCAATTCGGGCTTGACGTTTAATTTCGGCAATCTGGCTTTCCGATCTTTCAATGCCAGCCAAACCCGCTTTAACCGTCTCCAGCTCTTTACTCCGCAACCCATCAAATTTCAATCGCTCCAGATCGATCTTGACGAATGGATCGATCTGCCGAACGATGACATCGCGTTCATCCTTGTAAATGTACTCAGGCGCCTGAAATTCCAGCAAACTGTTGTCGTCGGTGTGGATTGGTACGTCTTTGCTGAATTGTTGCAACTGGCTTTCGGTCATGATCATCAAACTGATCAAATCACGTACCGAATTGACCCCGATTTTTTTCAGGTCGCCGCGTGACGGATGATGCTTCAAAAAATCCTCTACCCTCTTATAGGAAAGTTTTTGCGTCTCGCGCGAACCTATGAGGAGATAATCATCGCCTACAATAGATTCCCACATGCTCACATGAGGAAACACGGAATGAAATGTACGAGTTATTGATTTAAAGCTTTGCGGTGACATATTGGTATGCACCCAAATGCAAAGGACTCCTCCCGGATTGAGCCGTTCCCTCGCCATCTCGAAAAATTTCTGTGTAAACAATGCACCCACACCCGATATCCAGGGATTAGAGGGCTCCGAGATTATCACATCATAAGTTTTGTCGGTTAAAGCAATATGATTCCTGCCATCCTCCAATACCAGCCGAACCCGCTTGTCTTCTATGGAGTGATGGTTGAAGGGACCAAAAAAACGCGAACCGTCGATCACAGCTTTGGAAATTTCTACCAGGTCAATGGATTCCACTGGAAATTGCTGAACCGCTCCAAGGGTGATACCACTTCCCTGCCCCACTACCAGGGCGCTTTTAGGGTTTTCATGAAACAGCATTGGTAAATAACCGGAAAGCAGTTGAGTCCGCATATCCAACGCCAGAGAAGCATCGGTTTTGCCATTGACTCTAAGGAAAATGTTTCCGGAAAGTGCGAGTTCAGTGGTAACAGTGGTATGGATTCCCTCTTTATAAAACAAGATCTTGTTAGTCTTGCGAACTGCCTGATCGAGGTCTTCCAGGCGATAAGGCATAAAAGAACCACTAGAAATAACCGCCTTGTCCCATTGCGGTAAGGCCTGTGTGGCCCAGACAGAACCTGCTAAAAGTAGCGGCAAACCATAATATTTCAAGTTTTGTGAAACGGATTGGGATCGAAAAAGTATCACTGCCCCCAATAGCATATTGATTCCGATAGATAGTGCAACCGTGTTTTGAAGTCCGAGCCAGGGAATGAAAACGAAGCCGCCCAAAAAAGATCCTAAAATGGTTCCGACTGTATTGTAGGCATAAACCTTGCCCACATGTTCTCCCAGTGTGTTCAAGTGACGGGCTATATACTTGACCACTACGGGAAACTGGGCTCCCATGAAAAAGGTCGGCAAAAACAATAATGAAAAAATAATTAAAAAGTTCGCGCCCTGAACCGCGTTGAACCCCACGCCACCTTCTTCAAATATCCAGCGATTGACCATTGGAATTTTCCCGAAAAAAGGCAAGGCGACCAAAGCGGAAACCCCAATAGCGATTTGCAAAACCCCAAAGGTTTTTAAAAGATCCTTAAAGCGGTTGACTATTTTTGAAAAGCTCACCGTTCCAAAAGCCAAACCCAAAATAAAGGTGGTCAGAATCAGGCTAAACGCATAAATGGATGATCCCAGAACCAGGGACAGAATCCGGTTCCAGGATACCTGATACGTTAGCGCCGCCAGGCCGGAGATGCCGAAACAGATCAATATAATCCGGTCACTTCCAAAAACGAATAATTGGCCATCGGGCTCTGATTTCGTATTTCCTTCTTCACTAGTCTGAATAGAAGCCTCGACGGAATCCTTGCCATACAAAACAAACACGGCAACGGCAATGGCCACATTGATAAAGGCGGCAATATGGATAGTCGTCGACACCCCAAAATAGCGCATTAAAATAAAGGCGCTGGACAAAGCCCCAAGGACTGCGCCAAAAGTGTTGATGGCATAGAGTGTCCCGACATCTTTACCAATAAAAGCTTCGTTCCTGGAAACCACCTTGCTTAATACCGGTAACGTAGCACCCATCATGGTGGTGGGAATCAACAGAATGACGCCGGAAATGGAAAACCGAAAAAAAGTTGCTAAAAGGTAAGTATCTCCAAAAGTGGAGTAAGCCCATTTAAACAGGGGAAACGCACCTTGAATCAGAAAAGGTACCAGCAGGCAATAAAGTCCAATGCCCCCTTCCAGAACGGCATACACCAGCAAAGGTTTCCGGCTGTGGTCAATATATTTCCCGCCAAAATAACTTCCTAAAGCCAGGCCTCCCATGAAAGCGGTTAAAACGGTTGTAATGGAAAAATGAGTATTCCCGATCACCATCGTGAGCAATCGGGTCCAGACGACCTCATAGATGATACCGGTCGCACCGGAGACCAAAAAAAATGTAAAAATCCAGAACCGCGATTTGGTGGGATTCAAGAGGAACTTGGCTAGTTGGAAGGTTGTTATGGGAACGGTCTTCATCAAAAGGCGCTAAATGAAAATCATCCCTTAATTTATTTTTATATGAGTCTTATTTAACCTTTAGCTTTTTCAGTCGCGTCTTTTTTCGATAAGGCACAACGAAATCCAAGGATACTATCCTTTCGTCCAGGAGTTGCGGCAAAGCGTTTTCCAGAACGAATATCAGCGCTTCGTGCATCCCACGATCCACCGCGAAACACGTGGTTACGGCTTTTTTCTGGACCCGGAGGATTCATCAAAGGAGATTTCTCGTAATAAAACTGGTCATAATAATCTTCTACCCATTCCGAAACGTTGCCTGACATGTCATACACCCCATAGACACTTCGACCCATGGGGAAACTGCCTACGGGTGCCATGAATTCAAAGCCATCAGCGGTTCCGGCCAAATTGACACGATTTTCCATGATTTCATTGCCCCAGGGATACACCAAACCATGAGTCCCCCGGGCGGCTTTCTCCCATTCCGCTTCTGTAGGAAGGCGTTTACCCGCCCATCGGCAATAGTTCACCGCATCGTACCAGGAAACACCCACAACGGGATATTCGGGAGTTTTCAATATATTTTCATCGCCCTGAAAAAAAGGAACGGATGGTTCGACATAATCAGCCGCCTTTCGGTACTTTTCATAAGAGCGGACAGAAACTTCATATTTATCAATGAAAAATGCATCCAGGTAAATTTCCTGTTGAGGTTTTTCATCGATTCCCCCATTCAGGGAACCACGGGTAAAAACCCCCTCGGGAACCAGAATCATCTCTCGCGCATCCTCTCCCACCATAGTCTCATAGATGCTGAAATCGCGATTGTCTTCAATGGCCACCTGCTTGGTTTTGACTTCCATGCGGCGCACCATATCGTCATATTCTATGGATTTATTGATTTCCCATACGATTACCATTATAAAAATGATAGAAATAAAGAAACAAAACACTACGCCAATCATTAATGATTTATTATTTTTCATCAGTTCCGTTGAATTTGGAGGTTTTTTAAAAGATGTGGATTATAAATGAATCAGGCCTCAAATTAAATACTATTATACCACCCTCCTCCTCGGAGGGCGAGTATACTGAGCCCTATTCATGAGCCCTATCTGCATAAGGGACTTTCAATTTAGATTCAATTTGATGAATCACGATTCATCCTGAAACCAGGACAAAAAATGGAATTACTAGAAATCAAGGATTGTGCCCTTTCCTTTCTGAAAGCCAGCAACCGTGAGGTCTTGAAATGGTTTCAAGGCGATTTCGAAGTCGACTTGAAATCTGATCAAAGCCCTGTGACCATCGCCGACCAGAACGCAGAAGAAATTCTTCGTAAAAAAATCTCAAGGGCATTTCCACATCATGGAATCATTGGTGAAGAGTTCGGCAATGAAAACCCCAAAGCGGAGTGGACCTGGACGATTGATCCAATTGACGGCACCCGTTCTTTTATTCGCGGCCTGCCCCTGTTTGCGACCCTGCTTTCCTTGCTTCACAAAGGCCAACCTGTGATAGGCATTATCTGCCTGCCAGCTCTGGGTGAAATCGCCTGGGCAGTTAAAGGTGAGGGTGCATTTTGCGGAAACAAAAAACTTCGAGTTTCGCCACAAACCGATCTGGGGCAAGCTTTGGTGGCTACCGGGGATCGCTATTGTTTTAAAATGCAAAAGCAAATGCGGCTGTTTGACCGCTTGAGCAAAGATGCAGGTATGCTCCGTACCTATCCGGACGCCTTTGGCCATTTGATGGCCATCCAGGGTTCCGTCGATATCATGGTAGATCCATTGGCTTATATCTGGGATTACGCGCCCTGTAAAATCCTTGCGAAGGAAGCCGGAGGTCGGTTTGAAAACTTTACGGGAAAGCGGGGAGACCTGACTGAGGGAACAGCTCTTGTCGGCAACCCCACCCTAGTAAAAAAACTGCAGTCAATGACAAAAGACGAAAAAAGAAAAAAGTAAAAATTCAAATATGTTGTCGACCGGCGAACCCGGCATCGAGGTCATGCCAATATTTAATTTCAGTTTCGGGAAGTTTCCAGCATAGATAAACCTCTTTGCCTTCCCGTTTTGCAGGAAAATCGACGAGTCCCTTATCGAATCCTTTGAGAACACAACCCAATGACTCCAGGTCGTTGACGATCTGATTGAGTTGAAGCGCCAGGTTCAGATAACCTGCTCCCTGCTGGCTACCACCATTATATTTTACATTTTTCCAGGCTTTTTTAACGTCCGGAAATTCATTGGAAAGTGAAAAATAAAGCTTTTTAGCTTTGGGAATATCGACCAACAACTGAGGAATCAGGGCATTGGCTTCTTCAAGAGTGAAATGTTTTTTGGCGCTCATGCAAAATCCGGTAAAATTTTATTTTTGGGTAAAAAATTATAAAGAATTGCGAAGGATTTGTCCAATTCATTTGGGTTGGCAACTCCAAGGCAGATAAACCATTAAAAATTAATTAGTTATTTTTAATATGAGAGATTAATATCACCTGCCTTAATTCAAAAAATTAATTTTTTTAAAGTTATTAGCTTCAAGGTAAAAACAAATTACTGAAAATTTGATTTTTTAATTGACAAATGGGCCATTAGATTATAAATTCGGCAACAAAAAGGGACCATTTTTGATTTTAATCAGATTACAATTCTTCTTTTGATTTTCAATACCTTTGTTTCAACTCAATTTTAGGTTCATTAAGGCATTCAGCCATTTAATTTAGTTGGTTTTTCTTTTGTAAACTTTAAGGGGAGGCACAGATGAAAAAGACCATTTTAATTGCCACTGCAATTGCATTCGTATTGTCTTTTGGTACGGTTGCTTTCGCCGATACCGTTTTGCCGGGTGCTTATGCACAGCAGGATCAAAGCGTTATGGGCGTTGGCCAAACCATGATGGAATTGGGAGCGTCCGCTCGCGCCGCTACCAACCTGACGAACATCAAGTCTCGAGCTCACTTGTCCAGAAGCTCAAATATCGGTTTTAATGTTGACTATCAGTTCGGTCAATCCCAGACCGACCAGTCCTGGAAAGCGGCTCAAACCGTGGAAGAAGCTCAGGTTCGTGGACTGGTTGCTGGCGACTGTCAAGGGGACAACTCCACCGATGCTTACCGCAGGCAGATGAATCAAGATCGTAAAGGTTATTTGGACGAGCCGTTGGTACCCAACAGCACCTGTGGCGACTACCATCCGACCTACAAATAATTTCACCTGGGTGATTAACATAGCACCTGAAATTATTTAAAGAATTCAAAGCCGATAGAAATTTTTATTTCTATCGGCTTTTTCTTTCTCCAAAGGGCGCTAACAATAAATGCTTGATCCTCCAAGTTGGCCCCCACTCCTATTAAAAAAGAAAAGCTCTGCCCATATGCCTAATTGGCTACCGTCCCTCATATCATTAAAAAAATATCCTCACCAAAGCCTGGCTATTGACAACCCTGCCGACCTGACCAAATTGCCCAGGGGTAAAACTTTCCAGATCACGCATCATCATTTTGTTCTTCAATTCTTTTTTACTGGCAAAGATATTCTCGGCATTGTATTCAAGCGAGACCGCCGGGAACCCTTGAGGATGCGCTGGTGTTTTTTCCGCAATTGTGAAGAAAGTCCATACGACTTCAAGGTCAGCATTGCGGAACCCTTCGACTCCCCTTTCCAGAATGAGGTTTTTAAAGTCAAATTCCCACCTGGTATCCAATATGAATTTCAGGGACTGGAATTTACCAGCAAATAAGCAAATCGATTTACCCCTCTCCTTCATCCAAAGTTTGATATAATTTTTAAAACGATCCATACACTATCCAAAGGAAATATTATGTCTGAGGAGCGTTTCATAGACAATGATAATGGCACTGTTACCGACAATCAAACCGGTTTAACCTGGCTCAAGCAGGACTCCCGGCAAATGACGTCTAAATGGATGCACCTGGAAAAAGCTGAGCGATTTGCCAAAGAAAAGAATGAGGAGAAGTTTGGCGGTTTTGACGATTGGAGAATTCCAAAAATGGAAGATGTTAAAACCATTTTTGACAAAAACTACAATAATATGGATTTTGGCCGAAACCAGATTTTTATCCCGAAGGTTTTTGAATCAGGGGGCGCTGATTGCACCTGGACGGATACCATCAATGGCGAACGTGCCATGATGTTCAGTCTGGTCAAAGGCCGTTCGAGCTGGATCAACCGTCTGGGCGACGGACCCTTTGCGGTGCGTCTGGTACGCGGGACACGAAAAACCGAATGAGGCTCCAAATGAAACGATTGTTCGTACTGTTGACAGCTATAGCTTTAAATTTTTTCCTGATTATGGGCTCCGCCTGGGCAAACGTGGAGGGGAAAAATTTGCAATCTTTTACCGTCCGGCAACTGGACTATTTGATTATAAAAGCCAGAGAAGGTTATCCTTATGCTCCCGAAATCGATTCCATCGTGAGTAAAGTCAATGCCAACCTGGATAGCCTGTGCGAATACCTGCACGGTCTGCTGGAATTAAAAGATTTCAATCGCATTTCCGAGCGACTTTCCTGGGCGGTAGAAGACTGGGAGAACGCTCAATTTTCAAGTGCCGCGAACAACCTGGGCAAAGCAAAAACGCTATTAAGGTCTTTCGGCTTTTAAACCCACCCACACCTTAAGGTTATGATCGGGTTTGATAGCAGAGCCAGATTCCTGTCGCCACCATCATCACGCCAAAAGCGCGCTTGAACATCACTTCAGGGACTGCCTGCAGTATCATGGGCCCCAGTTGTGCGCCTATGATGCCCCCGCAGGCCAATAAAGCCCCAGTCTTATAATCGATAGTTCCCAGGCGAAAATATGCGGCCAGTGACGAGATAGCGACCAAAAAGATATAGAAAAATGAAGTGCCGACGGCTTGCTTGGATTCGTAACCCATGAACAGGAGCATGGGAACCACCATAAAACCTCCACCCAGGCCGGTTCCTGAGGAAAGCACCCCCACCAGTAATCCGAAAACAATCAGCTTAATTACCATTACTCCCTCCTTCTACATATTTTTGCTCTAAAGTATCAATAACCGCCGCACCAACAGAATCGCCCCAAACATTCAGCGTGGTTCGCCAGCGGTCCAGAAACCAATCGATGGCCAGAAGCATCCCGATTCCTTCCAAAGGTAATCCTACCGATTGCAACACCAGAATCATCGTCACCAGACCCGCTTCCGGTATCCCTGCGGCCCCGATAGCGGCCAGGGTAGCCGTTAGAAAAATCGTTGCTTGACCCGTAAAGCCAAGGGTAACCCCGGCCATTTGAGCGATGAAAATTGCCGCCACCGCTTCGTATAAAGCCGTACCATCCATATTTACCGTGGCTCCTAAAGGCAGAACAAAAAGGGAAGCGCGGCGCGAAACCTTGTTATTCTGTTCGGCACATTCAATGGTCACCGGCAAAGTCGCGGAACTGCTGGCTGTGGAAAAAGCGGTGGTTAACGCTTCACTCACGTTTTTAGCGTAGACTAACGGATTTCTCCGGGTCACAAAATACAGGATGGAAGGCAGGACCAGCAGGCCATGAATCAGAATGGCAAGAATGACTGTCATGCTGTATTTTCCAATTTTCATAAGCTCGGCCAGAAAGGCCTCACCGCCCCCTGCGGCTCCAAGCTTGGATGAGATCAATGCAAAAATTCCGATCGGAGCAAAATACAATACCAGGTCGACAATTTTCATAATCGCTTCATTCACCCCATCAAAGAAGCTGATCACTAATTGTCCCTTTTCTCCCAATGTCGTCAGCACACCTCCGAACAACAGGGCGAACACAATGATCGGAAGAATATCCATATTTGCCATCGAATTTACGAGATTGGGCGTGACAAAACTGCGAAAAATATCCGTGAGTCCCGCAGGCTCTTTACCTTGAACATGTTCGGGAATTTCAGCGGTCATCTCCAGGCCCAGCCCGGGATTAATTATATTTACCAGCACGAGGCCTATGAATACAGCGATACCAGTGGTGGCGGTGTAGTAAAGAAGAGTCATCAAACCTGTTTTACCCACTTTTCTAATGTCTCCCAGACCGGAAATCCCCACGATCATGGAGGAAAAAACCAAAGGGATGACGAGCATTTTTAAGGAGTCCAGAAACAACTCACCGATCCAGTCGACAGCCAGCATTTTCTTGCCAAAAACCCAACCGCAAATTCCACCCAGAACGATTCCTGCGAGAATACAATACAGAAGTAAATTTTTAGACTTCATTCATTCATCTCCGGATACTAAAATCCAACATTAATTAACATGAAAAAGTAACACCGCCATAAAGGCACTCCGAACAGCCTGGCAATCTGTAGAAACAGGTGTTTTCACCGGCCATTGACCTGGATTTTGGTGGCGACATAAGGCGGTTCGGGATAAACTGGAATAAAAAAGTCATAGTTATCGTCTTTATGTTCAGGTCATTAAGCAATATCATCAGTTGAGGAGGCCGTCAAAATGGAATCGAAAGCACAATTGACCTTCAACGGAAAAACTTACGACTTACCCATACTGGAAGGCACCTTTGGCGAAAAAGCCATCGACATATCCCAATTACGATCCGCGACCGGTTTGATCACCTACGATCCTGGCTTCATGAGTACAGGGTCCTGTAGCAGTGCCATCACCTTCCTCGATGGAGAAAAGGGAATTTTATTATACAGGGGAATCCCGATTGAGCAATTAGCCGAAAAAAGTAATTTTATCGAAACCTCTTTTTTGCTGATTTACGGTCACTTGCCCACTCCCAAGGAACTGGAATATTTTAAATATCACATCACCCACCATTCCATGGTTCATGAATCCATTAAGAATTTGTATAACGGATTCCCCAACAATCCTCACCCCATGGCCGTTTGCAGTGCCGTCGTGGGAGCCCTGGCCACTTTTTATCAAGACCAGCTGGATGTGCAGGACGAACGCGATGTTGAAATCACCATTCATCGCTTACTGGCCAAACTGCCGACCATAGCCGCCTACAGCTACAAGAAGTCGCTAGGCCAGCCTCTGCCCTATCCTGACAACTCGCTCGATTACACCAGCAATTTTTTGAAGATGATGTTCGCCACACCCTGCGAACCTTATGAAGTCGACCCTTTGATAGCAAAAGTTTTAGATGTGCTTTTGATCCTTCACGCAGACCATGAACAAAATTGCTCTACCAGCACAGTACGGCTGGTGGGAAGTTCCAGGTGCAACCTGTACGCTTCCGTTTCCGCCGCAATATATGCCTTATGGGGCCCACTCCACGGGGGCGCGAACCAATCGGTAATAGAAATGCTGGAGACGATCCATCAAGATGGGGGAGATGTTCAAAAGTATATAAAAAAGGCCAAGGACGGTGACGACTCGTTTCGCTTGATGGGATTTGGACATCGGGTTTATAAAAACTTTGATCCGCGGTCCAAAATCATCAAGAAAATGACACACGAAATCCTCGAAAAACTGGGAATTCATGAACCTCTGCTCGACATCGCTCTAGAACTGGAAGAAATTGCCCTCAGCGACGAATACTTTATTGAGAAAAAACTGTATCCCAATGTGGACTTTTATTCAGGAGTGATCTATAAGGCGCTAAATATTCCCGTCAACATGTTTACTGTGATGTTTGCAATGGGAAGGCTACCGGGATGGATCGCCCAGTGGAAAGAATACCAAACCGATCCCCAATTCAAAATCGGCCGTCCCCGGCAAATTTATAACGGCCTGGACACCCGGGACTATGTTCCCCTGGAAAACCGAAAGTGAGGCAATCGGGGATTGCGGTATTAAGGTAAAACCCGTTTCA
This sequence comes from Nitrospina sp., assembly GCA_024648695.1. GTDB lineage: Bacteria > Nitrospinota > Nitrospinia > Nitrospinales > JACRGP01 > JACAVV01. The sequence continues at coordinate 61,653 of JACAVV010000031.1, forward strand.
GGAAGGTTCAATGGTGCAGGTGAAAGGGAACTCTTCCATAGCGGCGGCGTTATGCACTTGCTGAACCTTGAATTCAGCAATTTCCAAAGGCAGGGTGGCAACAACGGCGGCTCCGGAATTATGAATTTCATACATCAACTGTTCCGCCGATTCGAAATCCTTGCCAAATATCCGTATTAGCATGCGAACCACAAATTCCATTGTTGTGACTTCATCATTCCACATGATGACCTTATATAATGGCAAATAATCGATTTTTTGAGAATCGAAGACCTCTTGTTCAATATCTGGTGCGGGTAAAACTTCTGTTGCCATAAAACTATAACCAATACATTCAGGGTTTAACGATTCATTGCTTTAAATCAACAATATTTTCACAGATAAATTATAATAAATAACAAAATCCCTTTTCAATACAATTGTTGACAGAATCGGCAGGTAATTTCAATGAAAGCAACAATTCCAGGACTACCCCTCCACCAATCACTCAAAACTTTGCTGTTCCTGTTGGTAACCACCCTTGGAATCGTGCTATCCCCCTTCTCATCCCTTCCAGCACGAGAAACCCTTTCCAGCCCGACAGCCCAGGTTTTGGGGCAAGGTGAATACTCCGATTTCAGAGTAGGGGGAGACATTCGCAGGTTTGCCGGAGAAACGCTTTTATACGATATCAGTTTTCTGTGGTTCAAAAAAGCCGCTCAAGCACGGGTTACCTTTCGCAAAACGTCTTCGGGATACGAATCGGTTCTTGTGGCCGAGACCAAGGGATTTGTAGGATGGTTTACCTCGTACAGGAAACACATCTATAAAGCCAGTTTCGACGTCATCGATAACGGTAAACGGGTCCGCACCAGAGTTTTTGAACGTGAGGTCATTATTGGAGACGATGTGGAGACTTCCATCAATACAATGGATTATATCAAAAAGGAAAACCGTTATAAAATTTTTAAAAACGATGAATTGTTCGAGCAGGGACTGGAGGAAATTCCCCCCGGCATTATATTCGACGACGTTCTCGCCTCTTTCTACAACTTTCGAAACAGTGTTTATGGTCCCATTAAAAAAGGTAAAGAGTATCTGATTTATACAATTCCCGAAAAAGGCATGAAAGAAATCACGGTCAACATAAATAGCTCCGAACAACAGGAACTCGAACGCATGGAACAGCAACGTCAACCTGCCGACGAATATTTGCTTCGAGTCAAAATACCCAAAGAAGTGTTTAAAACCAAATCAGGGATTTTACTTTTTTGGGCATCCAGACATTTAATACCACTCGAAACCACAGTGAAGGATTATATTCTGCTTGGAGATCTGCACGCAAAATTTGTTCGGCGGGAGACCGAGTGAACTATTTTAATATGTTAACCACATATTTCAAACAGGTTAGGATCCATAAAAAATAATAATGGGCCAAAGGTCTTGAAAATCATGAACCCAGATATTAAATCCAAGGAACAAAATTATTGGAGTTGAGTTTCCTGCTTTAGGATTATTCATTTTAATCTAATCGGGCAATAATCCGCCTGCCCTTCACACCTTCACATTATGGGTCGAATTTCTTTTGCTTCGCCTTTGGTTATATTGGAAGGTAATCGTTATGAATCGGAACAATGGCTAAAAAACAGAAGACCGTGGACCTAGGTCCCAAAGGGGCTAGCTACAATGATCCTATTTGGAAGAAAGATCCGGAGGCCGCGTTTGCCGAGGCGGAGCACCGGATAAGATTAGCCAAGGAAACCAAATGGGGAGACCAACCGCCGGCAATTTTCATTCACGATTTGAACGCGTTAGAGGCATTGCCAATGTCATTGGGGGAAATCCCCGACTTGCAGAAGATATGTATCTATACAGACAATCGTGGAAAGCGGAAATTGCGTGGCGGGCATCATCTTTCAGACTGCGAAGCACTGCGCGGAATTAACACGTTGACTGTGCTTGAACTCTGGGAAACCAGAGTGGAGGAGCTTGCACCGCTGTGCAATTTGGTTCAGTTGGAGGAACTGTATCTTTGCGGCACGAAGATTAATAGCCTCGATCCTTTGAGCGGCTTAACGGAATTGAAGTCTCTCAATGTCGCCATTACCTGTATTTGCGATCTTGCGCCGATCTCCAAATTAACGGGGTTATCGGAGCTTTACGCCGGTCGAACCGCTCTGTCCGACCTCGCCGCCATCGCCAACCTTGGTGCGCTGACTACGTTGTACGTCAATCATACCGCGATCTCGGATATCTCCGTGGTTGCCAATTTTCTAAATTTGAGGGAGCTCAATATCAGTCATACGGCGGTCACCGACCTTTCCCCATTGTCCGGCTTAACGGAATTAACCGATCTCAACATCATCAGTTGCGATATCGACGATTTAACACCTCTGGACCCTCTTGGTAATCTTTCGAACTTTGAGCGATAATGATATTCGAAGTTCTTTGACATATGCGATACAAAAATTGCCATAAGGTTTTACGGTAAATATTAAGTAGATGGCAGGATTCATCGGAGAGGAGTGAAAAAGAGCCTGGCAACAATCAGGAGTTCTGTAGTTGCGAATCCTATGTGAGTATATTTCAAACCATATAAACCGGGCGCGGGGGATCGCGCCAGATATTGACTTCGGTGGTTTCGTCCAGAGTTACTCCTCCTAGCTTTATGCTATAGGGTGAGGTGTTATCGCAATCGAAATCGACGGAAATATTTTTAATCTCCCACTTACCGTCGTCAGGTCCCACCACCGCCAGGCTATGTGCAAAGCTGTTCACTTCATAGCTACCGGCAAAGGTTTCACCAGCACCCACTCCACCTTCCACCTCTTCGAAGGGAACGGTGTGACCGTTAATGCTGAATTTGACGGGACCCGTGGTTCCGGTTTCACCGGTTTCAATCTTAACTTTAAAACTTATCAGCTTCGGCATGTGTCTGTCTCCTTAGGAAAAATACGGATTGATTCCGGCACTGTGATCGGTTTCGTCGTAGATCGCCCCCACTGCAGGGACAGCTTTACGAAAAGCATTATGGATTCCCATCTTCAAGGTAACGTCGGCTGAACTACAGCCCTGGCATCCGCCCCCCATTTGAATCAAAACCGTATTTCCTACTACATTCAATAAACTGATTTTACCGCCATGTCCGGCCACTCCAGGGTTGACCTCGGTATCAATCACATTCTGGATACCCTCCCGAATGTCTTTTTCTTCGGGAATCTTGTCCAGGATAGCCTGACCCACCGGAATTTCTTCTGTTTGCAAAACCTCACGTATGGCAGACCCGGCTTCTTCTGCAAAGGGTTTCCAGTCCACGATTGTCTTGTCTCCTCTGGTTACGGTTATGGAATCGTCATGGATCAAAACCGTTTCCACTCCCTCAATGCTGAACAGGGCCTGACCCAGAGGTGAACCCTCGGCGCTTTCAAAACTGCCAAACCACCATGAAAGTCCGGGAAGGACGGGGCGGTTGATGGTAAATTTGCATTGGTCATTTTGCATGGAAGGTTGTGCTTTGATGAGAATATCCTCCGACTGCTCAAAATCCGGGTCGTCGATGATATCCTGAGCCTGAATCGTCCTCCGCCGAATAGGGGCTTCCCAGGGATCCGAAGTGGAGCTTTGCGCAGGCGATGCGGTAACCGGATCCGGGCGTGTAGCGGTTACGGGAGTTTCAGGTTCCTCGCGAGTCACCGTTGAAGATTGGGTTGGAGTTCCCTTGCTGGAAACAGGAGCGTCCTTTTCCTTACCAAACATATTTTTAAGCTTATTCAAAATTGAAGTCACAAAAACCTCCTGATAAAAAAATTAAATTACATCTTTATATCACTAGTGTCCGGGGAAACTTAGCTGATATTGTATAGGTTCTAAGTTGATTTTTCTCAATCGTTGTGGGTTTAGAGTCAAAATGTCGATTAAAGCTTTCTTATCCATGAGTGTTTCCCTTATAAC
>JACAVV010000032.1 GCA_024648695.1 Nitrospina sp.
CTCTCGGTACGCCAAACTTTAAAAGGCGGGACAGGGTAGCGCCCGGTCTAACCACCGGGCGAGGATTGAAACGTGAAGCTTTGGGGAAGGAAGGCATTGTATTTGAGTAGCGCCCGGTCTAACCACCGGGCGAGGATTGAAACTAATGGCCAATGGCGATGGCAACGGTAACGGAAAGTAGCGCCCGGTCTAACCACCGGGCGAGGATTGAAACAGTTAGCCGCGGAGTCATAACCTCGCCCAACCGAGTAGCGCCCGGTCTAACCACCGGGCGAGGATTGAAACATCACGTCAACCTCATAACGTTCAAAGTTTTCCGGTAGCGCCCGGTCTAACCACCGGGCGAGGATTGAAACTGATGGAATGGTTGTTAAATTGGATAAGTCTTCAGGTAGCGCCCGGTCTAACCACCGGGCGAGGATTGAAACCCTGCGAATTCCAGTGGTCGAAAATTTCACGGTGTAGCGCCCGGTCTAACCACCGGGCGAGGATTGAAACATGGGGATGGGTAGGTGGCAACCAAAGTAAAAGGTAGCGCCCGGTCTAACCACCGGGCGAGGATTGAAACCGCATAGGAGAATTCAAACGGCAAGCTTCCGCCTGTAGCGCCCGGTCTAACCACTGGGCGAAGATTTCAATGTCCAACAAAGGATTTTTCTGCTTGGCGGGTTCGCTTTGAATACATCCTGGGTTATTCGGCTATCCCAATATCCAATTCTTTAAGATCCCCCTTGCAGCTTTCTTGACAAGGCGTTTCCCATTTCTTCTGCCCAGGATTTGATGTCCAGGCCAGTGGCAGGATTCATGAGACAACCGGGACGCAACAGGTGCCCCCACTTGGCCCAATTCGTGAACGGAATAACTTCCGATCAATCGCGAAACTTCTTCGGACGCTGGCGATCATTTACCCTGTTTTTTTCCGGGAAGTGGGCGGACGGCCCGGACTCCGCCATTGTTGCAGGTGGAGTAGCGGCGGTTATTGACAAAACCCAATACATAATAAAATGCGCGGGCGCAACAATCGGTTAAATCGGTTTCCTGATAGTCGCTCGACCAATACCAATAGGCGGCGCCGTCGGCAAACATCTTGTCCAGTCGCAAGGGGTTTTCCTTGTCGTGGTCGTGACCCATCACGTTTTCTATGGTGTCGTCGTAAATGGAATACAATTCTTCGAGGGAGGGCAATCGCCAATCGTCATAACCGCCCGTGGTTAACTGTTCGACATATTCCGCCGACTGAAAAAAGTTCAGGCATTTGCCCAAATCGGCATAACTGTCTTTTCGAGTCCACATCAGGTTGGTGTTGGTTTCGGTGAGAGTGCCGTCCTTGTTGTCGACCAGGTGGACTTTGGATTTCGGAGGCGGCGGCGGAACGTAGGGAGGGGCTTCATAAGGTTCACGCGGCAACCAGGCATCCACATCGGCAAAGCTCTGAGATGCAAAAGCCCATACTGACATGGTGATAAGAAGGGCAGATAAAAGCGTATTCCCCAGGTTGGGGATGACGGAAATGAATCTGAAAAAACTATTAAAACCGGGACAATGCTTTTTTAAGGGAACTGTATAATGTGGGCCTACAGCCTTGTAATTCCCCCTCACCCCTCCTTCTCCCACCAGGGAAGAGGGGGTATTTTTATCAGTAACTGTTTTAATTTGCGCAAATTGCAAGGGGACGGTCCTGCTTTTGCGTCGGGTCCATCCAGAATTCATAAGACACCTCCCTTTATGGGGCTAATTTTCCGGGACCTAGTGTACCCAAAATCCTTCAATCAATAAACAGGATTTGTTGAAAACCGATCAAACCCTTCGCAGGGTTTGCAGGGGCTTGTTTCTCAGGACATCGACACTGCTGAGTATCCCCGCAAGGGTGGTGAACAGTGCGGCCAGCAAGACGCTCCAGAATACGGGTTCCAGGCGAAGGTTCCACGTCGATTCCACAAGGTATTTCATCACGGCCCAGGACAGGGCCATGGACAGACCGACACCCACCACGCTGGCAATAACGCCCAAAGCGGCGTATTCGTAGCCCAGGATGGAGGCCACGGTGCGACGTTTCGCACCGAGGGTTTTCAGTATGGCGGATTCCTTCATTCGCCGATATTTGGTGGAGGCCACGGCACCGGACAAAATGAACAGTCCGGCGGCGATGGTGAATCCGGACATAAAATCCACCAGCGTCAACAACTTTCCGGTAACACTTTCTACCGTAGAAATGATGTCGCGCGTACTGAGCGCCGTCACATTGGGTACGGCATTCACCACCGATTCCTGCAAAGCCAGTTCTTTTTCCGCCGGGAGTTTAACGGTGCCTACGTAAGTGATGGGGGCGCCTTCCAGGGCGGCGGGCGAATAGATCATATAAAAATTTGTGCGCATGTTGCGCCAGTTGACTTTGCGAATGCTGGTCACCGGCGCGCTGACTTTTATTCCCTGAATGTCGATAGTGATTTCACTGCCGAGGGTAACGCCCAGGCGTTTGGCGGCATCTTCCTCGAGTGAAACCTGCGGGGTGCCGGCTCCTTCTTTACCCCACCATTTGCCTTGCACGATTTCGTTGTCCTCGGGCAGTTTGTCTTCGCGATACGTCAGCACGAACTCCCTTTGAATGAACCATTCTTCAGCGCGGCGGTTTTTGTAGGCCCATTGGTCCGTCCGTTTGCCTCCCGCACTGTGCAGGCGCGAGCGTATGAGGGGAATGAGTTCCAGCTCCGCTTTCGGTGCCACGCTTTGAATGGATTTCAAAAATGCTTCTTTCTGGTCCATCTGGATATCGATGAAGAAAAAGTTGGGCGGGTTGATTCTGGTGTTCTCCTTGAGCATGGCGACGATGTCCATTTGAACCAGTCGAACCGCCAGCACCAGCATGATCCCCATTCCCAAAGCCGTAATGATTGATCCGGCCTGGTTATTGGGTCGAAACAGGTTTGCCAGGCCATAGCGCCGGGTCATGGAAGGTGACGGGGGCAAGGATCGAATCACCTTTAAAGACAGGCGCGAAACGGCCCAAAGAACGAACGTAGACACGAGTAATGAAATCAAAAACACCGATCCGCGTTTGATGGACCCCGCTTGCCAGAATACGATTCCTGCAAGGCCGAGCCCCAGGAGAAACGTCATCAACCATCGTTCCTTGCGCGAACCCTGGGTCAGTTCCTCATCTTCGGCGATATGGCGGAACAACCTGAGCGGACGAGTTTTTACCGCCCGGATCAGGGGCCACACGCTGAACAGCAAGGTGGTTAGCAACCCCAGACACAGAGCCTGCAAAGCGGGTTTCCAGTCAAAACCGGGGCTCACTGACAAATTTAGAAGTCCGGGCAGTTTCGCCGGCAGGAAATACTGCAAACCATAACCCACAGCAACTCCGAGCAAGCTTCCGATCAATCCCAGCAACAGCGATTGCATGAGATAGACTTTAAACAAAGTCCGCGAGGTGGCTCCCAGGCAATTCATGATCGCGATGGTGTCCATCTTTTGCGCCATGAAGGTGCGAATGATCATCGCCACACCGATGCCGCCCATGAACAGTGCGATCACGCCCACACAGCCCAGGTATTGCCCAATGCGTTCCACCGATTTGGTGATAGAGTTTTGCATGCCCTTGTAAGTACGAACCGAAACCGAACGGTCGGTGAGGCCGCGTTCCAGCAGAGCTTCGATTTGGCCCAGATTGGCGCTATCGGGAATTTTGATGCGGGTGCGATGCTTGATGCGGCTTCCCTTACGTACCAGCCTCGCCTGGTTGAGGGTTTCCAGCGACACCATCACACGCGGGCCGATACTGAAAGCGCGCGAGATGCGGTCGGGTTCGGCGGTGATCACGCCGCTCACACGGGCGCGGATATCGCCCAGCTTGAAATGGTCGCCCACCTTCAAATGCCCCTTCAACAAAAATGCCGGCTCGACCAAAGCACCGTTGTCCTTTAAATGTTCTAGCAGGGGACGCTGAGGGTCGGTTTTCAGTGTTCCGTAGAAGGGGTACAGAGGTTCTTCCGTAGGCACCGCCTTCAATTCCACCAGCAGAGAAGACAAACGGTTTGGCGAAGGTTTCACTCCAATGAAACGCGCCATGGCGTGCAGTTCTTTTATGGATTGCCACTCGGAGCCTTTGGGAAGATTTTGTTTCAAAAATGTTTCGTCTTTTTCACTTTGCTTCCAACTGCTGGTGATTTGCAGGTCCGCCGCAAGCAGGCTTTTCGATTCATTCTGGATCGCGCCCTGTAGGAGATTCGAAAAACTTTTAACTGTCATCACCGCCCCCACTCCAATGGCAAGACAGATGATAAAAAACACAAAACGCCGCCAGGCACCCCGGCTTTCCGCCCAGGCCAGATACAGCAGTTGTCCCGAGCTCAGTTTACCTGTCTTCATTGGGTAACATTTTCCAGTGTACGGTCCTGAATGATCATGCCATCTTCCAGGGTGAGGATGCGTTGCGTGGTTTCGGCGATGGCCTGTTCGTGTGTGACCATCACAATGGTTGCATTTTGGCTTTGATGCAGACGATGAATCAGGTCCAGAATGCGTTGGCTGTTTTTGGAATCGAGATTGCCTGTGGGTTCATCGGCCAGAACGATGTCCGGCTCATTGACGAAAGCTCTTGCCAGGGAAAGGCGTTGTTGCTCGCCGCCGGACAATTGTGAAGGATAATGGTTCAAGCGGTCACCGAGTCCCACTTCTTCCAGCAGGGCAATCGAGCGCTCCGACGCCTGATCGTTGCCATTGAGCTCGACCGACAGCAAAACATTCTCAAGCGCCGTCAGGGTTGGGATGAGGTGGAAATTCTGAAACACGAAACCGAAGCGCTGGCCACGTAACTGGGCCAGTTCATCCTCGTTCAATTGCGTAATGTCCGTTTCGTCGATCAGGATTTGGCCACTGGTGGGCGTGTCGAGACCTGCGATCAGGCTAAGCAGGGTGGTCTTGCCGCTTCCTGAAGCGCCGGTGATGGCCATGAACTGGCCGCTGGGGATAGCGATGTCGAGTCCTTTAAGGATGTCGACTTGATGTCCGCCCCCATAAAGTGATTTTTTGAGATTAGAAATTTTGATCAAGGCAGTACGTTGGAATTCGTTAGAAACTTAATTATAATAGGAATATGAAAATACTTTGGAACTACCGAAATGGCAATCATTTTTACATGAGGCTTATAGTCACTATTGTAACCCTGAATTGCTTCATCTTTCATCCTTTATTCCTCGAAGGAGGCGAGTCGCCCCCCGTGATCTTGGCATTAGGAGACAGTCTCACCGCAGGGTTTGGCGTTCCGGAACCGGAAAGTTATCCTGCCCGCTTGCAAAATATATTAAAAGAAAATGGCTATCCTCACAAAGTGGTCAACGCAGGAGTGAGCGGCGACACGACGGCCGGAGGTCTGCGCCGTTTGTCCTGGCTGATGCGCCACAAACCGAAAATTGTGATTCTGGCCTTGGGCGCGAACGACGGACTGCGCGGCATGCCCGTGGACCAGATGTATAGCAATCTTAAAAAAATCATCGAAACATGCCGGAAGCACGACGCCCGTGTTTTGCTTGCAGGCATCAAGGTCCCGCCCAATTACGGAGAAGAGTATTCGCAGGAGTTTGAATCGGTGTTCCACCGCTTGGCGAAGGAATTCGAATTGCCCTTCATTCCGTTTTTGCTTGAAGGTGTGGCGGGGAAGAAAGATTACACCATGGATGACGGAATCCATCCTTTAGGATCGGGTTATAAGCTGGTGGCGGAGTTGGTATGGAATCCTTTGCAGACTTTGCTGGAACCGGCTGGGTGAATTCACTCTACATTCAGGGCTTTTCCCATATACGATTCCCAGGAAGAATAAGCTTCTCCTTTATTTAAAACATTCAAGGCTTTATCAAAGGCTTTAATGAAATCAGATTCCACGCCACAAAAATAAAGCATGAGAGATGTTTGCCAGGCAATCATTTGAGCGGCGGGTCCTTCCCCAAGCTTTAAGGCTTGCTCCCCAGATTCGCACAACGATTTTAGTTCGACGGGTATATTTTTGAGTTCCTCAAAGGACTCTTTTATTTGCATTGCCCAATTAGGCAAAACTAAAGAGTCCGGAGTCACCTGCATTTCCTCTACCTCGTTAGGTGGGGTTTGAATGAAGACTTTAGAGCCAATCGCTTTATGAATACCGTAAAGCGTTGAACCTTCAGTGCCATTGCCCAAAATGACCCTATCAAATTCACTGACATCGCCTACCCCTAGCATAGGTACTTCATAGCCCTTATGGAAATAACCTGAGGCCAGATAATTTCCGCCCGCTCTGGCTTTCCAGGGCTGAAGCATTTTTTCGTAAGTCGCCAGTGTGGAGCGTTTTACCATTTCCTGCCGTAAATGCCTCAGGTTTTCCAAACGTGGATTGCTTTGGCGGGTTCCCAGATAGCCGAATCCGAATTCTTCCAGGAGTTCGGTATGAGCGTCGAAACTTAAATCTCGTGAAACCCCATAATGCCCGCATAAAATATCTTCGAACGTAATGCCGAACTTTGGAGGCATGCCTGCGGTGGAATGGCCGTAGGTGGGGAGGCCGAGGGAAGCGAGTAAGGGGATACAGAAAAACCCGAAATAAGGGACACGGTTCCAGCCGTCAAAAGGATCGGATATTTGCAGAAGTCTGTCAAATTTGACGTTGCGTTTTTTAGTGGAGGCATCAAGAGCTTTCCAGAAACCGATGCTTTCTTCGAAGCTTTCGATTTTCATTCGGGCGGCGATGAGAAACACACCTGCGCGCACATCGGATACCTTGCCGTTTAAGATCAAGGTCATCGCATCTTCGGCTTCGTCGCGTGTGAGGTCTTTGCTCAGTTTGGGTCCCGCCGCTACTTTATTGATGTATTCCTTGAAGCGTTCTTCGTCTGAGGATTCAAAGTCTATTGATGAAGTCATAGTGGATATTATGAACACAAATCATTTTATTTGCTACTCATTTGCCCATAGAACAGTTCGAAATCTAACCACCAGATTGCCCTTAAGAAAGATTGATCGAAAATTTGCGATTTGCCAGCTGGCCGCACCGCCAGGTGCTGCACGGGATTTGCACAATTATTTGGTGAATTTTCCTTTTTCCTGCCATTAGCATTGCACGGGGACTTGCAACAATGGCCTCATGCAAAACGCGAAACCACAATTCAAAAACAAAGTCACCACCGTCTGCTTGGTTGCAGGAGCCCTGGTGTTGGCTATCGATCCTTTGGCCTGGCTGATCCGCACCTGGCACGATCCGGTTTATGCTTCCAAAGGATTTCCCATTTTCTGTGCCCTCCTGGCCTTGTTCGTATGGAGCGTCACCAGCACGCAGTCCACCTCACGTTCATCGGTTCCCCGCTGGCCTTATGGATTGCTGTTGGTGACCGCTCTTATTCGCGTTGTGGGGCAAATCCTCTCCGTCAACGTGATCGGAGCATTGGCCCTGGTGATCGACGTGTACGCCATCGCCATTCTGGCGGGACTGCCGTATCGCCAACGATCCCTGTCACCGTTCTGGCTGGCCGTCTGCTTTGCCTACACTCTTCCTTTGGAAAGGCTCGTTCAACGCTTGATCGGTTACGGACTCCAACACATTTCCGCAGACGGTGCTTGCTTACTCCTGTCCCGTTGGTTCGAAAACGTGCACTGTCAGGGAGTGCGCATCTGGATAGATCAGCAAGACGTACTGGTCGATTTGCCCTGTTCCGGCGCGCGGACTGTTTTGTTACTACAACTGCTCTTTGCCGCCTGCATGGCTGTCAGCAAACCCGGATTCGTGCGTGGTTTCATTGGCCTGGGAATCACTTTAGCCACAAGCCTGGCCGTCAATGTTTTAAGGATCTCTGTTCTTGCAATTGGAATGGCTCATCCGGAAGTGCTTTGGGATATCGATGTGATGGACGAGGTTTGGCATCAATCCTTAGGATTGGGGTTTTTAGCATTGGGCAGTCTTCCCATAATCCTTTGGGCGCGAAGGATTCCAAGATCTCAAAACGCTTTATTGGAAACGCGCAGGCCCGTCCATTTGAGTCCAGGCACAACTCTCAATCCGTTATTGGGAGCACTCATTTTTTTGATCGTTTCCCTTGTCATCATAAACCTTCCCCCCAAACCCATCGATCAAGGACGGAAGGATTTGTCCATCCGGCTTCCTGAATTGCTCGATGGCGTTTGGGCGAAACATATTCCTCTTCTTGCCAAGGAAAAGAGATATTTCACGCAATACGGCGGTTCTGCCTCAAAAGCCCAATATGGCGACATGAGTTTGTTGATGGTCAACACCTCAGCCCCCTTGCGTCATCTACACTCCCCGGATGAATGTTTGCGAAGCCTGGGTTTTCGCGTGGAATATGTTGGAACTTCTTTCGATTCTGTCCCCACTGCAATCTACAAAGCCACTCATCCGGACGGGCAAGCCTATCGGGTTGCTGTCACTTTCTATTCCAACCAGGGCCAAACGACTCCCAATGTATCGCAAGCCGTATGGTTTTGGATGCAGAAACCGCAAGGGGTGTGGACGGCTGTGCAAAGAATTTCTCCCTGGGGATGGGACCAGGAGGATTTGAACCGCTGGGACCAAACGGTTTTCGCGGCTTTGGATCTATTTTCCCGCCCATCCAATATTTCATAAATCATTTACCAGAGGCCTCTCATGTTTAAGCCAAAACAGTCACTCTTCTTACTATTTCTAATCTTTAATTTCGTTTCGCCGGCCATCGCTTCTCCGGAACAAGATCTGGGGGGAAGCGTGCAAGCCTCGGTTGATGGCAAAATCATCCATTTCCCCGTTTTGAAAACCGAAGTGGAAGTCAATATTCAAGGTGATCTGGCGGATGTGAGCGTTATTCAAACTTTTCAGAATCCTGCACAAGTCCCGCTTCACGCCACCTACCTTTTTCCATTAAACAAGAACGCGGCGGTGCATGCCCTGACTATGGAAGTGGGTGAAGAAACGGTGTTTGCTGAAATCAAAAAAATTGAGGAGGCTAAAGCAACCTTCAAGCAGGCAAAGAAGAAAGGCAAGTCCGCCGCGCTATTGATCCAGCATCGTCCCAACATGTTCACTCAGGATATTGCAAACCTGATGCCCGGTTTGCCTGTCAAGGTAACTATCAGCTATGTGCAGACCGTTCCAAAAATTGACGGCCAATATGAATTGGTGGTTCCGCTGATCGTCGGTCCGAGATATCAACCTGCCCGTTCGGGCAAGGCACCTCAAATCATCGATGAAGAAAAATCTTTTGGTGTTCAGGCTAAACACAGCGACACGCCGTTTGGACAGTGGGAAATCGAGGCCCTGCCCAAATATCCCAAGGTCGCCGGACTGGACATCCCCAAAACGATTTCTAAAGAACGGGTTTCCATAAATATTGAAATCGTTTCCGGAACTCCTGTCGGGTTCGTCCACAGCGAAACCCACAACTTGAAAACCCTGGGTGGATTGAATTCGAAACGAATTCAGCTCACCGACGGAGAAGTGATAGACAACCGGGATTTTGTATTGCGATATTCCTTGACCGGACAAAAACCCCAAGCAGGATTTTTAATTCACAAACAGGCAGAAGAAGGCTATTTCAGCCTGTTGATCGAACCGCCGTCAACGCCCCAGCCGCAGGATATCACCCCTCGGGAAATGGTATTCGTGCTGGACACATCGGGTTCCATGAGTGGACTGCCTTTGGACGCCAGTAAAACATTCATGAGGCATGCTTTAAAACATTTGCGGCCTGATGATTATTTTCGAATCATTCGATTCAGCAATAATGCCAGGGAATACAGCAAATCCCCGTTAATCGCTTCGGCTCAAAATATTAAGTCGGGTTTGCAATACATCAAATTGCTTCATGCCAATGGCGGCACCGAAATTCCGTCTGCTATTCATCAGGCGTTTTCGGCCAATCCCGCTCCCGGCACCCTTCGAATGGTGGTTTTTCTTACCGACGGCTACATCGGCAACGAGTCGGAGGTGCTTCGGCTCATCGCAGATAAAATAGGGTCTGCGCGGACCTTTGCCTTCGGAATAGGCACCTCCATTAACCGCTACCTGCTTTCGGAGATGGGGCGAATGGGCCACGGGTTCACACGATTTATCGATCCTACGGAACAGCCGGAGGAAGCAGCTATCCAGTTTTCCAATAAATTGGAATCTCCGGTACTCACCAACATTTCCATCGATTGGGACGATCTGAAAGTTAGCGATGTCACTCCAACGGTGATACCCGATCTGTTTGCGGGAGATTCCATTCGCATTCAGGGAAAATTCCTTGGGAGCGGAAACCATGTTCTTAAGGTGAATGGCATGGTCCGAAACCGCAAGGCGTCTCTACCCATCAACATCAAATGGCCTGGGCAGGATACCGGGAAAGGAACAACATCCATTCCGCTTATTTGGGCTCGATCCCAAATTGCGGAGGCCATGCGGCAGATCAATACGCCCGACCGGCTTAAGACAGGTGCTTTGCGAAATGATGATCTAAAAGCCAAAGTGGTCCGGCTTGGTTTAAAACACTCTTTAACCACACAATGGACTTCGTTTGTGGCCGTGTCTCAGCAGGTGGTCAATAAAGGTCTGCAAGCCGCAAAAAATTCCAACGTGCCACTACCGATGGTGAAGGGAATCACCAAAAATGCGTATCCCGAGGCGAACTCTAATACCGTGCAACAATTTACCGGTAGTTCCGTTCCGGAGCCCACGACCTGGGCGGCGCTACTTTTGATCGGTCTTGCAGGTTTCTCCGTCTTTCGGTTGAGAAAGGAAGCGTGAGATGACAAACTCTCTTCCTTCCATTCTTGGATGGGCCAGGTATTCATACCGTTGGAAACTATTCGCAGGTATGATTCTCACCGTTGTTGCGGATTTTTTGTTTTTTGGTGAAACCATCGGGTGGACCCTGGCTCCTTTTCGGTTCTTGTTATTGCTCGTTTTGATCTTACATAATCCTGCTTCTTTAAAATATTGCACTGGAAAGCTTCTCTTTGTATTGCTAAGCGGATTGGTGGTTCAGTGGATTTATCATCCTCACTTATTATCCATCGCGCTTTTTATTCCTGGAATGATTTGCATGACACTCGCAAATCATGAAGTTTCCAAATTAAAAGTATGGACTTGGATTCAGGTTTTATTCAAATTCGACTTTTTCGCCTGGCTGAGAGCTACCAATGATATTCGAATAAGCAGGAAACTGTATAAGCGTCGTCCTGAAAACCTGCAATGGATGTATCACCTAAAACCCTGGTTGCTACCCATTGGTTTGACCCTTATTTTTTCCGTACTGATAGGAAATGCAAATCCGATTGTCCTGAAATGGTTTTTGAAGATCGATTTGAATTGGCTGTTTGAGTTTTTATCCTTTGAAAGATTTTTGTTTTGGCTATTGGTCTGGATCGTTTGCTGGCCAATCATTCGCCCCCGGTTAAAATGGAGAGCAAAACCCATTCATAATTTCGAAGGCCCTGTTCCCTCATGGATATCTTTTCTTTTTTCCAAGGAATCTATCCTTCGGTCCCTGATATGCTTTAACATTTTATTTTTGATACAAACTGTCCTTGACATCAGGTATCTATGGTGGGGGAGTCAGCTACCCACAGGCTTGACCTATGCCCAATATGCCCATCAAGGAGCGTACCCGTTAATCGCCACAGCTCTCCTGGCAGGAATTTTTGTGATGATTGCCCTAAGGCCCGGAAGCGAAACGGAAACCCTACCGGTCATTCGCCGCCTGGTCTTTCTATGGATCGGCCAAAATATCCTGCTGGTGTTTTCTTCCATTTGGCGCATGCATCTGTACGTGGAAGAGTACTCGCTCACCTATTTGCGCTACGCGGCATTGATCTGGATGGGGCTTGTAGCTATGGGATTGGGATGGATTGTGTGCCGGATCGTTTGGCGTAAATCAAACCTTTGGCTGGCCAATTCCAATGCGACCACCCTTTTGGTTGTATTGTATATTTGCTCCTTTTCCGATACCGGTAGAATGATCGCCCAATACAATGTCGAGCACTGCTGGGAGGTGTCTCAAGAAGGGCAATACCTGGATATCGATTATCTTGAATCGATCGGTCCCGCATCGATTTCTGCACTGAAAAGGTATCGAGACCATGGCAAGTTGGCTCCCTACCGTAAGAAAAAAATACGAAAACTCGAAGCGCGGTTTAGTGGAACGCTAAGCAAGAATCTCGCAGATTGGCATTCCTGGACATTAAGGGACTATCAATTAAGAAAAACGTATATTGACGAAACCCTCAAGGTCCACTTACAAAATCAACTTGGCAAAGGATGGGCCCCGAAACCGCTTAAAGATTCGCCTTAATGCCAGATAATGCGATATTATTTAATGGCTGAATATTTAAAGTTTTCATTTATCAAATGGATATGTAAATGGGAAAGCATATTTTAGTCGTCGATGACGATCCGCATATACGCGACGTCATCGTCTTCGCTCTTGAGCAATCCGGAATGGAACCGGTGGAAGCGAAAGATGGCGACGAAGCGATTCGTCTGTTTGAGAAACATTCGCCGGACCTCATCGTTTTGGATATCAACATGCCGGAACTGGACGGTATGGCTGTGTGCAAGAAAATTCGCAAGGCATCGGAGGTCCCCATCCTTTTCCTTTCTTCAAGGGACGAGGAAATTGATCGGATCGTCGGTCTTGAAATTGGTGGCGACGATTATGTATCGAAACCTTTCAGCCCGCGCGAACTGGTGGCCCGGGTTCATGCTATTTTAAAACGCGTGAACGGTCCCCAAAACACTCCATGCGATTCCCCATCATTTTTAGAACGAGGCCAATTGCGAATGGATTTGGAAAAGCATCAATGCACCTGGAGCAACCAGCTTCTGGAAATAACGGCACGCGAATTCGCTATTCTGGAAGCCTTTTTAAAATTTCCGGAAAAAGCGTTTCGACGGGACGACTTGCTGGACACCGCTTACGAACCCAATTCCTTTGTAAGCGACAGAACCATCGACAGCCACATCCGCCACATCCGCCAAAAACTGGCAAAGTCCGGTTGCGAATCGGTAATTGAAACCGTCCGTGGTGTGGGATACCGGTTAGGATCATGCCAGTAAACACTAAGCCCAAAATCCGTTTTCGCCTGCGAACGATTTTAATCGTGGTCAATCTGACAGTTTTGCTATTGCCTCTGGGCGGGTTTTTCTTTTTCCGGGTTTATGAAAACGAGCTCGTCCGGCAAACCGAAATGGAACTCATTTCCCAGTGCGCGGTCATTGCTTCGATTTATAAAGACGAAATGAATCAACTCCTGGGATCCAGGTCGGAATATGGCAAGCCCTTAGGAAACATTTCGATTCACAAGGTCGATTCCTATTATACGCCCATTTTGCCACAGCTTGATTTGTCCAGAGGTGATCCCATGCCACCCCGACCCAATGGGAGACAACCAGTTCATCCTGCAGATGACCTTGCGATTCAAGCTGGGCAGATCGTTTCTCCGGTTATGAAGGAGGCCCAAAAGACCACACTTTCGGGTATGAAGCTTCTGGATTCCGGGGGAGTGACCATAGCGGGCCAAACGGAACTGGGATTGTCTTTTGCCCATGTGGAAGAGGTGAAAGAGGCCTTACAAGGCCGGTATACCAGCGTGATCCGGCAACGGATTTCAGACGAACCGACTCCTCCCCTGGCTTCTATTAGCCGGGGCACTTTAATCCGAGTGTTTGTCGCCTTTCCCATCCTTCATCAAAAAAGATTGTGGGGAGTGGTTTATTTATCCCGCACTCCAAAGAATATTCTGAAATATTTATACGATGAGAAGGACAAGGTATTTTTAGCCGTCTCGGTAGCGATGGTGCTGGCTCTTATGCTGGTCTTGTTCACTTCGCAAACGATATCCCGTCCGATACACCAGCTCATCGGCCGTACCCGGCAAGTGGCGGCAGGTAACCCATCAGCCATGCAACCCTTGGAATCGCCCATCACGCAGGAGATAGAATGGTTGTCCAAAAGTTTTTCAGAAATGGCGTTGACCCTTCACGACCGCTCCCAATACCTGCAAGAATTCGCATCGCACGTTTCGCACGAGTTCAAGACGCCGCTAACCTCCATACAGGGCGCCGCAGAATTATTGCTGGAACATATTGATGAGATGCCGAAAGAAAAGCAAAACCACTTTCTGGGAAATATCATCAATGACACCAACCGCTTGAAACGGCTGGTGGCCAAGCTCCTTGAATTAGCCAAGGCGGATAACCTCACGCCCAGTGCGGAGACAACATCGACAGATTTAGTGTTTCAAACTTTGAAAGAAACATTCAAAAACCGAAACCTCAGTATTCACCTTATTTCTGAAAACGATTTTGAGGTTGAGATTTCTTCTGAATTATTCGAAACCATTTTGACCAACTTGTTGAACAACAGTGAAGAGCACGGTGCGTCCAGTGTCGAGATTTCACTAGCCAGGGAGAACCAGGAGTTGATCCTCATCTTCTGCGATGATGGAGAGGGAATATCCGAGGCGAATCGGAAAAAGATTTTCACTCCGTTTTTCACCACCAAGCGTGATGAAGGTGGCACCGGACTGGGTTTACGAATTGTAAAGACAATACTGAAAGCGCATAAAGGCGAGATTCGTTTATTAGACAGTGACCGAGGTGCATGCTTGATGGTAACCCTTCCTCTGGCATTACCTCAACCTGATTGAACTCAAAATCCTTTTTGCAATTCAACCCATTTTGGTTATGTTACCCTTGAGTTTTTTTATTTTTTCATAATACAAAGGAAACCATGGAAGACGGTATTTATCGGTTATTGTCATTTGCAGGTTTTTTTGGAATTCTTACTCTCGCATGGGTAGCCGGGAATCGAGGGAAGATAAACCGGAAAACGGTCCTTGGAAGCTTGGCTTTGATCTGGATTCTGGGCGGCCTGACCTTTTGGGTTCCCTGGTCGCGGCAGGTGCTGGAATGGATCAATAACGCATTGGTCGCAACGTTGACGGCCTCGCAAAAGGGAACGGTTTTCCTGTTTGGCCCACTTGCCATCGGTCCCGGTCAGACCCTTCCTGACGGTACCCAATCAGTGGGATTCGTTTTGGCCATGCAGGTGCTTCCGGCAGTAATCTTCTTTTCTGCGTTGGTTTCAGCGCTCTACTATTTAAATATCATGCCCGCCATCGTTCGGGCGTTTGCCAAATTGTTTTACCGCAGTATGGGACTTTCAGGAGCGGAATCTTTATCCGCTTCTGCGAATATTTTTGTCGGCATTGAATCGAGCCTCACCGTGCGGCCCTGGTTGAAGCAAATGACCCGGTCGGAACTGTTGACTTTGATGACTTGCATGATGGCCACTGTTGCCAGCACGGTCATGGCGGTGTATGTCATCGCTCTCATAAAAGTGTTCCCGCAAATTGCAGGACATTTGGTCTCGGCCTCCGTAATCTCCATTCCCTGCGCGGTTTTGGTGAGCAAGCTTTCGTTACCCGAAAGTGGTAAGCCGGAAACCCTTGGAGAAGTTCCTGACAGTAACGAAACAGGTAATTCGCAATCGGGAAAGCCATCCAATTTGATGGTAGCCATGGTCGAAGGAGGCGAACAGGGTCTCAAGATGGCGGTTGGGATCGCGACGCTTTTAATCGTGGTTCTCGGAATGGAAGCGTTGATAGACTTGCTGTTGGGCATGTTCCCTGCTTTCCAGAGCGAACCCCTTTCCGTTTCCCGCCTTCTCGGTTGGTTGACGTGGCCCTTCGTGGTGCTTCTTGGATTACGGCCGGAGGAATGGCAATTGGGGGCGGAAATTTTGGGATCGCGTTTTGTTGAAACCGAAGTGACCGCATATTTCAGTCTCGGCGCGGCACAATCTACCAACCCTCCAGCCTTTTCTCCACGGTCGTTCACGACGCTGACTTATGCCTTGTGCGGATTTGTTCATATTGCGAGTTTGGGCATATTCATAGGTGGGCTGGCGGCTTTGATCCCTGAAAGGGTCCGGGAACTATCCCTATTGGGACTGCGCGGACTTTGGTTGGCATTTTTAGCTACCTTGTTGACAGGTTGTGTCGCAGGAGTTTTATCTTGAAAGGAGAATTTTATTTCCAATGAAAATTGTATTAGCTTCTACCAGTCCATTAAAAATTGAAGCCTGCCGAAAAGCTTTCGCAAAACAGGCGGATCTGGATTTATTGCCGTTAGCAGTGGATTCGGAAATTCCCCAACAACCGCTTGATGAGGAAACCCGTAAAGGGGCTCTGAACAGAATTCGCAACGCGAAAACCTGTTTTCCAAATGCGGATGTCTACGTGAGTATGGAAAATGGCCTGTTTCAGGAAACCCAAAACTGGTTCGACCGAGCGGTTATCGCTGTGGCCGTTAAAGATGAAACCCCTGTTTTCGTTGAAAGCAAGAGTGTGGAGTTTCCTTATTATTGTGTTGAAGAAGCACGGAAACGCGGATTCTATTCCTGTACGGTGGGAAAGGTGATGGAAGAACAGGGTTTGGTAAACCATTACAATGACCCCCATCTGGATTTGTGTGGTATTTCGCGAGTCGACCTGTTATCAGCGGCCTTAACCAGGGCACTTTCGAGTGCAGGCATCATTTAACGAGCCGATAAAAACCTGTCGATCTGGTCGAAAAAGCCTGCGATATCTTCTTCATTATTATAAAAGTGGGGAGACAACCGAACGCGGTCTTTGCGGACGGTGAGTGTTGTGCCGTTCGATCTCATGAAATTGGCAAATGCGTTGTAGTCCCCATCTAAAGCGAACGCCACAATGCCAGATCGTTCTTCCTCAACCGTGGAACTGATGATTTTCAAACCCCGCTCACTCAGTCCATCGATAATAAGGTTTCCCAATTCCAAAACCCGCTGTTGAATTGCGGGAACTCCGATTTCATGAAACAGCGACAAAGCCGCGCCAAAGGCGTGGATGCTCAAAACGTTGAAACTGCCTTCTTCGAATCGCCGGGCATTGGGACGAAAGGTTAAATCATAAGTCGTGTAATCGGACGCGTTGACGACGCTGTCCCAACCCACCACTGCCGGGTAAAGTCGATCCAGTTTGTCCCTGGAAACGTAAAAACCACCCAGGCCTTCGATGCTCATCATCCATTTATGTCCATCTGCCGCGAGAAAATCGATATGATGGGCCTTGACGTCCATAGGCAGAACGCCCAGACTTTGAATGGCATCGACACAGAACAGAATGTTTTTCTGTTTACAAAACGCGCCAATCCGGGCGAGATCGTTGCGAAAGCCGGAATTGAATTCAACCGAGCTGATGGATATGAGGCGGGTGCGATCATTCACCTGTTTAACGATTTCATCGAAAAGCACTCGGCCATCTACGGTGGGCACCAAGCGTGTTTCCACTCCCAGCCGCTTCAGGTTGAGCCAGGGATACACGTTGGCGGGGAATTCAATATTGGGAATCACCACATTGTCGCCCGCTTGCCAGTCAATGCCATTGGCAACGATGGAGAGTCCTTCAGAGGTGTTTTTAACGAAGGCAATTTCATCCGCTTCAGCACCGATCAATTGAGCAAAACTTTTTCGTACCTGTTCCGCTTCAGCCATCCATTCATCGTAGTTAGCAGTCCCTCGGTAGGAAGCATCTTCGGCAAAGCTATGGATACGCTTCATCACCCTTTGCGAGATCGGCCCTACGCGGGCATGATCGAAAAATATACGATCTTGGGTCACAGGAAACTCTTCGCGCCACACGTCCCAATTCATTTAATGTCCATTCATTGCTATCAAGAATTCAAACATAGTTAAATTTAAAAACTTTCACCACAATTATTTGCCAGAGTTTACATTCCAATTATTTAAGATTGGCGTCAAATTTATTATTTGAACTTAGATTTATACATTAGAGATCGATTCTTCTTTCTTAAACAGGAGAGATTTATACAATTCTTTCCAGACTTGTTTGAGGCGGGGCTTGTTTTCTTCAGGAAAAGGGAGAGGACGGCACAGGTCCATGGTCAGCAATCCGATTTTCGCGGTTAATAGAGCCTTAACAAGACCCTGGCCAAAATTGGTCGAAAATTTTGCGAGTACCGATCCGCCTAGCAATTCGGGCAACGATTCGGTAACGGTGTCGGTGACTTCTGCAATGGCCAAATGACCCAATACTCTTTTCACCAAAAACAGGGTTCCACTGAAACCGGGTCGACCGCCGTAAAGCTCGGCGATGGACTGGATCTGTTTGAGATTGGCACGCAGAAAAACGATGCTGTCCCAAAAGGGAATGGGACTGAACATGCCCAGCAACAAGCTTTGGTTGGAATGCTTCAACACCTTCCGGTAGGCGCGCCGGTTGATGGATTCCAGAATCTGTTTTTCGAAAAGAGCCGTCAAATCCTCTGGGCGGGTCTGGATTTCTTTTTGAGAATGATAGGTTTCGAGCGCGTATTTAAACTCCGGACGGCTCGAATAATGGCGAGCAATTTTGTCAAGCAGAGGATCCAGTGAATACACATCGCCAGACTTTAATGCGCGTTCACTCTCCAGGCGAAAATGAGAAATGTCCTTAAGCCGCCTATATTGTCGGTATTCTCTCCGAACCACAGGCCACAGGGAAACCGTAACTGCGGCGATCAAACCAATATAAGCCCATCCTAATGTCGAACTTGTGGCAGTTTTGGAAGCGAGAAATTGGGCCATTTCCAGGATTACGATCACTCCCAAAAAAACAAGCGGCCAAATTAAAGAAGTGAGATTTAAAGAAGGGAGCTCCGCCACTGAAAGGGTTTGTGTGTTCTGGGACCCGTTTAACTGGCCTGATGATGGATCTTCCTCTACCCGCTCCATCAAGGCCTGCAAATCCTCCGGCCTTTCAACGCTTTGATAGAATGGACGCGGGGCCTCATCCACTGATGGGGCGGAGGATGGCAAGGTTTCGGAATGTTCTTTAAAGAAAGGCGATACAGTCGCGTGACCGTTCTTGTTAACTTTGTCAGATGCTTTTTTCTCGGGATCAGGGGGGTGGGCTTGAAAGGTATTCATGATTCAAATTTATCTCCCAGTAAAAACCGAAATACATTGTCGACCCGGATGTGGGGAAGACCTTCTCCATTATTATCCATGTAGCGATGGGGCAAAAAATCAATGGTTTTGAAATTGATGTTGGACCATTCCTCTGGACGCGGAATATGGTCGGGGACCTGTCCGGTGTATTGAATTCCTTTTTTGTCGTTGACCGGTTTACCCACGAGAACAGGTAATTGCATGCCTTCGTAATCGGTGACTGTGGTATTCGTGCATTTCACCGAAGCGACAGTCATCGTTTTGGTTTCGATGTCCAGAAAGCGCACGTTGTTGTCGAGCTTGGTGACCATGGCTTTTAACAGGGCTTCATAATTACGGTGTTGGTCGTTGGTGATGTGGTCGGCTTTCGTGCCTGCGAAAAGGAGCCGGTCAATCTTGATCCGGAACAGGCGATTCATGAATCCGGGTTTCACAAAATTATGGCTTTCCATAATCATTTGCAAGGCTTGAGACATGTCTTTAAAACACTCGTACCCGCAATTCAATGCATTCAAGGCATCGAACAGGACGATTTGGCGATCGAAACGCGCGAATTGTTCGCGGTAGAACTTTTCCACCACTTGCGACTTGTACGATTCATAACGTTTCTGCATGACGCTGTAATAACTGTCGCTATTGTAATCGTGGTGGCCATTTTCCGGTTTGGAAAGAGGGCAAAACATAAGAATCGGTGCCCCTTCCAACTCCCCCGGTAAAATGAACCGGCCCGGTTGCAGGAAACTCAATCGATGGTTGGACTCCCGGCAACGCTTCAAAAATTTTGTATAAAGTTCACTGGCTTTTCTGCCTTTATCTTCATCAAAATCGTGGTGCGGAGGAATTTCCTCCATGTATTCCAACCATTCCAGGGCCAGTGTTCGCCGAGGTTCTTCCCGGCACTTTCCCAAAGTGAAAGTCGACCACTCCTCAAAAGATTGTTTGAGCAGAGGCAGGTCCAACAGCCACTCGCCGGGATAATCGATGATATCCAGATTGATGACCCGCGACCCCCCTACTTTTTTCCTCCAACCCTCCCTGGGTGTGAAGCGGATAGCCAGGCGAATGGAACTGCTACCTTTAGTCGATTCGGGCCAACTTGGATTTTCCACGGATAATTTTTCAATCGCCTGATCGTAACGGAATTCGCGCAAAAGCAGGTCAGGATTACCAATGATTCGCGCGCCGATGAAATCGCTTTCGCTTATATTTTTCAGAAAAGGTTTGCCATGCAAAAACTGATTGATCAGGGAAGTGATGAAAACCGTTTTACCACTGCCGCTCAATCCAGTGACGGCCAGGCGAATGGTTTCTTCAAAAGCCTTTTCGAACAGTTTTCCAATGGAGTGTTTGAACATGGGACATCCTCTTTAAACTTTGGGAGTGAGACAAAGGTAATACTATGGGGATGGGTCCAACGACCGGGAGGTCATTGGGGATTGTTAATAACATGCGATCACGCTTTCAAGCGGATCTAAAAGCCCAGTATAGCATAGTTGATAAAAATGTCTTTTACAAAATCCCCAAATTAAAAGCGGATATTCACAAGTCCGAACTTCCTGTCCGTAGAAGACATTCGCTTGATTGCAGACAAAATAGGAGTGACCTGTTTGGATTGCACAAACCGTAAATCGGAGACATGAAAACGGTTGTACAAAAAATGGCGGAGAGCGGTTGGCGTTTTGTGTTCGATACCCTTGCCATTCATCCAAAGGGTTTCGATTTTCCGTAACTGACCAGGAGTGGCCATTCCGGGTCGCCGGCCCAAATCATCGTAGGCTTTAGCTGGAATCTGGCGGGATTTTCCAGAGGTTTCGGTTGGGTCCGGATTCCATCCCTGAGATTTAAAATACCCTATGAGTTTGGCCGCTTCAAATGGAGTAAGTTCCAGGCTGGAATGCTTGTGAAAATGCATGTGTAAAATATCCCGGTAAACGGTATCCGATAAATGCAATTCCCTTAAAGCTATATGAATGACAGCTATTTGTCCCCTGGTAGGCATGACAAAACCTCCCTGGAACTAATTTAGTACCTGATTATAAAATTCGCAAGCGGGAACGGCGAAAATATTTGTCCAAATAATGGTTCTAAGGAATGAATTCCAAAAAAACCAATTAATCCGTTAATTTCATGAACATTTTAAAAAATGAGGAAAAGTCATTCCCCCCTCACCCCGGCCCTCTCCCCCTCGAGAGAAAGGATCAAGGCGATAGGGAATTTTGACCCTTCCCATTAGCTCCTGTTAAAGGAAGCTTTCAAGGTTGGCCATTCGCACTATTTCCCTGCTCACTACCCGACTGTTTGCTGGAATCCAGAAAGTCCCCCAAAATTCCCGCCGCACCTGCGAGATTGTTGGCTCCTCCTTCTCCCAGTGTGAACACACGTTCAGGAACAAATTTGTGGGCATTGGAAAGCGCGGCGGTCAAGACATCAGGATGGGCATCGAAGAAATCCATAACCGTTTTTAAAGTGATTTCGTATTTACGCAATTCCACAACCTTCTCGCGGCCCAAAACGCTCACTTGTTTTTCCTGGCCTCTGGCGATTAGTTCCAGTTTGTCCTTTTCGCCCTGTCCTTCGTTTTTGCGCGCCTTGGCAAACTCCTGGGATCGGCGCACTTCGATTTCCGCTTCCACCAGTTGCGGTTGCTTCTCTGCCGTGGCGCGGGCCTGCTCGGTTTTGATACGCTCGGCTTGCGCTTTCTTTTCCTGCAAAAATGCTTTCATCAATTGTTGAGCCAACTGCTCACGGCGGCGGGCTACCAACAGTTCCGGAGGTACGGACGGATACCCGAGGCGAATCTCCTTTATCTCGACACCGGCTTTGAGTCCTTCCGAATAAATAATGTCTTTTACATTGGTCTGGATCAGTTCGCGGTTTTCGATCAGGTCTAGTACCTGGGTGGGGCGAATCACTTTTTTTATCATCACCTCGCCGTTCGCATTGAGTTGCGGTTGACCATCACTTTTCAAAATAGGAACAGGAACGATGATAGTTCCCCCACCAACGTTACGCACAATGGAACGAATGGCAGGAGTCAAAATCCGGCTTTCCACCTTTTCCAGTCCGCCCACCGAAGCAACCACGAAAGGCGCGTTTTTCGGAGTCACCTGCACCAATACCCGTAGTTCCTGCGGAACATTCCATCCCTCAACTGTGACCATCACCGCCGGTCCTACTGCCGTTTCAGGAATGGGTACCTCGCGCGTCAACTCATTTTGCCTGATCTCACCCTGTTGCTCGACCGTCAAATCGATGGAGCGCAAGGAGTATCCGCCTTTATACTCCCAGGTTTGTACGCGTGTGTCTACTAGAGTGACATGATAGCCTTTCTTGTTGATATAGTACTTTCCCGGACGCAAAGCAGTTTCCCAAATTCCGATACAGCCCACTGGTACCAGGGGAACCGCCAGTTCCTCAGCTTCTGCAGATTTAGAATGAGTGGCTTTGCATTCTTTTGGTTTATCTACTTTCAAATTACCAAACTCCACTCGGGAATACACGTTCGACTTCACGACTCCTACAAAGCCAGCGGGAATATCAGTAACCTTGCCCGTTTGGACCGACCAGAGAAAATGATTCAGACGATATTTACCGGGGGTTAAGATCGAAGTTTGCGGTCCTTTTTGTCCGCCTTCGTTCAAAAACCTTTCAGCGTCATTCACCTGTTCAATGAATGTTGAAGGCGAAACCGCATCGGCATAGGTTTGATCCGGTCTTAGCGGTTTACCATCCAAAGCCATCAGAAAACCGTATTCGCCTTCAGGGATTTCTATGATCGGTTTTTTGGAAATGTCATTGATAATGTTCAGGAGAAATTCGAAATTGAAACCAGGTGGGAGGATACGTGCTTGAGGACCTTTTTCTCCCTCAAAGGCAATGATACGGCCAGAATGGAGTCCTTTCGCTCCGTAGATTTTAACCAGATGGCCCGTTTCATCATCTTCAATATAAATAAAGGAAGTAGAAGCGATGACCAAAACCGCAATAAACAGGCATCCGCTACGAATCCACTTGTCCCAACGCAAGAGGTTTTTTGGAAGGATTCTGCTCCCCAGAAAAACGATAGCCAATAAAGCGGCAATCAAAACCGAATACATCACCAGATAAGCCATTTTTACCTCCTGTTCATTTAAGGGGATACATCACTATACCCTATACCAGGAAAGGTAGTCCCAATTTTTTCATTAACATTTAGGGTATCTATGGGCATTTAATTTTAAAAAACGAAACTTTATTCCCAAAGGCGGATTGACTAGTTCAATCCTCCTTTGGTTTTTTTGTGGGATTGGGAAAGATTATTTTTTGGCTCATTCTCTTGTCAAGAATTCAGTTTTCTTCTGTTTCAATTCCCTTGGTAGATTTCAACCATATTGGTTCATCTCAACCAGCCTCACCTCAATCGCAAGTTTTCTCAAACTTTGAGCACAATTGTTTTGTTTTTCCTTTTTGTCTCCTTCAGGTCCATTTATTGAGCTCTCCTGGGAAAAGTAACAAGCTTGGAGTGAAAAATATGAACCTGGCATGCAAATTGTATTGAATACTACAGGAATACAAAACGATCGCTCGAAATACCAAGAAACAATATCTTTTGAATCATCCTGAACCCACAGGCTGTTGGAAGGGAAGGAAGGCCTAAACTAAATATATGAATAACAAACTCCTTATTAATGAAAAAATAATCAGGGCCTGGGCTTGGTCCGGTCTGGTTTGGCTCCTGATTTTCCCACTGGTAGGGGCACTGGTTTCTATTAAATTTCATCATCCAGAGTTCCTTGGAGAATTTTCCTGGTCCACTTTTGGGCGATTGAGGCCCGTTCATGTGAACGGCGTGATCTTTGGCGCATTTTCCACTGGATTTATTGCCCTTCTTTATTATGCCGTTCCCAGGTTGTGCGGACGTCGCATGGTTCTGGAGTCTCTGGGCTGGCCCCTTTTATGGGCCTGGAACCTTTTTCTCGTTGCAGGAAGCATTTCGCTTTTACTGGGTTACAATCTCGGATTAGAAGCCGCAGAATTCGAATGGCCTCTGAATATCCTCAGGTTTGGAGTTCTCGGTGTAATCGCAATTCAGCTACTTGGAACAGCGTTTAACCGGAAGGAGCCCCGGTTTTATGTTTCCCTATGGTATATGACTGCCGCCTTTGTGTGGTCTGTTTTCAATCTCATACTGGGAAACTTGGTCCTGCCCTACGGTCCAATTTACGGTGTGGACAGCGCGGCAATGCACGGGCTCTATATTCATTATGTCGTGGGGCTCTGGCTGACCCCCTGTGGACTGGCGATAATTTATTATTTTCTCCCTTTAAGCGTAAAACAATCGTTATTCAGCCATAAGCTTTCCCTGCTGGGTTTCTGGTCCCTGGCATTCTTTTACCCTTTTGTCGGGACACACCATTATTTGTTCAGCCCGATTTCCTATTGGGCCCAGACCATTTCCATTGTCACCAGCGTGTTGTTGATCATCCCTGTCTGGGTGGTCACGGTAAATTTTTTTGGAACCATGCGAGGTCGCTGGGGAACCATCCTGGGGGGCAATGATGCTGACTCCTATTCCGCCAAGTTTCTTATCATGGGGACGCTTTATTACCTGATTGGTTGTTTCCAGGGTTCCATGGAAGCCCTTCGCCGAATGCAGGAACTCACCCACTTCAATGATTTTGTCATTTCCCATTCCCATCTCACCGTGTTTGGCGCCATGGTCTTGTGGGTGATTGGAGGGTTGTATTACGTCTGGCCGCGCTTGACGGGCCGGCAGTTGTGGAGTTCGCGGCTGGCAAGCTGGCATTTGTGGTTAACCCTTGTTGGCTTTTCCATAATGGCTTTGGGGTTAACCGCACAGGGGTTTGTCCAGGGATCCATGCTGGAATACGGCGTCAATTTTGTCGACTCGGTGAAGGAAATGAAACCCTGGTGGGTGGCCCGCACCGTGGTAGGTCTCACTATGGATTTTGCTATCGGACTCATGGTGATTAATTTCTATATGACAGCAAAATCCGGCTCCTTGTTTTCTGAAGAGAAACAGGACAGCCGGGAGTCCATGCCCATGGAACAAAATCCTCGCCGCAATTGGCTAGAAACTCCGTCAACGGTGACGGTTGCCGCTGGAATTGGTTTCTTTTCTCTTGCCGTTGGGATTCAGGGGATAACACCTCTGTTGATGAACACTCAAAATGTTGCAAGTGTCGATGACGCCGTAACTCACATTAAAGTGAAAGTCCCGCCATATACTCCTCAAATGAAAAAGGGGCGGGAAGTGTATATCCGTGAAGGTTGCTGGTATTGCCACTCCCAATATGTAAGACCGGTAACCGGTGAAGAGTTCCGTTGGGGCCCAGTCTCACAGGCGGGAGAACATATCCACGACAGGCCACATTTGTTTGGAACCCGAAGGATCGGGCCCGATCTGACCCGGGTCGGACGTAAGTACAGCGATGGATGGCACGCGGCCCATTACTGGAATCCACGTGAGGTGGTGCCTGATTCTGTTATGCCTCGGTTTCCCTGGTTGTTCAACATTAAAAAGGGTAAGACACCCGAGTTGAACGAAGATGGGAAAGCCCTGGTGGCCTACATCCAGCAACTGGGGACCCATATTGGAGACTGGCGGGAATCTTTTGTCTCCACACGCTTGACACAGGGAATCGCGCTTAATTTTAAAAAAGTTTCTACCGGCAACCTTTTGACATTGGGAGAACAAGTTTACCTGAGGAGATGCCAGGGTTGTCATGGTATACGCGGTGATGGGAAAGGGCCGTCTGCAAAATTTTTGGATCCCAAACCACGTGATTTCACCAAAGGCGTTTTCAAGTTCGCCTCCACAATGGGGCCGAATTCATTACCCACAGATTCCGATCTATTTAAAACCCTAACACACGGGTTATGGGGCACCGCCATGCCGGCCTGGTACAACCTGTCCGCCCAAAAACGGATCGCAGTTATTCAATACATCAAGACTTTTTCGGATCGGTGGAAAACTGTACCGTTAAAGGCCGGGATTACCGTTCCTCCGGAACCGGAGCTTACAGAATCCTCTCTCCAAATGGGGGAAAAACTGTTTCAAAATAATTGTGCCATGTGCCACGGTAAATACGGTCAAGGCGACGGCCCCCTGGCCGGAAATCTTCAGGATTTCTGGGACCAACCCATGAAACCGGCAGATTTTACTCGTCCCGCAGGAGAACCGGGTGGGGTTAAATTGGGTCACGACAGTGATCATCTTTACACAACCATCACCGTTGGAATCAAAGGGGAACCGATGCCGTCGTTTGGGGATCAGTTTTCCGACCGACAGGTTTGGGCCCTCGTCCACTTTGTGCAATCCCTAAGAAAAACCGCCATAAAAAAGGAGTTGCTCAAACGGGGAGCAGACCCGGAGGGTATGGACCGCGTTGATTCCATCATTATGGATTTTTTCCAGACGCCCACTCTAAAAGAATACAAACCATCGGATGGTGAGGAGTCAAGGGACCGGGAAAACTAGACGCAGATAAAACTCTAAATTATCACCTGAAATTTAAGGGGATGACTCCATGAAACAACTCAACCCGTCAAAAAGGGACGAAGAAGAAAAAGCGAAGAAGGAAAACACCGGGGAAATTTCCCGGAATTCAGAATATTGGTATCAAACGGCCGGAGTTCGAGAAAGGAGCGGGTATATTCCCCTCTGGTTGAAAATGGTCGCGATTGGCCTTCTCGTTTGGGCTGTGTACTACCTTCAAAAGTTTTGGACACCTAACGGATGAAGGAAGTGTGCCATGCCCTCGCAACCTTCCTAACAATGGTACAGGGGCGGAAAGGAATAACCCGGCATGATGACTCTCGTTCTGCTGTTCGGAGTTTCAGTTCTGGTGATCACGGTTTCCGGGACCCGGATTGCCCAATTGGCAGAGGAAATTGCGGTTCAAACAGGATGGGGCCAGGCCCTTGTGGGAGCAGTTTTCATCGGAATTTCAACTTCTCTCTCTGGAACAGTATTGAGTTTCTACGCGGCCTCGCAATCCTATCCGTCGCTGGCTACCAGTAATGCAATAGGAGGCATTGCCGCCCAAACGGTTTTTCTTTCCATCGTCGATTTAACTTACAAAAAAGGGAACCTGGAACATGCCGCCGCATCCCTGGAAAATCTGGCCCAGAGTGCCCTGCTTTTGATTCTGTTGCCGATTCCTCTGTTGATTATGATGGGACCGGACTGGACCCTTTTCCATGTACACCCAGGCTCAATTTTGCTGGTTCTGGCCTACATCCTTGGATTGAATATTGTTCGCTCCATAAAATCCGATCCCATGTGGGAACCCAAATTTACCCGGGAAACCCAAAAGGAACGGGATTTGCCTCGGTATTCTTCCAGGTTGTTCCGCAAAACCATGGTCCGATTTTTCATTTATGCATTTCTTCTTGGGATGGGGGGATACATGCTTGCAGAAACGGCCGTCGAACTGTCCCTTAAAACGGGATTGTCAGAAAGCGGTATTGGCGGCTTCCTGACTTCAGTCACCACCTCCCTGCCCGAACTTGTCACCGCAATGGCGGCGGTCCGCAGGGGGGCACTTAATCTGGCAGTGGGAGATATAATTGGCGGAAATTGTTTTGACGTTCTGTTTCTTGCAGGCGCCGACTTTTTTTTTACCTACGGTTCTATTTACCACGAAATGGAAGATTCGCATGTTTTACTGATCAGTATGACCATCCTGATGACCGGGGTGCTGACCCTGGGTTTGATTCGTCGGGAAAAAACCGGTCCGGCGGGTATTGGTTTTGAGAGCTTTATTATTTTGGGACTATATTTATTATTAGGAGTTCTAATGTTCGCATGAGGATATTCGGATTTTCAGGTCGCGAATACAAATGGACTACAAAACACCCAGAAGAGGAATACCATGAGTACCAACCCTGTGCGCATAGTAGAAAAGAAAGCAGAAAAAATTCTATCTCCTTTTAATGCATTCATTGAAAGTCAATTTTCTACCAGCGTGGGATTGGCCATAGCCACCCTGCTAGCCATAGTGATTACCAATTCCACGCTGAATGAATCCTTTCAGACTTTGATTCATGCCAAAACGGGTTTTATCTACGAAGAAAAAACGCTACTGATGCCGGTAAAAGAATGGGTCAACAGTGGACTGATGGCCTTTTTCTTTTTCCTGTTGGGTCTTGAATTAAAACGGGAAGTATTTGCAGGAGAGCTCAAAGGACCTAAAAAATTCGGATTGGTCCTGATGGCCGCAATTGGAGGAATGGTTCTGCCCGCCCTTTTTTTCAGCCTGTTAAACCTGGGATCGGAATATCAGATCGGATGGGCAATCCCGATGGCTACAGACACCGCATTTGCTATCGGGTTGTTGGGTTTTTTAACCAGAAAAGCGAGCCGCAATCTTTTTGTATTTCTGACGGGTCTGGCTATATTCGACGATCTGGGAGCGATTGTAGTTATTGCCATTTATTATTCCAAAAATCTGGATATGACCGCCATGGGGACCGCATCTGTTTTTTTTGCACTACTAATAGTTAGTAATCTCTCAGGTTTTCGAAATGGATGGGTATATTTTCTTCTCGGTACTCTTTTTTGGTGGTATGTGCATGAATCTGGGGTTCACGGCACCTTGGCAGGCGTTCTGATAGCGCTATCCGTTCCTGCGAGAACCCGGTCCAGACCTAGCTTGTTTGCCGAAAGGGTCAAGCGTTTAGCATCGATATTTGCGAAACGAATGAAAAATGAAAAAACGGTTCTGGCCGACCAGGAACAGTTTAAATTGCTCAATGAGATAAAAAACAAATCGATGGCGGTTGCAACTCCATTACAGCGCTGGGAATCGAGCTTTGAAGCCCCTGTCGGACTTCTGGTTCTCCCCATTTTTGCTTTATGTAATGCAGGTATCCGGCTTTCAGAGCATAACCCAGAGAACATTATAACCTCGCCCCTGGCAATGGGGATTATCTTGGGCCTTGTGGTGGGAAAGCCCATCGGTATCTGGTTGTTTTCCTGGCTGGCTGTTCGTTCCGGTCTTGGAGTTTTGCCGACTGGAGTGACTTTCAATCAAATTTTGGGGTTGGGAATGCTGGCAGGAATCGGTTTCACCATGTCCCTTTTTATTAGTCTTTTAGCATTTCCAGAGGACCCAAACCTGGTGGAACAAGCGAAGCTGGGCATTCTTTTGGCAAGCCTTATTTCAGGAACCCTAGGTTTTTTCTGGCTGTCATGTCAAAAAGAAAAAACTGATCCTGAAAATACAAATTAGATGTCGCTCCAGAATCGCATGGGTTCCTTAACTTTTATAGATCCGGGAACTCGAAAATTCTTCCACTGAAAACTAAGGAGGATAAAAGAACTATCCCACATTAATAATTAATCAAAATCACTAGTGTCCGGGGAAAATCAAAATATTCTTTGAAAACGTGAGGCTTAATTGGGCTGTTTTTTAACCGGACAGCACGAATAAGCTCCTAAAATGGCTGTAAATGCCTGTTCCCACACTGATAAGGATTTTCAGCGATCTCAGAAAACTCTTTCAGGGGATGTAGATTCAGGTTTTCCCGGACAGCATGGATCGAAAACAGGTAACTCCTTAAAAAACAATGAAATATTTTTTAATACTGGACTATCAACCCAATGTTAAAAATTTCCCCGGACAGTAGTGAATCAAAATGAAAGGAAAAAACTCATGGATAAATATGAAAAAACATACGAGCTTCTTGCAAAACGATTAAAAAACGGTGATCAGTTCGGACTTAGAATGGGTTTGGATGGAGAAGGAAAATTTAAAGATTTTTATGGAGAACAGGAAATTCCCGTTCTTAAAGAGTTTCTTGAAAATGCGCGCAAAGAGAATATTAAAGACATTATCATTCGCAATGCTAATGCGGAGGAGAGCATTGTCAGTGAATTTTAGTTCCAACGGAAATCAAAAATGATCCTTTATGCAAAGGGCCTGGTAATTCTAAACCAGGCCCTTTCTTTCAAATACTGGAAAATAGAACGGTGTTAAGACTGGAATTTTCAAAGCATTTGCCTCGCAACCAGAGGAGGGATTCCAAATCGCCTTTTGCTCACCTTCTGCCAATTAGACCAATTGAGGGTGTAAATATGGTGTGATATAGTTTAGGAAGAATTTTCCAGTCCAAAACTATTGAATTGCCAAAATATAAAGATTTATCGCAAAAAAGCTTACAACAAGTTGTCCCAAAGCAAGAGGTTTTTTGGAAGGATTCTGCTCCCCAGAAAAATGATCGCCAACAAAGCGGCAATCAAAACCGAATACATCACCAGATAAGCCATTTTTGTCTCCTGTTCATATACCAATTTTAGGAAAGGTGGTTCTTTGAGGTGAATGCAGAATTGTGAGATGGTCTATTTTAAAAACTCAAGACCCAGCAACACGCTTTTTTCAAAACGTCTATTCAAAGGTGTAAGAGGGAGGGGCCAAATGAGGCTAGGCCCCATATTATTTTCCATTTAAACAGGTTCCCAACCGGCGTTTAAACCCTCAAGTTTTCGAACCAGAATTCTAACCTCTAGTTGATACCGCTAAAATTCGGTGTGTTAAAGGATCTGGAATCCTGGGTATCGCCTATGAATTCCATGGCGAATCCGGTGCTGGTATTTTGCACCACCACCGCTCCCCAAAAATTGAGCAAGGTGATATCCAGAAAACCAGGAGCCTCGAAATTACCTGTAGCCGTATGAACGTTGGTGGCGATGGGAGCGATCCTCACATTTCCAAATCGGCCCGACGTCGTATCGGTGATAATGAACTTGGCATCAGGTATGTTGTCCGGGTTAATAGACGGGTTGTTGGTCGCCACAATGAAAATACGTTGTGTCTCCTGCTGGCTGATGGTGAACTCCACCTTGCCATCTGAAATTCCCGATTTGAACAAGGCATCCACAATCACTCCAATTTGAGAACCCATTCCAGAAAGAGAGGGGTGTGAAGTGGCAATGAAGGTGTAGGATGCCGAATCCGTTTGCCAGTAAGGGGAAATGATTCCATATGTAGGCGGTGGATCATCCTCAATTATCGTGTAAGTGTGTGAGGAAGGCGAACCGATCGTCGCATTGACGGGGTGGCGTAATTGCATCACCACCGTTTCATCGCCCTGAAACTTCGCGTTATCCACCACGGTTGCAGAAATGTCCACACTGGTGATTCCCGGGTTGAAGGTCAGGGTTCCCGTGTTCAATGTAAAGGCTCTCCGACCAACCGTCTGGTCGGAAACCGAGAAGTCCACTGTAATCATCTCTCCACTTGCATGAGATAACGACACTGTAAAATCGGGATCGTGGTCCGATTCTTCCTTTGAAGAGCTGGATTCCGCAAAGGAAACCGTAGGTTCTGAACCTGCGTCATCGTCCAGAATGGTATAGGTGTGTTTGTTGCGTATTCCTATGGCGCCGTTGGACGGTGCGGCGGATAAAATAATTTCGATCGTTTCATTATTCTCCAAAACGCTATCGTCTGTAATGGTCAACGTCACCGTTTTACTGGTTTCTCCAGCCAAGAACATGACAGAGTTTGAATCCAGAGTGAAGTCGGTATTTTCGGTCGCAGTGCCATTACTCACACTAACCCCGGTTCCCACAGGATTGTCTGCGGCATTGGATAATTTTACGTTAATATTTACCGTTGTATTGGATTCAGAACCACTGGATGTTGCGCTTTCAAAATAAATGGTTGGAGACTTGGCGTCTGTAACACCAATCGCTTCACTATCATCACCATCATTATCAATGATGGTGTAAGTATGTGAGGCAATACTTCCAAGGCCTGTATTCGATCCATTCGACAAAGTGATGACGATGTTTTCCAATTCGTCTTCGGACCCATCATCATTATCCAGGGCATCGTCCACAACGGTTAAAGTAATGTCCTGAGTCTGAACGCCATTGGCAAAAGTTAAGGTCCCTGCCGCGAGAGTAAAGTCGGTACCGCTTCCTTGGGCAGTGGTTCCCATTCCATTCACCGCATAATCGATAGTGACATTTGCCGGTAAGGGATTCGGAATATTGAGGGAAACCGGAATCGTCACATTGGTAACCGATTCCAGGCCGTCGGAGTTGGCCTTATCAAAGGAAACGCTCAAGCCATAAAAAATAAACGCCGCACCCGAATTGTCCTGCGATCCGTTGGCATCATCCAACCACGCGCCGACAAGCACATCGTTGGCCCCGACGCCATTGAAATCACCTGCCGTTCCCACAGCGACGCCTAATTCATCCCCTTGCTCGGACGCCACCGAATTACCGGACTGACCATTGATAATCAAATCCGCATCTGCATCTGCGCGCAGGGTGGTTTGCATTCCGGGGTTCTGGCCGAAAAAAACGAAAGCCGCTCCGGAACCGGTTTGACTGTTGTTGCTATCCTTCGGTGCGCCAACAATCACATCTTTCAAGCTGTCGCCATTGAAATCACCTGCCCCAGCCACGGACCAGCCAAAGCGGTCGAGTTCGCTTTGTCCATTTAAAATAATGTTTGCATCACTGTCCGGTGTGAGCGTGGTTTGCATTCCAGGATTCTGGCCAAAGAATATGAATGCACTACCGGACATATTTTCTCCGTTGTTATCGTCCAAGGGAGCGCCGACAATCACATCGTCAAAACTATCGCCATTAAAGTCACCAACACCCGCAACGGAAAATCCAAAGTTGTCCTGAAGGCCTGTGCTGTTGATGATGATATCCGCATCCGCATCCGCCCTTTTAAAAGTCTGGGTCCCCAGATTGGCTCCAAAAAAGATAAACGCCGCTCCTGAGTCGTCAAACACATTGCTATCACTGTCGCCGGAATTGTCGTCCCCGGGTGCACCGACAATCACATCGTCATTGCCATCATTGTTGAAGTCACCCGCTGAGGCCACCGACCAACCAAACTCATCATTGAACCGGTCAAAACTGATACTACCAAGCCCTTGACCATCCAGCCGCACATTCACATGAGTGTCTGCTTGCAAAACTACCTGGTTGACCGTATTGATACCATAATAAATGAATGCGCTTCCGGAACCAGTTGCATCATTATTATCATCCTCCGGAGCACCCACGATAACATCGTGCAAGCTATCCCCATCGCCTTGAAAGTTGCCCGCCGATGCCACAGAAAATCCGAAAAGATCGCCTGCATCCTGTCCTTCGATGATGATCTTGGCATCTGTATTGGCGCTAAGGGTCATTTGGCTACCGACTGAAAAGCTGGGTAGACCATAAAAGATATACGCGGCACCGGAATCGGTTTTATCATTGCGATCCGCATAAGGGGCACCGACAATAATATCTTCTCGGCCGTCACCATTAAAATCGCCAGCCGACGCCACCGAGAATCCGAAAAAACTGTTCTCCTCGCCTGTTAAAATCACATCCGCTTCAGTAAGAGGCTTCAGAACGGTCTGTTCCGATATGGACCGTCCTAAAAACACAAAGGCCCGTCCTGCGCTGGTTCCGTCCGTCGAATCATTGTAGGCCCCTACGATTACGTCAGTGGTTTCATCGCCATTAAAATCACCGGAACCTACCGAAAACCCAAACAAACTTTCCGTAGTATCGCCTCTAAAGATAACCTCCGCATCGGTATCGGCGGTAAACGATGGATCTGCCCATATCGGGAAATTCAGGTTCGCCGTACTTTTAAATGCCAATCGTACCGAATTGTCGGCTATTGAATATTTCAATCCCTGTTTCAATGTTTGCCCCGTCCCATCAATGTATTCAGGTGGCGGTATGATGAATAAGGATTTCTCTACATAATCAGGAGCTTCATCCAATCCCGATCCTTCCAGGATAAAACGGTGGACACGTTGACGGAGTTCCCTTTCTGCAATGGATTGCAATTTGCGTTGAAACGGTATTTTTTTTAACAGAACGACGGTTCCATCTTCCCGTCCCTTCAAGTTCGCTCCTTCGAATCGCCATCGAATGACCGTTCCTTTTTCTTGCAAAGACTTTTCATTAGCCAGATAAACGAATTCCCGAAAAATCTTTTTTTCTGCGTCATAACGAAACAAAATTGACCGTGTGGTTCCCCGATATACAAGGTATTTGCCAAACACCTGGCCACTAAAGGTTTCATCGCTCCCCAAAAACTGTTTTACAGATCCTTCCGCGGTTTTAATAATTATTGGATGCGATGCGTCCAGCTTTTTCGGAAAATCCATCCGAACAGCACTTCCGATTTGAACTTTTAAAATAAAATTTGAATTTGAGCCTGACTCGAAGGGGCTCGATCCCACATTCGACCAATCGGCATCCATGGCAAGCATTTGCCCGATTTCAGGCGTAACATCCGGAATGGCTTTTGGGACAATGCTTTGGCCAGGATCAACCTTTCGAGTATCCGGTGCCGTCACTGAGGCCAGCAGTGGTGAAGGTTGCCCAACCATCAAGGAAATCGCCAGGGCAAATATAAAAAGGAATCGGGCGTATTGCATGATTCTCTCCTTAAAAAATCAAGTCGAATGGGGTTTACAGTTTGAGTTTTAAAATCTGTTTATTTAAGAATTACAATAACAGAAATTCTCTAATATATTCAACTATTGATTTTCATTTTCTTTCAATTTTTAAACAACTTGTGTATATGAAAAAAAAAGTAAAGGAAAGTATTGCTTAATTCACTCTTATTGAAACTTCGATCTTTCCAATCTCTTTGCGAATATCGAATTGATTGGAAATCCAAACCTGAAGGGGAGAAGATTCGAGCGGGTTTACTTGAAACCTGAAAATTTTATTAAAATTCTCTAAAACAGGCTCAACTGGGTATGCGGGTGAGACCGAAAATGGCGGGTGGACAGTTCCCTGACATCTTTATTCAAACCAAACTTCTTGCAGGAACTATAAAATAGAGCCCGAATAGCCTCTGCAAATACACCTTCTCCCTTCATCCGAAGATGAAAGCGCGAATCATGCAAAGTTCCTCCGTGAACGTCTCGTATCCGATTTAGGACCTTCTCCTTTTTCGTGGGATAATTCTGTTCCAGCCAGTCTTCAAACAAAGTCTGGACACTTTCCGGAAGCCGAAGCAGTAAGTAACCGGCGAAGCTCGCTCCCGCTTCCCTTGCGGCTTTGAGTAGATCAGGTACTTCAGACTCAGTCAATCCTGGCACCACCGGACCCAAAAGCACGCCAACAGGCACACCGGCTTTAGCCAGAATTTTAATAGCTTCCAGTCTCTGGCGCGGAAGCGAAGCCCGTGGCTCCAGTTTTCTCGCCAGGGTTTCATCAAGACTACCCAGGGATATAAAAACTGCAGACGCGTCAAATTGGGCAAGCTCTTGTAAGAGATCGCTGTCCCGACATACCAGTCTATTTTTGGTAACGATGGTCACAGGATTGCGATATTTGACCAAAACCTTCAGGCAGGAACGAGTCAGTTCCAGTTTTTTCTCGATAGGCTGATAGGCATCCGTCACTCCACTGAGTCCTAACACTCGCGGTTGCCAATATTTGGACGCAAGTTTTTTATCGAGCAAAACAGGGGCTTGCTCTTTCACCATAATTTTGGTTTCAAAATCGAGTCCGGGGGAAAAATTCAGGTATTCATGGGACGGGCGGGCATAACAATAAACACAGCCATGCTCACAACCGCGATAAGGGTTGATGGTGGATTCAAATCCAACATCAGGGCTCTCATTATCTGTAATGATAGCTTTACTCTGGTCTTTGAAATAAGTGGTGGGCACTCCCGAATCCAGGACGGGCCCTTCGGGAATGTAATCAATTTTGTCAAAGCGGTTGCCTGGATTTGCCAGCGTACCGCGGGCGGTATTCTTCATAATGGCCACTTCATTTAAAAAGATCTATTTTCGTTTTATTTTCGCCATAATATCAGAGAATTGCAAGAGGGAACGGATGATTTTTCGTGGTGGATCAGGAGGACGAATCGAAAGCCCAGGCCATAGAGCGGTTGGACCCTCCAGCGTGACCAAGCTTGCTGACTACAAGGAGGCCTATGTCTTCATCCTCGGTAAACCAGTCGATGACCGTCGAAAGAACGGACTCAGGATGAATTCCCTGCTCGATCATTTGGTAGGCGCGATACGCGGTGATATTCATCGCAATCGCCTCCCCTTTACCCGTAGCCGCCACGGCTCCCTCCGGCCCTGCGAATAAACCGCAACCCATCAAAGGCACATCACCCACTCTACCCGATGGGGCTCCCCCAGTTCCGCCTGTGCTCAGACCCGCCGCAAAGGTTTTTCCATCTGTGGCCACACAACCTACTGTATCGCAGGCTTTGCCTGATTTTTCAGGAGGATTGAGCGGAAAAGGGGCACATCTTTTTTCCAGGGCAAACTCGCGCGCACCCCGTCCTGCAAGGAATCGGGTGTCCGTTTCGCAAAGGGCTTTTGCAATGTGGATGGGATTCCTGAATCCTTCCACCACAGCCACCGCACCAAAAAAATTGGTACTCGTCATAATACAGGCATCCATTTGAATCGACCCGTCGGCGCGTTTGTGCGAACCCACTCCTGCGTTGAAACGGCCATCCTCCTCCAGCACCTGAACCGCCTGGCAAACGGAATCCAACACCGGACGGCCCTGGCACAGCCATTCCAGGCCGGATTTTGCAGCCACTGCGGTACCGTCTTTATATTCGTTTTTGGAGCCTGCCCCTCCATGTGTCAAAATCCTTAAAGGCGCGAGGGTCATAGGAATCTTTCTTGATCAATTGAAACTATTGAGGTCGATATCATCGGGGCTACGATTGTATTTATTGCAGAACTCTTTCAAAAAGCATGACGCGCGCTCGAAACGTTCCAGATCGGCCTGCTCCAGAAATAATCGCTGGGCCTGTAAAATGTAGCGAATCGCGTTTTCTCCGTCGTTGACCCTGTCATAAACCGCACTCACATTATTATGGGCCAATGCACATTCCGGTTTCAGTTCCACAACTTTCAGAAAGAGGGGAATCGCCTGGCGATACAGCTTTTCTCCGTAAAGATATTCCGCGAGATTTTGGTTGGCTTTGAGATCGTTGGGATTGACCTCCAAAGCCTTCTTATAATTTACCAGAGCCGCTTCACTTTTGCCTTCCTTTTCCAGGGTCTTGGCCAAATCATTATAGGTTCTGGAATCTTTGGGATCGAGTTCAATGCTTTTCCTGAACGTTTCAATAGCAAGATCGGTCTTTCCCAAAACCCTGTAAGCGGTGGCCAAATTAAATTGGCCTTTTGGATGATGGGGCAAAATTCCTGTTGCAGATTCCAAAGCATCCACTGCATCAGAAATGCGATCCGCCTGAATGTATAAATGCCCCAGATCGTACCAGGCCTGAGCATTTTGAGGTGCCAATTCGAGTCCTTTACGGAAAGCACCCATGGCTTTGCCATATTGGTGGAGGAGGTGGTAACTTTTTCCCAAATAAAAATAAGTCGGTGAATGGCGGGGATTCCGTTCCAGGGCTTCCACCAGATACCGTTCGGCCAAACGGACTTTATCCAGCCTTAAACAGGATCGCCCCATATAAAATTTGAGGAACGGATATTCTTTGAAAGAAACGTCAGCCTGCCTGTAGAAATGAAGGGCCATACGGACTTGTCCCAAACCCTCTAGCATTAAAGCCCACCAGACAACTGCCAGAAAAACCGGCTTTTTTAGCCATTTGCAAGTATTCCATTTCTTTTTAAAGGCTTCTACCAAGCAAACCCCCATTAGAATAGGGACATCCCAAAAGGGCCCTAATCTATTGATATTAAAAGTAATACTGTATCGCTAGTTTACCGTATTTTGGGTATTGATTCAATATCGTTGGGCAAACACAGGGATCTCTTTCGAAATGGCAACCTGGCAATCACTCAGGAACTCAAGTATCCGAGGTAAGTCCAAATCCATTTTTGCGGGGAAATTGGATCTTAATTCTACACATCTGGTTTTCCTGAAATTTTAGGGAAACCTGGGAAAGGAGGGTTTGTCAGGAAAAGGTTTTGTCTCCCCGGTCGTCAAGTTGGATTCGCTTGGGAAACTCTTCCGGAACGGCGAGCAAATACCGGTCGCTTTTAAAGGTAGGCGGGCTTTGGAGATAAAGCACCAAAAGATTTGCCAGGGCTTCTAACGATTTTAAATGTACCCTTTCATATCCGTGCGATGCATCCAGGCCAAAACCCAGTAATGCCGTCCGGATATCGTTACCTGCCTCCATTGCCGATGCCGCATCACTTCGGTAATACTTGAACACGTCACGGCTGTGCACGACTCCATTTTCGGCACACAGTTGAATCAGCTTTTTTGTCAAGTGACGGTCGAATGGACCGCTGGAGTCCTGCATTGCGATGGTGACCCCCAATTCACTGGTGTTTTGTCCTTCGGCGAGGGTTCCGTTATCTACCGAAACCAGTTCGGCCACATCGCCATGCAAAACATGCGATGCGCCCACGCCAACTTCTTCTGAGATCGTGAACAGCAGGTGGCAATCGACCGGCAGAGTCAATCCCGCTTCTGTAACTGCCTTAGCGGCGCCCAAAATGGCCGCGACTCCTGCTTTATCGTCCAGATACCTGGACACGAAATAACCACTTTCAGTGATTTCCGGATTGGGGTCAAAAGCGATGCAATCACCCACATTTACCTGCAGGCGGTCCAAATCCATCCTGTCATTGCAGATGGAGTCGATACGCACTTCCAGGTTTTCCCAGGAGATGGGCTGAGTGTCGATTTCCTCATTAAAAGTATGTCCGGAAGATTTACAAGGCAGGACCGTTCCCCGCAGTTGACGGTCCTCGTCACAAAATATAGTCACCCGTCCGCCTTCGGCGAACCGGGACGACCATGTTCCGATCGGGACGATTTCCAGACGGCCGTTGCTTTTGAGATTTTTGACCATAGCGCCCAAGGTGTCCAAGTGGGCGACAATTGCGCGATCCGGACTTTCCTGCTTGCCTTTTAAATTGGCACGAATGGCTCCTTTGCGTGTGAGTTCATGTGAAATACCCAATGCATTCAGTTCCTCACACACACGATTGACAACCGTGTCGGTCAATCCGGTCGGACTCGGAATATTCAACAGTTCGTTTAACAGATTTTTAACGTAGTCTAAGTCAATAGGATAAAGTGGCATATATGGTAATGGCTCGTTAAGATGAAAAATTTCAAGGAATTTAAAGGATTTAAAGCTTACCCTGAATTGCAGTTTGAGGAAACAGCAAATCAATGAAACGTTCGGCAGTAGGGTGCGGTTCATGATTGGCCAATCCGGGCCGTTCGTTGGCTTCAATAAAATGATACTCGGGGAGCTTGACATCTTTCACCATCAAATCAAACCCTACGACAGGAATGTTGATCACCTGTGCGGCTTTTAAGCAGGCATTCACAAGTTCGGAATGTAGGGAACCGGTCACATCCTGAATGGTACCCCCTGTATGGAGGTTTGCGGTCCTTCGGACTTTAAGCGTTTCCCCCGGCTTTAATACGGAATCCATTTCGAAACCTGCGGCTTTCACACAACGTAAGGTTTCATTATCCACAGGTATAGAACTTTCGCCTCCCGTTGCGCTTTGCCGTCGCCGACTTTGTTTTTCGATCAATTTACGAACCGTGAGAAAGCCCGTTCCGGAAATTTCTGCCGGATGTCGAATAGCCGCGGCTACCACTTCATTTTTTATCACAAGAACCCGCAAGTCCTGTCCTTCGATAAATTCCTCCAACAGCACCCTTTCACAAACTTTTTCCGCACTTAAGAGAGCGTCTTCCAGGTCTTCAGGATTCGAGAGGCCGACACTGATGCCCTCCCCTTGTTCCCCCTGGGCAGGCTTTACGACAATGCGGCCACAACATTCCAAAAACCCCTTGTTGGTTTCGGGATCGGAAGCCACCACTTGCTGGGGAACCTGAATCCCGCTACGGCTGAGGATTCTGTGCGTTAAGGATTTGTCTGAGCAAATCTGCAAGGCAATGGAACTGGTCAGTTCCGTCAGGGATTCGTGGCAATTGAGGG
Organism: Nitrospina sp.; assembly: GCA_024648695.1. Lineage (GTDB taxonomy): Bacteria > Nitrospinota > Nitrospinia > Nitrospinales > JACRGP01 > JACAVV01. The sequence goes on from JACAVV010000032.1 coordinate 39,881, forward strand.
TTCTTCCGCCATAGGACAAGCTGAACAAATTACTGGGTTCATCCAAAATTTCTGTAGCAATCCCTCGCCGCCGGGCTTCGTCAATAATGATCTTGGCATAAGGATTCAATTGGTTTTCTGGAATCGGACCCGTATACAAAGTTTCATTGATAGCGCTCTTATGCTTAAGAAAAAACAGGGGAAGCCTGTAAAACCCCAGTTTTTCGTACAAGCGAATGGCCTGTTTATTATCATGCAGGACAGAAAGGTCAATATATTCCCGTCCGAGCTTAAACATATGTTCCGCACAATGCCTGACCAAAGCCTCCCCGAGCCCCGGTTGCGAAGCCTGCGGGTCTACTGCAAGCGACCAGAGGCTGGCCCCTTGATGTGGGTCGTGGTAGATTTTTTCATGGTCGAGACAAGAAATCACTCCAAGAATTTTTTTCGTTTTGGATTCCTCGGCAAGGAAAACCTTGATCTTTCCTTCCTTTTCCACATCGTTTAGAAACGAACCGGAAACCGGTACCATCGATCTGGATTGAAAAATCTCATTGATTCTGAAGGTATCGTTATTAAAGCTAAATGGCCTCACCTTAAACACATGGGATTTTTCAGGGTTGGCTACGTAATCTTTCTTTAACAGGCGAAAATGATGCGATGGATCCAGGAAAATTTCCTGGGGAGCCATAGAAAGAACCACGTGGGGCTCCGTTAAATTGTAGACGATGTTGCGTTTTCCCGGTTCTTCGTCGCACAAAGCCTGTGCCACCTTCTCCGGATTTTGAAAGGTATTGGCAAATATCAAATTACCCCAACCGCAATCCAGAACCACCTCCTTCAAGGTTTCCTGGGAAGGCGACTCATCAATAAAATTTTGCTTTATCATTTCAGGAAATGAAAGCATGAGCATAGTATGTATTTCCTCAATTTGGTCTTTGGATCAATTAATGTCATGGGTCTGCAACCAAAACTCCAATAAGGCGCATTGCCACAGCTTTGATCCTTTTAAAGGCGTGATGTGCTGTTCCGGATTCTTCAATAAAGTTTCAATATATTCGGGATTGAACAAACCCCGCTGTGAAGATTTTGGGTTATGCAACAGGTCACGCACAAAATCAAGAGTTTCGCCCTGAAGGTATTTCAGTGCCGGTACAGGGAAATAACCTTTTGGACGGTCAATGACCTCGTTGGGAATCACCTCTCTGGCCACTTCTTTAAGAATCCATTTTCCGTCTCCCTTGATTTTTAAATCAGGTGGCATTCGGGCGGCCAATTCCACCACTTCGTGATCCAGAAAAGGAACGCGGGCTTCCAGGGCCCAGGCCATAGTCATGTTGTCTACCCGTTTTACCGGATCATCCACAAGCATCACCAGCGTGTCCAGCTTTAACGCCTTGTCCACAGGATTATTAATATCCGGTTGAGCAAAAAACTTTTCGACAAAAACCCGGCTGTAATCGTCTCCAATCAAGTCCGGATGCATGATGCGGCTGAATTCATCATGATCCCTGTCAAAAAATGCTTTGGCATAAGCCTTGGCAGGATCCATCCCGCAATCCATCTGCTGATACCAAAAGTAACCCCCGAATACCTCATCAGCACCCTGGCCACTTTGGACCACCTTCAAAAATTTGGAAACTTCTTTGGAAAGTAAAAAGAACCCGATGTTATCGTGGCTGACCATCGGTTCGGACATGGCGCTCACGCAATGGCGAAGCTCATCCAAAGCGGAATCGGATTGAACAAATATCTTGTGATGGTCCGTGCCAAAATGATTGGCAATGATGTCCGAATACTGAAACTCATTGCCTTTTTCGTCGCCGACATCTTCAAAGCCAATTGAAAAGGTATTCAGTCCTTTTTGTCCGGCCTCTGCCAACAACCCGACAATAAGACTGGAGTCCAATCCCCCGGATAGAAGGACACCCACTGGAACGTCGGCCACCAAACGGCGCTTGACCGCGCGGCGCATGGAGTCCAAAAGAAGCTGTTTCCAGTCTTCGACGCTCAGGTTCTCGTCCCCCTTCAACATTCCAAACTCCAGGGACCAATAATTTTCAAGACGCTCCTTGCCATCTGGCTCAACAACGAGGAGTGCGCCCGGAGGCAATTTTCGAACCCCCTTCAACAGAGTATAAGGAGATGGCACTACCGCGTGAAAAGTCATGTAATGATGAACCGCTATGGGATCAATTTCGGTGTCGATATCCCCCCCAGCCAGCAAGGCCGGTAAGGTGGAAGCGAAACGCAATGCGTTTTTCTGTTTATTAAGGTAAAGGGGTTTGATTCCCAACCTGTCCCGAACCAAAATCAGACGACCGGTATCTCTCTCCCAAATGGCGATGGCAAACATTCCCTGCAAACGTTCAACAAAAGACTCTCCCCAGGCGTGGTAGGCCTTGACTAAAACTTCGCTGTCGCCTTGACTAAAAAAACGGTAGCCCTTTTCCTTCAGTTCCTGGCGCAACTCCTTATAATTGTATATAATCCCATTAAAAACCAGGGCCAGGCCCAGTTCTGAGTCTACCAAAGGCTGTTGCGAAGCTTCACTGAGATCGATTATCTTCAGGCGCCGGTGACCTAAAGCTATATTTTTTTGGGCAAAATGTCCGATGCCATCCGGTCCGCGGGGGGCAAGAAGGTTTCCCATCTTAAAAATACGTTCAATATTTGCGGTCTCACCATTAAAAGTAATCTCACCACAAAGTCCACACATAAATGATTTCCTATATTTATTAATAAATTCGAGCCAAAACCCTGTTTATTGACCTTGAGCCCTTTGGTATGTCTTTTCTAATAAACCCCAAGTCATTGGCTGTGCCCTTGTTGGTTTCAAGCAACACCGACATATTTTCCGATATAGTTTGGGCGATAGGGATTCAAAAAATAAAATATCTACGTGGCAATTATTGTCACATAGCTGACAAATAATTTAAACTTGATTTATATTGCTATGTACATTAAGTTTTTCTTATCTATAGATTCAACTTGGCCGTAATATTTATTGGCAAACTTTAGAGATAGGATGGCTCTTTTCTACAAAAGCAATTCTACTAAAACCCGATTCGCGGTCATTGAAGTTCCCTGATGTCAACATGTTCTCCGTTTATCAAAAAGCCACTTAAAGCATGTAGGTCAAAATCAGTATTGGCATTTGAAACAGTATTTGTTGCTTGAATTAAATATCCTCGACCTCTGGATTTAAAAAACGGGATGCTTTGATGTATAATCAACGATTTCTAGAAATATAAGGGAAACAACTGCCATAAATAAGGTGGTTTTTTTGGCCTCAAGGCCATCACTCTTGAATCTCGAACAACAGCTATTCTTCTCGAAATAAAGCGTCTGGCCACTCGCTTCTCTGGATATGGAAAATCGTACCAACTTACTTCGCTATGCCCTTGGCATCGTCTATTTTCATTTTGGATTGCTGAAGTACTTCCGTGACCTCAGTTCAGCAGAATTGATCGCGGAACAAACCATTATGAAGTTTTCCTTATATGCCTTTGATGCGCATACGGCCCTCTTGTTTCTGGCCACGTTCGAAGTGATAATCGGATTGGGGTTCCTATTTAATTTCAAACCAAAATTAATCTTTTGTCTGTTCCTGCTTCATATGGCGGGCACCTTTATCCCTCTGTTTGTGTTCCCGGAAATAGCGTTTAAGTTTGCTCCATTCGCTCCTACCCTTGAGGGCCAATATATACTAAAAAATATCGTTTTCCTTGCGGCAGGTTGGGCGGTCCTTTACCCTCAAATCAAAAGCAAGGGCATGAAAAGTCGAGTCGAGGAAAAATGAAATTCATAAAAAAAAATGCCATAGCCCTGTTGATCATCGTTCTGATTTCTACGGGGGTTTATTTTTCTTACCAGGCTTATAAGGGCACGGATCTTTCCCGGATTCCTGTACAAGTGAAGAAAACTTCCGCTCAAAACCCGTACAAGGAAGCTCCGAATTCCTCCCGGATCACCAATAAGGGGGTTGAACAATTGAAAGTTTACCCTTCAATTCAAAAAGGTATGCGAACCCCTTTTGATTTATGGAATTACTATGGTAAAGGGGATTCCAGTTTTGGGTCTCCCAACCTCCCCATGCGTTTTGAGCAATGGGTCGATTTTAACAAGAAGCAAAAACCAAAATTGATGGCGGATGTCGATGCGTATATGAACGGACGGTTTAATTTTGACAGCAGGGCCATTCCGGGCCAATTTATGTCTGGTGGACGAAAGCCGATCATGGCAGGACCCGTCACCCGTCTTCCAAGGGGGATCGACTCTTTTGAGACCCTGGCAGACCTTGCACCGGAAGAAATTAAGAAGAGGGATCTGTTTCCTTTCAAACCACTGGCCCATCCTATTCAGTCCACCGCTCACATGGTTTTTCCGGATTCCTGGGTTGCCATTCATCCTCAGCATAAAAGGTTGGATGTCGATATGGACATTCCCGAGGACTATCTTCCCGAGTTTCCTCCGCCTCTTTTCCTGACCACACACAAGGAACTGGGAGATGTGACCGGAGGCCAGGAAATCACCCTGGATAATTTTTTTGAAATGTTCGATGGCATAATAAGTCCTGAGCAAATGGAAGGCCTGAAGGAATTGTTAAGGCCGACTCCCACCACCTGGTTCAATCATACCTCGCATCGCATTACGGAAGAGCCTTCCCAGGGAGTCGCCTGCCTGGACTGCCATGTGAACGGGCACACCAATGGCGCTTTTGAACTGGCACCGGACTCACGACCGAATATGGCGCGGTTACGGGTCGATACACCCACCATGCGAGGGAATTACAACTTGATGTTGCTTTCCTCCAAACGCTCTATTCGAAGCATGGATCATTTTGCCGAAGTGGAAGAATACTTTGACGGCGATCCCGGAATGCAACAATCCATCGGTCCCCGTGCTGCGAAAAGGGAGGTGACGAATCGTATGGGAGATTTCAATTCCATCATCGATTATCCCCCTGCTCCCAAACTCAATCCGCTGATGCGGCTGATTCCCGGCAAGGCTACGGAATCGGAACTCCGGGGAGAAGCGGTTTTTCATGGCAAAGGACAATGCGACAAATGCCACTATGGGCCCGCGTTCACGGATGACTACATGCATGATCTTCAGGTGGAGCGATTTTATGTGGGACGGCCCGAAGGTCCAATCAAAACGTTTCCGTTAAGGGGTATCAAGGATTCGCCACCCTATTTGCATGACGGACGACTCCCCACACTGGCCGACGCGGTAGAGTTTTTCAATATCGTTTTGACCCTGAAACTAACAAAGCAGGAAAAAGAGGATTTGGTGAACTATTTGCTCGCCTTGTAAACAAATTTGCTTTCAATCATTGATATTACAAGCTTCAGAAGAAGGAGGTTGTTACAGTGGGACCTCATCTTTTAATGGAACAAAGCGGCAACTCGGTTGCGGCCTTGACTTTTGGCCTTATTCAAGGCTTGATCGGCGTCTTCCAATAAAGATTTCCAGTGCGACTTCCGTTCGGGAACTGTGACTCCCACACCCAGGCTCACGGTCACCCAAGGCCCCACCGAACTCTTTCGATGATCGATACGCAACTCTTCGATTTTGGATCTGAATACTTCTGCCAGATGCAGGGCTCCTTTTGCCGAGGTATCGGGAAGGACCATAATAAATTCTTCCCCGCCATAACGAGCCGTGAAATCGCTGAGGCGGTTCAGAGTGGGATCAAATGAAGAAGCGATTTTCTGCAGGCACTGGTCACCGGTGGAGTTTCCATAGGCATCATTGTAGGCTTTGAAACAGTCGATATCCACCAAAACAACAGCCAGGGAACGCTGGTTACGGTTTGCCCGTTTATGCTCTTTTTCAATGCATTCTTCGAAATAACGGCGATTGTACAAGCCGGTGAGTGCATCCCGTACCGATAACTCCTTCAGACTTTTCTCAACGTCATCGTGATAACGGAAAAAATCCGTCACACTCAAAATGCCGATGATTTCACCACGTTTTCTGACAGCCAAATGGCGGATCCTGGATTTTTGCATGATGCCATTGGCTTCGGCCATCGTGGTATTGCAATCCACTCCAATGATAGGAGCAGACATGATTTCGGTGACCTTATGACCCACAGGTATATTGTTAAAAGCAACCTTGCGAGTGAAATCCGTGTCCGAAACCACACCGATATACACCCCGCCTTGCTCGACCATAACCAGGGACTGCCTTAAAGAATTCATCAATTGAGCGGCGTCATTGATGGTCGCGTTTTCCGAAACCACCGCGAAAGTGGTGTCCATATAATCTTCCACAAGGCTCATCGCTTCCCTTTCCATTTCAAAATAGCATTGCTTATAATAACCTATTTCTTTCGGCTTTGGGAGGACACAATTCAGTAAATTGAGCCGCTTTGCTTGCAGGCGGTGCGGGTTTAATGTAAATTGGAAAGCTATAATAACCTTTCCAATTCATCCATCCACTTCTGGAGCAAACGACCGAATGATACCGGAATTATTGGCCCCGGCCGGCAGTCCCGAAAAACTGCAATACGCGTTCGCATATGGCGCCGACGCTGTGTACGCGGGTATTCCTCGCTTTTCTTTGCGCGCCCGCGAAAACCCTTTCAAGGAAGACAGTCTCATCTCGGCTATTGAATCGACGCACAAGCTGGGAAAGAAGATTTATATCACCGCAAATATTCTCCCGCCCAACCGCAAAATCGAATCTTTTGAACGAAACCTGCGTGTGTTTGCGGAAGCGAAACCTGACGCCTTCATCATGGCCGATCCGGGCATGATCCAGTTCGTACTGAAAGAATGCCCTGACGTGCCGGTTCACCTGTCCGTGCAAACCAACACTATCAACTGGGCTTCGGTCAAGTTCTGGTACGAACTTGGAGTGAAGAGGATCATCCTGTCACGGGAATTGTCTATGGTGGAAATTCAGGAGATTCACGAACGTGTTCCGGGGATGGAACTGGAATCGTTTGTTCACGGCGCAATATGTATTGCCTATTCCGGGCGGTGTCTATTGTCGAACTACTTTAATCATCGCGATGCCAACCAGGGCACCTGCACCAACAGTTGCCGGTGGGAATACAATATGTACCAATCGCCTGACGGAGAAAATACCGTGCCCGCTAACCCGCTCGCAGGAAAGCGTGATCTGGAAGGCGAATATTTCATTGAAGAACCCCAGCGCCCTGGTGAACTGTTGCCCATCGATGAAGACGAGCATGGAACGTATATCATGAACTCCAAAGATCTACGTGCGATTGAGCTTTTAAAGGATCTTAAGAATGCAGGGGTGGTCTCTTTTAAAATTGAGGGCCGGACCAAAACGATTTATTATCTGGCACGTGTGACGGGAACTTATCGCAAGGCTCTGGATGATTTAGGTGAGAACAAACCATTCAATCCCGAATTGAAAGCAGATTTGGAAAAAACCGCCAACCGGGGATTCACCACGGCCTTTTTGGCTCCCAAAAACCAATCCGCGATGGAACGGTTCGATTCCTGTCAGGAAACCGATTTACCTCAGGTGTATGCCGGACAGGTGGTGTCCGACCGTGAAGGTGGCTGGATGGAAGTCGAAGTGAAAAACCGGATCGAACTTGGAGATACGATGGAATACATTTCTCCTTCAGGCAACTACACATTCACTCTCAATGCAATGGAAAGCATTAGCGGTGAAAAACAGGCCGTGGCCCACGGTGGCAACGGCCGAGTTTGGATTCGAACTGAGGGCCCTGTCGAGCCCTTTGCATTGTTGAGCCGAATTCAGGAGGTCCCCACCGCTTCCTTATCATAAATAAATTGGCGGATTCACACGCGATTTTTTACCCAAGGGTGTATTTTTAATGGTTCTTTTTGACACCATCCATCCCTAATATGATAACAATCAGGAACAGGGCCACTCCCAAAATGATGGAATCTCCCAGGGTATATTGTTGGAAATCCAGGAAGTCATAGGTCAGCGATCCGTCGATAGCGATGGCTAAAACGACGAAAACCGTTAAAAACAAGAGTTTTTTCAATTTTGTTTGCAAATGTTGTCCTGAGGCGTCTTAATATTGGAAACTCCTGTACTTCAGTCTGTTTTTAGCAAAGAATCCCTGACCATGCAATAATTGTTGTGATTTGAATTTTCCACTTTGATAAATAAGGACTTAAGCTTTACAATAAGGTGCTTGAAAAATGGTATTTAAATATTAACCATTTATACATTCCAGAATGCAAATTCTTTAAATAACTGCGGTTCAGTTCTTGAAACCCGGTGAGTCCAAATTACAGTTTTTTAAAATTCAACCAAGAGAATTACCTATATGGCCATACCCGTCAAGCAGGCGATCAAGGTAGGATATTACATATTCAAGCAAAAACTTAAAGGCAACAAGAAATACCCTTTGGTTTTGATGTTGGAACCGTTGTTCCGATGCAACCTGGAATGCATTGGTTGCGGAAAGATCCAGAAACCAAACGAAATTTTAAAACAACATCTTTCTGTGGAAGATTGCCTGAATGCCGCAGAAGAGTGTGATGCCCCTATCGTTTCTGTTGCTGGCGGTGAACCTCTGATTCACCCCCAAATAGTAGACATCGTAGAAGGATTGGTGAATCAGGGCCGATACGTGTATCTATGCACCAACGCGCTCCTTCTGGAAAAGCATTTGACCCGCTTGCCTAAATCCGACAAATTGACCCTTTCCATTCATCTGGATGGCCTGGAGGAAGAACATGACCGGATCGTGGACAAGAAAGGAACGTTTCAAATTTGTGTCGATGTGATCAAAAAGGCCAAGGCAATGGGGTTCCGGGTAACGAGTAACACCACGTTGTTTGATGGCGTGACAGTTGAAGAAGCAGAAGAGTTTTTTGATTTCGTTCAGCCTCTGGGAGTGGATGGCATGACCGTATCCGCCGGGTTTCAGTATCCGGATGCCCCGGATCAGGAACATTTTTTTGGACGCAACAAAACGCATCAGTTTTTTGACCGGCTGTTATCCAAAAATACTAACGGGCGCTGGGACTTCAATCATTCTCCTTTATACCTCGAGTTTTTACGTGGCCAAAAAGATTACGACTGCACGCCTTGGGGAAATCCCAATTATTCCGTACTGGGTTGGCAGAAACCCTGCTATTTGCTTGACGAAGGATACGCACCTTCTTTCAAGGAATTGATCGAAACAACAGAATGGGAAAACTACGGTCACCGCAACCATCCCAAATGCGCCGATTGCACAGCACATTGTGGATACGAAGCCAGCGCCGTCGAAGACGCCACACGCAATTTTAAAAGTATGGTCTCCTCCGCCAAATCTGTTTTCCTTTAGTCTTTTTCTCATGCTACATGAGAGAGATTAATAGCTCAGCGTTAGGCCAAACTCCGGGCCGTGGATTACGTTGCTGAAAAAGCTATCGTCTTCAGCCTGTTCACCATTATGCATGATGAATCCGCGGTAGCGGATATTGGCGCTGATTTTCGAATTGATCACAAGTTCATATCCCATACTGATATCCAGTGTCTGCAAAAAGCCACTGTCCGATGCCTTGAAAAATTCCGGGCAGGTCTCATTAGATAAATCGACATCGCCCTGTCCACAATATCAGGATCCGTGTAACCCAGCCCCATAATCAGATTGGAAAACAGACGGTGGCGGCCATCGTTTGAAATGTTTCCAAAAAATACCGGCTCCGAATTCAGAGGAAGGGGTTTTGGAGTGAAGGATGCAGAATACCCATAGAACGGAGTGAAAATGGTTTGCGTGATTATTTTCCCCGGAAACCGCCCTGCTTTTACTAAAATCAAAAACGTTTTGGTTTTTAAAAGTCATCCAGAATCACGGGGTGATCTAAAAGCGATGCGCCTTCAAATATTCCGAAAAACAAGGAGTAGAAACAAATAGAAGAATTATAAATAGGATAATAAAAATTATCCGAATAAAATTGCTTTTCATTAATTCCATGGCAACCCCCTTGTAAAAAATCGAATGGCCGCCGGGAACAACTGAAACCGGCATGATTCAAAAAATTCAAGCTTTTTACTTTTGAATATTCAAAATCATAGCCTGGTAAGAAAAAGAAATGGAATTAATATTGTGCACTTTCACTCGATTTAAGACTACTTTTTAAAAAGTTCCAATACCAAGGAGCGTTGAAGGTTGTGGTCTACCGTGGGGTGAGGATAATCACGGCCTATCAGGCAATCGGCCTTTTTCTGTGTCTCCTGGTTAGTGGAAGCCGGAAAATGAATGTCTTGGTCGGAAAACCCTGCCAATTCTGGAATTACCTTTCGAATAAACTTTCCTTGAGGATCAAAACGCTTCGACTGATTAACAGGGTTAAAAATCCGGAACCAAGGTTGGGCATCACACCCAGTGGAGGCACACCATTGCCAGCCTCCATTATTGGCGGCTAAATCAAAATCAAGCAAATAGCGGGCAAAATAGGCTTCTCCTTTTCTCCAATCTACGAGTAAGTCTTTTACCAAAAAAGAAGCCGTAATCATTCGTAGCCGATTATGCATTCGGCCAGTGGCATTAAAATTACGCATTGCAGCATCCACTAATGGATAGCCTGTTTGCCCCCGGCACCAGGCTTTAAACATTTGTTCGGTCCCTGACCATTCAATGGAATTGTATTCGGGCTTAAAAGTGGAATGGGCTACATGGGGAAACCGGTCTAAAACCATTTGATAAAACTCACGCCAAATCAGTTCTGTCAACCACGCCTGAGCCCCCTCTGTCTTTAGTTCAATTATCTGGCGGATCAATTGGCGAATGGAAAGTAATCCAAACCTCAAATATACGGAGAGTTCGGAAGTTACTTCCTTTGACGGAATATCACGATTTTTTTTGTAATGATCAATTTGGTTGAGGAAGCGACTCAACTGTAGTTCAGCAGATACTTCTCCAGCAGAGAACCAAAGGGATGAGGGTTTGAATCCAATTTTTTTCAGGGATAGTGGTTTTAAAAAGGGTTTAATCTCTTTGATTGGAATTAACTTTTTATAATCTGGTGTGTATTCCAGAAAAAACTCCTTATCTATTTTTTTCATCCAGGCGTTTTTGTAGGGAGTGAACACCCGATAGGCTTGTCTTTTCTGATTATTAAGCTCCCGCCCTTCAAATATCACCTGATCCTTGAAGGTTTTAAAAGGAATATCCATTGTCCGGAGGGTAGCTTCCACAGTTTCATCACGTTCTTTTGATATTGGCTCGTAATCCCTATTACAAACAACAACATCCATCTCCATCTGTCTTGCGAGGCGAGGAATTTCGATACGAGGGTCTCCATACAAAGTGATCAGGCCGGATCCTAAATCCTTTAAGTTCTGATCCAATTCCTTGATGGATTGATAAATAAAGTTGACCCGTCGATCATCTCGGTCCTTCAGTTTTTCAAGGATTGTGGTATCAAAGACAAAAACTAACGCTACACCTTTCGCCATTTGACAGGCTTCAAACAATGCGCGGTGATCCGAAAGACGAAGATCGCGCCGAATCCAGCAAAGCGCTCTTTCGAAGTTCATAAATTTTTAGCTCTTACAAAGTTTGATAGGTTAAGGTAGCAATCAAACTACAGATAACCATCAGGCTCATGGAAGGAGCCATTTTGAAATAGGGGTTATGCACCTTCAAATGAGTTCCCAAAGCAGCCAACATCAGGACGGCTATTCCAGATGCTCCAAGAAACACAACGATTGCATCGTCACTAAAAAGCATAAATGAAAATGAAAGTTTAAGAATTCCTACCAGATCCCTTAGCCAGGGAGGTAATTGGTAAGTCTTGAATTCTTCTACAATATTCTGATACCGAACCACCCAGACAAAGAAGATGGAGCTTGCAACCAGTACCTTAAATGCATAAATAAAGCTGAATAACGTAATCATGATATTCTCCTTTTTAGTTCCTAAATCGTGAACGAAAATGTTCACCAATTTCTTTAAAGTTTTTTATCAATATGGCACTCTCGGACTCCAACCCCTAAACCCTTCCCAAGGCTGTACATCCTCGTTTTTACTTTTTGTTTCTTTCTCTTGGTGGTTCGGCTCCTTCGGTACCCCTTTTGATGTGAGAGGGGTTTCCTCTTCAGTAATTTTTCCTGATTCTGGTTTTATGTTTGAAGGCTTCGGGGATTGACCATACGGAACCCTTGGGCTCCAACCCCTAAATCCTTCCCAGGACTTTACATCGTCCTGTTCGCCAGAATCCGCAATTAGGTGAACAATTTGTAGGGTTGAGGATGAATTTGAAAATGGAATCCTTTTAAATAACTGTGACTTCACATTGGAAGGATTGGCCAAAAGTTGAGTTGGAATAATGATGAGAAAAGAAATACAAATGGTAATTAGGATTGTTAATTTGAATTTCATGATAATGACCTCAAGTTTTAGGAAAAATTTAATTAGATCCCTCAATATGCATTGAGGCAGGTAGTTGCTTTTCGCAAGGAATACTTGGGTTGAATCCGCATTCGTGGAAGCGGATCAAACTGGAATTTAGAATTGCCCGGTTGCCCCTGGCATATTTTTTCGCGGTATTGAAAGCTTCAACAGCTTCTTCATGAAGTCTCAATTGGTGCAGAGTCAATCCGAGATTATAGGAAACCACCCCAAGCCCCGGGTCACGAAATTGTCGGGCCAATGATTCCGCCTTGGAAAAAAATTCCTGTGCGCCTATGAAATTCCCTGATTTAAACAGGTTAATTCCTTTTTCATTAGCAACAGATATTTCCATGTCAAACCTTTTGGATCCTTCCGACTTGGGCAGTGCGATAGGCAACTCCTCGCCTGCCAAAACCTGCCCTGCCGGCAAAGCCAGAATCAGGGCCAATAAAAGATACATATGCAAATGTTTCATTTTTATAACCTCCGTGACCAAGAATTCTTCATGACGTTTTAATGATCCATTGTTTTTTTTCCATGCAAGATAAAATCAGATTACGCTTTAGAAGCAATCTCTCCCCAGAGCCTTGACTTCCTTCGCTTCTTTTAGAGTGCAACTGGCCATAAGTTCGGCAGGAATTTAGATCGCTTTTGAATTTTTCCTGCCCCTGTACTTTCAAATCGGTGAAGGATTCATAATTGAAGTTTGGTTGACAGCCAGTAAGAAGAAAAATAAATCCTCCATTAAGCAAGAGAACCAATAATTTCTGAGAATGTTTCATAATAAATATCCAAAGTCGGCTTTCAGGTCTAAAAGCTTTGATCAGCCCTTTCACTTGATTTTCTTTCGATCAATCAGTATGTGACCCCAAACCGGCATATTTCACGAGAAAAATAAAGAGAAGGGCCCACGGTAAAATAATTCTCCCTAACGCTGGCCTTCACCCTCGGTGAGTACGGACAATGACTTTTCCTTATTTCCAAATACACTCATGAAATAGATGAGTTAAGGGAGCGGATATAATGAATCAATTGCCAAATTTTTTTGTCAGGCAAATGCTTGTAAGCAGGCATGGATGTGCCTTTGGATCCATTTTTTATGATCCAGAATAGCTGACCGTCTGATATCCCATCCATAGTCAAGTCGCAAGTAAAGTTCCTGGGTTTGGGATTCATTCTTAAAGACATGGGTCCTTCTCCGTTGCCTGCCATTCCATGGCATTGTTTGCAAGCCAACGGTTTGGCCTTTATATGGGCCAACACTTTTCCTTTTTTAATGTGGCGTGGCTCTTTTCTGAGCGGATTTTTCTTTTCCAAGTATTCCACAGGCGCCTTCAAGGTATTTCTTGCCTGAGGACATTCAGTCGCCTGAAGATTAACCGGTGCATAAAGGACAATTGCAACCAGTAATAGAATGTGAAAAAAACCGGATTTGTTCGAATAAGGTTTCATATTAAATTTCTCCGTAAGGAAATCAGGAAATTGCACCCTCCTGTTTTTGGGAATATCGGATGTATTGAATGATTTCCCGGATTTGATCTTTCTTAACTCGATTCTTTTGGGAAGGCATTGCTCCGGAACTGGAACCATTCAATATCGTTCGAAAAAATTTGTAGTCTGGGAAATTTTCTTTCACAAACTTTTCTTGCATTAGATCTGGTGCTTTGTTACCTCCCTGCCCATCTGGGCCATGACAGTTCGCACACACCTTATGGAAATACGCTTGTCCGGTCTTGTATTCTTCCGGAACGGATTTCCCGGGTTCTACCGAGCAGGCGCTAAAAAGCATCAATGCCCCTGTCAGCAATAAGACCTGCTTCACTCGTTTCATTTTTGTCATCCTTGTTTTTCTTTAATTAGATCCTTCAGGGATTGATACTCTGTATTCTCGGGACGGATTTGCAAAGCATTGTCTATAGCCGTTATGGCTTTGCCAAACTTTTCAGCCCCCAAATGTATGAGTGCATCCATATAAAAGCTTCTTGCTTCCATGTTTGGATCGGATTCCACGTCGCGCGCGCAACGGAATCCCAAACCTACCCCATAGGAATTGTTCATAGGATTGTTCCAAAATCGATGGGTGGTGGTGATACTTTGAGCGGGAGCAAACCAGGAGCCTCCACGAATTACTTTTTTCTTTCCGGCAATCCCTTTAACGCTCTGCACGCTATTGATACTGGAAGATTCTTTAAATGAAGGTCCCTGGGGATTTCTAACCTCTTGTGAAGTTTTGTAATAGTTGGGATCATACCAATCCTGTACCCATTCGAATACGTTGCCAGCCATGTTGTAAACACCGTAATAGCTCTTTCCCTCCGGATAGCTATTCACATCCGATGTTATTTCATTTTGTCCTTTTTTACCTTTCGCGAAATTAGCCTTGTTAAGGTCGAGTCCATTACCCCAAGGATAAGTAAGACCCGCCGGCCCCCGGGCGGCTTTTTCCCATTCCGCTTCGGTAGGTAAGCGTTTGTTGGCCCAATGACAATAGGCATTGGCGTCAAACCAGTTCACTCCTGTAACCGGTTGTTTGGGTCCGTTCAATTGGTGATGGTCCCAATATGCGGGGGCAGGGTAATCGGTTGCTTTTATGAATTCGGTGTATTGAGAATTTGAAACCTCATATTTATCGATGTAATACGCGCTGAGATAGATCATTCGCGACGGGCTTTCATCCTGAAACATTTTTCGTGGATACAAATTCGAAGTAGATACCTTTTTGGAATCATTGGAATCCACACCCCGGACAAAACCTCCGGGGTTGATCAACGCCATGTTCTCCGGCACCAAACCTTTTTGGGCACTGGCTATTTGGGGTAATAGCGTCAAAACCATCATAAAAATTGTCGTGATCGTTCTTTTAGTTATTGAAATAGATTTAAATATGTTCATTTCATTCTCCTCAGATGAAATCAATAGGTTCTCAAGTTATCGGGCGCACCGAAACCCAATGCCATCGGTTTTAAGTGCAAACCCTCCTTTGCCTCTGGAAGCGGAACGGACATCTGCTTTAAAACTATGCCAGGACCCTCCCTTGATTACTTTCAATATGCCCTTTGAAGGTCCTTTGGGATTTTGAACAGGGCCGGTACGGTAGTAATCCGGTGCATACCAATCCTGTACCCATTCGCGCACGTTACCTGCCATGTCATGGATCCCATAGGGGGACCGAGTTTTGGAATTACTGCCAACTGCTTGTAAGGTATGAATTCCTTTCCAGTTTTTTTCGAAATTGACCTGCACAACTTTTGGCGGTTGATCACCCCAGGGAAACAACATTCCCATATCTCCCCGAGCGGCTTTTTCCCATTCCGCTTCGGTTGGAAGGCGTTTACCGGCCCATCGGCAATAGTCCACCGCGTCGTACCAGGTCACCTGCACCACAGGTAAAGATCCCACCCCCACCTCTTCCGTTAATGGTGCCTCGCTGTAGGGATTGGGTGGAGGTTTGCGTCTGGTAGAAAGTATGAATTTTAAATACTCATCATTGGTCACTTCCCTGATGTCGATTGAATAACTATCCAGATAAATTTTCCGCTGAGGCCTTTCATCAGAACGGCCTTCGTCCGGTGCGCTTCCCATAAGAAAAATACCGGCCGGAATATCCCGCATGCCTTCCTTTAACTTTTGGGCAGACTCACCAAATTCCGGCCCAAAGGTCATGCTGAGTGCGAGCAGAAGACATAAAGGCCAAAGCAAAATTCGGTTAATGTTCAATGCATTCATTTTTTAGACTCCTTGCTCCCGGTTATAACGGTAGATGTTATTTTCATAATTTGATCGAGTAATTCTTGAACCTTGTCCTGATCCCCCAAACGCTCGGCGTCATAGGCTTCGGCCAGGAGTTCGCGGGATTTATGAAGGTTCATTTCCAATTGAGATTGCACTTGAGGTGAAGCAAGCGTACCCCCCAGGGCGGCATGATGGTATTGTTCCCAGGCCTCTTCAACGGCTAATCGGGCGGTGGAAGTCGTGTGGATAGAGTTGGCGTTTAAAGTCTCTCCAGAAATGGCCAAACCCGAATGCGACAATCCTATTGTGATAGTTAGCATCCAGCCCCAAAACATTCCACGGACCAGGTTTCTAAATTTGAACGAATAAAACATAATAACTAGCTCCCAAAAACCGGGTTCATTATTAAGAGGAGGGGCAACAGCCCCTCCTCATTAGTGGATTTCAGGGTTATTGAACTTGCTTTCCAATCATTTCCTTCAACTTCCTATACTCCGGATTGCCAGGATCCTGGCTCAAAGCCTTTTCAATTGACTTCATAGCTTGCGGGTATTTCTCGGCGCCCATATGGATCAAGGCATTCATGTAGAAGGTTCTTGCTTCCAACAAGGAATCGTTTTCTACAGAGCGGGCGCAACGAAAACCGAGTCCAACGCCATAACTGTTGTTCATGGGATCGTTCCAGAATCGATGCGTGTTGGTTACAGATTCAGCCGGTGCGTACCAGGAGCCACCACGGATTACCCTTTTCTTGCCAGTCGCAATGCGGTCTACATAAGTTCCCGTCGCACTTAGAAAGACACCCTCTATAGGCCCGGTCGGGTTGATCATATCCCTCGAGGTTTTGAAATAATTAGGGTCGTACCAATCCTGTACCCATTCAAAAACGTTACCGGCCATGTTGTAGGCCCCGTAAGGACTTTTACCTTCAGGATAGGCATCCACGTTGGCAGTGAATTCCTGCTTTCTACCGTAATTGGCTTTGCTGGAATCAAGTTCATTTCCCCAGGGATACGTAAAACCTTCTGGACCGCGCGCGGCTTTTTCCCATTCTGCTTCGGTGGGAAGGCGCTTATTGGCCCAGCTACAGTATGCGTTCGCATCATGCCAATTCACGCCGCTTACAGGCTGTTGAGGTTTGTTCCGTTTGTGATCGTCCCAATAAGCCGGGGCAGGATGGCCCGTCGCTTTAATAAAATCGCCATATTGCTTGTTGGAAACTTCGTAGGTGTCGATGTAGTAAGAATCCAGAATCACGTTATGGGCGGGACCCTCATCATTGAAGGCTTCTTTGGATACGCGATACTTCAATTGTTGAGCTTTGGACATTTTTTTAGTATTGGGATTGGTCTTCTTGTCAACTCCCATCAAAAACGATCCCCCTGGAACTCTGACCATACCCTCCGGCACCGGTTCCCCAAAACTGTTACCAGCCGATAAGAAAACTGAAATGGCGACCACTGTCACCGCCGTCTGAAAAGGCAAACGTTTGTTCATGATATTTCTCCTTAAAATATTAATGTTTGTCTAATGTTTCGACAAAAGATTATCTAATGATTTTTATTTTGTCAAATGTTTTTTTAAAAAAGTTTTGACAGACATTAGCAATATTGATATTTTTAGGGTATGGATACTTATAAAATAGATCATGTAGCAAGGTTGACCGGGTTGAGTAAACACGTGATTCGGTCCTGGGAAAGGCGGTATGACTTGTTGCAACCGGTACGTGGAGACAACCGGTACCGCATGTATTCCGAGGAAGATGTAGATTTGCTAATTTATATCAAGAGACAATTAGAGAACGGGTTTGCCATAGGGGAATTGGCAAGGCTAGGGCGACAAAACTTGATTGAACGGATG
This sequence comes from Nitrospina sp., assembly GCA_024648695.1. Lineage (GTDB taxonomy): Bacteria > Nitrospinota > Nitrospinia > Nitrospinales > JACRGP01 > JACAVV01. The sequence continues at coordinate 57,807 of JACAVV010000032.1, forward strand.
CGGAGCAGTACAGTTCGCGCTGGTGAAGCTGAAGAACCTCCCCTCAATCGAATAAATAATAATTTGGTATCAAGTATCAATCCCCTGGATAAGGAAAGGTTTATTCGAATATTAAACGAAGGGGTTTCTTTACTTCCCTTTGAGCAAGTCTTTTATAAAATATTTGTTCCTTTGCAACTTAAAGTGGGAGACATGTGGCATGAAGGAAAAATTGGGGTTGGTGTTGAGCATTTCGTTACAAACCAAATTCGGCAGAAGTTTTTGGCTTTTTTAAACCAAATTCCTGTTTCTCATCAGGGCCCTAAAGTGGTTATCAGTTGTCTTCCAGAGGATTCTCACGAACTGGGCGCATGGATGGTAGCCTATCTATGCTCGATGAATAGTTGCCAAGTTTATTACCTTGGAGCCAAAATGCCGATCAAGGAACTCGGAGCTTTTTGCACGCTCACGCGACCCAGCCTGGTATTGCTGTCCTGTACAGGTAAATTTTCCAAAAGGGAGGTCAAGTCAATTACTGAAGATTACTGTAATTTGGTATTGCCCGCGTGTCCGATTTGGGCGGGAGGCGCCGCCATGGAATCTTTGGGAAAATCCTTCACCCAAAATGGAATTGAAGTGCTCGGCTCCATGCATGTTTTGGAAGACCGCTTGAAGCGTTTATCTCACTTTTTGAATCCAACTCTTAAATAATTGGAGGGGGCCTAAAAACATTCGGCCTTAAATGTCATGAACGACAACATTCAAATCGGTGTCAGCAGTTGCCTGCTCGGCGAAAAGGTACGTTGGAACGGTGACCATAAAAAAGATCGCTATGTCCAGGAGGTTTTGGGGAAATTTTTTAATTACATTCCGGTTTGCCCTGAAATGGAAGTGGGGATGGGGGTTCCCAGGGAAACGGTGGCCTTGTACGGATCGTTGGAAGAACCCAAAATGCTGTCCCGAACCACAAGGACCGACTGGACCAAACGGATGAACCGTTTTATTAAAGCCCGGATCAAGGATTTGGCCGGGGAGGATCTTGACGGTTTTATTTTTAAATCGAAATCTCCCTCCTGCGGCCTGGGTAGGATTCCCGTGTATTCACTGGAAGACCCTGCGAAAGCCAGACACGGTGCAGGCTTATTTGCCAGAGAATTCTCAAAAGTTTTCCCCCTTGTTCCCTCTGAAGAAGAAGGCAGGTTGCACGATCCGAAAATTCGGGAAAATTTTATTGTGCGGGTATTTAGCTTTCATCGATTGAAATCCGCTTTGTTTCACGGGAGAGCCAAAGCAGGCTTTTTGGTAAAATTTCATACTCAGCATAAGTTTCTTCTTTTGGCGCACAGTAGAAAACACTATCTGGAGTTGGGAAAAATTGTGGCCGAGGTTAAAAGCCAACCTTGGAATCGAGTATTGGTATCCTACGCATCCACTTTCATGGAAGCACTCGCTCTTAAATCAACGGCAAAAAAAAATACCGATGTGCTTATGCACATGATGGGCTTTTTTAAAAAGTTGATTCCCAGTGAAGACAAGAAAGATATTCTGCAAGCAATTGAAGACTACAGGAATGAACTGGTTCCGCTGGTTGTCCCGGTGACCCTCGTACAGCATTACGTCAAAAAGTATCGAGTCGAATATCTACTCGACCAGGTTTATCTGAATCCCCATCCTAAAGAACTCATGCTGAGGAACCATGTTTAGCAATTGGATTACCTCAAAACCAATCCTGCATAACCGACCACATGAGAAAGGTCTCCATTGACTTGTCCCGATGTCATGTAGTGAACCAATTCGCATCGCGTTGCCCCCAACTGCTTAACGGCTTGCATCATGACCGTAACCGGATGAATACCACACATGCTGATTTTCTCTTTGCGAACGGTTTCGAACAAGGCACGTTCATCCAATTGCAACATGTGATCTATTGCTTTGTGGTCTTTCTGACAAGCGCTGTCATGCGATTCGAAATGCGTCATGTCGGAACTCGCTACCAGCAATACGGGACGACCCACCTGGCGAATGGCGTCAACAAGGGCCTGGCTCACGAGACGGCTTTTTTCAAAATTGAGTTTCATGAACACCAGAGGAACCATACGAATGTTTTTTTGAAAAAATTGCAAAAAGGGCAATTGCGTTTCCAGCGAATGCTCCCCGACATGAGCCCTGTCGTCGGACCTAATCAGGGGTGAGGCTTTCAGAATCATGCCGGCCAATTCTTCATCAATGGAGACCTCTCCCATGGGCATGGACCAGGTACCTTTCGGCATCAGGGAAATATCGGCACCCTGCCCGGTATGATTGGGTCCCATCAAAATCACGGTGTCTGGAATTTCAATTTGAGAATATACCGAACCGGCCACGTCTCCCGAATACATAAATCCGGCATGAGGCACAACAATCCCCAAAGCGGGGGATTTTGCGGCTTCAGGTTCAATATGGCTTGCAACATCTTCGCGAAGGGATTGAGGGTCTTTCGGATAAAAGCTACCTGCTACAGCTGGACTGCGATTCATGGCATCCTCCAAAAATTGGAAGGGACTCAAAGACCTTTTATTTTCTCACTTCTCCAGTCATGGGCACAAACACCACGCCCGCCAGGTATTCTTTTTTAAGGCCTTTGGAGGTTTTGGTGATCCGCAAAAGATCTTGCGAAAACGGTTTGTCGCCCAGAGGTAAAACGATACGTCCCCCTTCTTTCAGTTGTTCAACAAGGGGCTTCGGAATTTCCGGAGTGGCGGCTGTGATCAGGATCGCATCAAAAGGAGCCTGTTCGGGCCACCCCTGATACCCATCGCCATGCTTCACATGGATATTTGTATAATTCAAGTCGGCTAATTTGCGTTTGGCCTGTTGCGCAAGCGATTCAACGATTTCGATAGTGTACACCTCCCGCGCTATTTCACCCAGCACTGCGGCCTGATAGCCCGATCCGGTTCCAATTTCCAAAACACGATCGGTAGAATTCAACTGAGCATTTTCGCTCATAAGCGACACGATATAGGGTTGAGAAATGGTCTGGTTTTCACGAATGGGAAGAGCCGCGTCAGAATAGGCACGATACCGGCTTTCCTCCTCCACAAATAGGTGCCTGGGAACGCGCAACATGGCCGAAAGCACAGCAGGATCCGAAATACCGCGGGCACGGATCTGCTGTTCCACCATTCGTTTTCTATCTGATTCGTAATCGTTGGACAAAACGGGACGGGCTCCCGATGTTAAGGAAAGAATACCCGCTATCAGGGAAACAACAAGGACATTAAAAGGAAAGGCCGTTATTTCTGAGCCATGCGTCCGAGTCGAAATCCCGATTGAGAAATTCCTGAAACTCAATTTCATTTTTGGAAAGCCTGTTTCCGTCAATGTACTGGGAAGGATTATTCGTTTTCTTTTTCTTGAGGCGCTGTAACGGCTTTTTTTCTACCATGTCATCGGGTTTCTCAGGAGACAGGGAATCGGTCAAGGTTTGCAAACTGAGAACCAAAACCATAAAACTTTCCAGACAGACCTTGTCCTTTGCACTCAATTCACTGACGATCTTTCTAACTTTTTCAGATTTCATTACAGCTTCGGTAATGGCTTTGGACAGTTTTTCAAAATCTCGTTCTGCACCTTCCGGATCATTCACGGAACCACTCCTTGTTGGAAAAAGAATTATTTTGCTTTGAACTCTTTTATTATAACTCTTATTGGAGTCCATTAGAAACTTTATTTGGAAAATGCTGTTTCTGAAAAGGACTCTTCAGCACGAAAAAAGGCCCCACAAATGTGGGGCCCAACTGATGGTATGGGAGCTTCTGAAACGTTACGTTAACGGGCCGCTCCGGAAGCACCCCAAATACTATCACTAGACAAGGGATCACCTCCTTTCATCAGGGGGCCAACAATGACGGAAAAAGACTCCCCTGGCGCCTCAATCCGCTCTTTTCAAAATATAGATTGAACCACATTGGTTCAAATGTCAAATCGATTTTTTATGAGATTTTTATTCTTGAAATAAGAGGTATGTGAGTGGATTGCTACTCATGAGCAGATGGGAATAATTCCATTATAAATGCAAATAATAAATCCCATTAGAGGTTGGTGCTGGTATCGTATTTCTCGATCAGTTTTATGAATTCCCGGTTGGTCCAGGAATCTTTGTAAGGAATATTCAAAGTATCTTCATAATCCGCATTCTTCTTGAGGAACTCTTCCCAATCGTCCACATTATCGCGTATCTCGCCAATTCCGGCAGGGCGTCCGCACCGGCAGATGTTGCCTTTGTGGTTGGAGGGCAACAAGCAATTTCCAACACATGCCATCAAGGGCCATTTGGTCTGCAGGATTTCCAGTGGAGAATTCATTTCTCGTTCTTTGAAAACATTTTGCGGTATTCTCTATAGGACCAGGAGCCAGGGTGAGGGATTCCTATTCTACCTTCATACTGATCGTTTTTTTCTACAAAGTCTTCCCAATCGTTCTTCATTTCACCAATGCCCCGGGGCCGACTGCAAATGCAATAAAAACGGTTTTGCCGTTCGGGGTATTCGCAAAAACCAAAGCAAGGTGACAACGGCCAATGCCGGACCAGAATGTTGGCTTCTTTTTTCATCAGGAAACTATGGTTCGTTGACAGAATGAATTATCACTATAAATTATTCCAGTTTTTTCGTATTCTGTAAACTGAGTAAATGGACAGGACGGATTTCCCTTTCAAAACTTCAATGATCCTTTTCGCGGAACTCCCTTTTAATTCTGATGCATTGCCCATCCTGCAAACAAAATCTGGTAAAAAATAAAGTCGTTGGAATTTCAGTATATTTCTGTTCCGGAGGGTGCGGCGGCCTTTGGTTCGGCAAGGATCAATTAAAAAAATTGCCTGAACGTCTTCCTGCATCGGGTGTCTCCTTGTTGGAACTGGACCGGGCGGAAGGGATTAAAACGTTTCGCAATGTAGAACACATTTGCCCCTATTGCGAGACCACCTTGCTGTACCGACATTTTTTCAGCAAACAGTGGGAATTCGAAGTGGACCAGTGTTCCAAGTGTGGCGGCATCTGGATTGATGTCGGCCGTCTACCTAATATTCTTCAATCCGGTGCACCTGAAGAACAAAAGGTTCAACAGGTTAAGCTGTATATTAAAACATTTTTCGATGAAAAACTGCTTATGATGGATATAGGCAAATTCGATGTACTGGAAGCGGCCCTGGCTATTCAGACTATTTTCCTGTTCCTTTGCCCCTACGGCCATATCCCCAAAGACAAATTGTTAAGCATTTAGTAACCAGACCTGCAAGGATTTATGACTCAACAAGTTCCCCGCGACCGAAAAAGTATTGAAGCCAATAAACAGAATTTAATGGTGGCCGATTTAAAAGGTGTCGATCTCCGCAAGGCAGATCTCAGCAAGGCCAATTTACACCGGGCCAATCTTCAACAGGCCAACCTGAAAGAATGCAATTTAACTCGGGCCGATCTGATAGGTTGTGATCTGCGCCAGGCTGATTTGACAGGGGCCGATTTGCGCGGAGCCAATCTTCCCATGAGCAATCTCAATGATTCCAGACTGGATGGCGCCGATATTCGTGGAGCCGATTTCAGCGAAGCGGATTTGCGAGGGGTTTCCCTGGCCCGGCTCGATTTAAAACACGCCAATCTCCGGGGTGTTAATTTGAGTGGTGCCCGGCTTGAAGGGCTTGATTTGCATAATGCCGATTTGCGTAAGGCAAATTTGAGCGGAGCCCATTTGAAAAATGCCAGACTGGAAAAAACCGATCTCCGGGGAGCAGATTTAAGGGATGCTCAAGGGCTTACTGCAAGTCAGATTCAACCAGCCCTCATCGACAACGAAACCATCTTGCCTGAAATATAGAGTTTTCCCCTAATCCGTCTTTTAGTCCAGTTCATCCCAAAATGGGAAATTTAAATCCAATTTCGGAACTCATTTCCATATTGAGATAGATCCAAAGTCTCCCCTCACAATCCATCGCCTTTTTCATAAAAAAAGTTGGAGCTCTAACCAGGCCAAAATGAACAGTTTTCATGTCCATTTCGCGCTACCGTCGACAAAATTAGTGTGCCGAGCCCAAATTGGTACAGGGATTGCTCTTAGTTAAGCAAACCTTATTTATCGCAATGGGAGGCCGTCATGATGAACGAAAATAATCAAAACCAACACGAAAACCCCAAAAATTCAGATTCGGTTTCTTTGCAGGAAGTTTCCAGCTACCTGCGCCAAAATACATTCCGAAAATCGTCCAGAACCGAGGATCAGAAACGTATCGAAATGCTGATTGAAAAAGATTTCTGGAAACGTCTGGGTGCCTCTATTCATCAGGAAAACATCGTTGCAACGGTGCAGGTTTATATCAAGTGGATGCGTTCCACTTTGGAGGATTCCCAAATCACCTCCACGCTGATCGACAACAACAGCACCTGGCACGAAATTGCCAGTCAGGCGCAATTAGAAAAATGCGACTCGTTTGCAAAAGTCCTGTATACCGCCAACTGGGTTTGCTCGCATTTTGATGAATATCATCCTGTTACCGTAAGCCACTAAGCTTTTTCGTCCTCCCCCGACCCCTGTGCTCCCTGGTCTCCCCTTCTAGGGAGCACGCCTCCTTTCCAGAGCCTGGCCATCCTTTCCTATTGGTCCAATAAGTCTTTCATTTAAGGAAAAAGTACGTTAGTTTTTTCCTTGTAATCATATTCCTCCATCCTCGAAATAAAAATTAAGGAAACCTGAATTATGATCAACATAAGCAAGGTCTTATTCATGGTTATATTAGTAGTCAGTATTGGCGTAGGAATAGCCTTCGGAAGCAGACTAGGCTTTGACGCTGGAGTGAGTGAGGCGGCAAAACTATCGATCAACACACAAGTGCATGCTCTCAACAACCGTGTCAAAGCAATGGAAGCCCTTCGTGCCGGAAAAAAAGAATCGGCGATTCAACTCATGGAAGCAGGCCTGGATGCCAACATCATCACGCTCGCACCGAACCGGCGAGAAGGAATAGATATTCCCGAACATACCGAGTCCTTTATTAGATCGGGACTCAAGTCCGCAAAAGCTTACCGGGAAAAATTCCCGCGCACTTATCAAAGCGAATTGGTAAAGATGGATGTGATGGCGGCGTTTTCTTCGGTTCCATAAGCACCACTTCTTTATGTGCGCCCAACACGTGCCCGATTGATTTTTCAAGAGCGCTAACCCGCATATTGCATGAGAGTCTCAGAATTATTAAAATCGAGAGAGAATTTTAAATTGCGCATTTCGGTGAGGGAATTTGTTATAAAACTTTGGCTTCCTATTGAAAAAACCTGATTGAAGACGGACC
>JACAVV010000033.1 GCA_024648695.1 Nitrospina sp.
GAAAAGTACCTCAAAAGTTCCCTAAATTTCTTGGTCGAAATTCGGGCGCGTTTTAAAATCGGGTTTCGCCGCTTCATAACTACATTTTAGCCCTCTTTGGAGGACGTTAACTAGTCATGAACCTTAATAAATTCTCAGAGGACATAGTTACCAGATTTGAAGCCATGAGAAGCAGTATCTCTACAGATGCGGCTAGAAACAGATTAGTGGCCGGAGTTCAAAGAAACCTTCAAAACACCAGAAACCTGAGGGATGTGAGTGTTGATGTTGGAGCAAAGTTAGCGAGCATCGATAAACTGGGGAAGGGAATTAAGCAGCAGTTTCAACCGCTCAAGATGATGGCCCCTGTGGATATTGAGGCGGTGCGCAGGTGGGTCACCGTGAAAATGATTGCGGATTACGCCTCGACCGGGTTATGCGACAATGATACCAAGCCCATCAAAACCATGACCGCCGATGATTTGGGAGACGTAAATTTTGGCGAGGCGTTTGCGAAGTTCTTGTACAGCGATGAAATCCAGATCCTTCAGTTGAGGAGAAAAAGTGGCACTTCGGCATCGATCTACCAGACCGGAAGGATTCCCTGGGCCGGTGGGCGGCCTTACGACAAAATCGGTTTGATGTTGTTTCTGGAATGGTTTCAGCGCAATATCAACCCCTTCGACCTGATTCGCCCAAACGTCAAAGAGGACCAATTCAAAAACCAGATCAAAATATACATTCGGAATTTGGGAACGGCCATGTCCGCATCCAAAAAAGCCACCTGGGGTGGAATGGGTTCGGAAACTATTAGCAGTCTCCAGGACGTTAATACTGCTCTTGATTCTAGGCGAGGCCGTCGATAATACTCGCAGCCGAAATAAAACCCTAAATACTCATGAAATGTGTGGATTTATAAAGAAGAACAATAGTGGGTTAAATCCCCTAAAGGTGGGTAATTTGGTTGCCTCCCCTATTTGCGCGGAAATACATTCTAAGGAATAGTTCGCCTTCTATAAAAAACTACGAATTAATTTCGCTTTTCGGCCGGGAGGGCTAATTTTCCGTTTTGCTACTGAAGGCGTTTTGTTGAAGTGGTTTGGGCAAACCAGGAGGAGGAAGACCGGTTCTCTACAAAGAGAACAAAGTTCGCTTTTTCAGGTGGAAGGCGAAGAATATTACGATAAGTGGCGAATATATATTTTTGTACCTGTATTAGCTTTGGCCATTCACAATGGTCAGGCAATTTAATCTATAAATCAAAAACCATTGCAAAAGCCGTTTTGATTGACCCCAGATAATTCTTTTCAAGCCAACTCTGTTTTTTGAAATCCATGACACATTAACAGCACGAAGCTGATTCAGGTTTTATGCTTTTCCTGATCCAGTCCGCTGGTTGTGAATAAACAGTGCATAGAGAACTATTTATGTTTGAAATTCACTCAACTTGCCCCCTCAATCGCTTGCGCAACTTTCTTTGCTTTTTGGGCGGGGGATATTGCTTTTTTATTTGAGTTGTTTCCTGCTTTGGATTTTGCTGGTTTAAGGATGGAGTGTTTCTTTCCATTCTCGTTTGGGTTTTAAGTGAACTGAAAAAGGGTAGCAAGGCAAGCAAGATAACGGCTATGATTCCAAAAAGCGCCCAGGTTACCGTTGCTCTGGAAGGTTCGGAGGTTTTTCCTTTGAATACGGCTTCGATCCAGCCGAAATGCAATATCAGATGAATCGCGATTAGAATTATGAGACTGCACGCTATCCAGAAATGGACCTCGCCCCATTGATGGCGGTCCATGTCCCACAAAAGCGAAATCGGCCGGTTCCCCTGCCCTTGCCTGCTTCCACTTCCGGGCGGGAGAACAAAGCGAAGGACATATCCTGTAGACAATAACAAGGAAAAGCCCAAAAAGGCTAACACATCGATAATAAAATTTGCCCGCTTTCGTTTCATACTCCCTCACCGCAAAGCTGGTGAAACCGGCCACCTTAAACCAGGGTAAAAGTCAAACGTCTCCCATCCAGGTACGCCAGTCGTCGGTGATCATCCCTTTGTTCTTGTATCGCTCCAGGGCATCCTTACAATGGCAAGCACGCTCCTGCTCTTTAAGTTGCATAAAACATCCTAACAGGATTCCAGGAAATTTTCGTATGGATTCATCAACGTCGCGTTTTTCTTCCTCGGTTTGCATGCCTTCAAACAATTCACCCTTTTGGAATTTCCTGTCATGAACCCCTTCGGCAAAATTCGTCAAATAACAAATCGGGGCATAGCACATCTCCAGTTCCCGTGCGAGAAAGGCCTCGGGAACCAGCGTCATGCCCACAAGGTCCGCTCCACAAATTCGAAACTTGCGAATCTCTGCAGGCGATTCCAGTCGCGGTCCTTCGGTGCAAACGTATACCCCTTCTTCATGATGGGGAAATCCGAGCAGGTGTAAAGATTCGTGGATTGATTCCCGAATCTGGGGACAAAAGGGATCGCTTTGGCGTATGAATCCGATGCCACGATTTTTGAAAAAGGTGCCTTCCCTGCGTTTGGTTTCATCCAGGATGTCATGAGGAATAACAAAGTCACCGGGCCGGAATTTCGTGTTGATGATACCGGGTCCCGACCAGGAAAGAATGCGGCTCGCCCCCCGCTCCTTCAGCGCATAAATATTGGCTCGGTAATTGACGAAGGGGGCGGTGATGGAATAATCGGTTTCGCCATGACGGGATAGAAACAGAAACCGGATCGATTCAGAGCTACCGGACCCCACTTCAAACTCATGGACAGGTGCGCTCTTGCCAAAGGGAGTGTCTACAGCAGAGCAGGAAACTTCCGTTCCAAACGCGTTATCGCTTAGAAGGTGATACGCTCCGCTTCCACCTATAACAGCCAGGCTCATGACCGGTCAGTCCAGATACGCTTCGGTGTCGGCCACATAATTGGCCGCTGACTCCCGAATGCTTCGGACTTCCTCTTCGGTCACCTCGCGTTTGACTCGGGCCGGACTGCCCAGGACCAGACTGCGCGGCGGGACCATCGTTCCAGGAGTCACCAGAGCGCCTGCCCCCACAATGGAATATTCGCCTATCTCGCACCCATCCATCACCACCGCACCCATGCCGATCAGGCATCGGGACCTAATGGTGCAGGCATGCAAGGTGACGTTGTGTCCAACCGTCACCTCATCTTCCACGATAAGGGGCAAAGTTTTGCGTGCGACATGGAGAACACACCCGTCCTGAATATTGGTGCGTTTGCCAATGCGAATGAAATTCACGTCGCCGCGAATCACAGCGTTGAACCACACACTGCTTTGTTCACCGATTTCCACTTCACCGATCACCTGCGCGCTATCCATGATCATGGCAGATGAGTGTATCTTGGGGCTGATATCTTTATAAGGATGAATCATTGTTACCTGGTTCCTTAGTTTAAAGTTAGTTCTGAATACTTGTAAGATTGGCTTGGGAAGGATCCGAGTTTACCTCATTTTCTGCCAGGCCTCAAGGATTTGCCTTCTGCTTTCCCGGGCCAGGATTCTTCGGTCAGTTATGTCCGCAATCGCAGGAAGGATGGTCAGGTGTGTATCTAGAACCGGGTTTTTCAGCAGGGCCCAGACGTGTGAGGAAAATGTTCGATTGAACCAGCAGGCTATTGTTGGTGAATTGCCATCGCCATAACGAATGGCTATTGGCAATACGGGACGCCTGGTTTCGACTGCGGCCTGAAAAGGCGATGATTTAAAATCGACCACCTGCGTACCGTCGGTCACCCCCGCTTCGGGAAACAGGACAACAGAATAACCCAGTTTCATCCGTGACACTATCTGCCTTAAAATATGTTTCAGTTGAAAACGCCTGCCTCGGTCCACAAATAAAGTCGAGCCCAAACGCGTGAGATAGCCCAACAAGGGCCAGGAACGCACCTCTGATTTCGCTACGAAAAATGCTGGAAAACAGGTACTCAATGCAAGAACATCCGGAGTCCCGACATGATTGGACACCACCAGAGCATTTGGAACGACATTTTCCAGACCATCTATACGGCACCGCATGTTCAAAATGATTACCAGGCTTTTCCCAAGGAAATGGGTCAGTTGCGCCAGATAAAAATATTTTTGTTCATCTGACCGGAAAAAAACCAACTGAACAATCAACCCCGCCATGGCAAAGCTGGGAAACACCACGGAGATTGCCATCAAACGAAATAGGGCTCGTAATGTGTTCTTCATCGGATTCAGTACAAGTCCTGTGCTTTGGGAACCAAAGACAGCATATCGGATAAATAGGTACGGACCCCATGATCGGCCAAAGAGGTGAGCATTTCAATAGAGCGAATTTTGCGTCGAACGGGATACCCCATGCTGTTAAGCATAGCTCCGCCGATATGGGTCCACGCTTTATGAACTTCAAAATAACTGTAATGGATTCCGTCGAACCCTGCAAAAGATTCGAGTCCGGTAACGAGATGGGCGGGTCCCTGGCATGTCTCTGACAAAAATCGATTGATCCCGCGCATGGAAGCTATGGCCCGCTTCCAGGTTTGACGTGACCGGGGATACGACAAAGCTCTTAAAATAAAAAACTGTTTCTCACCCAGATTATTTTCCAAATGTTTCGGAATCGGGGTGAAATGAATTTCTGCCTGCATAAGAGCCAAGCGACTCAAGACACATTCCAGGTCTTCGACAATGCGGTCCTGGGGAACGTTGTACATGATGTCGTTGCCGATATCTGTAACCAACGCCACTACCCGGGAATAGTGCTGGCAAACGCGCTCGGCTTCGTCAAACAAGGTGCAGGAACTTAAGGGCGGATAAACGATATTTAACATTCCTGCAGAAGTGCTGTAGGCCCGGCCCGAACCAAAAGCCGCGAGTACTTTGACTTCAACGGAAACCAGATTGAGCTTAAAAAAAGAAACCAGCCCACTATAGGCTCTCGATAAATTACTGGCTCCCAATAAAAGGATAAGCACCTTATCCTTATTTGAGGAAAGTATGGATACGCTTGACATCAGCCCTTGATCTCAGGGGCTGACAAGCAGGTAGGCTGGAAGCCCAACCGATACCGCATGGTTGTATAAGCTTTGGTACAGGTTTTCATAATACTCTTCCAGCGATTTGAACTGATACCAGGAAGGAACCTTTACTTGCTCCGGATGCTGGGCCATAGCCTTCGCCTGCCGGCGAGCCTGCTTAAAGTATTTGAATTTGCCTTTCCACCAGTTGGCATTTTTGTTTCCCCATAAAGGCTCGTCCGGACGAGAACGCGGTCTTAACATCATTCTATTGGAACCCGCGTCCATGTGTATTTCGAATTCAGATAGAAAAGTCTGGCCCAGCAAGCCATCAAGATCACCCATATGCTGGTTGACGTTGGCTTCTACATTGTGCACTTCTGCATCGCCTACCTTGATGGATTGCAAGACGACCAAAGGAGACCAAACCTTGCCCCCTGCGGTAGTGAATTGAATATGAGGCGCAGATTTGGTTGTATTCAAATCCAGTTTTTTAGCCAGGGATTTTGATATAGTGACAAAAGATGCTCCGGTATCTACTATAAATTCTGCCTTGACGCCGCCATTGAGTAACACATCAACATTGTGAACCCCTGCATCCCGGTTCTTGAAAGTGATTTCAAAAGGATTCGTACTTGTGGGACCAAAACCCGGCTCACTACTTTCCGTTTCGGCCTGATTCATCGACAGGTGGGGATATTTTTTGTCGAGACGCTCCAGACCTTTATCTTCAGAACGATACTTTTTAGGAATCTTGGAAGCGCTATCGGTGAAATGCGTTTTACCGTTTTCGTCTTTCCAGGAAAAAAGGCCTGAATGAGCCGTATGAGGAAAATGGAGCCAACAAATCATCATCAACACAAAAAAGCCGGCTACCTTTTTGCGGAATATCTGTTCACATATTTGGACGATGCAAAAAGAATTATTCGAAGGCAATGGGTTTAACATAAACCTCCCGCGGTTTGATCCCATCTGAGGGGCCCACCACCCCTTCCCGTTCCATGATTTCAACCATACGTGCGGCCCGATTATATCCAACCCGCAAGCGTCTTTGAATCATGGAAATGGATGCTTGTTGTTCTTTGGAGACCAGTTCCACAGCTTCATCGTACTTTTCATCCATGTCTTCCTCGTCGATGTCCCCTTCCTGGGATGCGGCCACCTGCGCGAAAACTTCTTCTTTGCAATCGAGCGTTTTCTGCTGTTTGATAAAACTCAGAATGCGGTTGATTTCCTCATCGCTCACCATAGCGCCATGAATTCGGCGAAGCTTTCCGGTTCCGGGGGGCAGGAACAACATGTCTCCTTTACCGAGAAGTTTTTCCGCACCCATACTGTCGAGAATGGTGCGAGAGTCGACTCGCGACGTTACCTGATAGGAAATCCGGGCCGGGAAGTTGGCCTTGATCACGCCCGTCAGCACATCCACCGAAGGCCGTTGTGTGGCCACGATAAGATGGATTCCAGCCGCCCGCGCCATTTGGGCCAAACGGGCTAACGCATCTTCCACCCCTTTGGAGGCCACCATCATCAAATCTGCCAATTCATCGATGATCACCACAATGTAGGGGAGCTTTGTCGGAGGTTCTTCTTCCAGAACACCGCCACCCAGATTATTTAGAGCTTCTTCCAGTTCACCCTCGCCGTTTTCCACCATCCCGGTTTTCTTTTTGGATTTCGGCTTATTCGTTTCCGCTTCATCCTCCTCCAGTTTTTGGACATTCGCGTTGTAGCTATGAATATTCCTGACACCCATTTCCGCCATCATTTTGTAGCGCGTTTCCATCTCTGCCACAGCCCACTGCAAAGCGGCGGCGGCTTTTTTGGGATTAGTCACCACCGGGGCGATCAAATGAGGAATGCCGTCGTACATCGAAAGCTCCAGCATTTTGGGATCAATCATGATCATCTTTACTTCTTCCGGCGTGGAATTGAGAAGCAGACTACAAATCATCGCGTTGATGCCCACACTCTTTCCCGATCCGGTCGATCCGGCAATGAGCAAATGCGGTACCTGAGCCAATCCTTGAACCACCGGTTCGCCAATATTGTCTTTACCTATGACCAGCGGCAGTTTGCCGTTTTCTTCTCTGAAGTCCTGAGAAGAAATGATCTCTTTAAAATAAACCGTCTCGCGCTTGCGGTTGGGAATTTCAATCCCGACCACTGGCTTGCCGGGAACGGGGGCCAGAAATCGCACACTGAGCGCACGCATCGCCAACGCTAAATCGTCCGACAACGAAAGGATTCTGCTGACTTTAATACCGGGTGCAGGTTCAAATTCGTAAAGAGTGATGACCGGTCCCGGTAACACCTGAACCACTTTGCCGAGGATTCCAAAATCAGCCAGCTTGTCTTCAAGAACCTTCGAACTTTTCAGAATTTCTTCCTTCAGTTCGTACTCGTCCTTGGGCGGCGGAGGGTTATTTAACAAATCGAGAGGCGGCACCTGATAATCGCCCATTTCAGCAACAGGCAGAGTTTCCTGCACGGGAAAGGTCTCGGTTTCCTTCACTTTTTCCTTCTTTCGCTTTTTACTAATCACAGGAATGTCAACCGGTTCGTTGGTGCGGGTAACGATCACAGGTTCCCGTTTGGTCCGTTCTTCCTTTATTAATTCCCGTCTTTGCGCTCGGCGTTCATTCCATTCCTGGATTTTGGACGCGCGCTCTCTAAAATGCCGGGTCGAACCATCCAGAGCATTCTTCATGGAGCGTTCTCCACCTTCCAGTAAATCGTTTACTGTGGACCCAATCATAGCCATGAAAAAAAGAAACGTCAGGGTACCAAGAGCAAGGGTTGATCCAACAAGGTTCAACCAGGCCATAAGGTTTTTTCCAATCAGTGTTCCGGTCAGGCCACCGGAATGGGGGAACTCTTTGAACCAGGGATCGACTTCAAAATGAATGGCCAGCAAACTGCAAAAACAAACCAGAAGAGCAAATCCCGCGCTGAGAGTCACTGGCCAGCGCCGGAACGTTTTTCTCCGAATGAGTGTCCATCCAAAGAACAGGGTAACTAATGGAAAAAACAAAGCACCCGTTCCAAATAATTGCACCAGGCCATCGGATAAGTAGGAGCCCACAATTCCTCCCAGGTTTTGAACCTCGCCGGCGGTGGAATGGTGCCGGTTAAATGAGGGATCAGAAGGATTGTAGGAATGGAGTGCCATCAAGGCAAACACCGCGAAAGCGATTGCCAGAACTCCAAATATATCGTAAGCCATACTGGGCTTGTTATTTTCTTTACTCATGGTTTGTCGTTTCTTTTTGGGTGAATAAACGGGGAGTGCTGTCTTGCAATAAGGTGTCACCGGCCTCTTTAGGATCGGTGGTATCGGGAAAATCAAGATTGTAATGCAGGCCGCGGCTTTCTTTTCTGTTCATGGCCCCTCGAATGATCAAGTCTGCGGTCACTGCAATATTGCGCAGTTCCAGAGTGTCTTTGGTGATCAGAAACTTCCAATAATATTCACGGATCTCATCCAGCAGTAACACGATGCGCCGCTGTGCACGTTGCAGGCGTTTATTGGTACGTACAATGCCGACATAATTCCACATCAGGCGGCGGATCTCATCCCAGTTGTGCGACACCACTACGGACTCGTCACTGGTGACGGCGCCTCCGCTGTCCCAGGGTGGTATTTGCCCCGCACGCTGACTCAGGACAGATCCATCGTCTTTTAGAGCCGCCGCCTTAGGCACGGCGCGATGCGATAACACCAAGCCTTCCAATAGAGAATTGCTGGCCAGGCGATTGGCTCCGTGCAAACCCGAATGGCACACTTCGCCAGAAGCAAACAAGCGCTTGATATTGGTCTGACCATCCAGATCGACGGCCACCCCGCCGCACATGTAGTGGGCCGCAGGAACCACCGGTACCCACTGCTCGGCCAAGTCAAAGCCAAACTTTTTGCAGGTCTTGAAAATATTGGGGAAACGTTCGCGAATGCGGACCCCTTCCAAATGAGTGACGTCGAGATAGACACAATCGTCGCCGCTGGTTTTCATTTCGTGATCAATCGCCTGGGCGACCACGTCACGTGGGGCGAGACACCCCATTTTGTGATACTTTTCCATAAAGGTATCACCGCTCTTCAAACGCAGAATTCCACCTTCACCACGAACCGTCTCCGAAATAAGAAAAGATTTGGCGTCGGGATGGTACAGGCAAGTGGGATGAAACTGAAAAAACTCCATATTGGAAATATTCGCCCCTGCCCTGTAGGCGATGCTGACACCGTCTCCAGTGGCGGTATCCGGATTTGAAGTGTACAAATACACCTTTCCGGCTCCGCCCGAAGCCAGCATTATTGACTGCCCGATGAAGGTTTTGACGGTTCCCGATTTCTCATCCAGAACGTAAGCACCCAATGCTTCGTCGCGTGAACTTCCGGGAACAATGGAAGCGTCCAATTGCGCCAGCGTGATGAGATCGACCACCATATGGTGTGTGAAAATTTCGATATTTTTTTGCGCCTTGACGGTATCGATCAAGGTACGCTCGATTTCGAGCCCGGTAAAATCGGTGGCATGCAGGATACGATGCTTGGAATGGCCCCCTTCGCGAGAGAGATGATAGCCGCTACCCTGTTCGCGATCAAAACGAGCTCCCATCTGGATCAATTCCTCGACACGTGCCGGACCCTCGCGGCAAATGATACGAACCACGTCTTCTTTACATAATCCCTGACCGGTTTCCAGAGTGTCGGCAACATGTAAATCACAGGAATCGTCTTCCGCCATCACCGAGGCGATGCCGCCTTGTGCGTATTTGGTGGCAGATTCGTCCAAAGCGGCTTTGGTGACAATGGCGACCGATCCATACGGAGCCACTTTCAAAGCATAGGTCAACCCGGCCACCCCACTGCCGATGACTATGAAATCTTTACTGATGTCCATAACCCGTATTATATGAGCTTAACCCTTATTTTTCAATAAGATAATAAGCTGGCTTCGGGTTTAGAGGCTGGAGTTTGGGAAGTTTTCAACCTGTAACAAACGGCTCCCAACAGGGCTAAAGAAATAAATAAAATGACCAACCCGGTTTTGTATCCCTGTGGTTGATAGGTAAATATGACCGTGTGTTTGCCGGGACTGAGTTTGACTGCTCGAAAAAAGTGATTGGCCCGTAAAACCCGGGTAGGCTGTTCATCCACAGTAACGGTCCAGTCAGGGGAGTACGAATCGAGCAAGACCAAAAACCCGTCGCCTTGCTGTTGAGTGAGCAGGGTCAACTTATCGGTTTCGTACAACAGAAAATCGATGGAGGCGGAAAAGTTTTCCGTGGGAGTTATGGGTATAGATTCTTCCAACAAGACCGTTTTTAATGGATCGAAGTTTATATCATAATACGTATTAAGCAAATGCGGGCTTTTACCCAATTGAAACCCGGGAACCAAAAACGCGCGGGGAAGTGAGTCTTCCAACTGGACCACCTGTTGCGATGCCACCCAATTCAGCTCCTTTGGCAATATTTCGGGCCGGTCGTCGACCACCCAGTATTTGACGTTGCTTCGTTTAAGAATGCGCAATCGCTTTTCGGGAGAGGAGTGGCGAAAGATCTCGCGCCACAGGTTGGGTGCGGACAGTTCCAACCCCACTCCAGGGATACCATTGGGATACTGGATTCCAAAACTCACTCCCCGAAAAGGAACCAGTTTTTTCTGTTTGATTTTTTGAAACGATAGTTTGTTGGGAATCGCTGGCGCCATCATTTTTTCCAGATCCCCAAAAACCCTGCCGGAATAGGTTCGATAGATAGCGGGATTGGACTGAATCAGTTGTGCGGGTTCGGGAACATTTTCATAGAAGTCGCGTTCGATCATTGGAACGAGCATATGATGTCTCATCATCAAATCGACAAAAATCAATAAAACAATTCCTGTGGTTAAAAAATGCTTTTTCACATGAGCATTGTTATAACTCCAAAACCCCAGGCCCAAAAGGGCAAACATCAATAAATTCACCAAAGCAAGTCGATCCGGAAAATTCCATGACAGCAGTAGGACTGCCAGGGCGGGAGCGATCAAGACTGTCCAGAATGGGATGCCTCTATTTTTATAAGGTTCCACGGGATTCAGCAAAGCCTCAAAAACATGGCCCGCCAAAAATACCTGAGCCCAGGCGGAGATAAAATAGAATTTTTCCGGAAATCGAAACATGTCCATTACAGGAAAAACTTTATACATCGAAAAATATATCGGGTTGTGCTTACCCAGGGAAAAGACCAAACCGATCAAAAATGCGAAACTCCAAAACCGTACAGGTTTTAACCTCCAGAAAATTACTCCCATAAACAAGGAAGCTCCTGCAAACCAGCCCATATGGAAACTCTGGATAAAATTGAACTTTTCCGAAGGAATGTTCTCCATGAAATTGGAATGATCCTTGGATAATAATACTTCTGACGCAGCTGATGGCTTCATAGACCAGTGTGTGTGGTGTTCATAGTCCAAGCCCTCAGTGCGTACAGATTGCTCGACCAGGCTATAAGTCGAAAACAACTGTGGAGCGCACAGTCCCAATGTCAACAACACCATAAAAGCAAACCGGACGGTTCGTCCAAGCCACAAGGACCATCGACTCCGGATTGGTTCCAGGGAATTACAGAAAAAATAAACCAGCAAAACTGTCATCACATTGACCTCGGGACTTCCAGCAAGGACTTGGCAAACCAGGCAAAGGATGCCCAACACCCAATCTCCCGGACGGTTTTTCAACCAGACGCGTTGAAAGAAAAGTAAAACCGACGGCAACCAGACGACCGTTAAGAAATAGGCATTGATTCCGGCGCAAGCGAGAAAAAAACCACTCAGGCCAGCAGTCAATGCCGAAACCAGACTGGCCGCTATGGAAAGTTTCCAATAGCGGGTCAAAGCATAGGTAGATAAAATCAAACCCCAAAAATGGCCGACGTAAAACCAATTAAAGGCGGTCGTAAAATCATTAAGCAGGAAGATCACATTCGGCGGATATAAAACACCTGGAAACAGAGTCCCCATTAATGGCATACCATGAAACAGGTGCGGACTCCAAAAAGGCAATGTATTTTGCTGAAGAGACTCGTGCAAGTAATGCTTGAGAGGGTAAACGAAGGCCGTAATGTCACGGGAAAAAAGGGTCGCATTTCCGAATATTAATGGAAAAAAAAACAGAAAAACCACACCCGTCAAGAGGGCAAGTGCCCACGCATCCTTTTTGGGGAGCCAGAAGAATTTAACGTTGGAGACCATTACGCATTGCCCCACCAGACTCCTTCAAACCAAAAAGATTTTTAAATCTTCCCATGCCAACCAGAAAAAAAGCCACACCTAAAGACACCCAGGTCCCTGTTCCCAAACCTTCCGGTTCGAAGGAAAATCTGATTTCATGACTCCCCGCATCCAGTTGAACGGCACGAAAAAAATGGTTGGCCCGCAAAATCTTTTCGGGCCGGCCATCGACGTTCACAGTCCATCCGGGATAAAAGGAATCCAGTAAAACCAAAAACCCGGAGGCATTTTGCTCTGTTTTCAACCGGACTTCATTGGTACGGTACTTTATCTGCCGAACTCGGCCTTCAAAGTCATTGGAAGGAATATGAGAAATCGGTTCAGAGATCAGAACCTCCTTCAAAGGGTCGAAGGATTCATCATAATAAGTATTGAGCATTTTTCCCAATTCACCCTTCCTGGCCTTTGGAACCAGAAAAGCTCTGGGCAAGACTTTCTCAAGGTATTTCATATGAAGTGTATCGAAAAACTTTTCGCCCATTCCGGATTCAGTTTCTTCCCAGGTGACCCAATACTTCACATTACTTCTTTGAAGAATTCGTTTTCTTCTTTGGGAAGATGATTTTTTAAACACTTCATTCCACAGCCAGGAACTCTCCAACTCCAATGCGGCGCCGGTGAGGCCTCCCGCATAGGTGGCTCCGTATAAAGTTCCAAAATCGGGAAATAAACTTTCTTTTGCCGCAATCTGCTTTAGTACTATATTCGGACCTGGAGGAAAACGCAGGTTATTCACGGGACCCTCCAAATTTCCTGTATACACTCTGGCGAGGTCTCCGTCTTCCTGAATTTGTTTCGCCAATTTTGGCATATCATCATAATAACTCCTATCGATCAGGGGCAAAACCATATAATTTTGCAGGCCCAGATCGAAAAGGATCAATCCAATCAAAAGAGGTTTAAATAAATACGTTTCCAGTTTTCCTTTGAAAAACAGGAAGGATAAAACGCATAAAACAAACAGTGTAGTAAAGGAGAACCACGGGTTTCTTAATGGTTTCCACCAACCGATGCAGAGGGCGGCGGCACTCAAAACAAGTGGGATCAGGACCCAATCCCAAGGCACTTCTTTTTGGTCCCGCTTTAACCGAAGCAAAGCGTCCACTCCATAAGCCGTCAGGAACACCAGACTGAATGCGGATATCAAAAAATACTTCTCTGGAATTCGAAAAAATTGAACCAGGGGAATCCAGGAATACACCAGGTAATACAATGGATTGTATTTCCCCAGGGACAAAAATATTCCTGCCAGAGCCATCATCGCCCAGAATGCAAGCCCTGTATTTTTGCGGAACCTCCATAGCCCAAACACAATGGCCAAAGGGAACACTCCCATATAAATACTGGGATTGAATTCAAACATTTCGCCTCCGGTTTGAGACAGGAAACGCGTGTAATCCCTGGGAACCAGCAAGGTCGCCATTTCTGCCGGCTTTAGAGACCATTTCGTATGAGTCTCAAAATCCATTCCCCCGCTCCGCAGGGATTGCTGGAACATGTAATAAGTAGGGATCAATTGAAACGCAGTAGACCCAATAGCCAAAATGGCCATTGCGCCAAGAGCCAAAATTCTTCGGCGGAGATCCGCAAAGGTGGTCTCACTATTTCGGAAAAAAAGACAATGAAGCGCCAGCATGATATCTGTGGCCACGCATGCTTCGGGCAAACCTGCAAGAATTTGACAGGCTTGAAAGAAAACAGCCGCAAAAAAATAGCGGAATTTTTTTTCCACAAGGTACTTTTGAAAACAGAAAAAGATCGCCGGGAGCCATATCCCACCCAAAAACTGCGTGCTGTTCAGGGTCGCGGCAAGGAAATACCCGCTTAACAATGCCGTGATCGATGCGGCAAATGCGGCCCCTCGCGAAAGTCCCCACAAACGAACAAGTAAAAAAACGAACAAGGTCAAAATGGCGAAGTGGATTATATAGAACCAATTGAAAGCGGTAGTGATGTTTTCGCTTAAAAAAATCAGGTTGACCGGATAAAACACGCCAGGATACAACGCGGCCATCAAAGGCGAGCCATGAAATGAAGATGGGTTCCAATAAGGGACGAAACCTTCATGGTAGGCATTGGCTATAAAAAATTTCACGGGATATATGAGGGCCGAGATATCCCGAAAAAAAATGGTATCGTTTCCAATCCAAACAGGGGACAAAAATACCAATAGAAGTCCCATCAAAGCCAGGGCGACTCCAGCATCTCCTTTTAAAAAGGATTGAAAAATGTTTAGGGGTCCCCGGTCCTTGCCGTTAGTCACTGTTGTCCAATCCAAAACAGGCTATCATCCCTTCAAATTCTTGTTGTATTCCATATCCAGCCACATGGCAAACAAAAGAAACTGCAATCCTGATAAAATCAGCAGGGCCGCAAACAATGCACTGGTGGCGGCGACAGAACCGATCAGCAAGCGGTAAAGAAACATGTAAGCACCACTGATAAAACCTGCGGGAAATGCGATCAGGCCAAATACATAGAAGAACACCATGGGATGAAAGTCACGAATGACATATTTGTCGACCAGACGCTCGAAGAACCTTTGTACCAGAAGGCGTGAAATATTAACAATCACACTGGGAAGGCGAATGCCAGAAACTTCACCAATATTGTAGACGGGCCTGATAGGAATATCGCGCACGGTGCGGTTATCCATATTGAGCTTGATCAGCAAATCATTAGGAACGCCGTACCGTGGATAGACTGATTCCAGATCAAGTCCTTCCAGAGCATCTTTCGAAATAGCAGTATATCCACATTGGGAATCGGCCACGTGCCAATAGCCACTGGCTATTTTTGTCAGAAGAGAAAGAACAGAGTTTCCGATAAAACGGTAACGCGGAATGGTTTTCCACGCCGTTCCATGAAACAGGCGGTTGCCTTTGGTGTAATCGACCCCTTCATCGGCAACCGGCCCAACGATATCCGGAAGTTCCGCCGGGTCCATTTGTGCATCACCCGCCATGACCACCGTAACGTCGAATCCATGTTCCCGGCTGACGGAATACCCGGTGCAAATGGCACCGCCAACGCCTTTATTGGATTCATGCTCAATCAAGCTGATCTTGTCACTAGCCTTCATCAAGCCCCGAACGATTTCCACGGTCGAGTCTTTACTGCAATCATCCACAACAATCACTCGGTCT
Source organism: Nitrospina sp. (assembly GCA_024648695.1). Taxonomy (GTDB): domain Bacteria; phylum Nitrospinota; class Nitrospinia; order Nitrospinales; family JACRGP01; genus JACAVV01. Next base: position 15,404 of record JACAVV010000033.1, read on the forward strand.
ATCCAGTCCGGAAGTGTTTCCACGGTCCGTGCGATTAATTTTTGTTCGTTATAAGCAGGCACAACGACTGAAACGGTTTTGTTGTGATACACCTTTCACCTCAAATTAGGAATCCGGTACCTGACTATCGATTGTGCCGAAATCAGGATAACCCGGCAGTGATAGCTTTTTTAACTTTTCTGACACGTTGAATTTCCCAAAGATTTTGAACTTTCGAAGCCGCATCTGTCAACTCTTTCAATGCCTTTTCTTTTTCCTTAAGAAAATAATAGGTGATTGCCAATTCGATATAAGGCCGTACTTTTTCTGGATGAGATTGCCGCGCCCTTTGAAAATATAACAAGGCGTCGACAAACTTGTTGTCTACCCGATGAATCAAACCCTCTGCCAACCATGACAAATAATGATCGGGCAGTTGTTGTTTTAGCGTTTCTAAATGGGGTCTGGCTTGATCTGTTTTTCCATCAAGGATCAAATTGTCAAACATTTTGAATTGCCATCGGGGCCCTTTGCGATTTAAAAATTCTCGCGTCAAATGCAACACTTCGCGCTCGGCGGAAAAATTCTTTGTTTCATGAAAATAGAATTCAAAGGAATTGATGAAAAATTGCGGGAAATACAACCAAAACAAATCGGCGTCGTGCCCCCTCTGATTAATATCTTCCTGCAAAAATCGCTTAAACTCTTGAAACGATTTTGTTGAGCGCGCCGAATCGATTTCATCACTTGTATTGGAAAAAGCCAGTAAAACATTATTTATAGGCTGGAAATCAGAAGTCAAACCCGTCTCTCTAAGGAAAGAATGATTCTGTTCAATGACCACAGGCCGAAGGTCTGAATTGAGTTTAAACAACTCCTGATCGAACAGTGCGATTTCCTCGCGCGATTCAAACGGCAACTTTCCAGATTGTGGCCATTTCAATGAAGGATAGCGTTTGGGTGTCAGCCATTCCAGGGAATTGTGATAAAGCAAATCCCATGCAGGAACGCCAACAATGTCGTCCCTTAAACGAACCACATCCTTAAAATAAAAATATTGAAACCATGTGATACCACTCACGAACAAGGCATTATCCGGAACAGATAAAAAAACCTTTTGGCTCAAGGTTTCAGCCGCATAATGTTCTGACCGATTCACTTGTTTGTAGTTAGCCAGGATTTTTGATGGGATCAAAATTAAGATAAAAAGAACCAAACCGGTTTTCATGAGCCGTTGATAATTGTCCGGGTTACGATTTCCCAATTTTGATTTTGCCAATAATCGCAACAGTACAAACAAAGCCTGCGAACTCAACAAGCACGCAACCAGATAGGAGGGAAAATAACTTTCCTGTTTCCAGTTTGTAAAAAAAGTGGCATTGACTCCAACAATGATAAAGAAAAACACAAACAGAGGTTTCGATTTACAAAAGCACAGGCATCCCCCAAGGATTAAACCTATCGAAACCAATAAAGACACTTGCTGGCTTAAATCTTTCATCAATCCACCAAACACTTTCCCAAACTTTATTCCCATTTGTCCCAGTTTGTTTAGAGCAAAACCAGCGTCAGGCTCACCTCTTGGCGGTTGGTTTTTATTGGTACGAAAGTTTGAAAAATGGGTCTCCTTGTCTTTCTGGTCCGAAACCTGAAAGAAAAATCCTTGAAAAGTTTCCGGGTTTCCCCAGTCAAAAGAAGGTTCCGTTAGGGATCGAACAGGAAGATACAAAAAGACAGACAGGCCTAACAGGAAGAGCAAGACACAAGCTCCCAAATTTCTCCAGGTCCCGGCCCCCGATAATATTTTAATAGTTTTGGATATTGAAGTTGACTCAGAACTCTCGCTTTGTTGCCCCTTGGCAGGATTTGCCTTTTCGGGCAGACTTTCTTTCCAGGCGAAGAATAAAACCAGAATCGCAGGCAAATAAAAAGCCACTGTGGCATGGTTGCCCGCGCTGAGCCCGTATATAAAAGCCGCTGAAAACAAATACCGAAAATCGTTATTCTTTTTCCAGTAAAATAAGAGTGTAAAAATCAGAATCGTAAGGAAGGAATGAAGTGTGTAGACCTCGGCCAAAATGGATTGCATCCAAAAAGGCTTGCTGAAAGCAAGGCAGACAACGGGCACCATCCCCGCACCGAGGGGCATCCATCCAGAAGCTTCCTCCTCACCAAACAAAATTTCCGTTAAAACCTTGCAGGCCACCAAAAGACTGGCCAATGTGAGGCAAGAAAAAAAGGCAGAAAATAAATTCACCTTGAGAGCAATGGAACCGAAAGGTAAAAAGGCTGGCAGTTTTGCTATCAGATTATAAAAAGGAAATCCTGCGGGATGACTGATCCCCCATGCATAGGCGGTATTGATAAACTCGGGAGAATCTTGAAAATAGATAGTGGGGCAAACGGTTGCAAGATAAAGCAACCAGGGAACAACAATTAAAAAAAAATCAGGCGGGTTAGAAGGGTCATTGAATCACAATTAAAAGCAAAAAAGGCTGAAAATTCAGGTGGGAGAGGTTGCCCATACCGCCCCGGAAAACCGGGGCGGTACAGTGATTCCATGAAGTTAACCGTAAGGAGCAACCACTTAAACGGATTAGGAAATGTTTCCGTTCGTGCCAACTGTAAAGGTATTGGAACTGGAGTTGTGCTTCGCCGTTCCAGAAAAGGCAGTTTCAGCCCCAGAACCTGTGATGCTGACTTCACCAGACTGGATATAACCATAACTGGCTATTGCCGTAGCCACTGAACACGATTGTGTGGATTGTGTATCTGCCCACATGGCCTTACAAGCTAAATACAAATTGTGCAAGTTGGACTTGGAATCGGAATCATATGCACGTTCTTTGTACTGGTTAAACTGAGGAATAGCAATTGCAGCCAAAATACCAATAATTGCGATAACGATCAAAAGTTCAATCAGGGTAAAACCTTTTTCATTGCCAGAAATTCTTTTAAACATAGTGGGCTCCTCTCATGGTTATGCCACTTTTATTAATAAATTAATAATCATCATTTTCCATACAATGATAGAAGCAATCTTGGTGCCAAAAACTATAAATATTCAAAATAACGACTTTACCCTTTAAAAACAACTAATTAAAAAAATAAAAAATTCGATTTTTATGGCAAACCAGTCACAACCAGACAATTATTGTCAGTTGAAAGTGACATTAATTGGCGTAAACTAGCTGTAAAGGTAAATTTAATCTGTTTTTCATCCTGGTTTTTTATGAACTACCACCTTATTTAAAACGGATCGGACCCAGAGACAAAGGGTTGCTTTCCCGCATACTCAATTTTCTGATTTTTTGACTCCATTCTGGAATTTTTGAAACGTCCTGGCCAGTCAGTTTGGCTAATGTCAAAAGGTTTTGAAAAGGCAATATAAAATTCGGGTCCAGTAGGACTGCCTGCTCAAAATAGATTCTCGCCCTTTCCGTTTGCCCGCGATCCAAATAAATCGCTCCTAAATTATTTACAGGCAAAGCGTTATTTCCATTGAGACGAATGGAATATTCATAAGAACGAATGGCCAAATCAGTTTGCTTTCCGACCCAGTATTGATATCCAAGTTCATAATGCGGCATGTACCAATTCGGATATACTTTGGAAACATGTGCCCAAAAAGGTTTATTACTATGAAACACCGGCGAGTAGCTGGCCGAAACTGCCCCAAAAACAGCAATCAATATTCCGCAAACTAATAAAGCAAGGGGTTCTCTTTTGCTGGATTTAAACAGTTTGAACACTCCCAAGACCACCATTAAAACTAAAAGGATCGAGGGCAAATACAAGTAGCGCTCCTGGCGTATAGTTGGAAGCGGAACAATATTCGAAACCGGAATCAGCCAGAGAACAAACCATCCCACAACAAAAGTATAAATGGGTTGAGTTTTCCACCTTCTTAGAGCGGTCACAGCAATTAAAGGAAGAAAAAAAACTGCAACAAAAAAATCCCAACGCAACAGGGTTTCGGCAGGATAATAATGATAAGGAGAAAGTTTAAACGGTAAAACCAGGGAAACCAGGTAATCCCAATAAACTTTAATAGTAAAAAGCTGTGCCACCCAAAAGGAACCCCCTTTATATTGCTGAATCCCTTCCACCGAACTCAAGCTATAAACTTCCACCCCGGCCAATATCAAAGATCCGGCAAAAAAAGCTCCCTTTTCCAATAGCTTCCACCCTCTTCTGGCAATGCATAAATCATACAAAACAAAAACCAAAGGCAACATGACCGCAATGGGTTTGCTCAACAGACCCAACACGAAAAATAAAAAAGAAGGGATCAGGTTTGAAGCCGTTTTTTGAGTGTACTTGATATAAAAAAGTAGGGATAACAATATAAAAAAAGCTGAAAGGAGATTTTTGCGTTCCGAAACCCAGACCACCGATTCAACATGGACCGGATGGACGGCGTATACTGCAACCGCGGCCATTGCAGTTAACCGGGAAACCTTCAGGGTCTTCAAAATAACCAGAATAAGCAATGCGTTGGCGAAGTGTAAAATCAATTGCGTAAGGTGGTATCCGCGGGCATCAAATTCCCAAAAGGTAAAGTCCAGAGAAAAAGACAATAATGTTAATGGCATGTATGAAGCAAAATGGACATGTGTAAAAATATCCAGCGTATTCTTCCAATCCAGTTCTTTTAGGTAAGGATTTCTAAATATATAGGCCATATCGTCCGAGTTCACAAGAAACCCGAAACCCAACGAAGAACCAAAACAAAGGAAAATGAGAAAAGCCAGAAAAACCCCTCCCAACACTAAATCGGGCGGAGAAAATTCCGTTGGTTGCCGGGCTGTACTTTTGGACATTTTTATTGAGGGGGTTGGAAGAGTTGGTTAAGAATACGCTTTCAGGGAAAATAGTCAAAAAAAATCCACCCCAAGGTTAAACCCTGAGGTGGATATTTATCAATTCACAAAGATGACTCAGAAGGGTATTTTTACAACCCTAAATAATCGTTCAAGTAATTTGAGCCATACTGTATCCAAGTATTTTAATTATGAAATATTACCATTTGTTCCAACAGTAAAGGTATTAGCACTTGAATTGTGCTTCGCCGTTCCAGAAAAAGCCGTTTCAGAACCGGAACCTGTAATGCTGACTTCACCGGATTGAATATAACCATAACTGGCAATTGCCGTAGCTACGGTGCATGACTGCGTTGATTGTGTATCTGCCCACATCGCCTTGCAGGCCAGATACAAATTGTGCAAGTTAGACTTGGAATCGGAATCATACGCACGCTCTTTGTATTGATTAAACTGTGGAATAGCGATTGCCGCCAAAATTCCGATAATGGCGATTACGATCAAGAGCTCAATCAAGGTAAAACCTTTTTCATTTTCAGAAATTCTTTTAAACATCGTTGTTAGCTCCTCTAATAATAAAATATTTTGGTTAAGACAAAAATGATCACCGAAACCAGCAAAAGTAACGACAAAAACGATCATCTGAAACAAAATTTTTATAATTTAAAGCAATGTTTATACCAAAGAATAAAAGTCAAACAAATAAAGTTTAAACCTATTTTAAATCAATATCTTACAATATTTCAACAAAACTCGACTGTGATAACCATCTCCAAAAACTGACAAATTTTGTCAACTGTCGCTCACAAAATTTGACTCACTAACTGTAAATGAAATTTATAAATCCAAACCTATTCAAAGTCATTAGACCCAAGTTCATCTATTGAACCGTAATATTCCCTGCCGAATTCAATATAAAGGTATTCGGACTGATATTATGCTTTGCTGTCGCCACAAATGAGGTCTCTGACCCTGCAGACGTAATGCTTACTTCTGAAGACTGAACGTAACCATAAGAGGTGACGGCCGATGCTACATCGCATGGGGCGGTAGCCGTCCGGTCCATCCAAAATGCTTTACAAGAGGCATACAGGTTGTGTAAATTTGTTTTAGTGTCCCCATCGTAGGTCCGCGTTTTATATGTAGAAAATTGTGGCAGGGCAATGGCTGTCAAAATTCCTATAATAGCCATCACTATCAAAAGCTCAATCAGGCTAAACCCTTCTGACGACTCAAGTTTTGATTTGCTTGTTGGCATAGTCGATAAATACTTTCATACCCTTGAATGAGTAAATCTGAATCTAAAAGAACCTTGGGAAACTTCTTGGGTTTATGAATTTTAATGGTAAATTATCCAAAATGATAGTTTAAAATTAACTCAATGGAAAACCTTAAAATACATGCTGGGCTTTTGGGGGGAACTTTTGATCCAGTGCACAACGGTCATTTGCAATTGGGGCAATTCGTTTTCGAGCATTTCAACCTTGATTCAGTTTGGTTTTTACCCTGCAATATTTCTCCCCATAAACTAAATCGCAAAACCGCTTCGGGCGAACAACGAATAGAAATGTTGAGACTCGCTCTTGCCCATTCATCCAGTTTTAAACTTTGTGATCACGAAATCCGCAAAGGTGGAACTTCCTACACGGTGGATACTTTAAAGGAACTGGAATCCCAGCACGAGAACACACGGTTTCATTGGATCATGGGATTGGACAGTTTCAACGATGTGGCGGATTGGAAATCGCCAACAAGTTTGATCCAACGATGCCATATCCTGGTGGCAACCCGGGCCGGATTCATTCCAAAAAACTGGAACCTCACCTTAAATGCTTTGAGTGAAAATTTTGTCGAACGGGAATCATCTGAAAGTTATGTCCTTAAAAATTACCTAGACCCAGGTTCAGGGAACCAACTCACTCTGTTTCAATTCACCCCTCTTGATATTTCATCGAGTTCAATCCGTAATGCACGGAATCGGCAGGAAATTAAAAATATGTTGCCACCGGATGTTGAAAATTATATTATTAGGCATCATTTATACCTAGCCGGGGCCTATCCCATTAGTTGATGAGAGAGTTATTAAGTGAGCTTCAGCGGTTTGTTATTGATACCGTATTTAACCAGAGGCCGTAATGGCAGACCGCAATGTTTTAAGTGAACTTCAGCGGTTGGTTGTTGATGCCGCTTCAGAGAAAAAGGCGTTTGATATTCTTGTTCTGGATTTGAGAGAGCGGTCCGACATCACGGATTGCTTCATCATATGCAGTGGGAATTCTAAAATACAAGTCCAGGCCATTTGTGATTCCATTCTTGAAAAGACCTATGGTACTCCCTTTCGGCCGGTTGCTATTGAAGGATACTCCGTGGGAAATTGGGTCATTCTGGACCTTGCTGAAATCATGGTCCATATTTTTCAAAAGGACGTTCGCACACAATACGATTTGGAGCGACTTTGGGGAGATGTCCCAACAATTGAAGCTATCAGTGAGAGCTAATTCTAGATTTGAGGTTGCTCAATGGATTTAAATAAGGTACCTAAATACCGTTCCCGGCTTGAAGAAATCAGGTCCACCTTAATAGGTGATGTTGCTAAAAACCTGAAAACAAGCCAGGAAGAATTTTCTGAATTCGTTCCGGATATGACAGATGATGCCACCCGGACTTATAATAGGCAATTAATGTTAAACCTGGGCCAACAGGATTGGGAAAAACTGAAGCTTGTGGAAGAGGCCCTGGAAAGTATAAAAAATGGGGAGTATGGGATTTGCCAGAAGTGTGGAGAAAACATTCCCGAAGCCCGTTTAAATATCGTTCCCTTTGCGAAATATTGTGTTGATTGTTTGAATGAAATTGAAAAGGAACAAGAATTGGACAACAATTCCGGTTCGAATCCTTTAAATTAGGGCGTTTTTTTCGTTCCTTTTCAACGAACGAAAATACTGCCAGAGAACCAATGCCCTTTAATTATATCGCCATTTTGGTGGAGGTGAATTCTGGGTTCCTGCGGTTTCACAATTGAGATTGCCGGAATCTAATCCTTTCAACTTCTTTTTCGGGTAAGACCAGTGTCCTTACAATTTGTACTAACTTTTTTAGTTTCCGCCGCATTAACGGTTTATATTGCACTATTGAATGACGACCAGATTTTGATCAAGCTGACACAGGATACCAATCTTGAGATCCCTATATTTATCTTCCTGTTAGCCTCAATTTTAATCGGAGTTGTGTTGCACTCATTTTTGAATTGGTTTCTTGAAATCAAAGGAATGTTTCGAAGAATGAGTATCGCGTCCCAAAAGAAAGAAAGAGCAGAAAAAGCTCTCAAATGCCAACAACTCCATTTGAAAGCTCAAAATGCTTTGGATGAAAATGATTACAATCAGGCACGGGAAATTTATAAAAGGATCCTGAAGATTGATCCCAATCATGCGGAAGCTTTAAATTTCAAGGGCAACCATTTGCGTGAAGAAGGACAATGGGAAGAGGCCATCGAGAACCATAAAAAGGCGGCGTTTTATGCTCCAGAACATTTGCAGATTCAATACAATCTGGCCAAGGATTATTCTGCCGCAAACCAGCATGAAGAGGAACTGGAAACGTTAAGAAAAATCCGAAAACTGGATCCTGGTTCAAACCAACCTTTAAAGAAAATGAGAGATGCTTATCTGAAAATGGAAAACTGGGATCAGGCGATCAACTTGCAAAAATCGATTCTTCCGGGAATTGAAGATTCAGATGAATTCGACAAAGAACAAAACCGCTTGAGTGAAATCATGCATGCAAGGGCTGTGGACGCTTTCCAAAAAGGTGATCTGGATAAGGCCGTCACCGAGTTTCGCAACATCATCAATACCAATCCAAACTATGTTCCGGCTTACGTAACTTTAGGCGAAATCTATTACAAAAACGCCAACCCGAAAGAGGCCTATAATATCTGGAAAACGGGTTATGATTACACCAAGTCTATTGTGTGCTTACAAAGCATTCACAATGCTCTTGAGTCTGAAGGGCGTACAGAGGATATTATCAATCTTTATGAAGCTGCAATTCGCCTTTCCGGGGAATCTGGACGGGCCGATCTGATAATTCTGCTTGGAATTATCCACTACCAACAGGGACAAAACAACAAAGCCATTGAAACTCTTGGATTGTTGAAAGACAGCCCGAACATGATGCATCAGATTTTGCTGTATATGGCGCAACAAGGCCAAAGTGGCGCCACGCAAAATGAGTCTTCTTTGGAAATCAGCAATAAAGTTAAAAAGTCGATACTGGAGAAAAACTGTACCGGATGGAATCGATTGGAAGGATGGGCAGAGCAGGCCGTTCCGATGAGCAGATCGCTTGTCAAGGCCCCGCCTGTAGCTCCGGTTCCGGTGGAAGCCTGAACAAGATATAGATTTTAATACACGCTAAATCACAAAAGAATATCCGGGCTCGCATTTATGAGCCCGGTTTTTTTTGCATTCGATTCGCTTTTAATCGGCGACAGGATTGGATAACCGCTGTTTGAATAATTTGCTTCCCTTCAGGAAGGACTTTGCAGATAACAGAACTTCATTATTCAATTGGAAATATAATCCAAGGTTGGGATAGCGGGCCACGTCATTGGAGATAAAAGTTGGCATTCCATACTTGTTTACCAAAGCAGGGAAACGGTCTCCCAGTTTAACTCCAGAAGCAAATTTACCTTTGAAACTGGGAAGAATTTCTATTCCTTCGACCTTACCCCCACCATTCATCGCATGAATGACCACGCCATGCTGAGGATACTTGATAAAGATACTCGCTGTCAGCGAATCCACGCCCCGGTCCACATGGATTGCCTGGGGAATGCCCAGTAAGGAAATGGCGCTTTTCAATTCCATTCCGGCCTTTAAGTTTTGCCCAATGACCAAAGTTTTATTTTGGGCCCATCCCGGTACAGCCATCAAGGAAATCAAAAAAATAATGGTCCAAATTCTAAAAGCTTTCACGGGGTTCTCCTTTTTCTTGATGAGGTTCCTCAATCGTTTTCTGGCCGGAAATTAAAAAAGAGCAACCGGCTTTGGTTTTCTGTGGACTCTTCAAAATCGCTTCCTGTAACGCACCCATTTAATTCGGAAAAGCAAGGTAAGTCACCTTGAAAAAGTGAGCGGATTTTTGGAGGCCTACTATAAATGTTTGTATTATAACCGGTAATCGCTGTCAAGTCAGCAACTCTTTTATTTTCATAAACTTAAGAATGAATCCCCTTCCCTGTCCCTGTTTGGGTTCATAAAGGTGGCGGTGGTTCCTTGAATCCTTTTTTTCTTCGGTCCCGTTTGCTTTTGGTTTTTTCTTTTTGAAGTTTACGCCATTGATAGGGGTCTTCTTTTTTAAGATCGACCGTTTCCTCAAGAAATGTTTGGCCACTGATTTTTTTGGGAACTTTATTAGCACTCGTTTTTTTGGGTATTTTGGATTCCCATTTTTTCTTTTCTTCAAATTCCTTTCGGGTTAGGCCTGATTCCATTTCAACCAGATTTTTTAATGCGCCGGAGTTTTTGCGCGAATATAGACATTCAGCGCGCAGTTTCATCTCTTTAAAATTGACCAATCCCGACTTCAAACCCGGCGGAATTTTCGAAGCTCCCACAATGGCCCCCATCCATGCTCCCAGAATGGCTCCTGATTTATCAGCTTCTCTACCCAGTCCAGTCGCCTGAGCTAACAAGCCAGAAAAAGTGTTTCCGGGTTTGAGCAGTAAACTGAGGGCAAATGGAAACAGAGTGAGGACATATTTTTGTACGGGATAACGTATTTCCGTATTATAAAACGCTGATGCGTTTTCACATATCCAACCATCTATGTCAGGGAGGTTGTTTTTCAGACGTGAGGTCAATACCTTAAGAGTTCTGCTAAAAACGTTTTTCTCATTTGATTCGGTTTCTTTCCACATTCCATACGCATTTCTTTCAAACCATTGTTCGGCCAACTCACAGGTTTCAATCAATTCCGTCAATATTCTCTCGCTTTCCGATACAGCGATTCCCTTTTGAGGGTCCAGTTGTAAACATTGGGTAGTTACATAACCCGTAAGTAGCAAACCAATGGCTTCAAGTGGGTGGTGTGTCCATAATAAACCTGTTTCCAGATAGTCCGTCAATTGATTTCGTTTAAATTGCCGACAATATAATGCAATCGGAACGGCCAGGGTTGCGTAACTCAAGTCACAGCTCATGCGCCCCGAATCCAGCAAATGGCTTCGGTTTATTGAATCCGTCAAAGCCTGATTAAAGTCATGGTGACTGTGCCTGAACAGGCCGAAGTTTCCTTCAGGTCCTCCTTGCGCCAAAGTTCGCATGGATTCGAGGATGTGATCGCCGTCAGTTTTTTTTAATTGCAACAAACAATCGCTCACCACCAGAGCCCGTTGAGTCATGGCCCCATACAAACCTTTCATATGGTAGTGCTTCACCCCTTTTCCCAGGTACGGACGCACATCCTTATAATCATCCATCTTGCCAAAGCATTGGGAAATAGTTGCAGGCTTCAATCCGCGCACACTTAAACCCAAAGCTTCACCAATGGCCAAACCCAACCAGCTTCCAGCAATTTTGTCTTTTAGGTCCAACATGTTTCAGGAGAAAAATTCAGTAAAGAGGTACCAGGGGTGTTGCTTCGTCCTGGCGAGCCAGAATCAACTTGGCGGGAAATGGCTTTAATTCTTCTGAGGCCGTCATTTTAGCAAGCTCAGGAAGGTTGCATTTTTGGCTGAGGTGCATCAATACAACCCATTGCAGTCCGCTATGTCCCACGGCCCCCAAGAGATCGGCACAAGCCTCGTTGGAAAGATGGCCGGTATTACTTTTAATCCTTTGCTTCAAGGGCCAGGGATAGGGACCTGCGTCCAACATGGTAAGGTCATGATTGGATTCCACCAGCAAAGCGTCAGCGCCTTGCAATTTTTCTTTCACGAGCGGAGTCACGCATCCCAAATCTGTGGCATGTCCCAATTTGTACCCATTGCTTCGAACCACGAAAGCCACCGATTCCTCCGCATCATGGGGAGTGGAGTAAGGCTCAACTGTCAGGTCACCCAGACAAAGAGAATCCTCCGCAACAATGGACTTCCATTCCGTCAGATTGCCGCATTGTTTTTCGATTTTACGGTAGGTACCCTGAGTGGAATAAACGGGGATTTTATATTTCCGGGAAATCGGACCCACTCCTGAAATATGATCGGAATGTTCATGCGTGAGAAAAATAGCCTGCAAACGACCGGGGTCGACTCCAATAGCGCGCAAACGATGGCTCATTTTTCTTTCGCTCAGCCCGGCATCGATCAATATTGCCTGATCGCCAGTTTCAATGTATATACAATTGCCGGCGCTACCGCTCGACAAAACAGAAAATCTCAGAGGAGTGTCTCCTGGCTTTGAGGTTCGGAGGAAAGTTCCAAACCAGATAGTGGTTTGTTACACGTCTCATCACCTCCCTCACAACGGGGAAGGTGATGAAGGGAAAGAACAATAAACCTCAGGGTTTGGGAATGATTACAATCTGGTCTTCAGCGAAACGTTTGAAACATTGGCTTTCATCGAATTTTACGACGGACTTTTCAAATGCTTTATCGATGCGTAGCCAGCGGTCGCATATATCCTCTGAAAGGCCTTCTTCTTCCAAACATTTTTTAAGAAGGGAGTATCGAATTTGAAAGATTTCTTCCGAAACAAATAAGTGGCGGTGCGCTTTCAAGGGTGAAGTGCCGTTATATTTCAAATCACCTCCCATGTTTTGACCCATAAAATGGGTGACCTGTTGAACCAGTTTTTCGCCATCCACATTCTTGAAAAAACCCTTCAGCCAATCATGCTCCATCAACTTGCTATATAGATTTTTATGAACCCGGTCAAGAGTCTCGGAGCCGCCTACAAATTCGAAAAAGGACGGTTGAATTTCTTGACCCTCATTAACCCTGGATTTCAGAGAGCCTCCATGAACCAAATACAAAGCATCCATTAAATAGGAATCATTGATCGCAATAAAACGGCAGGCCACCTTATATTGAAACGGAGAGTCAAAAGCATTTTCCTTTTCACGGTCGATACACCGAACAACCTCAGCGGGGACTTCATTCTCTCCCACCCCTTCGGCACCCGGGAATATGACAAACAATCCCATTCCACCAGGGAGTTCGACTTCTGTATTGAAAGCTAAACCTTCAACAGTCAAATCAACAATATCCGCCAGGGCCAAAACCTGATCCCTGCCGTAGGCAATCGATATGGGTTGCTCCAGTTGCACTCTGGGGAATCTTCTTTTATCCAATCTGTTTTCATCCTTTCAATTCAGGGTAAAACTCTATCAACATTTTTTAAAATGGGTCGACCGTTTCAGCAACATTTCACTAATCATCGATTTGGGCTTTTTGAAGTTTCCCACTGTAATCGACGTAAACGGTTTTCCATTCCGTATAAGTATCCAGAGCCGCGGTTCCCATCTCCCGGTGACCGTTTCCCGTTCCTTTAGTTCCACCAAAAGGCAATTGGATTTCAGCTCCAATGGTAGAGGAATTTATATAGGTGATTCCTGTATCCAGATCCTCAATAGCCTCAAAAGCTTTGTTCACATCAGCCGTAAAAACGGCTGAGGACAAACCAAAATCCGAGTCGTTTACAATTTCAATGGCATGATCAAGGTTATTGCAAGCAATTATGGATAGAACCGGACCGAATATCTCTTCCTGCGCAATACGCATTTTTGGAGAAACTTCGGCAAACAAAGTGGGTTTAAAAAAATAACCGTTTTTGCAGGCTTTCCCGGTTTCAGGAGTGCCACCCGTCAGAAGCTTTCCTCCTTCCCGCTGGCCAATTTCACAATAATTACTAACCTTTTCCCTTTGCCCTTCATTCACCAGAGGCCCAACATCGGTTTTGGGTTTCAATCCATCGCCACAGCGCATGGCCCGGGTTTTTTCCAATAAAATGTTTGTAAAATTTTTCAATATTTTTTTCTCGACGATCACCCGGGAACAAGCAGTACACCTTTGCCCTGTGGTCCCAAAAGCTCCCCATAAAACCGCCTCGGAGGCCAATTCCAGATCGGCATCGGCCAAAACTACAATCGCGTTTTTGCCCCCCATCTCCAGGGAATACTGTTTCATTTGACGGGCACAACGAACGGAAATATCGGCACCTGTATCCGTAGACCCAGTGAAAGAAACCAAATCGACTCGAGGATCGTCTATTAAAGGAACTCCCGTTTGGCTTCCCGTACCCGTTACCAGATTTAAAACGCCGGGCGGCAAACCCGCCTTCTCAAACAACTCCACCAACCTCAACGCAGAAAGCGGCGTGTCGCTTGCAGGTTTTAGAACGACGGTATTCCCACAAATCAGTGCAGGAACAAGTTTCCACGAAGGAATGGCTAATGGAAAATTCCAGGGCGTTACGGCGGCCACAACTCCCACGGGCATGCGTACCGACATAGCAAACTTGGCAGGCAACTCAGAGGGAACGGTTTCTCCAAACATACGCCTTCCTTCCCCGGCGCCATAATAAGCGGTATCGATTCCTTCCTGAACATCCCCCAGAGTTTCTTTGAGGACCTTTCCCATTTCCCGCGTCATATCTTCTGCCAGCGGCTTTTTATTTTTTACCAGCATTTCAGCCACTTTAAATATTATCTCGCCTCGTTTGGGAGCAGGCGTTTTACGCCACATTTTTTGAGCTTCTTTGGCCGCGCTCACCGCACGATCAACATCCTCCTTCCGGGAAAGCTGAAAACGTCCAAGTTCCTCATTAAAATTGGCTGGATTAGTATTTGAAAAAACTTCACCGCTAGAAGCTTTCTCCCAAACACCATTGATGTAGTTTTTAAAGACCTTGGTAGCCATAATACCGACCCGCATTTTTAATTTTAATTTTTTTGTGGTTCCCAGACGCAAAGTTTTAACTGCTTGGCTTTTAGCTTTAAAAAAGGACGTCTGGAGAGGGGCTTTTCCGGGTAAATCTAAAAGGACAAATCTAACATAAATTCAGTTAGATACCTTACTTGAACTATAACAAAAGCCTAAGGGAAGTCAAGGGGATTCATTGGCCCGCAGGGGCTCAGAGGAATGCAGAGAAAAGGTCAGTATGGGTGGTGGGAGTAAAAACAAGGGCGGCACAATGCCGCCCTTTAAAAATACTTATTCTCCCTGTCCTGGAGGTCTTACCGAAGACTCCCCATTAAAGACATCAACATAAGTGGTGACCGAGGCATCTTCCACTGTCACATTGATTACAGCAATACCAGCTTTGGCCGCCTCTATTACAATTGCTGTCTCGAATCTTTCTTCAACCCTGCCAGATGCAAATTCATTTGCGTCAGTTGTAGGATCATCGAAACTTCCCTCACCCAGCAAAAACAAACCACAACAAGTGTCATCGTCTAAGTCCGCAAGTTCATCGGATACAGTAAAAGTAATAGGCAAGGACAATCCTCCCACAAACAAATCGGTTGGAGAGGTTGGCCGAGCAGAAAACAATACTGAGTCACCAATCTGGATACAAGCCTCTGGCTTCGAAGGAGGTGTTACAGCCGTACAGGTAACAATTGCCCTTATACTAACAAAATCACCTACCGCTATGGAATCTCTGTCGGTAACTACAGTAAGAGTTACAAAGTCCCCCACAGCCGTCTGACCTGCTGTCGTTAAAGTACCGAAACCAGTTCCTACGGTTCCCTCTTTATCTGAACGATCTCCACAGCCCTGGATAAATAAAAACGCTAAGACAAGCACACCAACCAGGATGGATTTCATCCTCAATGCCCTGATGGTCCTCATGGCCTCCTCCTTATATTAATTTTCCAAAACCTTTTGCAAAAGGCTTTCCGAAATCGTATCAACAAATTCTATTTCGCCAATGCCTCGAACCAGAACAAATTTGATCTTTTTTTCAATCGCTTTTTTGTCCAGATACATGGCTTCAATCAAATCACGTGTTTCTAATTTTGGAAGATCGGCTGGCAATTTCATTTTAGCCACCAGATTTTTTATCTGGGTCACCACCTTGTCGGAACATAAACCGGACTCTCTGGAAAGTTTCGCCGCGAACACCATGCCTATAGCAACTGCCTCCCCGTGCTTATACTTTGAATAATCCGTCAACGCTTCCACAGCATGTCCAAGAGTGTGCCCGAAATTAAGTATCATTCGATACTCGCTTTCTGTTTCATCCCTTTCTACCACCTGCGCTTTTATGGAACAAGAGGTCTCAATGAGATGTTCCAGACAAGTTTCGTCTCTATTAAGAATTTTCTCCGAATTTTGAATTAAAAAATCAAACAGAGCCGGATCAGCAATGATCCCATATTTTATTACTTCTGCCAAACCCGCCCTGTATTCATCCTCCGGAAGTGTTGTCAGGGAATTCGTATCAATCAAAACTAACCTGGGCTGATAAAATGCGCCTATAAGGTTTTTCCCCTTAGGGTGATTGACTGCCGTTTTACCGCCGACACTACTGTCTACCTGAGACAGCAAAGTTGTAGGGATTTGAATAAAAGGAATGCCCCTCATAAAAGTTGAGGCGACAAACCCCGTCAAATCCCCAATGACCCCTCCTCCCAAGGCCACTAAAATTGATCTTCGATTGCATTGGGAATCGATTAAGAAATCGAAAACCCGTTCCGCTTCTTTAATAGTTTTCGAGGTTTCCCCTTCAGGAATCTCAATGCAAAATGTTTCAAATCCGCTTTGCTCCAGGCTATACATTACCTGAGTTCCATAAAGTTGCCGAATCCTCGGATGGGTCACCACAACAGCTCGACGCCCCGGAATCCTTTTCCCCGCTTCTTCGCCTGTTTGGTCCAGCAATCCGGGCCCGATTAAAATATCGTAACTTCTCTCCCCCAGATCAATACGTAACTGCTTCATAAAGACGCAATGCTATTGATTCAAAACAATGGTGGGGGTGATAAAGATCAGCAACTCATCAACCGTATCGAGGTCACTAAAGTTTTTGAACAAATATCCCAGTACGGGAATATCCGCAAAAAATGGAACCTTACTGGTCGAATTATTAACCGCGTTTTCATACAAACCACCCAAAACGGTAGTTTCACTATCAGCCACCAAAACTTCCGTAAAAGCTTCCTTTGTTGTGATGGTCGGAACCCCATCAATGTTGTTTGTAAAATCCGCCGCGTTTTTCTTGGCTTGAATGGTCATCAAAACATTTTGATCGGCAGTGATATGAGGGGTAACTGTTAATTCGATGGTTGCGTCCACAAACTCTATTCGTGTTCCATCCTGCGAAACTGTCGCGTATGGTATCTTTCGACCACTTTGAATCTTGGCTTCACGATTATCCAATGTTGTTACTTTCGGACTCGACAAAGTACGTCCCAATCCCTGCTCTTCCAAGGCTGAAATCTGCAGGTCTAAAATGAAATCCTTGGATAGACTGCCCAGGGACAAACCAACGCCTGCCGCATTCCCCGCAAGCAGGCTTCCTGCATTGGGTAAGTCTACAATAAAGTCATCTGTTGTGTTTGTGCTGGATCCCGCATTAATAGTTGCGGGAAATTCATTGTTTGTAGAACCATTGAAACTCCCACCCCATTGTATCCCCAAATCTTTGGATGCATTCCGATTGACTTCCACAATTCTTGCTTCAATCATTACCTGACGTGTCGGAATATCCAAAGTGCGAACCACTGTCATCATATCCAGCAGATTATCGTTGATATCTGTAATGATTAAAGTGTTTGTTCTAGGGTCTGCGGTAATTCTTCCCCGTTCACTTTTTAGATTGTCCAGACTTTTTGTCAACTCTTCCAAAGCGGCATAGTTCACACTGATAATTTCAGTCTCCAATTCACCCGCAAGCCGTTCTTCCATATCCGCGAGTTTCTTTTCCTGCTTTGCTGTTTTTCTGGCTTTTTCTTCAGCCGCCAAGGTCGTTTGCGGAGCGAGCCGGACAATATTCCCAAAACATTGTTTTCCTAAACCATTATTCTTGAGTATCAATTCCATAGCCTGGTTCCATGGAACATCCACCAGACGAATGTTTGTACTTCCTTTTACATTAGGGCTTAGGATCACATTAAAACCACCGACTTCCGACAGGATTCGGAAAATATTGACTATCCTGGCATTTTGAAAATCGAGAGAAATCCGTTCTTTTTCTCCACCTAAAATCTTCAAACAATTGTCTTCAGAAAAAGAAGCCATTTTTGAACTCATTCCAGACCTTTGGCTGTTGTTCTGCATTGCCCCACTATTGGAACCAACCATCTGGCCGCGGTTTTGCGCCAACTGCACTCTCGAAGATTGTCTCGCGGGCTGAAAATTGATCACCAGTTTGTTAGCTTCCGGTCTGAGAATTTCATAGGACGCTGTTTGATTCAGAGCAAATTCCAACCGCAATACTTCCGCTTCTTGGAAATAGATCGGACGCAAACTATCCACAACCCCTTTACCAATGGTTTGGGTTGATTTCAAAACACCCTGTGTGGTTTTTGGAAAATCCATAACCAGGCGTAGCGGTTTTTGCAATTTAAACGCAGTATACTGAAGCATGCCGGAGGATTCCAAAGTAACCGAAACCCCGCCACCTATAGATTCGGTTGAAACATTAGTCAGCCGGGTCACACCCAAAGAGGCGGATTTTGCTCCACCGGCTTTTTTGGCCAGAACAATTCCAGAGTCATCATTGACAAACCTGGCCTGAGTGATCGAAGGTTTGGCCGCAGGGTTTGAGACAATTGTATTGCCGCCATCGGCATCCACAAAGCCCGGTGTCGCCGGGACTTGTTCTGCGGCGGACCCTACAGCAGTTGCCATCCATCCCAGAACCAATAAGGCTCTCAATAAATGTTTCAAACTTTTTCTTATGATAATAGTACCTGAATTATTAGTACTCACGGCCTGCCCTCATCATATAAAACTGTTGTTATTTTTGTGCCACCTGATCGTTTTCTATGTAAAGAACCAGTTCTTTCCTTGTTTCCAATATCTCACCCTGGTAATTCATTTCTTTTTCCACAACCACCAGCTTATCCTGATCAATCACTTCTACTGTCCCGAAATTGGGTCCTAGCAAAGTGCCTTTGCGAACCGTGTGGCCCGTGCCATCCGGAGTTTCAATCAAACCTATAGTTCCAAATCCGTTCCAGAGAATTCCGGTCAATTTGAGCGATTCATAATCAATCTGCAAAGGAGTCTTCAATAATTTATCCTGACTTTGTAAAACCTTATCCAGAATTTCCGCAAAAAAGTCGACGGTATCCAGGTATTCCGCATCTTTCATGGCGATCAACTCTTTTCTATCCCGGAACAAACCTGAATAATACTCAACATCCCCAAACAAAATAGGATCCACCTCTTTTAACTGCAAAAACATTTGATATGGAACGGGTTTCAGCTTCTTCAGTTCTTTTCCAAACTTCTGAATACGAGGTTTCGCTTTTTTAACCTTTTCCACTTTTGGTTTGGGTGGCAATTTCTTTTTGAACAGTTTCGCAACATCAGCAACTTTTACCTTGGGCTCAAGTTCTTTATAGGCCAGGAACGGATCGCGTTTTTTCTTTTTAATGTACAAATACCGGATTCCAGGAGGAAAATAACGGCGAATGAGGGTTTCGTCACTCCTGCCTGCCTTCAGGCTATCCATGAGCAACTCCAGCTGATTGCTTACATTGCTCCCAACCTTTTTAAGCGCATTGATATACCCCTTGGAAGTCCAACGATAGTACCACCTGCCGGCACTTGATTCTGCAAACTGAACTAATTTTCGCAACTCACTATCCTTCAAATCGCTATAAGTGTAGAGCATCAGCATCAAGTTTCGGTTCTTCAGGACATCCTCCTGTTTCTCCATTTTTTTGGAAAAGCCCCCAAAAGATTTTCCGGAGAATATATCCTCCATTCTCGAAACGTAGCGAACCGTGGTCAGAGTAGATGCACGTTTAAAACTGGAATACCCGCGGGCATTGTCAAGACGCTTGACCCATTCTTTCCGGTTTTCGGGAATGACTTGTTTGGATTTGATCAATGCCTCCACCATGCTTTCAGCTTTTGCAGAGGCCTCTTCATCAAGCAAAACGGATATTTCTTTTTGGATAATCTTTTGACCGAGCGCCGACTTAAACCACTTTAAAGCTCTGGATACTTTGGAACGGCTGAAATTGACTACTAGCGTATCTGACAACACCTGGTAAAAATCATCCTTGTTATAGGAACCGGCAAACAGGTTTTTGGTAATTACCAGTTCTTCCCGTGGAATTTTCAAATAAGCTAAAGTATCAATTTGCGCTAATTGATCGGGACCCAGTTTTTCAACAATCCGCTTCCAGCCGCTATGCCGTAATAATTGAGATATCTGGTCTTTATATTCCACAGGAGCTTTTCGTGCTCTGGTGGAAAGGGTTTGGGGAACGGCTTCGGCAACTGTTTCCAGGGCAAACGCAAAACCCAATATGAGCAATACCAGGTACCAGGAAAATGAACTTTGTTTTTCATTAAGCATACGATCCTTACCTCAAAATGCCCGAATCCATGAGAGTTAATGTTTTGGAGGAGCCGGTGGTGCTGGCTTTTTCGCATCTTTCTTCTTATCACTCCCCGCAGGTTTATCCTCAGAACCTTTGATATATGCATAGGTTTTGGCCTTGACATTGGTGGTGATCATCACCTCCTGCCCGCCAGATTTCCTCTTTTTGGATCTCCTGCCTTTTCTTTTCTTGCCAGCTTGTGCTTTTTTGGCTTCCATTTTTAGCTTGGAAAAACTAACCACCTGTAACAGATCCTGGAGTTTGTCAAAAAAACCCACGGTTTCATAAAACCCGCCCCGAACCGTTATTGACAATGGAATCTCTTTATAAAAATCCTTGTGCCTGCCTTCCTGAAGCTCAAACCTGATCAACTCCAACCCAAGATCTTCTTTCACAGAATGCACTTCGGTCAATAAGGAAGGCATCTCCTTCGCCAAAGGCATTTGACGCTTGGACTCATTAATATTTCCACGCAGGGTGGAATGCTCCCTGGAAACCCTTCCCGCCGTCGCCACCAGAGCCTGATTCCGTTTCAACGTATTCTCAAGCTGGATTTTCTTATTATTGTTATCGGTGTATTCTTGCTGAACGGTGCTGTAAACCGTAAAATAATACCCCAACAAAATAAGAAGAAACAATACTGCCGCACCTCCGTACATCTGGGGAGCCTTTATGTTTTCCAGCGTGTCATAAGGTAATTTATCGAATATTTTTTCCATAATAGTCTCAAGCTTTAGACTTAGGCTTGCCCATATAACAATAGAGAGTGAATGCCCGCGTAGTCACACCATTAGACGTGGACTCTACCAAACGGTGAAGAAATACCGTATTGAAATAGGGTACCTTCTCAAGATCAGATACAAATTTTGCCACCTGACTATCGGAGAAGGATTGCCCTTTAATCTCAACAAATTCATCCGGCACTTCCCTTTTCTTTTTCTTTCTCCCACGTTTTTTCTTCACTTTAGCCGGGTTCTTGATAAAAATAATCGGGACCTTGCGCTTTTTGAGATCCGGCCACCCCATTTGCTGAACACTTTTCAACCATACCCCGTCGGGAAGCTGTTGGTTGATATCATCCAACATATGGGTCGTCATGATTTGCCCAGACCTTAACTTATTAATCCCTTTCAATATTTGAGCCAGCCGTTCATTTTTGGTCTTCATTTGCTTAACGGCTTTTACCTTGGGCGCCAGACCTTTTACCTGGCCGTCAAGGTCCTCAATGTCTGATTTAAGACTATTGACTCTGCCATTTTCAATAAACCAATTGAATCCACAAAGAACAACGGCGACCAAAAGGATTCCTAATACGGCCAACACACGCTTCTGAATCTCTATCTTTACCAGTTCCTGCCGATAATTAAATAAGTTGATAGTAATCATTTTGCGTAATCGAACTTTCGGGTTGCCAATCCCACGGCCACAGAGGACAAAGGTCCCATGTGCTCAATGAGGTCTTTATCGAATTTTCTCGAAACTTTAATCGCCTCCAAAGGATTTAAAATTTCCACGGGAACATTGAGCTTTCTGGACAACAAACCATCCGCCCCCTGAATCATTGAACCCCCGCCACTCAGAAATACCTGATCCACTTGTGCATTGGAGGTCGTGCTAAAAAACTCAAATGCCTTTTCAACCTCTTCAACAATTCCATCAAACGAATTCACAATCACTTCCACCACAGTTTTCTTGTCAACACCGCTGGGGATCTGGCCCAGCTTGAGGTTCTCGGCCTCCTGATACTCCATATTGAACTCGGACATCAGCTTTTGCGTGCATTGAAGGCCACCCATTGGAATGTCACGGGTGAAGGCAATCTGACCCGCGGACATAATATTGATGTGTGTGAAGGACGCTCCAAGATCAATCAAAGCCACGCCACCCATAGCTGTAACGTCCCGATAGATCCCCAATGCGTTGGAAGCCGCAAACACATCCAGATCCACAATCACAGGCTTTAATCCGGCCTCGTTCAGGATATCGGTACGGTTGTCAATGATGTCCCGTTGAACCGCAACCAGAAGAATTTCCATCTTGGGTTCGTCCTCTTCTTCGCCAAGATTACCCAATCCGGTCTGACCCAATATCTGAAAGTCCAGGCTCACGTCGTCGATATCAAAAGGAATATACTGCTCCGCCTCTTGATTAATATTTTCTTCCAGTTCTTTCTCGGTCATCAAAGGCACAGTGATTTTTTTGATAATGACCGCTTCCCCTGCCACCGAGGCAACCGCATACCGGGTCTGGATTTTTTCCGCCTTCACGATCCTGCTGATCGCATCCACAACCACTTCCTCATTTCGAATCACACCATCCACAATGGCTTCATATTCCAGAGGCATGACACCCAGGGACAACAATTCATAGCGGTTACGCGATCCACCCAATTGCGCCACCTTGACCGAATTCGACCCAATGTCTATGGCAACCAACGGTGTTTTTGCAGATAAAAACATGAATCCGTTCCTTGTGTTGTCATTAAATTTACCCGGCCAAACCTTTCGTTATGCCTTGAATCAGGCCTTAACCGGACAGTTCAATTATTGCCGGGAAAAGTTTCTCCCCGAACCCTTGACACTCTCCCCTAGCCTCAAGCCCGTTTTCTGGCTTTGGCTTTCGGTTTCTTTTTTTCGATCAAATCTTCATCGTCCCCGGAAAAAATTTTGGACCGGTCTCCCAGTTTGTATCCCAGAGCCAGGATAATTTTCCGCTTGGTATCCAGGCGGCAATTGTTCCCTTTTTCAATTCGATCAATTGTCTGAACCGTCACATTGGCCTTGCGAGCGAGTTCAGCCTTGCTCATCATTTTTGATTCCCGAATCTTTCGGACTGTGTTTCTGTTGGCCACAACAGTACCCCTCCTTTAAATTGATACAAAGTGGCTAGAATTAAACTCAGCTATTTAACTTTTTACTACTTTTGTTGGATTGACAGCATACTAGACCAATTGTTAATTCTTGTCAACATATTTTTTATAATTTACAGAAATAATTTTCTATTATTTAATAATTTACTATAAATTTAAACAAATTTAAATCTTTTTATAAAATGCTGTCCTTCTAAAACCCTTGCCCAGAAGAGGTCTCCTAGGGTGCTTCCCCTCATCCCCACTCCTGTTGGCTAAATCGACTGTTCAGGTTTAATGTTGAATTCACCCCGGTTTTGCCCTACATTTGACTGCATGAAACAAGTCTACATGGATACATTCGGATGCCAGATGAACGTTGCGGATACGGATCGCATGGAATTGCTCTTGTTCCATTCGGGATACAACCGCACGCCTTTCAAGGAGGAGGCGGATCTGATTCTGGTCAACACCTGCTCGGTGCGCGAAAAGGCGGAACAGAAAATTTTCTCCCTGTTCGGCACGTTTCAACCTCTTAAAAAACAAAATCCGGACCTTTTGATGGGCCTGACCGGATGCCTTGCTCAGCAGGAGGGTCAAAGTCTGCTGAACCGGATTCCGGGCCTCGACTTTATTCTGGGTCCGGACACTATAGAAAGTCTGCCTACGGCTATCGACCGGATCAAGGCTTCCAACAAGCCTCTTGTGTGGACGGAGTTTGATTCTTTAAAAAACTATTCGATTCCTGAACTTCCCGAATCGCAGATTAAACCAACGGGACCCAGCGCTTTCGTCAACATCATTAAAGGATGCGACAAGTTTTGCAGTTTTTGCATCGTTCCTTTCACACGTGGACGCGAAAAGTCTCGTGAGGCAAAGGAAATCCTGGAAGAGGTTTCCCGTTTGGTGGATTTTGGTGCGAAAGAGATCATTCTTCTCGGACAAAATGTAAACGCTTACGGAAAACGCGGCCTGGATGTGCCGGTGGCATTTCATGAATTGTTGTATCAGATTGTCGAGGTGCCGGGATTGCAACGATTGCGCTTCACCACCAGTTATCCGCGGGATTTCACTCCGGAACTGGTGCAGGCTTACCGGGATATCGATGCCTTGATGAACCACTTGCACCTGCCGGTGCAGAGTGGCAACGACCGCATTCTGGATGTGATGCGTCGCCAGCACACGGCACAGGAATACCTCGACCTCATTGGGCATCTTAAAAATGAGGTGCCGGACATTGCTTTGTCGACGGACATCATCGTGGGGTTTCCGGGTGAAACGAATGAGGAGTTCGAGGATACCTTAAAGCTGATGGAAGCGGTTCGCTTCGATAACAGCTACATGTTTTGCTACAGTCCGCGTCCGGGCACCCCTGCCGAGGATTTCCCTGATACGGTTTCCGATGAGGAAAAGAAGGAACGGCTACAGCGAACCATCGATTTGCAAAACCGTATCACTCTGGAAAATGCCGCAATGTTTAAGGGCAAGGTCGTTGAAGTTTTAATCGAGGAAAAAACCAGCCGCTATGGAGCCAGCTTTAAAGGCAGATCGCCTCATTATTGGATGGTCAATGTAAAATGCGATGAAAATGCTTTACAGGTGGGCGACCTAGTAAGTGTCCTGGTGGAAGAGGTGATGGGACGGGCTCTGGTGGGTAAATTGACGGATCAATAAACCCCCAGGCGATGGTAGATATCTTCTTCCAAACGAGACAACTCAGGAAATATAATTCTCAACACCAGCCGCACATAACGGATGGTTTTTAGATCGGGAACTTTTGTTTTATCCTGAAATTTAGGCAAGATCTCGGTACAAAAATTGTCCAGATCGATGATTTGATCCAGGGTTTCCCCCGGCAATTCGGTCAGGTGAATTTCGCTGGCTTCCAAAAACCGCAATATGCGAATGAGTCGTAATTTTACCTGCACGGCCTTATCGCGCAGATCCACCACCATCGCAGGTTCCGGGCTTTCAGAATCCTGAAAGATGCGATTCAACAATTTTCTCAAGCGGCGATAAAAGGCGGTTTCCTGTTTGCCATTGAAAAATCGGTCTTCCCTGCCTCCAAACAGCAAATCGAACACTTCCACCATCTGGTATTTTTCGACACCCAGAGTGGCGTTGAGGATCGCTTCAAATTCGGCGCCATTGAACGGGAATCCCATATCCTCAAGAATTTCGTCCATGGACCCCCGGCTACCTTGCGGCTCACGCGGAACCGATTCCCAGGCAAATTGCCACATTCCTGTTTTGTGAGTGGGAACGAAGCGCGGCCCACCTTCTTCGTAACCAATAACAGCCACTTTGTCGAGGGCCCCGATAAACTCCGGCAATGAAAACGCGGGTACATCCAGAACTGCGGGATTGATATTGTAAAAAAGCTGAAGCAGTTGTTTCTCCAGAGCTTCGCTACAAAATTCTGATTGGGCGCACAGGCGAACAAGCTCCGCTTCCAGGGCAATATGAAAGGCCCGTTGTCGCAAGCTGTCCAAACGCTTGGCAGAACGATTGTAAAGCTCGACCTGGAATATTCCGTTTTCATAGGAAGTCAACCGGATTTTCAAAGCATCGCCATTTTTCCAGTGGAGGTCCTTGAATAAGGCATCCACGTCCCAAACGCTCAAGGAGACCGCGCTTTTTCCCGGAACCCACTCATTGATATCGATATTCTCAGGAAAATGCGCTTCTCCCGAATAACGGTAATAAGGCAAGACATTTTCCAAAGACACGTTCTTTTTCTGGCGCGGGATTTCTTGTCCATAAGGATCGAGCAGAGTGATGTCCTCTTCTTTTAAATCGGGAGCAAGAAATGGGACCAGCCGATAGCCGGCAAATAATTTTTTTTCATGGATTTCAGATTTTCCGAGCGAAACATCCAATGGAATGTGACGAACTTTTTCGATCACCACCTTGCAGGGAAGGTACTCCTGATTTTGAAACGCAATCAAGCCTTCGTGTTGATCCAATTGTTGTTTAAGCAATTGCAATGTGGAATCGGAAATTTTTCGTCGCCAGCGTTCCTTTATCTTTTTTTCAAAATCGAGAGGAGAAAACGGGACACGTGATTGGCGGATCACTTCTTCGGCAAGTTTTAGCAGGGTGAGTCGGGAAGGCATGGGAATACCCAGTTGAGTGTTTGAAAACTTCGGGCGGGGCTACTGCCGCAAACTCCGGCAATGGGGAGGAAAATCATTCGATGTCAAACCCCACCGAAATGGGTGAATGGATCATATCACAACTTGAAATCCATGCCATAGTTTTTTATAAAAATTCTTTAATCATGTACATATTTTTCTCGTTGGCTCGTTTGAAAAGGTCAGGCTTT
This sequence comes from Nitrospina sp., assembly GCA_024648695.1. GTDB lineage: Bacteria > Nitrospinota > Nitrospinia > Nitrospinales > JACRGP01 > JACAVV01. The sequence goes on from JACAVV010000033.1 coordinate 41,886, forward strand.
GATGCTATTATTTTATTCCACAACCTTCGAAAAACGCCTTTAATTATTTTCCCAGGCCTGCACAACAGGTTTTACGGTTAATTAAATCAAGGCGCTGAAAATAATTTCTTTAGTTCTGGAGACAATCATGAATCAAAATTACGAAGCCATGTACCACGACATGTTTAAACGCCTGAACACACGCAAAAAGTTTACCATTTACAAGGTGGAGGGTGAAAAAGTTATCGTGCAGGAAGATCAGGAAATCTGCGGCGAGAAAGAACCGAAACGGCATGAATTCAATAATGCCAAGGAACTGGACGAATTCATTTATCAGGAAAACAAGGCCGAACGCGATATCGAAAACCAGCTTTCAGGCGATGATATGCCGTATCGCTAACTGGTTTATAACAAGATCAATCTGTTTCTGTTAAAATTTTGCAATAGCTTCATCTGGCTTTGGTGCCAGTGGAGCTATTTTTTTTGGGCCATATCTATTTTGCCGTCAAAGTTACGATCCATTTCGATTTTTTTCACTTTGCCCGAACCGTCGAAGTGCTCCCATCGGTCGGCTTTGCCATCGCCATTGGTATCGTAATCGGCTTTTATAAGCCTCTCACCATTAGCATAATGTTGCCATTGGTCGGGTTGTCCGTTTCCAGTGGTATCGAAAGCAGTTGAGGTTTGTACTCCATTGGAATCAAATTCACTCCATTGGTCAATCCTTCCATTACCGTCCGAATCGCTTTCTATCCTGTTGATCTTTCCTTCCTTATAAAATTGAACGGTCTCCATGCTCCCATTGCCATCATTATCGAATTCTACTTTTTGCAATTGGTTTCCATTGACATAGTATTCTTTCCAATCGATTCGTCCATTAAACTTGGAATCCTTTTCCACTCTCTCAAGGCTTCCATTGGAACCGTAAAACTGGACATGATCCATATTGCCATCATGGTTTCGGTCAAACTCTACTTTTTCAAGGCTGTCTGGTCCGCGAAAGTATTCGATTTGATCCGCTTTGCCGTTGAAATTTGAATCATGTTCTATTTTGGTGATTTTTCCATCAGTAGATAGATGTTGCCATTGGTCAATCTTTCCGTCAAAATTGGAATCGATTTCGTTTACTTCGGCAAAGGCCGAAACGCTAATTGTAAAGAGTGAAATTAAAAATAAAGTTGAAAATAATTTTGTTTTCTTCATGGCTGACAATTCCCGTCAATTGGTTAATTGGAAATTAAATGGCAATTCCACTTTCAAAAAGGATTTTCCGATTCCCTCAGGAAATCCTCCAAAAGGAGCGGCTCTTTGTACAGCCGCCAGAGCTTCTCTGTTCAATAATTCGTGATGACAAGGCGCTTTCAATCGTAAATCGCGAACGCCACCATCTCGCCGGATCACAAAATCAACTGTCACCCGTCCCTCCCATTTTTTCTTCCGGGCAACTTCCGGATACCCTTTTTCCTTTTCAATTTTAGTCATCACCTTCGCCAAGTACCCTTTAAGAATATTTGGATCAGTCACCCGGGGAACAGGGCGCGATTTCCTTTCCAGCCTTGCCATCTTTTGAACAGGCGATGAAACGTGGGCTGAGCCATCAATCAAAGGGGACTTTGGTAAATCAAAATTTGCCGTTAGGACTCTGGGTTGTTTCACGGCAAAATGGCGGGGGGAATTCACACCGGCAAAATAACTTGCTTTAACACCTGCTGTCGTCTCAAATTGTTCGAAGTTCACTTTACGCGCTTTGGCAACGACCTCCATTTTTTTTACTTCCTGGCGAACGAATGCTTTGGTCTCCGGATTTTTAATCGCATCGGTTTCTACGGGTTTTAAACGCCGGGGTTTCTTAACAAGACTTGCAACTTGAGCCACTTCTTCGGTCATTTGAGCGCGTTTTGAATTATTTACTCCCGAATTTAACTTGGACGATTCCTTACGCTGGCCTGATCGCAATCGGTGTTTTTTAACTTTACTGACCTTTATAGGAGCCTTTGCAATTTCAGGCATTTTCTGAGGGGCTTTAAATGAATGTTTGAATGATGGCGCCTTTGAGGCCACCAGGAGGTTCTGAACCCCACTGTTTTTGATTTGCGCCTTGCTCACCACCGGTGAAGTCAACTGCGAACTTACCGGGGCACGCCTTGGCGATACATCCGTTGAAGTGGCAGAGTGGTTTTGAACAGCGCTCACACTCATTCGAGTTTTGCTGGTTCCCGTAGAACCAAAGGAAGTCTTCGGGAACGATCGCTTTACAGCAGTTTGGCGTCCTGGATAAAAATTTTGTACCTGACTCACCATCATCTGCGCTTTGGCAGAACGCACCCCTTCCGAAGGAGTGTTTGGCACGGACCGTTTCAACATAGCCTTTGACCCGGTTGAAAAATTTGATGCCTGGCTTACCACCATAGGAGCTTTACCCGATCCTTTTGATGAGGAGGGAAGAGTCAAGGCTCCCCGCTTTCTCGGGATGGCCTTGGAAGTTATCGAATGATTTTGAATTGAGGCCATCATCATGGGTGCTCTTGTTGATACGGATGGGGTTTTGACCGGTGGCTTTGGGGTTTGGCGTGGAAACGGGACCTTTGCCTTATTCACCTTTACGTCCGCTTTTACCATTTGTTGTTTGACAGTTGGAACAGGCGCGGATTTCACCGGTTCCAAAGGAGATTTTTTCAATGTTTGAGGTCGGGCTTTGGACTTTTTGACATGGACTTTCGCTTTAACAGGTTTGGGAAGCTTTAATGGACGAATGGGTTTGGGCGTCTTGATTGGCCTGATTTTTGGTTTTGGTGTCTCCTTTTTCTCTACAGGCGGCAGTGCAGGTTTCAGCTTCACCACTTCCAGTTTAATCGCTGGCGGTGGAGGTGGAATTTTTTTAGATTTTCCGCTCAAAACCTGATAGCCACCCATTACCAGAAACAGGTGTACAAACATGGAACCCAGTATTGAGACTATAAATGCATTCTTAATCCATTTCATGATATTCCACTTTCATCTAGAACCGCCGTCGCCTTCGGGAGGTTTGGTTGCCAAAATAAATTTAGAGACACCACTTCCCTGGGCAATTTCAATCACCATTCCAAACGTTTCAAACTGCATTTTACGGTCACCGCGAATGACCAGCGTCTTGTTAGAGTTCCCTTCAAATTTTTTTTTGAGGCGATTATGCAATTCACTTAGAGGGAACGTTTGCCCCTCAAACTCCAGCAGGTCACCTTTTCCGATAGAAAGCGTAGGGTGTTGACCGTGCGTGGAGTTTCCGGATTCGGCTTCGGGCAATTCGACTTTTGTTTTTTGCTGGATCGCGGATCCCGTCAACATGAAAAATATCAATAGAAGAAACACCATATTGATCATGGGTATTAAATCCAGACGGAAGGAATCCCGCTTTTGTTTTGGCAAACGAATCATTTATCTGACTATGGAAAAATTCTCGCCCCCGGCGATGCGGGCATAATCGAGAACCTGTGTGAATAAATCATACCTGACTTTTGAATGCGCATGAATTTCCACGGTTTTGTTTTTTTTGTTTTTCAAGAGTCCCTCAAACTTTTTTGGTAACTCATGAACAGATACTGCATCCTGTTGCAAATATACCGTTCCATCTTCCGCCAGTTTTACGATCAGGTTTTTCTCTGGAGACGGCTTTCCCTGGGCTGAACCTGTAGGGAGGTCAATATTCATGCCCTCACCTTGAACGGCGAAAGTCAACATAAAGAAAATGAGCAATAAAAACACCACGTCAATCAAGGGTGCCATATCCAGCTTGCTTATGTTTCGTTTTTTATTATTGATCTGAATCATTAGATGTTAGCTCTGGCAACCTCAGGGGAACGAACACTTGATGAAAAAGTATTTCTTTCAACTTCTTCTTCAAAATAATGCACAAGGTGCTGTCCCAGTTTTTCCATTAAAAATGAAATGCGTTCAATTTTACGTTCGAAAAAATGCAACATAATGACGGTAGGGATAGCTACGGACAACCCTGCCGCTGTTGTCAACAAGGCTTCCCAAATACCACCGGCCAGCAAGCTTGGGTTCACCTGCCCTTTGAACTGGGCCACCTGATTGAAGGCTTGAACCATGCCAATCACCGTACCCAGAAGGCCCATTAGAGGCGAGATAGTAGAAATCACTTCTAAAACGCGCAATTTGCTTCCCATTTTCAGCAGTTCTTCCTGTCCCGTTACGGAAAGCTTCTCTTCCAGTTTTTGCCTTGGTAAAACTCTATTTTTATGTCCCATTTGAACCATTCGTGAGGCAGGACCTTCCGTTCTTCGGGACAAATCAAAAGCCTGTGCATACTTTCCCTGGTCCAGCATTCCATTGACATTCTCTAAGGCACGTTCGGGGTTGCCCAATTGCTTGATAAAAAAATAAAGGCGCTCGATGATAATAGCCAATGCAATGATCGAACAAATAAAGATTGGCCACATGATGATGCCGCCCTTGGTCAACAAATCAAAGGCGGAAAAGAGGGAGTCCATGGTTTAACCTCAAAATAAAAGGATCAATAGTATTTATAAATTTTTAACTTTTTAACCCAATGCGGCCTCGGCACAAAACCGCTTTGGTTCCGCTTTCAGTCATTTCGGTCCAAGTGGCGTAGATGCGTCCCCCACTTCCTGCAAACAGGTAAGGATACGCAACGCTGTTTCCCAAAAACGGAATCTTTTGCGGCAAACTTACGGTTCCACTCTGGGAAATTTTCAATATCCAAGCCTGGTTCAAACCCCAGCCTTTTTTCTCTTCCGGATCTCTGCCCTGAAACACCACCCAAGCATCGCCATTAATAATATTGACGTCTGGATGGTTTGAGTCCAATACAGCCCCCTGCACTTCACCCAAAAACCTGAAAGACTTCCCACCGTCACTGGAAATGCTGGCCCTGAGCGCGGCTTTGTTTCCTTTACCGCTATACCAGACTACGAATAACTTGCCATTCTTGTAATCTATGGAAGCCCCTGAATGGGGGCAACCATTTATTTGCCAACCTTCAGGAGCCGCATGAACTTTTTTCGACCAGGTGGAACCTTTATCGTTGGAAGAAGCAACCACAACAAAACGGGTATTGTCTTTTTTTACATGACGCCAGGAAATGAATACCTTTCCTTTTTCATCAAAAGCGATAGAAGGCCGGCAACATGGACAAACATCTCCAGCAATTTTTATATTTGCACCAAAAGTTGCCCCTTTATCCAGGGACCTGGCCAAATAGAGTGAGGAAGATCCTGGCACATTAGTTTCTTTTCCCCTGCCATCCAACCAGGCGACATAGATGGTTCCATCAGGACCAACCTCCATCGTTTGAAACGAATGGTAAGATTTTTCATCATCATCGTTGACCTTGACCGGTGTAGTGAAACTCCTGCCAAAGTTCATGGACCGGGAAAATTTGAGATCATTTCCTCCCGCCCAAACCGCGAACCGTCCGATACCTGGTCCCTGCCGAATCAATGGACCGTTTTCGCCGTGGAAACTCACCTCACCGGGAACCGTGTTAATGACGCGAGGTTTGGAGAAGGTATCTCCCATATTGTGGGAACCGGTATAATATAAATCGTTTCCTTTACTGCCCTTTCGAGCGGTATAAATAAAACTCATTCCTTCCGAAGCCTGCAATAACATTTGAAGCCCGCTACCCTGATCCACCAGTTTTGGAACCGGTTCCCAGGTCACCAGGTTTCCTGAAATTTCCGTTCCATAAGATTCGGATTCCGAGCCAACATTATTCATAGTAGCCGCGCAGGCGGCGGTAAACAGCATCGCCATTAAAATTAAAGGCAATTTGTAAAATTTAATATTTTTCATGGTTTAAATTCCTCATCAACCAAAACATTCCAGAATAGAAAGGAGCCCGCTCAGGGAACCACACCATTTTTGACCCTAAGCGGCCTTTCTATGACTTGCCTGGAGGGAGCAAGCGGGTCGTTCTACTAGAAATTAATGCGAACTCCACCAAAAAACCGTCTCAGGTCACCGGCATAAAACAAGGCCGACGAATCGGTGGCGGTCACTGCAGTGGAAAAGTTCGAAATATAAGCTTCGTTTGTAAGGTTACGTCCTTCAAAAAAGACGTCCGCATGGTCATTGATTTTAAAGCCTGCGCTCATGCCCATAATGGCATAACCGGGCGCCTCAAACGAATTGTTGAAATCCACTTCCGCGTCGCTGGCCACCAAAGCATTCAAGGCAAAAAACCACTTGTCACCATAGTCATACCGCAATTCCGTGTTGTAAAAATGAGGCGGTTGACCTGGAATCGTGTTGTCCCCAAACTGGTCGTCATCATCCAGGAAAAAATCGCTGTAGGTGTAGGCGTTCCACCATTTGAGCGTATCCTTTTCAGTGAACAGTCCCCGAAAGATGTCAATCCCGATGCCAATTTCCGCACCTTGATGGATCGTGTCGTCAGCATTGAATGTGGTGGACGGAATATTGCCATCCACAGTGAATTTTAAAAGCTCGTCCTCTATCCACGCGCGGTACAAACTGATGTCCCAGGCGATACGGCCATATTCGCCACGCGTTCCAACTTCAGCGGTCCAAGCCTTTTGGGCATCCAGTTGGATAAACCCGGCTGTGCTTCCCTGAGTCAAATCAGTAAAATCCGGGGGCTCATAGCTTCTACTGATGTTTGCAAAAATCTGGGTCTTTTCAAGGGGTTTGAACATGATCCCAACTTTTGGATTGGCGGTATCGTAATCCGCGTCGTCGGTATCACTGGGTGTGACATTATCATCCACATCCCGGTCCGCATGCAGGTATTGCAGTCCTGTGACAATAGCCAGTTTCGGAATGATATGAAAATGATTTTCTCCATACACAACGATGTTGGTACCGAATTGATCCGCATCCCTGGTTAAAGATCCGGATCTTCCCCCATTATTCCTGAAAACTTTAGCTTCGGTATCACCAAATTGAGTGGTGATTCCCGCGCGGTACCTGTTTAGAAAACGGCCAATTTTATAGGTACCCGAAGCCTGGGAATAGAAACCGTAATTGATGCTTTCCTGATCAATAACTCCCACAAAACGTGTAATGGGATGGAATAATTCTTTTTTATAGGCGAACACTCCGACATCGACCTTATGGTCTTCACTTAACTCGATTGTTGTCTTGTTAGAAAAACGGTAAGATCTGATGTCGCGTTGTTGATCATCCTCCAAAGCCGAAGAACGAACTCCCTGGGGATCCTTGAGCGCATTTTTCAGGGTCACGGTTCCCGGCAAGTCGAGATCAATCTCATTTACGGTAAAATAAAACCGGGATTCGGCTTGATCGCCCAGTTTCACCCCTACATTCGAATTGAATTTTAAATTTTCCTGATTGGCATGTTCTCGAAATCCATTACTGACCGCTCCAGATAAGCTTAAAAACAGATCAGCTTTTTCAAAAGCCTGCCCAGTTTGATAATTACCGCGAAAAGTGTCGTTCGACCCAAAATCAAATCTTAAGCGGTGTCCCGGATGACTTCGTCCGGTTTTGGAAATCATATTTACCGCACCGCCTAATGTAGTTCCGCCAAATTGCATGGCATTACCGCCTTTGTGAATTTCAATACGTTGCAATACCAGGTTATCTATTTCCTGAAAATCTCCTGCCCCATCGGCGGAAGTGAAGGGAATACCATCCTGCAGGGCGGTCAACCCTTTCTGATGGAAATTTCTCTCCAAACCCGAACCACGGATTGAGATGCGCACTTCCTCTGCAAAACGTTTCGTTGCATACACACCGGGAACGTGGCTCAAAGTATCCTGATAATTGATACTGAACCGGTCTTTGAAACGCTTTGCTCCTATTACATAAACGCCACCTGGTGTCCGTTGAATGATTCGAGTCGCTTCAGCGTTATTGGGTACCGTCAAGGTCCCTGGCAATTCGGCCACCGAATCGATCAACTCGGGTGTGGGAGCCGCAATCATCACTTCGGGCAATTGAATCGATTCCGTCGAATCGGAATTGGAATCATCAGCAATCGAGTGCGAAGAAAAACAGAATAATGTAAAGCAGAAAATAAATAAAACGCATGTTAACTTTTTAGGTGTCATGGACCCTCTCTATCTAATCCAATAGCAATAGCCGCAAATTACGTAAAAGTGGTTTTAAGTCAGAATTATCAAGGAAAATCTGAATATAAAACCAATAACATTTGAAATGTTTTTTGGAAATATCGGGGAAAGCCAATTTACTTAATGGAAATCAAAGGAGACTCATTTTCTTGGGGCGGAAAAACCCACAAAAAAAGCGCTCCTGAAAACTAAATTCAGGCTTTCTGCTGTAATGGAATGGATTAAACTATTTTCGGAGGGGGGGAAGACCTTAAAGAAAAACTAAAGTGGTAAAACTGCATCAAGAAATCAAAATTCTGAAAGGCTGGATCCAGTTGAAGATTGTTTTCGGCAAGCAAATCCAAAGGAGAGTGGCTAATTCCGGAACTGCTTGCATGTTTTGGATAAGGAGATCCACCACAATCATGTGCGATCCAGGTTTCCTTATGATGCCCAAAAGCTTTAACATGGGGGCAGGGTATAGATAACTCGTGATGGCTCAACGGACAGGCTTTTCCGGCTTTTTCCTGAGAAAAAGGAGCGGCAGGCTTGTGATGATGCATACCGGAAGCAAAAGCTTCGGCCGTAAATCCGGCGAAGAAGCAAATTCCCACAATGAAAACGATCTTTTTTAGCATGTCCCTTTTATAATAAAAAACAAATTATAAGTCAAGAATTTATGTCTATAAAACCCAAAGGTTTAAACTCCCGGACATACCTTTTTCATTGATTGGCAAGTTTATAGTCGGGGCTTTACAACAATCATGCGAACCCGGTTCTATTTATTCACCCAGGCCCCGAATACGTTCGCCGGCCTTTGGGTTATCGGGATTGAGGCTTGTTGAAATTCTTCGCACCTTGGGCATGGCTTACTATAAAAATTTTCATTTGTTTCAACGATGCGCTCCAACGTTTGAATTATATTTCCCTTCTTCATCCCTCGAACGCAGGGAGGTCAACAAAACCATTTCATCCCCAGTTCATCTATTAGGAAAACAAAGCTGAACGCGATATTGGAAACCGGCTTTCAGGCGACGATATGGCCTATCGATAGATAACAGCCCGCAACACAACTATTCGAATTTTGGCGGACAGCTATCGCTCCAACGGACCCGGCCTTCAAACCCGGATCGGGTTCCCGCCTTTTCATCAAAAGCTACGGTCGACAATTTATGATTTTTCGCCGCCAGGAGTGTTACCGTGTGAAGAGTATTCATGGACTCGAGTTGACAAGCGGATTTGACGATTTCACCATCAGCCCCAACCTTGAAAAAGAGTTCCTTAAGCACCTCACCCCCACCAGAAATCACGCATCGATAATCACCGGGATTTTTATTTAGAAAAAAGTAATCCCTCTTGGGTCCCGTAGGACTTGGACGTGGGTGCAAGGTGTTGAGTTGGTAATAATGCTGGGTCCATTGCGAATTGTTTCTTTCCATAGAACCTTTTTTTAAATAACTCCAATAGCTATATTCTTTTCCTTTGTGGCCCTGGGCCTCAGCGACCCGCTTGTTTTTATAAAGGCAGGCCATCCTGGTGGGATGATAACCCTTGTCCTTCTTGAACCAGGTACGAATCGTCATGATAGAATCTTCCTTTTGGAATGCAAACCTGATGGCCCCGGTAATACCGCCATCGGTAGGCGTTCCATGAGGAATTTCCTCTTCAATAGTTGAAACCGAAAGCTTCATGTCGTGATCGGTCGTCCATTTCAACGAAGGATTGTTCGCCGCTCCTTGCATCGCCTGCTTCACATTGACTTTGAAATTTGCAAAATCCTTAAACTCAATTCCTTCAATCAGCTTTTTATAAGTAAGCTTTACGGTATGCTCTCCCTCTGTATTGAGAAGCTTTTCAAAGTCGCTCCCTTTTTTAGGAGCATCACATTTAAAATACGCAAGCTGACCCTCCTTAACCAATTTTGCATATTGGCAGGAAGCGGGTTCACCCAGGCTTTTTCCATCTTTTAACACTTCGATCATTACTGCATCGTCCTGGGCGATATTCTCATATTTTATATAGAACTTTAGTTTCAAGCTCCAGCGGCTGGGTTTAGCTTTGGTCCCGGGATGGCCATAAGCCTGCAATTCCGTATCGTATTGGCCGATACTATCAATGATGACGGGGCCCTTTCCGCTAAAGCCGGGCCCAATATAAATATCGTCCAGGGTGACCTGTTTAACTGGTACCGGCGCCTTTTGTTCCGGGGGCTTGATTTCTTTTTCTTTAGCAAGATAAGCTTTTAAAAAGGCATCAAAATAGCTTTTGTAAGTCACAAGCTGGTTTCTGCGCTCTTCAGTCTTACCATTTTGAAGTTTATTCCAGGCATCCAGTGCACCTTTCAAAAAAGCCCGATAATTCAATCCATATTGCTTAAGTTGCTGAAGTTCCTCATAAGTTGAAATGTTCAAAGACTCGCCATCAAAAATATTAGCAGGCAACTTGATTTTCAATTTAGCCATGTTTTGTTCAAATTTTCTCATTTGGGCTTGACCCTGCTGAGGAAACGCCAGACCGCTTAACAACACAATCAAGGTGGTAATAATAGTCTGCTTCAATGTTTCCTCCTTAAATAAAGCAATTTACTTATTAGATTCGATCAGTAAATTTAGAGATAGTAGAGTTCGATAAACGCCGGGATATAGAATAAAAACCGTGCTGGATTTAATTTTTGGCAACCCAGGACCCGTCTTCCAGCTGAATGCGTTCGCCGGGTTTGGCATTGTCGCGATTGAGGCTTGCTGAAATTCGTCTCACCTTGGCCATGTCCTGTTCTGAAAAGTTTTCATTGGTCGCAACGATGCGCTCGAGCGTAGTGATCCGGTCCTCGTTCTCTTCTTTAATGATGCTTTGCACAAAGGCTTTGAATTGCGGATCATTGCGGGTTCGATCGATTTCAAAAAACACAAGCAAACCGTCATTTCCTTCACCGGCACAACCCAGTTCCTTGAACGACTGAATATCGTCGCGATTGAACTCCCGGCGTTGCATGGCTCGAATGGCCTTCAGTTTTCCAGGCGGCAGTTTGGCAACGGATTGCAGTTTTCCTTCTTCATCAACCGAACGCACGGAGGCCAGCAAAACCATTTCGTCTCCCAACTCTTCATAACTGCCGAGGATTTGATTTTCCAAAGCGGTTTTTTGATCCACAACCGTCACGTTCACATCTGCCAGTTTTTCCACACAAGCAGAGAGGGTCACTGCGGCTAAAGATAAAACAACATTTCTAATTATTTTTGCCTGTAGCTTCATGGTCGGTTCCCTAAAGATTCCTGCCGGATTATTGATGGTCCTTCGTTTCCCTGTACTACTCACTACATGCACCTAATTCCCGTTAAACCTTTTCAAAACCAGCGCCGAGTTTTTGGAGCCAAACGATATGCAATTGCAAATGGCTATGTTCAATGGCTGTTCGCGTCCTTCATTGGCAATATAATCCAGATCGCAATCCGGGTCCAGTTCCTCAATATTGATCGTCGGTGTCAGAAAACCTTCCCTAAGCGAAAGAGTGGTCACCGAAACTCCTAGCGCACCAGAGGCTCCCTGCGGATGACCAACCATCGACTTGGTGGAACTCACGGGAATTCGGGAAGCATGACCATTGAATGCCTGCTTCACTGCAAGGGTTTCAATTTTATCGTTCAACACAGTGGAGGTTCCGTGAAAATTGATGTAGTCGACCTCATCCTCGTTCACTCGTGCATCCTTCATTGCAAGGCGAATGGCACGCGTGGACTGCTTTCCGTCAGGCATGATGGATACGCGATGATAGGCATCGCAGGTGGTACCGTATCCCAATATCTCTGCATAGATAGGCGCGTCTCTGCGCCTGGCGTGTTCCAGTTCTTCCACAACAAGCATCCAGCTTCCTTCGGCCAGGACGAAACCTTCCCGATCACGATTGAATGGTCGCGATCCGCGACTGGGATCGGCATTGAAGTTTACGGGATTGGCTTTCATTCGCTCGAATCCGGTAAGCATCGCCGGGGTCACACATGCTTCAACCCCACCGGTTAAAAACCAGTCCTCTTGCCCGAACTGAATCATATTAAAGGCATAACCGAGCGAATCCGTTGAACTGGTGCAACCGTTGGCAATCACGTGACTCCTGCCGTTCAGGCCGAAGAAAATAGACAACTCGCTGGAAAGCATCCCCACCAGTGAGTTTGAAATGGCATAAGGACTGATTTTTCTTTTTTGACCGGTAAAATATATTTCGAACTGCTTTTCGGAAAAGTCGAATCCGGCACCTCCACTTCCTATTATGATACCCAAACTTTCGAAGTCCTCCTCGGTAAAGGATTTCAAATCGATACCGGCATCTTTCATCGCTTCTTCAGCGGCGGCCACAGCAAAAGGCACCGCACGCGGCATTTTCTTTAACTCCGAATCAGGATAATATTTGTAGGGATCGAAGTCCTTCACTTCCCCTGCAATTTGGCAGGCCAATCCCTCCGGATCAAAACTGGATATCCTGGATATCCCACTCATTCCTTTTTGGGTGTTTTCCCAAAACGTCTTCTTTCCTATACCGTTGGGACTGACGGCCCCTATTCCGGTTATAACAACTCTCCGTTTCATCTATAACTTTCTCAGGCCACGCCTAAGGGAAGCGGGCGGCTGGGCTCGCTTCGCTCTCGCGCCGCTCACTGCTAATTAAATGGATTCATAAAACAAGTGTCACCATCTTAGGCTAAAATGCCGGGTGGTAAATTCTTTTATCATTCTATATTATAAGATTCTTTGCCAATGTTTGTGAAGCAAATCATTTTCCCGGAGTCTCCTTGAACAATCAACTAACCTTAAACCAACAAATCGGGCAGATGCTGTTTTGCGGGTTTGAAGGAACCCGATTGCTTCCTTCCACCGAGAAACTCATTCGCGAAGGGTATGTTGGGGGACTGATCCTTTTCGAACGGAATTTTGAATCGCCTCAACAACTTTGGGAATTAATGTGCGAAGTTCAGGATTGTGCGTTGTCGGTTCCACCTCATTTGCCCCTCCTGATTTCAGTCGATCAGGAAGGCGGCCGCGTGGCACGGCTGGGATCCCCTTTCACCAGATACCCCTTTCCCTGCGCGATTGGCAAATCACAATCGGAATCTTTGGCGTATCGTTTCGGACAGGCCCTGGCGCGGGAATTGCGAGCTGTCGGCATCAACATGGATTTCGCACCGGTCCTGGATGTTCATACGAATCCGGCCAATCCCATTATAGGCAACCGCGCTTTCAGTGACCAGCCAAGCGAAGTCGCCCGTTTGGGCTACTCTTTTATCAAGGCCTTTCGCGAGGAACAAATCCTTGCGGTTGGAAAACATTTTCCGGGCCACGGCGACACGCATCTCGATTCTCACCTGGACCTTCCCAGAGTAGACAGGGATTCGGAATCTTTGGAAAACCTGGAACTGTTTCCTTTCGTTGAAACCATTCGCCAGGGACTCGATATTATAATGACCTCGCATGTCATTTACAGCGCCTGGGATGAAAAATTCCCAGCAACTTTATCGCCAAAAATTCTGCAGGACATTCTCAGAAAGCGATTGGGGTTTCAGGGCCTGATTCTGTCCGACGACATGGATATGAAAGCCATTGAGGATTATTATGAATTTGAATCACTACCCTCCCTCGGTGTCAATGCGGGAGTTGACATGTTCCTCTTTTGCCACGCATTCGAAAAAATCGAACGCTTCGCGAAACAACTGGAACAGGATGTCCGGACAGGTGCGGTTTCAGAAAAAGCTGTCCAAGAAGTCTCCAACCGTGTTCTTGAAAAAAGAAAAGCGCTTCCATCGGTTCCTGAGGTGCCCCCCGATTTCGAATCGTTTCGGGAAAGCCATCAAAAGCTGGCCGATGAAATGGCCGGGTATCTTGGGTAGAATAGCTGAATAAGATCGAACCTGTCTTCAAAAAACTTTTTCTCCCATAAATGAAAATCAAATTAAATTCCATTGCCGCCTCCCGATGGACCTTGTACGGCCTGGCCTACATTTTACTCATCATTTATTTAAACTCGTTCTCTCAATACGGTTTTAATATTTGGGATGAAGGTGGTTACGCCAACGGAACTCTGAGAACCCTCAACGGACAAACGGCGATCAAAGACTTCAACCCGAACGGGTACGCGCCCGGCCGCTATTTATACGGTTTGTTGTTTTTTAAACTGTTTGGAGTCGAGCTTCAAAGTTTGCGGCATGCCGTTGTTTTCCTCACACCGGCAATGGTTCTCATGGTGTACTGGATCTCCCGCCGCTGGCTTCCGAGAAGCGTGTCTGTGTTCGCCGCCCTGATGATGCTTTCTGCACCCTCCATGTATTACAACCGTTTTTATACCCTGTTCACCGTGTTCAACCTGTTTTTTCTGATCGGACTCCTGGAGCGCAAAAACCTTTTTTATCTGGCGGGCTTCACCCTTTCGGTGATGGTTTCGCTGTCCTTCAAAATAGAAGTGGCGACATACTCCATTGTTATTTTTCTATTCACAGCACTCCTGCTAATCATTACCGAATTGCAGAGGAAAAAAGATTCAACAGCATCAACGGAGAATCCTCTGGGATCGCTGGTTGCTACCAACCCGAAAGCGTTCAGGGCATTTATCATCCTGACAAGCCTAGCCATTTCGGCGGCAGTGCTTTATTTCATTCGAATCGACCTGTTTCCCAAAGCATGGGACCTGGTGGTGAAAGCCCATGGCGTGTGGGGCAATCCGCTTCCCACTTTATTCCCATTTTTCGCATTGTATAAGGAGTGGGGCCCCCATGAAATGTTTGAGCGGCTCTTGTTCTATTTGCCGATTATTACCTACTGCATCACCGCCATTCTGTTGATCCAGAAAGTGGTTAAATCCAGGATGACCTTCAACACGGCGACGTTTCAATTAATGGTCACTTTTCTTTTTGGTTTATGCGCCTTTGGACTGGTCCTGTACCGCGCTGGATTTGACAATTTACTGCGCACCCTTCCGCCGTTTTATATCCTGCTTTGCTATTTGCTTTATAGGGCCGATACCAGACTCAAACAAGCCTTGATCACTCCTTCAACTGGAAGCCGGATGAAAAAAATCCATCGCATTGTGATCTTTTTCACTATTTATTGCCTGCCCCTGGGATTTATAGCCGAAATGAATATCAACCACGGTTTCTATGCAGGCTCCATCGGCGCTGTTAAACAGGAAACCACGCTAATCAATCTGGACCGCATGAACGTATACACCAACAGTACCGAAGCGGAATGGATCAAGCAGGTGACAAAACGGATTGAAGAATGGACCGAAAAAGGCGACCCCATTCTCGTCCTGCCACTGAATCCCATCTTCTACTTCATAACCGACCGGGTCAATCCGACCCCCTATGACTGGGTCCTGCCGGGAATGTTGAAAGAAAAAGAAGAGTTGGCAATGGTGGAACAGCTTAAGAAAAATCCACCCCGCATGATTGTCTACGTAGATATCGCCATTGACGGCAAGGAGGAACGGAGGCTGTCAAACTACGCTCCCCACTTGTTCGAGTTCATTGCCCTGAATTATGAACTGAAGGAGTTGGCCGGTTTTTTCCAGTTGCTGTTACCCTATGACGGACTTCCAGCCAACAATGATTAAGCTTTAATGATAATAAGAAAAGTGGAACAAGGGAGCCAGAATACCCAGTCCAAAAAACAGGCCGCCATAGGAATTGTAGCCCAGTGAAAAACGGGGATACCAGGAGGAATAACCGTAATATCGTCGCGGATAATAATGGTTATGCACAGTAACCTGACCCGACGAACGATTGGATGAACCAGACGAAACCTGGTAAGAAGAGGAACCCGGTTGCGTTACCGGTTTATTGTCATACTTTGCAGAAGGCGTATTTATTTTTTTGACAAGGTCTTTCGACTTTGCATTCTCGCGCGCCGCTTTCAAACGAATATCCTTCATTTTGGACTGCAACCATCCCGGATTTTTTTTCCAGGCGTCTCCCAACAAAATGGTGAGATCCAAATTCTCATCCAGCAGTTGCAGAACCTCTGGAAAACGGACCATCTTCTTGAACGCTTCCTGTGTACCGGCAGGATAATTCTGAATGAGCGCCATTAAATCCCGGTAAATCTCCTGATTCAATTGCCGCGCCTTGTACAAAATGGGATAAGCCCGATTGTACAACCTGAATACAGGCAAGCGGAAACCGGCAGGGTATCGGGAAAGAACCCGAGTCAATCGGTCGGGGGATTTAACCCCTCCGGCAACCAAATCGTCCACCATTTTCGGGTACTGCAGAATTGACCACAATTCCTTTTGATCACTGGCTGGAAATTGGGCCACAAAGGAACCCAATTGATTGCGAAGTTTCTGGCTTATATCCGCCGCCTTCACTAGCAAACCCGGCTGACCGGCCACTTCAAACACGGAATTCAATACGGATTCAGGATACAGCGACAGAGTTTCGACAGGTTTGGAGTTTTTTGCGATGGATTGTTCCAGGGCGAAAAAGGTATCCACTGCAAACGCAGGGTTTGCCACGGCAAGCAACACAACGGTGAGAAAAGAAAAAAACAGTGAGCCGGCACCGTAATTTTTACGATATTGAAATGCCCCCATATTAAATCTCCAAATCCAAAGGAACCCGATTATTAAGCTTGCCAAATCGTTTATCTACGTATCAATATTATCCCCCCGGACAAAGGAGATTATCAAGCCTTAATTATTGCCGGGATACCAAAAAACAGGAAAGGAGCTAATAATTTATACGTCTTCAATCCTCCATTCATTGGGTTGAATATACCCTTTGGTAATTTTAGACAGGGCCGACCACAACGTAATGTAATGGCATTTCAAAATTTCGTGTCCGCTATGCATGATACTGGTGGAGGCGGTCAGGATAGGCGCTGGTGACACAGGCTTGGGATGTTTCGCAAGCCAGCGATTATATTTCCACCCATCGCCCACTTTTTGTTTATAAGCCTTACGGGCTTCATACCAGTCATTCTCAGCTTCCTCAAATTCTTTTAATTCGATCACGTTCTCCGCACCCTTCATACCCATAAAATAAGGAGCGGGAACATCCGCCTTTTCCAACCGCTTCACAAAGTTTTCCTGCATATTCTGCAAACGTTCATTACCGGTTTGAACCACGGTGGATATGTAGGTTTCCGGAATCACCGCATCCAGCTTCATTTTGGATACGGTCATATTGGTGTGGTTCCCGAAATATTCATCAGGCAAGCCGATCATATGGCCGAATTCATGCTTGATCACGATATAACGAACCGGCATGGTTCGGTCCACATCCGCGGGAGTATGAATGATTATCAGGGCACCCCCATTTCCTTTGGCGGGATCATTACTGAGGGTTTTCAATCTTTGAATCGCAGAACTCGCCCAGTTCTCATTGGCAATTTGGTTGGTACACTCATAGGCAAACTCTCCGCCTGGCATTTTTTGGTTCAGCCATTGGACAATCGCATTGGTGCGGCCGCTTTCCAGGTTTCGCGTAAAAAAACTGTCATTCTTGCCACGCATTCCATAAACAAATGCCTTAATTCCTTTCAATTCATTAATTCGAATCTTATCCGCGTATTGGCAAAATGCCGTCAAATTCCTTTTGTCACTTTCAGACAGGGTAATGGAATTAGCATCAAATTGTATGAAGTCACCGGTACGCTTATCGGTACTGAATGATTTGAGCTTGGTTACAATCAATCCTTCCTTAAAATTAAACTGCAACTCCATTTCCTTGGTGTCGTCCAGTTCTACGGCAAAATTATTGACGTTGGTCACATGCGGAACGACGCCATGATTGATTCCACCGCTGGACTTATTCTTGGCAATTTTGATCACATTGACGCGATAGGCGTCTTTACCCTGCTCCACCTCATTGAAATGAATATTGACATCAGCACTAAACTCGGTCCATCCAGGTTTTTCGCTAACCATGCGAAACTTGTTACCCCATCCGTTTTCAATTATGTCTTTTGCTTTCCGCCTGAATTTGATTTTATCCATCGGAGTCCAAATCAACTGTTTCGGTTTATTTCGATCACGTTGGAAATCGTAACTAAAATTGACAGTCACATCCAAAACATTGGTGTTCGGATTGTACCTGGCGTCAAATTTACCAATCCCGGTGGCGGGAACGAAGTTTTCTATTTTGAGGTTTCCGGCCGCGCCTTCACGTAAAAACATTGCTTTGCGTATGCGCTCCGCTTTCGCATTAAACTCATTCATTTGCTCTTGAGATAAAACGGGCATGACCGAACCTCCAGCTAAAATTTATCTTTTCAAACTTGTCAGGGATTAGAATAAAATAAATTCTAGCACTCAAATAAACTTATTACAACAATAAATTCAATAACTTACGAGCGCTTTCAGGACAGAACCACTTTGCCGTCGATCATTGAAAAATCGACCTGCTTGCGGTCAGGTTCGAAGGGAACATTCTTCCAGGGACCGTGTTTGCCTTGCACGCGAAAGCCTATAATATCCGCAAATCGGCCCGGCGCAATGGTTCCTGCTAAACTTCCTAAAACTCGCGCACCTTGCCGAGTCGCCATGGATAATAATTCCCTGCGCGATACCTCGGGCAAAATATCTCGCGCGACACGCAGTTCATAAAGGAAGTCGAGCGATTCATTACTGGCCAAAGAGTCGGTTCCAAGAGCAACAGGAACTCTTCGATCCAATAAGCGCCGGACGGGCATGAATTTTTCTCGCCCAAACCACCGCGTGCTTCCGGGGCAAAACACGGCTCCGGCTTTACAAATTTGCAAAATGTCGAGATCGTTTTCAATATGATTCAAGTGAACGGCCACCAGGGAATCCACCACCCCCAAACTCTCCAGATATTCCAGCGGGCTGGTTTGAGGCGGTTTCCAGGTTTCTTCATACACATTGCGATTTTTAAGAAGATCCAGAAGGTCCCCTTGCCCGTCCTGCAAAAACCGGGTCTCTTCAGGAATCTCCGCAACGTGAGATGAAAACGGGCATGAATAGCGGTGAGCCAGATCTTTCAAACGTCGAAACAATTCCGGGGCTACAGAATAGGGAGCATGCGGCGCGATACCCAATTTAAATTTTTCGCCCTGGGTCATATTACTGTCCAAAACTCCCTGAACACGTGCGCAGGTTTCCTGAACGCGATCCTTGCGAAACCCAAGGGTTTCCAGAAATAAAACCTGGCGAAAGGGAAGTGATTGATATTCAGGGATCAGGTCCGGATGAGACAAATAATCGGCCAGAGTGGTCACCCCCGAACGTAACAAATCCTGCGCCCCTTCATGCAAAGCCTGACACCGTTCACTCCAGGAAAGTTGGACATTTTGTTCAACCAGGGAAATCACCCAATCGCAAAACTTCAGATCGCGTGACACCTTGCCCTTCAATGCGGATAGAGACAAGTGGCAGTGAGCATTTACGAACCCGGGCATGATCAGGCAATCGCCAAGATCCACCACCTCGCCTTCGAATGGCTCAATAGGAACCCGCGATACTTCTCTAATAACTTTCCCTTCAATCAAAAGTTCGCCGGGTCCAAACTCGTCTCCCAACATACTGATGAGGTATCCAAATTTCAACTTGATCGCCATAGGCTGGGTGTCCAATCGATGCTGACAATATTGCGGCTATCGAATTAAGGGCACCTCTAAAAATTGAGAAATTAGAGGAATTTAGAATTTAAGATTGAAAAAGTAGGTAATAAATTTTTGTATTCGATTTATGCCGGGTATATGTTGTCCCGTTTTACCCCTGAATTT
>JACAVV010000007.1 GCA_024648695.1 Nitrospina sp.
GGTCCGTCTTCAATCAGGTTTTTTCAATAGGAAGCCAAAGTTTTATAACAAATTCCCTCACCGAAATGCGCAATTTAAAATTCTCTCTCGATTTTAATAATTCTGAGACTCTCATGCAATATGCGGGCTAAGGTCCTTCACCTTGACAGCCTATCCTGAGGATTTTATTTAAAGAGAAATGAGATATTCTTCCTAATAGGAGGGTGTGATGCGCTTCGACAGAATGATCGTTAAATCACAAGAAGCCTTCGCTGAAGTCCAGTCCCTATGTGACCGGGAGCGTCACTCTTCTATGGAAGGGGAGCACTTGACAATCACTTTTTTACCAGAATGAGGTGAACTATGAAAATAAAAATGGTTGCCCTAACGGGCATTGTTTTGGCGAGTCTCACTTACGGTTGTGCGCAGACCAGTACACAGGTGTTACCTTCCCCCCTTTCCTCTCAGACTACCAGGGAGATGTCTGCAGAAGAGCATCAGGAGGCTGCCGACCTGTACCATGAACAGGCGAATCGGCTGAAAAACAAGGTGGCTAACCTGGAGCAACGGATGGAGCGGTTCAACAAGAACCCGTATCTGGATCCGAAAGGATTCAAACGACGAATGTGGAAGACACGTATAGGAACCTACCGTACGGAAATTTCGGAGCTTAATGAAAAAAACGCCTGGCATCATAGGGAGGCCGACCGCTTAAACGGGGTGCTTGCAACGGTAGAGAAGATCGAACCCCTTCCCCTTTCCTCTCAATTTCCCAAAGAGTGGTCTGCAGAGGAGCACCGCGAGGCGGCCGACTTGCTTGATGAAGAGGCTGTACGACTGGAAGCCAAGGTGGTCCACCTGGAGGAACGGGTGGAGCGGATTAACAATAAGCCGTATCTGGACCCGAAAAAAACCAAACGACAAGAGTGGAAGGCGCTTATAAAAGCAAACCGTGACGAAATTTCGGAGCTTCGTGAACAAATTCTTTGGCATCAGAACAAGGCCAACCAATTAAACGGAGTGTTGCCATCTGGATGATGCAATAGATGAGATTGGCGTGACCAGCGGGTCACCCGCTTGAGATATTCAATAATATTTTAAGCGGTTAATTTTTAAGGTTCGTGTAAGCCGTCACAATAATATGGATCAAAGTGGTGAGATTTTAAGAGACACCGTTTCATAGAGTTTTCGGCCTGTGGACTTGTGAGTAATGCCTTACATTGTTGCACAGGGTCCACAGGCTCTGCCACTACTGGTATTCATGTATTGTGAAAGTCAGGACTTAGGTTGACAAGTTTTGTTAAATTAAAGTTTTTCGACCGGAGAACCTGACATGACCTCTCTAACGGATCGAATATTTCAAAATTTAAGTGTCAACCTTTATAATCTTGTCCTTTTTGACGGCGGGAATCTGGATCATCGTGTAGAACCTGATCGCCATCAAGTTCGGCGGCTGGTACTGTTCCATCTGCGGAAGTAAGAATGTGAGTTGGGTAAAACTGACGTAAATCAACCTACTCAATCCTTTGTTTTACCAAGTGAGGCGCCCGCCTTCCTCTTGACGGTAGAAAGTAAGGATATAAAGTTTTTAAAGGTCGGTCAGGCTCTCGTCTTACATCCAGAAAATATCCAGGCTGGTATTATCGCGGGCGATGATTTATTCATAATTGTATTTTCTCCAAAAGCCTTCAGTTTTTTTCCCAATACGACTAACCAAACAGGAGGCTATGTAGGCAAACATGGTAAGTCGCCGATTTAGTAGAAAGGCATAGCTGAAATCCTTATTTTGTATTCGTAATCATCTTCCAGCCTCTTTATAATGGTGTGTAGAATGAATAATTTCTACAAGAACTAATTCTTTCCATAAAATCACAATGACTTTAGTCGTTTTTAAAATACAATTTTAATCGGGAACTGATAAATACCTCTTGAATAAACAAACCGGAATAAATAATAAAATGTTAACTCTAAAAAAATTAAAGTATTCAGAGTTTGCTAATGACCCAAGGGAATGGTCCGTGGAGGAATTTGACCTATTTCATATCAATCTTCTAGTCGGGAAAAATGCTACAGGAAAAACAAGAACCCTAAATGTTATAAATAGTTTGGCAGATCTATTGAGCGGTCGCATCCGCTCTGTTTTTTTGGAAGGGACTTATAGTGCCCATTTTACAGACGGTCAAAAATCATATTATTTTGAATTAATAATTAAAGAACGTCGAATCGAGAGGGAAGTATTAAGTATCGATGGAAATAAACTCCTTGAAAGAGGTGAGGGAGGAAAAGGTGAAATTTTTGCCGCACAGTTAAAAGAAAAAATTAAATTCCAAACGCCGGAAAATGAGCTTGCCTCTGTTTCCCGTAGGGACACCATTCAGCATCCCTATTTTGAAATGTTAAATACATGGGGGCAGGGAACTTTACATTACAGTTTTGGGACAAGTTTAGGCAAAGATCAATTCATGGTAACGCGCTCTGATCCAGAGAAAACACCACAGTTTGACTTAAAGGATACTGGGAAAGTCGTCCCTTTTTTTAATTTGGGTCTAAAAGCCAAAGGTGAAAAATTTAAAGATGCGATTAAGGAAAAAATGAACTCAATTGGTTATGAAATTGAGGACATAGAAATAATAAAATTAAAAGGAAAAAATATATCTGGTGATTTGGAAGGTATTGGGGTCAAAGAAAAAGGCCTGAATACTATGGTTACTCAGATGGAATTATCGCAAGGGATGTTCCGGGTTCTTTCACTAATTATTCAACTGGAATATTGTCGGCAAAAAACGGAACCAAGCCTAATTTTGATTGATGACATTGGAGAAGGACTCGATTTTGAAAGAGCGGTCTCCCTTGTAAAATTACTGGTCGACGAGGAAGCTAACCCCAAGTTTCAATTAATCATGGCAACGAATGATCGATTTGTTATGAATAATATTCCCCTGGAATATTGGTCATTAATTCAAAGAAATGGAAGCCATTGCAAGATTTTCAATCATAAAAATTCCGCAGAAAAGTTCGAGGAGTTCAAGTTTACAGGCCTTTCAAATTTTGATTTTCTCGCTTCAGATTTTGTCAATAAAGTTGTTCAAAATTAATGAACAAGCTTGCAATATTTGTTGAGGGGCAAACTGAGGCCCAATTTATATACAAGCTATTATTAGAAATATTTGGTGAAGCAAATATTTCAATTCAGTACGAACAAAAGGAAATAGGAAAAAAGTTTAATATTATTAGAGCACATAATGATATTAGTGAAACCGGTTATTACGTCCTAATAAAAGATTGTATGGGAGATGGTTCCGTTAAATCAACCTTACTGGAGGATTGGGAACGATTAAAAGATAGTGGTTATAAAAAAATTTTGGGTCTAAGAGATGTTTATAGTTTTAAGATTTCTGAAGCTCCAAAATTAAAGGAATCTTTTAATAAAGATCTTCCCGATTCAATCCCAACCAAAATTCTTTTAGCGATCCACGAAACGGAAGCTTGGTTCATTGCAGAAAATTCTCATTTTGGTCGAATAGATTCAAGATTAACAAAAGAGATGATAGAAAGTGAACTTTCTATAAATGTGAATCCATCAAATGTCGAGAATATAGAACATCCGGCAAAAGTATTGAATGAAATATACGGTTTGGTAGGTAAAAAATATGACAAGAAAAGGTACACCCTTCCCATCACTATTGAAAATTTAGATTATGGAGAACTTTATTTAAGACTCACCAAGGATATCTCAAGCCTAAAGGAATTAATTTCTGAATTAGACCAATTCATTCGCCCTCAGTTAAATTAAAATAAATGGTCGAACCTTTTCCCTGTTCGCTTATGTACAGACTTAGGCACTTGTTAGGTTTTTGAAGATGAGAACCGAGGGGGTCCTCCCCTTTTGTCTGGCTTTCCCATTTTTTTAAATGTCAAATAAGCCACTGGTTCTAGAATATATTCCTTGTTTTTATTCACAACCGCTCCCTCTTTATCAAAATCGATGCTTTCGTCAAACTTCCGAAAGTAGGTGAAGCCTTTTGCTCGGTAGGCAAGATCTAATCCTTTGGCAATCTCCACCACTTCGCTCAGTTCCTCTTCGTAGGGCAGGGACTGGATGTGTTCTGGAATTTCTGTTTTCCAGATGGAGGGGGCTAGCGCCAGGGTCCATACGGCGGTAGGGACTCTGTCGAAACGGAGGACGACACTGGGTTTGAATTTCTTCCTCAGTTCTTCCTCGTTTGCCAGAACCGTTTGTTTGAGCGTTGAATTAAACGTTTCTGGGGAAAGGTTCAAAACCTCCGGGATTTGCTCCCAAAAGGGAAAACCCTTGGGATCGCCACTTTCTAAAAATGATTCCAGATTGCGGATTCCCTTGGAAACGTTTTTGTAGCCCAGGGAACGCACCAGCTCCGGTTTGGAAAGATAAACCTCTTTAAGCTTATTGTAAATTAATAACTGCAGGGGGTTCATAACGTTTGTTCCGATTTTTTATATTTTAAAAAAGAAGACATCCTGAATTTTAACAGAAAAATATAAAATTTCTCTCCATAAGTTTTTAAAATTATATTGACCCCTTTGATATCAGCAATCGAAAGAATCGTCGTCATCGCCGCCGAAAAAGAAGTCTACAAGAAACAATCCTATTATAATGGCCAGCCACTTTTCAGGATGAGACTCGATGGCTTCCATTAGCTTTAACCAGATCAATAACAAAATTATTAAAACCCATTAGACGACCAGGAATTCAACCATAGCGGAATTCTCCTAAAAGTTTCGGGAATTTAATTGTTGTAAGCGGGATCTCAACATGATATTCATATTAGAATAATAAATCAAGTTTAAAATTATTTTATGAATAATAAGATTGGGCCGCAACGCAATCCACAAATGGGGCAAAGGATACGAGCATTTCGGGGAAATTTAAATCAAAAGCAGTTTGCGGATATTGTTGGAATCTCGCAAGGTAATGTTTCCAAAATGGAAAAGGGCATGGTTCCTGATCCTAATATTCTTTTAAGAATTTCAAAGCTGGGAAACACCTCTGTCGAGTTCCTTCTCACAGGCAAAAAACCGGAGCGGCTTTCGGTGGTTTCCTTTGGCAACAAACAGCTGCCGGAGGGTATTTCCCTCATCAGCAAACTGAAAGGTCCTGGAAGCGCCGGAACGGGAATCGAGCCGGATGACGAGGTGGATATCCAGTTGGCTTTCCGCGACGACTGGCTGGAAAAATTTGGCGGACCGGAAAAGCTGGTAGCCCTCGTTATTGAAGGCGATAGCATGGAGCCCACTCTGTTCGACAAGGATGTCGTGGTGGTGAATAAAAACATCACCGCTATTCGTTCGGGCGGTGGGATCTATTCTCTGGTGTGGGACAACAAGCGGATGGTCAAACGGCTTCAACTCAATCCGCAGACCCATAGGGTTCGCGTCAAAAGCGACAGCCCCAGATATGACGATTTTGAGGTCGACCCTGAGACGATCAAAATCGAAGGCAAGCTGATCTGGTTTGGAAGGGAATTGAAATGAACATTTGTAAAGAAACAAGACAATGAGGTATCAATCTAAAGGGCATCGATGGAGTGAGGAACGGCTGTGTCCCAAGTGCGACTCGAACGATTTAGTTCGCATCGTTTATGGCTACCCAGCACCGGAGTTGCTGGAACAATTTGAAAAGGGCGAGCTGGAATCCGGTGGTTGCTGTATCGACAATGAAAGTCCCAAATGGAGATGCAGGACATGCAATGAGACCTTTGGGAACGCTTATTTTGATTGATTATTTGGCTAATATAATTCCTTGAATGAGGAAGGGTCATCCTTCCCCCTCAGTCAAATTAAAGTAGATGGTCGAACCTTTGCCCTGTTCGCTGATGGACAGGCTCAGGCGTTGGTCGGTCTTTTTGAAGATGAGCACTGGGGGACCCCCGCTCGATAATTCCCATCCGGTGTGGTTCTCGGGTTTTTGGTAGAATTTGTAAACGGCGTCAACCGGGTCGGCGGTGCGGATGAGCCAGTGCTCGATCTGGTTGTCCCCCACGCGCGGCAGAAATTCGAATCCCCGCACGTGGGGATAGGGGGTGATGTATTTGGAGATCTCCTCTTCCCCGCGGGAACCCATCCACTGGAAATAGCCCACAAACACCAGCAATCCGGTGAACACCAGAAACCCGGTTTGGGAATAACTGCGGAACGGATTGAACCGGGTGTCGAGAAAGCCCATGTAGAAACTTGTGGCACCCAGTATAATCAACAACAGCAGTAAGGCGTTGTGGCTCATTGGACTGGGTCCTTTAAACACTGCCCTGGGCAGAAGGCTCGCGGTGGGCTTTTTCCAGGACTTCGCATTTGAAGTAGTAGAAATCCTCCGCCGCGGCACAGATGCTGGACAAGAAATAAAAATTGATCCCACCGCTCACGAGCGGACCCAGAAACGGGATGAATCCTGCCGCCGCTTTGCCGCCGAGTTTGCTTCCGAATTTGGCTCCGATTTTCGTGCCGAATTTTTCGCTGAGTTTCGGTCCGGACCTGTACCCGCTTCCGGACAACATCATATGGGCCAGGCTTTTGGCCACGGATTTGTTAACCACCGTGGCCGCGACTTCGGCGGCACGCTGAGTGCTGATGCTGGCTTTCAGTTCCATGTCCCCGGCCCACAGCGCCATCACCAGCGCGAAGTCGTCCTTTTCCAGGATATTGCCCCTTCCCAGTTGCTGACCGACAATGGATCCAATTCCGTAGCAGGCCACCGACATGCGGTTCATCAGGAATAGCAAGTCCCCTGCCAGCATGCCCAAATGCAGTCCGGGAATGGCGGCGCAAGCCGATCCGCTTCCGGTGACCCAGTTTTCCTGTTTTTCTTCCCATTCGCGAAGGGATTCAAGCTTTGCGGATTCATAAACGTCGTCCAGATCAACTGCAATTTTTTCAAACATAGAAACTACTAATTCATTAAAATGCATAAAAACTCCAAAAGTTATTCTTTGTCCCCGCTCCAACCCTTCTTAGCACCGGGAAAGTTAAGGTATTTTATAATCCCGCACACAAAAGTAGACGGTGGCCATGAGCCTAAACCTGCAAAATTCAAACAATCTTGATTTTCACCGAGATTTGCCCTCACTTGTGAATACTAAAAGAGCAAGAAGCGTTCCTTTTAAGGAAAAACGGGTCTTTGGAAAGGCGAGGACCGGGTAATCCATGGAAATCAGATTTTTCCATAAAAATCAAGTTTCTTATTAAAAATCAAAACTTTACGCTTGAGAAAGGATTTCCAAAAGTATAAAATATGGACCATATGACTGACGATTCGACAGAAATTACCAATTCGGGTTCTCTGTTCATCGTCAGTACGCCGATCGGGAATCTGGGTGACATCAGCTTCCGATCCATCGAAATTCTACAGTCAGTTTCAATCATTGCGGCGGAGGACACGCGTCGTACCAAAGTTTTGCTCAACCACTACCAGGTGGCCACTCCCTTGACCAGTTACCATAGTTACAATTCAGCGAAAAAGACTCCGGAATTGATTTCCCGGCTCCAGAAGGGGCAATCGATTGCCCTGGTTTCGGACGCGGGCACACCGGGAGTATCGGATCCGCTTTACCACCTCGTACGGTCGGCGGTCGATCACGGTATTCCGGTGATCTCGGCCCCCGGTGCCTGTGCGGCGATTTCTGCGCTGACGGTTTCCGGTTTGCCGATGGACCGTTTTGTGTTCGAGGGCTTTTTGCCGGTCAAGAAGCGCCGCAAGAAAACCCTGGAAACGCTGGCGGAGGAACCACGGACGGTGGTGCTTTACGAGTCTCCGCACCGCATCGCCAAAACTTTGAAAGAGGTTTACGAGGTTTTCGGGGACCGCCCGGCGGTCATCGCGCGGGAAATGACGAAAATGCATGAGGAAATCATTCGCGGCTCGCTTTCCGAGCTGGCGAGTTTAAATAGACCCCATTGGAAAGGCGAGATCACTCTGGTGATCGGTGGCCGGCCCAAACCGGGAAAGGAGAACTGATGCCTGTTGTATCCATCATTGGCCCCAAGGGCGGGATTGGCAAGACCACCTTGTCGATCAACACCGCCGCGGCGCTCACCCGCCTTCTGCCCCCACGCGACCGGGATAACCGGGTGTGTCTGGTGGATCTGGATTTACGTTTGCCGACGATTTCGAGTTTGCTCGACAGTCATCCACACAACACCTTTTACGATTTGTTCGAAACTCTGGCGAACCAGACCTTTCAGGTAGATTTCCTGCGCAGTGTGTATCAAATCCTGTCGCGGTTCACGCATCATCTGGACGGCCTGATCCCGGAAACCGACAAGGGATTGGCTGAGAGTTTGTCCTTATATAAGAATCTGAACACGGATCATTTCAATTTCACAGAACTTCCCTTTGGAGAAGCCTTGTACGAGTTGTTTCTGGAGCGCGGGCAAATCCGGATTCCGGCAGATATCCGCAAGCTGGTGCCGGTGCTGTTTCGCATCGATCTGTGCGAGTTCAAGGAGGCGCTCAACAAGCGGGAGGAAAACTCCATTCCGCGAGTGGATGAATACATTAAATATATTGAAGAGTATCAACTCTCCCTGATCGGTGGAGAGATTCCGATTCTTGGCAAGAAGTCGCATCGGCAGAGGATCAACGATCCCGAGTATTTGCTGGTGTTCCTGGACGTGTTGAGCGAGGTGTTCCGCCGTTTCGATTATGTGATTCTGGACACCCCCGCAGGTGGCGTCAATCACCTGTCGCCGCTGATGAATTCCATCGACCAGACTTTGTTCGTGTTCGATTTGAGCAACACGATTGCCGTGAACGGAAGTATCGACGCGATTCATTCCTTCATCGATTACTACGAGGATTTTTATGAGGATTATCGGGAAGGTCGGTTGACCGGACTGGACAAGGCCCACGTCAATCGTCTGTTAGCCCAAAAGGGCGAACGGGCTATCGAGACTTCCTTGAGGAACAAGAAACTGAGCTTGTTGTTCAACCGTTTTCAGGAGCCGCGCGACCTGAACAAGGCGCTGGATCATTTGCGTGAGTATCTGGAAACCCTCGACAAATGGCAGGGCTATAAAGACCGGATTCATATTGTGGGGATGTTGCCCCATCACAAGGTGATCAACATCACCAACAACCACGGCGCCATGTTTTACAAGAAGGAGCAGACTCTGACCGCTCACATGGATCAGGTGGCGGGCTGTTTGATCGAAAATCAGGAGCAATGTCCGACCTTAAGCCAAAGCAATCGGGACATTCTGGATTTTTTGAAATCCAAAGGCTGGTTGTCCTGGACGCGGGGTTTGGGGAAGGCGGCTGTTTGAATTTTTTTAGCCATTAATAATGGGAATTAATCCTTTAAATAATAGAGACCTATGTTTAAAAAGCTAAAAGTATTGTCGGAAGAAGAACTTGAATTCATGCTAGAAAAGGATCCGCAGGGGGTGTACCTGAAGGAAGTGCGGGAAAAATTTTTCTGGATCGTTGAGAAAATGCACCAGAACCGGGACCAGTGCTCCTGGTACGAACGCCGTTTGCTGAAAAAATTCCAGAGTATGCAACCCGGCCTTCTCATCGGCCCTAAAGCGATCATCAAAAATCCCATCAAGGCCGAACGCATCATGACCGTGGAAGGCCTGGTCAAAGTTCAGATTCAAGTCATCCATTGGCTTCACGTCACGCCCAGCGGTTGCATCGAAGGCGATGTGTGGGCAGGATCGGTCATTTGCGAAGGGCGAATTGAAGGCACCGTACATGCAGAAAACAGTGTCGAGATTTTGCCCGGCGGCCGTATACTGGGTGAAGTCGATACCCCGTCCCTGCAAGTTGCCGAAGGCGCCTTTTTCGATGGCCGGTGTCTCATGCAAAAAAATCCCGTTCCAGCAGGCCACATCGAGTGAGCCTGCTTTTTCCCCTCGCCTCCCTCCTGTTTTTCGTTTAAAATTCTCCGCTTTCGGGCTACAATCGCTTTACCGGATGTTGAAACCTCTGGTTCTCAATAACATCCGTCTGCGTTTTCTTTCCCAGAACGAATATTAATCGTTCCCGTTCCTGTTTTTTCAATGACTGAAGTAATTCATGGGATTTGAATGGCACTCAAACAACTCTCCGTATTAACTATCACCGAGTACAACCTGCTCGCCAATAAGGATCCGCAGGGAAGTTACGACCGCAGTACCCGCGAGCATCTGGACAGCATCATCGTCAAATTGCGCAATCCCAGAAGGCCGTTGTCGCCTTTGGAAAACCGGTTGTATCAAAAATTCGAGCATGCCGAGTTCAAAGCGCTGGAGGCCAAGGAAAAACGGGTCAACCAGGAAGTCAGACGATACCGCCTGTCGAGTGGCGTCCAGCGGACCCTGAGCATTGCCGCTTCGGTGATCCTGACCCTGGCTTTGATCGGTGTGTTGACCTACCAGTTTGTGCTTTCAGCATCCGCTCGCAAAGAGGTGCAGTTGGCCTGGTACTCGGGATTGAACCGGGCGGGACTGGTCTCTAAGGAAGATTTTTTAAAGATTCGCCTGAACCTGGAAGTGGCCATTCGCAAACTGGAGGAAACCCAGAACGAGAATAAGGAATTAACCGCTCTGGTCGACCGTATGATTGTCAACAACAAAAAGAAAGAGAACCTGAAAGGAATCGTAAAAAAGATCTATCAGGACCCGCGCACACAATACATCACCAAAAACGGCGAAGTTTTATTACGGTTTGAAGGCAGGGAAATCGCGCATTACAAGTCTGATCCGCAACTATGGTACATGGTTGGAATTTTGGAAACCGGCGTGATCCGCCTGTACTATAATGATGAAGAACTGATGGATATCGAAACAATATTTGGCCGCAAAGGCGAGGAAACGCCGCTGGGAGAATATAAAATCCAGAATAAGGTGTACAAACCCACCTGGTACAAAAAAGAGCCGGTGGACGGCAAAATAAAAGTGCGCGCGATTCCCTTTGGAGACACCGACCACGAAATCGGGTACTGGTGGCTGGGCCTCAACCGGCTGGGCGATCCGGTTCCGGGAAGTTATGGCATACATGGAGTCAATACCAGTAAGGCCAACGAATTTTTCCGCAAAAGTTTTGATTGGCGAAGCGGCAGTGCCGGTTGTCCCAACGTTCAGGAGTGGTTTCTCGATTTTCTTGCCAAAGTGGTGCCTCTGGGCACACGGGTGAGCGTGGTGCAGGAGGACCGCTGGATGAATGTCAACAACGACCGCTCAAAAGCGCGAAAGCCATCGTCGGCATGAAACGCATTTCCCGCTCGAATCATTTTACCCAAACCGAATCGATCACATGAAAAAACCCTGGGGTGGACGCTTTAAAGAGGCGACAGACGATATCATGGTCCGCTTTTCCGCATCGATTGGCTATGACCAACGCCTATATGCTTACGATATTCAGGGCAGTATCGCTCATTGCAAAATGTTGGCCAAGTGTAAAGTCATTAAATCCACCGAAGCGAAAAAGATAGTTTCAGGACTACAAAAAATTTTAAAAGAATTCGAATCCGGGACTTTCGTTTGTGATGAAAAGCTCGAAGACATTCATATGAATATCGAGCGAAGGTTGATCGACCTCATCGGTCCTGTGGGGGGCAAGCTCCATACCGGACGCAGTCGAAACGATCAAGTCTGCCTCGACTTCAGGTTGTTCCTGCGCGCTGAAACCGAAGCCATTGTCGAAGGGATCACTCGCCTCAGCAAGGCCTTTTTGGCGCAGGCCAGAAAAAATGTGGATACCATCGTTCCCGGCTACACGCATTTGCAAAGAGCGCAACCGGTGCGATTGGCGCATCACCTGCTGGCATATGTTGAGATGCTTTTACGCGACCGCGACCGATTTCTGGATGCTTACCCGCGCATCAATGTCATGCCTCTGGGATCTGCGGCACTCGCGGGGACAAATTTTCCTCTCGACCGCGAATACACCGCAAAACTGTTGGGTTTCCCGGAAATTTCACACAACAGCATGGACGCCGTAGGCGACCGTGATTTCGCGATAGAGTTTTGTTCTGCCTCAGCGATTCTGATGGCGCACCTTAGCCGGTTTTGTGAAGAGATCATATTATGGTGCAGTAGCGAATTCGATTGGGTGGAATTGAGCGATGCCTTCACTACCGGAAGCAGTATCATGCCGCAAAAGAAGAATCCCGATGCCGCTGAATTGACGCGTGGAAAAAGTGGAAGGGTGTTTGGCAATCTGATGGCTTTACTCACCCTGCTGAAATCCTTACCGATGGCCTACAATCGCGATTTGCAGGAAGACAAGGAACCCGTTTTCGACACCGTCGATACGGTAAAATCCGTTTTGGATGTGATGACGGGAATGTTGAAAACCGCCCGGTTCAAAAAACCCGCCAAAGCGGATCTGGAAGCAAAAGGTTTCCTGACGGCGACCGATATGGCGGACTATCTGGTTTTGCAGGGAGTTCCCTTTCGCGAGGCGCATGAGATCACCGGAAAAGCAGTGGCTTATTGCCTTGAGCAGAACAAACCGCTGGGGGAACTGGGAATGGAAGAATTAAAAACCCTGTGGCCCCGGTTTCGTGAAGACGTTTATGGTTACCTGCAACTGGAATCGTCTGTAGACCGCAAAGACGTTTATGGGGGACCCTCCAAACGACGCGTCCAGGCGCGCATCAATCAAATCGATAAGAAACTGAAAACCAGCCGATCCGCATTGTTTAAAACGAAAGGCAGAAGGCCATGAAAAAAATTGTATTGTTAATTTTGGGAATAATGGTTTTAGCGGGGGGTGGAATCGGCTGTGGAACCAAAGCACCTCCAAAACCCCCGAAGGAGTCGTTGAATTTTAAACTTATTCATTGATTGAATGATTCCGCTCCAAATAATTGATTGACATTTTCCTCATTTTTTCATACGGTGCGAGGCCATCGGAACACGTGCCCAATCTTTATCAACACCCTCTGGATATTTTGTTTCCTCAGATTCTTTAAAAGGTGTCCAGGAGAATGACTCAGGAGTTTTTTACCTAATGGACAAGCCGGAAATGAATCCCAATCCCTCGCAATTTCAAACTCCCGTTTATGATCAGGAGTTTCCTGTCCCAAGTGCGCAAATAATCTCCGACGAACAACGTATCGAAAAACTGGAAAAAATGTACGGAAAAGAGTTTTTTGATTTGTGGTAAAAACCTTCCGATGGTCCCTGGTTCCCGATTCCTCCTAAATTCTCTCATCCTCCCCATCACGACCTCGCTCCAGGACATTGGATTTCTGGATTTTAAATTTTCAATGAATTAATGGTCCATTAATTCCCACTAAGATAAATAAAATCCAAAACCCTATTAATTTTCAGTAAGTGTAATTGAGTTTTAGGGTGGGTTCCTCTATAATGTCAGAAATACATCCATAGCATGTAGGTTAAAAAAAGTTTTTAAAACTCATTTGGTCTAAGTTTGGCCTTTTCTTGTGATAATGAAAAACACGCTGGATTTTTTATCAAAGTTATCCATTCGGGTCAAAATTCTCGTTAGCTTTGTTGGCGTTTTATTGAGTGTTTGGCTGATGGTTGTCACAATCACCATCCAGAACACAAAAGAATCTGCCTTGAAGTCTTATAAAAATGAAATTCGCAGTATGAACCGGATGGTAGCCGATACAACGGCGGCCAGTTTCAAAAATTTGGACTTTGACCATTTGATGGAATCGATCAGTTGGTTGAAAAAAGATACTAAAGTTGTGTACCTGGAAATCTTTGATTCCAATGAAAAGAGTCTGGCCAGTTACAACCCTGAACAACTTGAATTTCCATATTCTGACATGGCAAATAGGGAAGGGCCGCAATTTTTTGGTAAATATCTGCTTTCCTCAATGCCTATCATTCAGTTCAGCCAGTTCAGCCAACAGGAAACTTTTAGTGGGACCGTTTTTATAGGCTTGAATCTGACCGAACTGGACCAAACGATCTGGAGCCAGCAATTAAAATCGAGTTCCCTGGCATTGATCATTCTCGTTGTCGGAATCATTCTGATGGTGGTTATATCGAACCAGATCTCCAAACCTATTATCAATCTGGCTATGGTTTCCTCACAGGTTGCGGAAGAAGGTAAATACGACCTTCGAGTAAAAAAACAGAACAACGATGAACTGGGTGTTCTGGTGGACCGCTTTAACAATATGCTCTCACAAATAGAAAACCAGAACCGTACTCTGAAAAATATTAATGAAGAACTGGAATCCAGAGTTCGGGAACGAACGCAGGAACTGGAAAAAAGCAAGGAGGATGCAGAGCAGGCAAATCAGGCGAAGGGCGAATTTTTAGCCCGCATGAGTCATGAACTCAGGACCCCTTTGAATGCAATCCTTGGATTCAGCCAGTTGCTCACTATGAATACCCAGGATTCCCTTACAGATAACCAGAAAATCCAGTTGGATCAAATCATAAAGTCGGGTAACCACTTGTTGTCACTCATCAATGAGGTTCTGGATTTATCACAAATCGAATCCGGAAAAATTGAAATCCAGGAGGAAGAAGTCGATTTTAAAGTATTGAAGGATGAGATTCTAAACCTCGTCGCCCCTCTTGCGATGGATAAGGAAGTCAGTCTCATCGATGGAATGAATATAGCCACTGGATCCCTGATAGTGCATGCAGATCGCGCTCGCTTGCGGCAAGTGCTACTCAATTTGGTCAGTAATGGGTTGAAATACAATCAACCGGGAGGCAAGGTAATCATCCGTCATCAGGTCCAGGATGACGACAGAGTTCGTATATTTGTCAATGATACCGGAATTGGAATTGAAGATCATCAAAAGGATCGCCTGTTTCAACCCTTCGAAAAATCCCATTTTGAAGATAGTGGCGTGGATGGTGCCGGTGTGGGTTTATCCATTTCGAAAAAGCTCATCGAATTGATGGGAGGTTCCATCGATTTTGAAAGTAAGGTAGGTGAAGGCAGTTCATTTTTTATCGACCTTAAGATTGCGAAGGACACCACTCAATCAAAATCCGAAGGGTTGGATAACTTTTCAATTGAAAAAGAGGAAGAAGGTGAATTTAAAGTTTTGTATGTGGAAGACAACCGGGCCAACCTGGAATTGGTGGAAAGTGTTCTGGCAATGCGAAAATCGGTTAGACTGTTTTCAGCATCCCAGGCCCTGTTGGGGATAGAATTGGCACGGACGCATCGACCTGATTTGATCCTTATGGATATCAATTTGCCGGAAATGGATGGCGTCACTGCAATGAGAATTTTAAAGGATGATTTGAGGACTCAAAACATTCCTGTTGTTGCTTTAAGCGCTGATGCCATGCAATCGGATATAAATAATGCCTTAAAGGAAGGGTTTACGCATTATTTTACCAAGCCCATTAATATAAAAAATTTCCTCAAATTCATCGATGAAATGATTAAAGTCAAAGGGATTTGAGATAAGGTCATCATATCTAGATATTTTGAATTTAATAACCACAGATAAAACTTTTGTATCCTATTTTGAAAACATCTTGAGAGTTTTTTATTTTTTCGTTTTGTTTTGCGTTTTAATGAGTTCCACAGGGTTTTTGGTGGCAAACGCATTTTCTGAAGAACCCAGGGTTTTCATTACGCAACCTAAAGATGGAGAAGTGGTTCCTCGAAAATTTGAAGTTTGTATGGGGGTGGAGGGTTTGATTCTTGAACCCGCGGAAAATGGCGTTAATGAAGGCAAGGGGCATCATCATATTTTATTCAGTTCTTTGCCCACGGATTTGAGCAGACCGTTGAGGCGAAAGCAGGGTATTCATCTGGACAAGGCCCAAACTTGCGTTAACTTGAAAATGCCTGTTGGAAAACATGCGATCACCATTTTGTTTTCCTATGGTGATCATGTTCCCTACAACCCTCCCATTTATGACAAGATACTGGTGACGGTTGAGGACAATTAGCTACGATGTTTGACAATCAGGGTATTGATAAGAAGGTCCCGTTTGTTTTTGAATAAAGTTACTAAAATTTTATTTTTCCTGCATTGTGCTTTCGTTTTATTGGGCTCATCCGCTTATGCTGAACGAAAGGTCAACTGGAAAGCAGTGAATCCTCTTTTGAAGGATTCTGTTCCAATAGCCCAATCAGGCAATCCTGATGACGAAACCGAATGTCTTCTTTGCCATAAGGGATATATCAAGGCATTCGGTAAAACGGTTCATGCCAAAGCGCTCACAGCCCGGTTTGGCGCAGGGAAACTGGGAACTTTGTGCGAAACCTGCCACGGTCCCCTGAGCGGACACCTTAAGGAAATGGGCATCGGAAAGGGTGCGGGCAAGAAATCGAAGGATCCCCGTTTCATGGTTTCCTTCAAAAGGCATCCGGCTCCCGCTCCCGCGCGCAATGCGGTTTGCCTGCAATGCCACCAGGGTTCCCAGGGTATGATGTGGAAGGGAAGCGCTCACGAAATGGGAGGCGTTACCTGCAACTCGTGCCATTATGTTTCAAGAAAAACCAAAAAACACAAAAGACTGATCCTTCAGGATCCCAAAAAAGTCTGTTACCAATGCCACCGCGGCATACGCGCTAAAATGAGGCGGACCTCCCACATGCCTCTTTCCACTGACAAATATGGGTGCCAGAGTTGCCACAATGCGCATGGTGGACCTGGACCGGCATTGTTAAACCGCTCTTCCGTGAACGAAACCTGCTATCAGTGCCATCAGGAAAAACGCGGACCTTATATTTTCGAGCATGCACCGGTGCGTGAAAATTGTATGAACTGCCATCGGCCCCATGGTTCCAGTTTTATTCCCATGCTGAAACAAAAACCTCCATTTCTTTGCCAGCAATGCCACATGAACGTGTTTCATCCCAGCAATGTTTATGATGGCCAAAGCGTTCGCAACCGAAGCAGTTATATTGGACGCAAAGGTTGTGTGAATTGCCACAGCCTGATTCACGGCTCCAACCACCCCTCCGGTGCGAGATTTCAACGATGAGGTTTCATCCAAATAATCATCTGGGAGGCCTTTGCCTGGGTCTTGGCTTGTCTTTTTTGGCGCTGGTTCCCCCTGCCGAAGCTGATCCGCTCGACGTTTCCGGCGATGAGGAAGTCGTGTTTGAGGTTATGGAGGGTGGCGAATTTGTTTCTCCAGAAGAAGAGGACTGGGTGCAGGAAGGATTGGATGCCGAGGTTCGAGCGGGTGCCGGCGGCGTGAAACTTTCGCGGGAGACGTCCCGTTTCGGGCGCATGCTGGGTATCGACGACGATGAGGGATTCGCGGTCGGAGATTTTGACCTGGATTACCACCGCAAAAACTATTTCATGGAATTTACCGGCGATAACCTGGGATTGGACAACCGTAAGATTCGCCTGGAAACCGGAAAATACGAAAGCTTTAAATTATCCGCTGAATACGACCAGCAACCTTTCCAGACTCTGGATCGAGCCAGAACCATTTTTAACGGAGCGGGTAGTTCCAACCTGACTCTCCCGCAGGATTTCACCCGCGCCGCTACGTTCACGACAGGGAACATCACCAACAGCAAGGATATCGATTTAAGTATTGATGACCGCCAAACGGCCAGCTTTTCCGCAACCAAAACGATCGGGAATCACGCGTTTAATGTTCAATACAAACGAATTGAGAAGGAGGGGCTGTTGGCCCTGGGAGGTGTGGTGGGTGACCATCCCGCCAATCCGCGCTCCACTATTTTGCCTTTGGGCATCGATTTCCTGACCAATGAAGTGACCTCCTCCTGGTCTTACGATGGGGAAGATGCGCAATTGAAACTGGAATACTTTGGATCCTTTTTCGAAAACCGGCAAACGGTTCTTGCCTTTGAAAATCCCTTTGAGGATCTGGTCCCATTTTTTGGAGGCATTCCCTCGATGATTGGACCGCTTCCTGACAATGGTTTAATTTCACGCGAGCCGGACAATGAATTGCATCGGGTCAGCGCTTCCGGAGGCATTGACCTGCCCGGGTCCACCCGGATCACAGCCGTGGGTGAATACAGCTTTTCCGCACAGGATGAAAACCTGCTGAATTATTCCGTTGATACCGGTTCCGATTTGCTTCCTCGCCAAAGCGCTGAGGCGGAAATTCAGACTTTGCATTTTAATCTGCGTGCGAACTCAAGGCCTTTGCCCAAATTGTCTTTAAATGCAGAGTACCGGTTTTACCAGACCATCAACGACACTCCGCAAACATTTTTCCAGGCGGTTGTCAATGACACCAACGGTCAGGTTGGCATCGACGGCGACCGGACTCTTGCCAATTTGCCCTTTGATTACACTCAAAACCAGATAAAACTGGAATCCGTTTATCGGGTTTGGAAAGCGACGTACCTTGAATTGGGGTATGAACTGGACCACTACAACCGAGACAAACGGGAACGCGATGAAACGCTGGAAAACACATTTAAAATCGGGGCACGTAGCCGGGCGGGATCCTGGGCGCAGGTGCGTGCGAAGTTCCGTTTTTCCAATCGAACAGGTGATAATTATAATGCACAGGGAACCGCGAATATTCGCCATACCGCAGAACATTTAGCCGTCGCCACGCCGAGGCCGTCCGGGGGCCACCTGGAATTGAGGAAATTCGATATTGCCGATCGCCAACGATACCGTAGCAATTTCAATGTTTCAATCTTCCCCTTCGATTCGCTCACTCTGGGACTGGGATACCAAATGGACCTGAACGATTACAGCGACAGCGCAATTGGTCTGCAGGAATCTTTCATTCATGATATCACTTTTGATGTGGATTACACTCCCAGCGAGACTCGGTCTTACTACGGATTTTTTACTTTCAACCGGGGAGATCAGTTGCAAATCGGCCGCTCCCATTCATTTACCGCAGGGACAAGCGAGGATGTAGAACGAGACTGGGAACTCGATCTGGCGGATAACTCTTATACCGTCGGGGCGGGCATGAACTGGAGTTTTTTAAAGGACAACAAGCTCAACCTCAAGGTGGATTACTCATTCACCCAAAGCGTGTCCGAATTTGATCTTTCCGCAGGATCCGATCCCTCGGTAGCGAATCCTGAAGATCCGGCAAACCTGGATTCCATCACGCACACCATAACCTCCACGCTGGAATACAAATTCACCCCAAAACTTACGTTTGGAATGACCTATTTATACGAAAACTTTGCTTATCGCGATTTTCAGCAGGAAAGTTTCAATGCCCTGACGACCCTGGAGACCTCTTCGGAAAACCTTACCGAAGTTCTATTACTGAGCGACCCCTTGCAGGAATACGAAGCTCATCTTGCTATGATTTACGCCACCTATAGGTTTGGCCTTTGATGCACTGAAGTTTGAGACCAAACCCGATCCCCCTTATTCGCATTCCACATTAAATTTTTTCTCGGCAATGAAATCGCCGTCTAGAAACACTTTGGCTTTCCATTCACCGTTCAATCGCACCTTGTGAATATCCGCCAAAAGCAATTCGCGTTTTTGTTGTTCGTTGAGGAAGCTGAGGGATATCCAGTTTCTGGCACGTTTGGTGGAGGAAACAAACTTCAGGTCATACTCGTTTTCCTGTTCACCATCCGGGTTATACCAAATAGCGGTAGCCTTATGTATACCGTCACCCAAATCATTCCAGGTAAACACCAGATATACATTTTTCCGGCAATTGATGGTATCGACAGGTTTTCGATAAATGATGTCATCGGTGACAATAATTTTAGCCGGATCTTCCCCGGCCCATGCGGGTGTCGAAACAAGAAAAATTGCGAATCCAAAAATGGGAATAAAAAGACGTAAATAACCATTCATGAGAATTTCCTGGATGTGAAACGAGTGATGAAATGAACCTTATCGAATCGATTCCCTATTGAGGAGGAGGGTTCCCGCGTACAGCATGACCGTGCAGGTCCTTGGGTTTGCCTTGCAGGCGGTCAAGTACGCTGGTCATATGGGAAACTCCAAAGCCATTACCTAAGTCCTTGAACGTATTGCGCGCCTGAGTGAACAACACGATGGCCTCATCCTGTTTTTTCTGCTTCCAAAGCAGTTGGCCGAGCGCTTCCTGGACGTTGGCCAATACGATATTGGGGTCGCCACCCACGGTCACAGACAAACCTTTGCGGTAAGCCACTTCTGCCTGATCTTCCTTTTTCCATAGGACCATCATATCGCCCAGCAACTTCAGGGCGCGGGCCTGTCCCACCGGATTGTTGATCCGCTCATGATAACGGGCCGCTTCTTCATATTGAATTTGCGCCTCCCTGGGCTCGTTAGCGAATTTGTACAGGTCCCCCAGGGATTCATAAGTCCTGGCGGCTTTAGTCAGTTCGTTTCTATTTTCATAGACCAGAATAGCCTTGCGATAATTTTCAGCCCCTTTGGCAAACTCATGAAAAAAGTAGTTTTCCGAAGCCTGGTGAATCAAGGCTTCTGCCTCGTCTTTGGGGATAGCCGGAGAAGCAAAAGGTTCGTCACGGATTTGGGACGGGGATTGTTTCGGATTCATCCAGATGGAAACGGAAATCAGGACCACGACGGTGATCACGATCGTCACATTTCCTTTTCTTGAGAAAAATTTTCGCATGGAACGGCCAGACATAGTGGTTGAGGCTTACTTAACCATTATCACACATTTCAACACTAAATAGAAATCCTCTCGTACACAATAAATTTTATCGAGTATTGTAAATTTTCGTGGGTGGCTTTTAAAGCAGGAGCAGGTAATTCCCGGAAAGTCAGAGATGTTTCAGTGGGTTGGTGTTAAGGAGGAAAAAGCATGAACCAATCATTCTCTATTTTTAAGGAAGAGTCATTATTCCCCTACCCTTTTCCTGGAGGGGGAAGACAAGGGTGAGGAGGATAAATAAGACCGAAAACCATCCTGTATTATCGGTGAATTAATCATTCCATAACTTGGATGAACAGAGGTTTTTTTTGATGTCGAACCCCAAATCAAGAATCGCTTGAATAGTTTCGCATCATTTCAACCGCAAAGCGGTTGCGGGTGAGATTTTCCGTAGCCGAGGCGATCACTTCTCCTGTGACGATGTCAGTCATGGTGATGTGCCAATCGATATTGGTTCCGATGTCAGTGATCTTGCCGCTGATGAGCGATTGCGCGTGCAGGGCCTTGCCTATTCTTCGAGCTTCCTCGGTGGTGTATACGGGGGAGTGGGCGAGATTGAGCCGCGACAGCACTTCTCCCACTTCGCCTTTTTGGGCGACCCTGTAATATCGTTTCGCCGCAATCGCCTCGATCAGGCGCGAGGACAAGTATTCTCCCAGCACCGGGACCCGGCCTTCTTCGTTCACGAAATCGAGTACAGCCAGCTTGTTGATATCGTATTCTTTCGATACTTTGGATATCTGTTTCACCAGCGACTTGGCTTTATCGCGGTAGTATGTGGAATCCGATTCGGTTCCAAACCATTTACGCCAATAGCCCGAAGGCGCCATGTTCACTTCACACGCTGATAAAAAAAGAACAGCGATCAGGCCTAGCACTAACTTAATTTTCATTCCAACGTTCTCCTGAATCCGGGACGATCTTTCCTTTTCAAGTAACTAAAGCAATCCGCATGCCGTGCGGGACGTTTTCTTCAGCGGTTCTCCCAGTCAGGACCGTAAATACAATCATTCATTAACTTAAGAGTTGTCTTTCCTGAAAGATTTATCGGGCAAAAAACCACCGCGCGAAAAAAATATCAGGATTCAGGGATCCATTCAAAATATTGACACCCATCAAATCCTAAAACTTTCGCAAGCGGGCAGTCCCTCGCATTCCCCCGGAAACGGGACCCAGAGCCCTGGCCGGACCTCGAATTCCCCGGTCCCGCCAAAATCGCTGAATGATCTTCCGTTGCAATTTTTGCCGAAACCTGTTTTGCCTGAACGCCTGCCGTTGTCGCTTTAAAAACTGATTGCGCAAAAAGGGTCGATACAATCGTTTGCTGGGAGGCTTGATTCGTGAACTTGTGATCGATTTGGACCGGCTATCCCGTTTGGGCGATTGCAGGCTTCTTTGCCTTGAGGTACGGGAATGCTTCAGATTGGATCGACGCATTTCCCTTAGGTGGCGATTGAAATGAGAACTGTCCGGTGCCTTTGCAGAAGGTAAGACCTTGGCTTTTTCCCTTATCGCGCCGGGAATTTTTCCCGGATCGTCGGTGAATTTCAGGTTGCCCCGGGCATCGGTCCATTTATACAAAACCGCATGGGCATTCGATGAAAACAATCCCGCGATAAATACAAAAAATATCATAAGGACCGGTTTGGCAAATTTCATAAGGGAATCCCTCCCAAAAATGACTGGAGTGCCTGCTTTTTTCTATTATAGAAAAAAATTCCTTTCAAAGCCAAGCAATAGATACCATAATACTTGGCAGAATCAATTCCTCGATAATTTTTAACAAGAGCTGTGTAGTAATGAACAAGACCTGTAAAATTTTCATGGGCCTGGTTTTGGTCCCTTTGCTTTTCGGCGTTTGGAGCTGTGGCGACTCCTCCAAACTTCAAGACTCCAAACCTCTGCCTCTGGCGATGGACGTGCCGAATCCCAATCGCAATATCAAAAAGTCCAAGGAAGAGGTGACGGGCAAAACGGTTCCCAAAGTGGAAAAAGCTAAAATTGAGTTTAAAATCGCCGATTCTGAATTGGATAAACGCTTGGCGGAATCACCTGTCACCGACGAAGCTTCCTGTCTGGAGAAGGTTAAACCTCTGGAAGTAAAAGTCCACTCTGTGCAACGGGACGGCGGTATGTGGGGTCACATAGAGCAGGCCGATTTGAAGGAGTATTCTCCCATCGGTATGCAGTTGGATTCGAAGGTCAATAAAATGATGTTTTCTTTAAGGTATATTTGCGAAACCGCCAAAGGCAAACCGGAAACCGATCTCGCCCGCTATGTGAGAGAAGGGCTGGAAGAAAAAGGCGAAAAGAAGTTTCGCGAGCATTTGAAACTCCTGGGCGAAGCCCCTGAGGACATCGATAAATTGATCAACTTTGGAAAATTCTCGCAGGAAATCAAAAATCGCGACATTGATTATTCCACTGTCCACCGCACCATTCTTTTTGGTGAATTGTATGTGAATAAATACGATGAATTCGCCAAAAACCTGTTAAAGGAAAATGCGAAAAACAATGCTTTGCCCAACGTGATGGCTCTGCATGACGCGGTGACCGATTTCATCGCCTCCGACGAATTCGTCGCGATGTCGCTCCACGAAG
Organism: Nitrospina sp.; assembly: GCA_024648695.1. GTDB lineage: Bacteria > Nitrospinota > Nitrospinia > Nitrospinales > JACRGP01 > JACAVV01. The sequence continues at coordinate 23,095 of JACAVV010000007.1, forward strand.
ACCTGCAATCGCCGCAAAAGTTTCCGGGTCAGATGTAGAAGGAACTTATTTCCAAAAGGAGCAATAAAGGGTGTTAATCGATCTTGATAAACCTTGGTTACCCCCCAAAAATATTCTTTCCTGGTAGAAATAATTTTCGTTCGATTTGAAAACTTAAACGATATTGCACCTTAAGTCTTTGCCAGGGTTTGACCTACGCAGGCTTAACACATCGAAATCCGAAAGTGGGATTTTTGAGTGAGGGGTCGACGATGTTTTGGAAGGAGACTTTGGAAACGTCGGCAGGACTCGACCAACTCCCGCCTTTGACCATCCGCAAGGTTTGCACTTTCGACGGATTCGGATTGCCGGGTCCCGAAGACGGGCGGTAAGGTGTGATCACCCATTCCCATACATTGCCGACCATATCAAACACACCGAAAGGACTCGCCCCTTTGGGAAACGAACCACCGGGAGCGACGCCTCTGTATCCATCTTCTTCTCCCAGCAAATTAGCGTGCTTTGCGGTGAGGGTCCTGCCCCACGGCCAATCCTGTAACCGGTTGGCGATGGCCGCCTGCTTCCATTCCTTCTCCGTGGGCAAGCGTTTGCCGAACTTCAAACAATAATCATTGGCCTGAAACCAGTCGATCCCCATAGCCGGACATTTGGGACAAGCCTTGCCGTGAGTAAAAACCGTTTCATCATAATCCGGTTTGAACGTTTTGAACTGTTCGACACTGATCTCTTTTTGGTCCATGTAAAAGGACCGCGACTCGGAACGCAGGTACGCGTTATCCAGATAAAAGTCACCCTTATCACGTCCACCGGATTGATCCGCAGGGTCGTCGGACCGAATGAGCACCATAACCGATTTATCCTCGGGATGCAAAATAGATGGCAGTTGGTTGAGGCTGATTCGGGACCGTGCACGCGGACGCGGGCGGGTGGATACTGTTCGTGTGGTTTGGGGAGGAGCGGGTGCAGGATCCGGTGTTACCGTCTCTCTCACCATTTCCGGTTCGGAGCGAACCACAGGTTCTCTTGGCCGCGCTTCGTACTGGACCGGTCGCGGGGACGCGCATCCGGTAAAGACGGTCAAGCATAAAACAAAGGCAAAACCGTGGCGTAATAGTTTCCAGTTCATTCGTTTAATAGTTTATCCATCTTCATTTTCAAATCTTTGTAAATCTCGTATTCCTTCTCCGCCTCTTCCTTTTTGCCCATATTCTCGTAGGTGAAACCCAGGCTGTAATGGGCGTTGAAATAAGTCGGGTCCAGCAAAAGGGCTTTTTTAAATTGTTCTGCGGCTTCAGGGAAACGTTTCTTGTAATTGTAGATTCCCCCCAGGCCATAATAGGCTCTGGGATTTTTGGGATCTTTTTCGATCGCCTTCAGGAAAGAACCAATCGCCTGATCGTATTGTTGAAAATCAGTGAATTGGATTCCCTCTTCTACGTATTCAAAACTAGATTTGTTATCGGAACATTGTGTCAAAAACATGAGTGCGGCGATTAGGAGGAACGTCCTCGGAAGGAGCCAGGTTTTCATAGGGAAACCTATCGAAAAATTTTTTAAGTGAGCAGACTCCAACCGTATCAACCCGTGAGCCAAGCCATTCGAATAATAGTATCATGAACCCGGGTATCGCGGAAAAAAATGCTGGCTTAATTGATCTGAGTTTTTTATCTATGCCGTTATGTTAAGAAATAAAATATATAAGGTGAGGTCGGGCTATTCATGGTATCAGGGAGGGTGCCTGGCTTGACCCTCACCCCGTCTTTCCTGGAAGGAGAGAAGCGGGGGTTGGCTTAATTGCCAGGAGATTCATCCAGGGATAAATCTAAAGGTATTCCAAAGCAATTTATTGGTAATACTTTTCGATGTCGGGAAAGTTTGCATTGGGAGTGTTAAGGATAAAGTCGAAAAAATCCATATCAATGCTCGTAAAAACAGGGGGCAATGGAAAACTCATAGCTCCGGGACTGAACCAAAACCATAAGTCAGAGGGTGAAGGTGGAAAGGACGCAGTGTCCGGAAGGTAATCAAAAAAGATAATCCCGAACAAAAAAGCAAAACTGTTGATCGTTAAATTTTGTCCAATGATACCTTTTCAACCACAACAACCTTTTCTGCATTCGAAGAAAATTACATGCTTTCATTTTTTTTCAGTTTGATGATTTCCTCCAAAATCATTCCACCTTTATTAAATAAAGCCCCTTTGATTCGCTTACTGGGTTCGTCCTCCATAGTTGTGGTGCCCTTAAGGATAATATCCTGGGCTTGAAATCAAAAAAGAAACCGTTAGAAAAAGGCTAAACAATATAGAATAAAGTGGACCCATATGCTCCTCCATAGAATCAGTTTTTATTTAACCCGAGTTATGGAAAAAACAGGAGCATCTCAGCCTTAAAATTTCTCCCAACCCATCCTCTCCCGCGAGGGGGAACAGGGGGGAATTCTATCCAGAACCGGGTTAATCTATACAGATTAGAAGGAAAGCTATAAAAAAACCTAAGTGAATTGCAACGCTTACTTTTGCTCCGTCCTTACGAGCATCTAAAAGACATTAAAATTCAAAACTATAAAAATCAAGTTGGATATCAATTTAGTTCAGACTTTCGGTATTCAATGCTTTGATCAGGGTGCTTTCGTCTTTTTTCAAATGAAGGAAGGGGAATTAAAATTTTGGACAAAACGGGACATTTCTACTTTGGTGTTACAGATAAATCTAATTGATTGAAATTGTTTAAAAAATATTGCAGTATTCAACCCACCTGATTAAAGTCGCTTGATATAAGGTTATGCTGGAGTGTATATTCTTTGAGACAAAAAGAAACACAAAAATAAAGTCAAAAAAGAATCACAAACTATCAAAAACGACTAGGCGAGGGTGGCGGAATTGGCAGACGCGCTGGATTTAGGATCCAGTGGGCAACCGTGGGGGTTCGAGTCCCCCCCTTCGCACCACCTGGCGGTGGGGCCAAATGGCTGAACGTTTTCCCGAGACCAGCCTTCCTTTTGGGCGGTTCGAAAAGTTCTGGTTCGAACATTCTCCGCTTAACTGCACCACCTTGCGGTTCGGCCAGCCGCTTGTTTACCATGGATTCAATTACCAAAACGCCTTTATCACCCACCACAAACCCACCCGATGTGGCTACAGGATAACCTTTTGGGTTCTTCTCCCTGGCATCCGTTGGGTAATAGGCATAAACGCCATCGGACAATTTTTCCATTTCGAGCTGAACGCTTCCGGCATCCCATACCAGCTGTTCTTTTTTTTTCATCTGTTTTATTGCCTTCTGCATGAACTGGGGTTGTTGCGTAAAGAACAGCCAATACAGTTGCAAAATTAAGCAGGACTCCTAAGGAAAACAGTTTTTTGGCTTTGTTCCTTAAATTCATGATCCATTCCCTTCTCCATATAATGGATAATCCACACTTGCAGGTATTTGGATAATGGCCAGGCGAAGTTTTTCTTCCTGATCTGCCCTAAAAAAAACCTGACCATACTCTTTCGCATGTATAACTGCAAACTCCTTATTCTTTATAGAGTCTTTGCTTCCATTCACTTCATCAATAATCAAGCCGCTACCTTCGATGACTACAATGGCCAGAGAATAATTCTCCTGAAGTTGCCAGGTGAACTGATGACCTGGAGCAAGGGTAATCTCTTTCATGACCGCTTCCGTTTTGATTGCAACCGGTCCGGCTTCGCCAATGACCGATTTAATGGCAACACCTTCAAACGATTCCGTTGGGAATTCTTCCGGAGACAATTCCTGATACGTTGGAGTCTGATGCATGGTTTCGCTAATATTGGGATCAAACCATATTTGAAAAAACTCATTATGCTCTCCCAGGGTTTGTTCTTCATGAGAAACCCCTGAACCGGTCTGCATCACCTGAGCGCCGCCGGCTTTCACTCGACTGTGATTCCCCAGGGTATCGTAATGGCCGATTTCGCCTTCCAACGCGTAACTCATAATTTCAAATGCCCGGTGCGGGTGAAGGCCAATTTTTCCGTACCCTTTGGCTGTGGCCCAGGCCCAGTAAAACAAGGGACCGGTGTGGGCCACATGCGGACCGTGTCCGGGAAAGGCTATGGGTTTGGTTTCTGTAATTCTTCCACCATCAAACTGCCCGACCCCTTGAACACCCAAAGGGTATACTTTTATTTCCAGTGCGGTCGTGTCTTTCATGACCTGTTTCCATTATTTAGTGAAGTTAATTTCCAACTGATGGCCGTCAGGATCACGGAAATAAACAGATACGCTTTTTCCCCAATCACGCGGCTCACCATCCATCGCCACCCCTGCTTCTTTCAGAGCTTCAAGTGTGGCATCGAACCGATTATAAGAAGCATCGAACGCGAAATGCAGGTAACCGTCTTTTGTCATGATTTGATGCGCGGACTCCAGATTCAGGTCGGGCGATTCAAAAAGAGCGATTGCCACGTTTCCGGCATCTAATTCGATATGTTGCAGTCCCGCTTTGGTTTGAGTTCGCATTAGAACCGGAAACCCCAGAGTTTCGGTATAAAACTTTTCAGCCCGTTTCATGTTGGTGACGTTCAAAGCAAAATGACTGATTCCATTCAATTGAATTTTTGATTCCTTAAATGTTTCATTGGCATTCATTTTGTTTTCCTTTCATTTCTTAGTATGAGATCCATCGCAAAATGGGGAATTATCCGTTTGACCGCAACCGCAAATAGCGACCTTTTTCGGTTCGGAAATGTCTACGGTGGCGGGAGATTTTCCTGTGTTGCTGTTTTCGTGGGACCCGTCACAATAGGGCTTGTTCGTGGACTCGCCACAGGCACAATAATGTTTGGTTCCTGATGTTTCATCCACCAGGTAAGGTTCGTATTGGTAAGCCATTTCATCGTTCCTTGATTCTGAGGTTAAATCGAGCTGTCACTTTATAGAGAGCATATCCCGTGCCAAACTGCCTCAGTCACCCCAAAGCCTTTTGTTATAAATAGTTACTACAAATCCACCGGACATCTCTTTGCTACTCAAATGAGTAGATTGCGAAATATAGTAGAAAAACTACTCAAAACCGTATAGCATTGCTGGCCGTACCTTTCCTGATATATCAATCTGAAACTGGAGACATCAAGGTGGAGAAAAGGAACAGCTTAAAGAGAAAGTTGGAACTGGCAGAGTTCACTATTGAACATTCTGGAGACGGTATTTTCTTTCACGATTGTCTTGGCAATATATTAAAGGCTAATCCATCGGCATGCAGACTATTCGCTTATTCTGAAAATGAATTTTCCCGTTTGACCGTTCAAGACATCAATCCTCATTCCACCCATAAGTCCTGGCAAAAGTTCTGGAAGAATCTCAAAAAGTCTAAAACGCTGTCTTTTGAAGAGAACCACCATACCAGGGAAGGAAACGAAATTCCTTTGGACGTGACGGCTAATTATTTGGAATTTGACGGTCAGGAATATGCGGTCTCCTTCATTCGGGACATCTCAAGTCGAAAAAAAATTGAAGAAGAAAAAGAAAAAGCTTTTGAGGAGATTTGCAGACTGCGCAGTCAGTTGGAAATGGAAAATGAATACCTCAATGAAGAGGTGCAGGAACTTCAGGCCTTTGGCACCATCATTGGAAAAAGTTTTCCTTTGCAAAATATATTGCAACAGATCAGGATGGTTTCTCCCACAGATGCCAACGTTCTGATTACCGGAGAATCCGGAACCGGCAAAGAGCTTATCGCCCACGAAATTCACAAACAAAGTCCAAGGGCCTCCCGACCTTTGATTCGAGTCAACTGTGCTTCCATTCCAGGGGAGTTGTATGAAAGTGAATTTTTTGGTCACGTTAAAGGAGCTTTCACCGGGGCCATAAAGGATCGTGTAGGACGATTCGAACTGGCAAACGGAGGAACGCTCTTTTTGGATGAGGTTGGTGAAATTCCTTTGGAATTGCAAAGCAAATTACTTCGAGTCCTTCAGGAAGGCACCTTCGAACGCGTAGGTGATGAAAAGACCTTTAAGACAGATGTAAGATTAATAGTTGCAACCAATCGGAACTTAAAGAAAGAGGTTGACAATGGAAATTTCAGAGAAGACCTTTTTTATCGATTAAACGTCTTTCCTGTTGAAGTGCCACCTTTAAGGGAAAGAAAGGAAGACATCCCTTTATTGGCCCACCATTTTTTTAAACTTGCTCAGAAAAAGTTTCATCGAGCTGGAATCAAATTGTCCAGGGCCGATTTAATCGAACTGCAAAATTATGATTGGCCGGGAAACATCAGAGAACTTCAAAATATAATAGAGCGCGCTGTGATCATTGCTCAATCTGGAAAATTGGAATTTGATTTACCCAGGGGTTCTCAAAAAATAAACATATCTTCTCCAGATCAACATGGAAAAATTTCTGAAAACGTTCTAACTTTTAAAGAGATGAAACGATTGGAGCGTGAAAATATTCTCCGCGCCTTGAAAAACACCAACTGGAAGATCTTCGGGAAGGATGGAGCCGCTGTCTTGTTGGGAATTCCCCCTACTACACTGACCACCCGGATTAAAAGAATGGATTTGAAAAAGACATAGTTGGCCCTGAAAAAAGGGTGATTTCCCCAGGAAGTCCCTGATTCAGGTAAATTTTTTATACGGGAATAGTTTGAAGTTTCCATTTTCGGCACCATTGAAAAAGAAACCATAAGAAAGCCCGGAGGAGCTTTCTGATATTGTGGCCTGAGCAACATAGCAGGGCGTTGATCCGGTTCCCTTCTTTTCCAAGCAGGTAGTTCCTTCCCATACATCCATCGTTTTTCATGTGTCCGACCACCGGTTCAATGGCCGATCTGCGTTTCAATCATTTTCTCAGCGAAGGCTTTTTTTTCCTCTTGCCCCGATTCCCGATGTGCACCCTGGGATTGCCTTGGCTATTGTGGCCCCGGTATCCCAAGTCAACGAAAACTTCTTTTGTTCTACGTTCTGTCAGGCGTTCAGCCTGTTCTACTGCTTGGTTCAAGGTATGTCCATCATAAGGATTGCCATGCAAAGCATGAATCCCCACCACAAAAGTATTGCCAGTAAGGGTTTTCCATCCATTGACTCACCACTTCCTCATCACTCAACCCATGCGCATGTTTCAGGTAGTGCAAGCCCACCATCAAACGGGTTGGCTTCGCTGGGCGACTCTGTTCGCTATAAAGCGCTCCAAACGTCTTATCGAATTCGGACCACTCGATCACCGACGATAAACGGACCAAAGGGTGCTTCTCGTCACACAAAAAAATCCAGGTTCACTTCGAATAAATTCTGTTGAGGATCTCGCGCTTTCGCTTGAATAAAATCACCAGCTTTCGAAGGTTTTTCAACAAGTTTTGGCGATTTTACTATACTTAAAATCCCGGTTCAGCCTTTATTAACGCGCTTATAATACTTTTTCAGGGACGACTCAATAACATTGAGTTTTGGGGAAGGGCTTGCCGGAAGCCGGATTCGTTGACTCCGCCTGATATTCGACAAGGCTTATTAACGCTAGGGTTAGGGTATAAATCAACGATGAACATTTACCCTGTCAATTCTTTAATCCTTCTGGTTGTCTTGCTTTTCCCCGTAAATTTGTTGGGAGGCGAAAGGACCCTTCTGATTTCTGAGGAGAAATTCTAAAAAAATCGTCACCTCCATTTTCGAATATTTTGCGGTATCTCTCGCCTAGTATATAAGGGCTCTTTTATTCGGGATTTAATGATTTAGTTTATAGCTATTAAAATACTTGACCCACTTAAGACCTCGTTAAAATATTGAAATTATTGCGTATAGGGCTCGCGTTGGGTTATAATTTCACCAACAATACATTAAGGGTTTTCAAATTTAAAAATGGCACAAAAATCAACCATAGAATGGACAAACGCAACATGGAATCCCGTAACGGGTTGTACAAAAATCAGTGCTGGTTGCGATAATTGTTATGCAGAGCGTTTTTCAGAGCGTTTTAGAGGTGTGAAGGGTCACCCATTTGAAACTGGTTTTGACCTTACACTTAGACCTGATCGTGTTAAACAGCCGCTCACGTGGAAGAAATCGAAAATGGTGTTCGTAAATTCCATGAGCGACTTATTCCAAAAAGAAATACCAAAAGAATACATAACAAGTGTTTTTGAAACGATGGAGAAGGCAGACTGGCATATATTCCAAGTGCTAACAAAGCGTAGCTCCCTCATGCGAGACTTTATCAATGATCGTTATAAGAATGACGCTGTTCCAGAGCATATTTGGTTGGGAACATCAGTCGAAGACTATACTAAACGTTCACGGATCAAACATATTCAAGATACCAATGCCAAAGTACGCTTCCTGTCAATTGAGCCACTTATAGGTTCGCCGGGGGAAATGAATTTATCGGGTATTCAATGGGTCATTGTGGGTGGTGAAAGCGGCCCCTATGCAAGACCTATGCAATTGTCTTGGGCGCGCTCTATACGCGATCAATGTGTTGAGCAGGAAGTCCCTTTCTTCTTTAAACAATGGGGGGGATTTAGGCCTAAATCAGGCGGAAGAGAACTAGATGGAAAAGAATGGAATGAATTTCCACAACTGTCAAAACGTAGCTCTGCCCCTCAAGAACTATATGTAGCCGCAGAGTGATCAAATGTCTGAAGAAGGTTATTTATGGGAATGCCCACCTAGAACAAAGGCAAAACTAGAAATATTAAAAGATTATCTTGGTGCATGGTTTGGCATACTTGCCAATACAGGATTCAGGCATGTTTATTACATTGATGGATTTTGCGGTCCGGGTGAATACCTAGGTGGTGAAGAGGGTTCCCCTGTAATAGCGGCTCGTCTTGCAAGTAGCACAGCCCAGAAATATCAAGGATTTAAAGCTTCTTTGATATTCATCGATAGTGACCCCAAAGCCTTAACGCATTTAAGAACTCTTGATGCAATTAAAAATCAACACTCTAACGTTAAGATAGTTCTTAAAGAAGGTGCATTTACAGATGAAACAGAAAGTATTAAAGAAGTATTGAATCAGAATCCCAATAGCCCAACGTTCAGTTTTATTGATCCATTTGGTTTTGGCCATAGCCCAATAGAAAAAATAAAACTATTAATGCACAACCAGAGAAGTGAAATATTTGTCAATTTCATGTGCGGCTTTATGAACCGCTTTAAAGAACATGAAAATGAAGAAATCACTGGAAAAATCAAAAACATGGTTGGTGAAGAGGATCTTAGTCCCATTAATAATGCTGATGATTCCATAGATGCTTTTTGTTTAGCGTTTGAAAATAATTTAAAGAGTATTGGTCGCTTCACTTTAAAATTCTTGATGAGGGATGAAAATCATATTCGAGATAATGCTTTTTTCTTCTGTGGTCGGAACGCTATGGGCTTTAAAAAAATTAAACAGGCAATGTGGAAAGTTGACCCTGAACACGGAAACTCTTTTTCGGCCCATCGAGTAGCATCAAAAAGCCAATTACAGACAGATCTATTTGAAATTGGACCACAAACATATCCTCTTTCTGGGATGATTCAAGAAAAATTTCAAGGCCGTCACAATGTTTCGGTTGAAGAAATTTTCAAATGGGTGGTTGAAGAAACCGATACCTTTCTTAGCCGCCACGCCAGAATTGAGCTAGAAAACCTGCTGGAAAAAGGCATTATTACATCTATAACGGACCCCTCAGGCTCTATACGTGCACGCCGTAAAAATAACTGGCCCGATCGCTTGTTATTGAATTTTGCAGAACAGCAAAATTCACACTAATTAATTCAAATAAATTAGAAAAGGGTGCTTTGCAACCCTCCCTATCCGGGAAGGAAGGGGGTGAAGGGGCCAAGTCTTTTATTGGACTATTGACTATAAATTTTCATCTGAAGGAGTTGCTGAAGTCGTCAGGTCAACTTGCCCCTCAATCTCAGGTTGGTTGAATGGGATGGTCCTGTTTCATGGGAGGAAGTTTGAACAAAAAACTTTCGATTCGCCCAAAAGAAAGACTGAACGCTGGGAAACGTTCAGCAAGTCGGCTTCTCCGGCGAGGAGTGCGAAGGGCGGGAATCGAACCCGCACGGTGTTTCCACCGCAGGATTTTAAGTCCTGTGCGTCTACCAGTTCCGCCACCCTCGCATGGTGTGTTCTATCTTATATTATTTTGTCCGGTTCCCCAACTGGTTTTGCCTTCTGGGGAGACAGGCAGTCTCCCTGCTTGTGGACCGGGCTGAAATCTTATCAGGATTTTAAAAAAAATCAATCGCACTCTTCCATATTTACTTGCAAATACTGACGGTTTGTTGACAATGAGGGACATACCCTGATTTTCATCGTTCAACCTTCCTTCTTTGTCTTGTCATGCGATTTCCTCAGCGTGTTTTGAAAAAAATCCTCACTGCCGATTGCGATTTTCAGTCTCTTGAAGATACCGGTGAGCCCCTCGACCAATTCGTCGAAACCCTGCGCACCGCCCAGGAATGTCGCAAATCACGCACCTGGCTGATCGAACATGCGGGGTTCGATCCGGTGGTTTCGCCGGAGATGTTTTTTGCGCTGTTGGATATCCGGGAAATCAATGTGGTGGAAACGCCCAACCGTGATCTGGATATCGATGTGATTCGTCTGAAAGATCAGCGAAATCCCGATGATCCGGTTTCTGTGGGCGACCTCAACCGGGTTCTCCGTGAACTGTTCCGCACCTTCAGCCAGTATCAGGAGGTGGTGACCCAGGATTTCCAAACGCTTTTCTTCAGAAAAGACATGACGGCGGACAAGGTGGTCCGGTTGGAAGCATGGATTGAAAAAATGAAAGCGCTTCAATGGAAACGGGTGGGGTATTTGTTCAATATCCTGAAGGTGCGTGCCCTGGAGCAGGAAATCCGGAAGGAATGCCCGAATTACGCAAACACGCCTCCCTTTCACGCGAGCCTGATTCCTTTGGAACGGGAGCTAAACTTGTATCAACAAACTTTGGCTTTGAACGAAAAATGGCGGGCGCTGGGGCTCGACGGGTTTCGGCTCCTCCGAAACGACACGGTTTCCCTGACTTTACAGCATCTGGAAAAACTGGGCAACGGGGTCTGGTCCCTGGTTTACAATAGCCCCAACCTTGCAAAAACCCTGGAGTTGACGGGGATCCGGTTTGCGGATGTCACCACCATTTTTGAGAATCCCCGCTTCCTTTGAAGTTCCGTGACATTCCTTTCCAGTTTCAATTCTGAACTGCTTTTACCTGGAAGCCTTCTTCCTTATCGAGAAGGAGTTGTTTGATATTGGTCAGTTTTTGCGCTTCCAGAAGAGCCTTCTTACCTTCTTCCTTGATTTTGTTCAAGCGCATATCGAGCCGGACCAGATTGGTGAACAGGGGTAAAAATTTGGCTATCGCTCTGGCGCCTTCATCGGTCACGTTGTTGTCCGAGAGGTTGAGGCTGGTCAGGGTCAGCAGGTTGTCGGAAATGGCGACGTATTTCACCCCTTCGTTCCCCAACTCATTGTAGGTCAAATTGAGGCTTTTCAGGTTCACCAGATATTCCGAATTGGTGATGTGCCTGATCCCTTTAACACCAATGAGATTGGTTCCCAGTTCCAGGGTGGTCAGATCTTTCAGTTTTTCGTAGCCTGCGAGGTCCTTGGTGCCGTACTCCCTGAGGTAACTGGCGGTCAAATCGAGCGTTTTGCCGTCTGGGGAAAGAGCTTCATCAATGAGAGCCCGGGTTTCATCTGATTTGGTATAACCTTTAGAATACTTGTTACCTGAATAATCCATGTGGGTACCTTATTAAATTTCCATTGATTTTGAATATTATCGCTTTTGAAATCAATAACATTTGGAGTGCTTTCTTATCTACAACATATTCTCGATTCGTGAGAAACGCCTGGCAATTAAAAGGAAACACTTAAAGGGTTTGATTTTTGGACGAAATAATTTATGATATAGGCATTATATAATAAGAAATCAAACTTTGTTCAACCTTTTAAAGCTTTCAGGAGTTTTTTAATGGCCAATATTTATGAGTCCGATCTGGATGTCAGCCTTGGCAATAATGTGATTGTGACCCAGATGACGCAAGCGATTAACTGGGCCAGGAAATATTCGTTTTTCATTTACCCTTTTATCACCGCATGTTGTGGAATGGAATTTATGTCGGTTGCAGGGCCACGATACGACCTGGACCGGTTTGGGGCCGCGTTTCCACGCTTTTCTCCACGGCAAGCAGATTTGCTGATGGTGGTGGGAACGATCAGTCACAAGCAGGCGCCTATTCTGGTGAAGGTTTACAATCAAATGACTGAACCCAAATGGGTGGTGGCTTATGGTGTGTGCACGGTTTCCGGCGGATTCTACGACAATTACGCGACGGTTATGGGAATCGACACGCTGATCCCGGTAGACGTTTATATTCCGGGCTGTCCACCACGACCTGAAATGGTGATCGATGCCTTGATTCAATTGCAGGACAAGGTCCAGGGCGAAAGCCTGAGCGACCACGTTAAGGGTCCTGCCATGGTGACTCCAGCGAGCAAACTCTAGTTCGACGTATTACTTTAAAGAGCTTGAATTCTGGGACTGCTTCCAGGCTTCAAGCTCTTTTTTTGTGCTTTCCTGCCAGGCCCGGGCGGCGTCTCTTTCAATGGCCGTCACTCCCTTTTGAGCGCTCCAGCGTCCCATAGCAGTCACCTGCCGTTCGACGTAAGTTATAAAATCGTCTGCGTTCTTCGGTACGAGGTCCAGCGTGCCATCTTCCTTGACATAATTATTCTTTAAAAAATGAAAATAGAGGACCAGGCGTTCGCGCGCATCGTTTATTTTCAGCTTGTATTGCATGAACAACAGGGCCTCTTTTTTGCGGTCGATTTTATATCCCAGAGCGGTGTTATCGATTTTATCCATTTGCTCTTTTAACAGAGGAAAACATTTCCCGGCTTGATCCGCGCTTAATAAAGATTCGGGAAGTTTCCAGGTTTTAGCGGCCACCAGGTCCAGCGCAATAGAGGGAATGCCGGTGCGGTCGCTCATATAGGCGATTTCCAAAGCGCGCTCCCTGTTTAAACGCGACACTTCTTTAAACAGTGGCCGCATTGTTTCGATCACTCGCTTCAACTGGCCCAGGGCTTCGGGATCAAATCCCTGTCCATACCATTGCACCTGTCTGGGAAGAGCGGAGTTTTCCTGAACGTCTTTCGCGAAAAACTTTTTTGTCAGACTGTTGAAATTCTTCATCCCATAGGCGCTCACCACATTTTCAAAGTAGGGGAAATTCAGGATCACGAAACGCGGGTCCGCCAGGGCATTCATGGAATAGGCTTCCAGTTCATTCACGTGGCCCAGGAAGGATTGCGCCAAATGCAGGGTTTCGTGCGAATGTGTCTCCCAATTGTAAGCATGCTTGTCGATCAGAATAGAACGGGGCGAAACGCGGATTGTATCGAAGGTGGCGTGCGCGAACTGCCCTTCCTGCAATAGCGCATTCGGATAGCTTTGGATAATGTACTGTTGCAAGGGAAGGCGTTTCAGATCCGGGTTCGCGGCCAACAGTTTTTGCCGAATCCCCAGCATGCGGGTAGAAGCCGCATCAATGAGGTCTTCCCCTTGGTGGCATTGCCCGCATTGGAAATAGTGGAAACCGGGAATATAAAACCGGACGGGGGCTTCGCCGGAACTCAATGGAACGCTTTGTTCAAAGGATTCCTCCTCGGTAAATTCGCGTTTTGATTCTTTAAGACCTGAATGCCGGGAGATGAGATGTTCCAATTCGCCCAAACCGACCTTTTTTTCATTCGCGAAAGCGGGTGCATTCAGGCACAAAAAAAAGAGGGCAGATACCAGGATCGACCCTCTTTTTAAAGTTTTATACAATGATTTCAAAATGAACCTTAGCGGTTAAAGCAGAACATAAGACGATTAATCTTTCTTGTATAAGGAAATATTTTCTACTTATGGAGAATGTTTAATCGTTGCCAGACGCTAATGACCTTACGACCGTTACGATCTTCCTTAACGCCGTCCCAGACCGCCAGCGCGATCAAAGCCGGATCGGTTCGGTTCGCCAACTTTACATCCCATTTGCCGGTCGCTTTTAGGTCGCGCAGGAACACCACCGTCCATTGACCGTCTTTCCACTCGCCGTAACCTTCGACGCTCTGGTTTTCCGGGTATTGCGGAGTGATGGTGCCGAAGCCTTCCGAGTTCAGTTCCTCAACTGCGTTCTCTTTCGTGTTGTTGAGGCCTTGCACCGGATTCGACATCAGCCCGCCATAGATGAGCGCGTCCATATCGACACCCCCCGTCGAGTATTCCAGATCCCCTTCCGCTTCCAGGGTTTCGGTAAGACCCGCTTTCCAGTGCCAGATGTTCACCGGCTTGCCTCGATTACCCATTCCGAAGAAAGGCTCGTTATGACCATGCGTGTGCAAAGTGACCGATCCCAGAGCAAACTGAACAGCCGCTCCGTCGCGAAAAAAGTCCTGACGCGTCTCGACAAATTCGTTCAAGGTCGGGTCGCTCCAGCGCAAGCGGATGGCGATTTGCTCGCCGTTGTTTACAGAGGCAAAGTTCATCGTTTCCACCGCCCCCCGTCGTGCTGACAGCGGTTTCATCAGAATTTCGGTGCTCTTGATATCCTTCCAAACCGGATTGTTCACTTCGGTGTCCAATTCCACATCCACCTTATAGGAGAATACATCCGTTTCCGTTTCAGCCGGTTTGATATCCTTGATGAACCGCGAGCGCAAAAAATGTACTAGAGCCCATCGGTCCTCCTCCGGAAGGTCGGCGTACGACCTCATCGGCGTGCCATCCAGGCCTGTGGAGATGGTGCGATAAATATCCTTTGGTTCCGAGCCGGCCTTGTAGTAGGCAGGATTTGTGATGTCGTGTACAAACACCGCATGCTTCCAGGCATCCATCAGAGAGTCGGACAACTCGCCATCGCCGATTCCGGAATCGCCGTGACAGCGGTAGCATTTTTTCGCCTGATACAACTCTTTTCCTTTGGCGACAAGGGCAGGACTGGAAGCTATTTCTTTTATTTTTAAAGGTTCTCCCGGTGGCTCCTTGCGAAACTGGTTGGAAAAACTTTTGATCAGGTTCACCAGCGACCAGGCATCTTCGGGGGACAAGGCAGGTCCCCAGGCAGGCATTGACGTTCCTGGTACTCCACGCACGATGGTTTTATAAAGGTCTGCATCCTGGGGAAGCGTTCCAGTAGGTGTGGAGCGGAACTTGAAAATGCCTTTGCGGAAATCCCGCGGCCAGGGGTACAGGTAATCTACCGCCGCACCACCACCATTGCCGTCTTTGCCGTGACAGAATACGCACATGTGCAGATAGATATTGCGTCCGCGGGAAAGCAGGGCCTGGGAAGTTGTTGCGCCCGGTGCTGTTCCCATATGGTCGTGCGCCCCTCTAGTGCGGAAGCCTTCTTCAGGCTTTTCATGTCCCATTGAGGAATGATCCATCATGTGGTCCATGTGGTCCATGGAATGGTCCATGCCTTTATTCTCTTCCTGGGCAGGTACCATGTACTCGCCACCGGGGGTTTCAGATTCTTGTCCGAACTCGATCATTCCTTCCGGTTTTTTCTCCAGGTTTTCGAGATCGTGCTTGTGTTCTCCAGGGCTATGCGCCAGGGCTCCCACGGGGAGAAAAAGAAAACCCGGTAAAAACAGGATCAGAACCATTCCAAAAACCGCATGCGCGCGGCCTCTGATTGACGAATACCTTAAAACTTCCATGACAATCCCCCTTGAGAGATAATACGACAATTGCCAAATGGGCCAATTTTATTTTGTGTTACGGACCAGACGGGCTCCCTGTTCCAGATCTGCAAGCTCTTTCAAATTGAAATAATTTTCCTTGTGTCCCAGACCGAAATACCAGGCGTTGTCCAGGCCGCGTTCATCGGCACTCCACACATAATAACTCCCGCCGCCGGTGAATTCTGCGGGAAGTCCTATGGCTTCCGTGTCTTTACTTTTTGATGGGCGCGTGCGATCCCACAAGGCGTTCCATTCTTTCATTGTGGGTAGGCGCCAATCGCTGAAGCCACCAAACTTTTCCGCGTTTTTCCGGTCGACATACTCCAGGGCGTCGTACCAGGTGACGCCTTTTTTCAATTCTAGAAAGGAGTCTCCTTTTTGCCACATCAGACCGGTTTTAGAATCGGTGACGGTTTCGCCGTTGTCAACAAAGCGTGACTCGGCAAAGGCTGGGAAGGTGATGTTGAATAAAAACAAACTGAGAATCAAGACTGATAAAGAAACCAACCGCGTCATAGGTTCTCCAAAGGTTAACGTTCGCTATTAAAAAAGAAAAATGACCATCGATTCGCAGGGTTGATTTTGGGCGGCCCATTTATCAATGTGAGCCCAATAAATCCCGTAATTCGGGTAAGTTACCCAAACGAAAATATAATAATACCCATTATACTCGTCTCAAAAACCAAATCCCAATTTTTTCCACTTCTCCGCGGAGGGCGGGCTTGCTGAAAGGTCAATTTTGATCGGCCTTCATTTAGGGGACGGAGAGGTAACAGTTGTGCGTCCAGGCATCTGCTTTTCTCCTGCGCGGACGGCGAATTTGCGAAAAATCTACTAAACAGAATTTTCCTCTTAAGACATAATTTCGGGTTGCCTTAAAAATAATGCAATCTGAGTTTTATTTTGGCTTCCGGTTGATTAGATTTCCAGTAGTTAAAGCAACTTGAAATTTTATTTAAGGTGAAGCAGTCTTGAAGAATTGACTTTCTTATCTGACTTGAGCTAAAGCTAAATCAGGAGGGGGAGAAAATGATGAGACCCTTGTTTTATTTTATAATTATTACTTATAAAAGTTGAAAACGCCTTCGCCAAAATGCCACTCCGTTTTGAAAAAAATGAAGGACAAGTGTCGGGCGAAGTGAAATTCCTCTCTAAAGGAAATGGCTACACCATGTACCTCACTCCCACCGAATCGGTGATGGTGCTGACTAAAACGGTTGATTCAGGAAGACAGAAAAACCATTTTGATCCCCTTAAGAAAATAGAGCCTCCCAAAACAGAAACCTCAATAGTACGCATGGAAGTTGTTGGTGCTAATCCAATTGGCCCAATATGATTCCCGGCAAAGCTTGATTATTGATCCAGTATTAAAGTACTCCACTTTCATAGGAGGCAGTAATTCTGATCGTGCAAAATCCATAACCTTAAAGGGAAAAATTGGTGGACCGATCTGGTTGGAAAAGGGGGAGAAGGTAGGGTCGTAAAGCCACTGGACTTTTTCGCCTTCGATCGGCACGGACTCCTGCAACCAGCGGTGAAATGTCGCGGTCCGGAATACCTGCGCATTATTTATGGTCCCGAATATTCATTGCCGGAGAATCTGGATCGGCTTCGTAAATGCGGGTTATCGCGCAAGCATTCCCTGGCTTTGAAAGAGTTTGCCCTGGGACTGGAAGCGCTGGAACGTTTCGTCCGTAATGAGCCGCTCAGAAAAACCTATGAATGCGTATTTGGAGTTTTGGCGATGGAAAGTCAGCCTGTGGATCCCAGGCTATGAGGAAATGTCCGGCGGAGATGTAAATTTAAAGCGGAGTGGCGTCGAGTTGGCGGACGAGGTATTGGGTGATTTCGCTTTTGACCTCACTGGCAATTTTCAGGAAAGAAACCCCGATCTCGTATTCCGATTCAAAAACCTCAACGCGCACCACATCACCGATCAGGACAAAAGGGCCTTCCTGATCAGGAAGCGGAATCTGTAATTGAATCTTGGTGCCGATGTTGATCGGATTTTTACTATGGAACAAGATGCCCCCAACGCTGAGATTTTTACCCGTTCCTATCACGTCCATAGGCGGCACTTTCCCAAGGATATGAGCGTTGATATCACCAAAAAAATCAACTCGTAAATATTGCCTTTTATCTTTTGAATATAACGAAATATTATTTTTCCCCGTGCCCTTGGCCGTATACATGGCCAGATCCGCGCATTTCACCAGTTCATTTGCATCTTTGGCATCAACCGGATAAGACGCCAAACCACCGCTTATGGTGATGTGAAACCGGTCTCCATTGAATTTGATGACCATTTCATCAATTTTGCGGCGGATACGTTCAGCAATGACCAGGGATTTGATTTTATTCGTTTCCGGTAGAATCACCACCATTTCTTCTCCACCGTATCGGGCGGCAACATCTTCGGCGCGTTTTTCGGCGAGGATCAATTCGGCAATTCCTTTAAGGGCCATGTCACCCGCTTGATGTCCCATGGTGTCGTTTAAGGATTTGAAATCATCCAGATCGAGAAACAGTAAGGAAAACTCCGTTCCGTATCGCCGTGCACGGTTGAGTTCTCCATTCAGGGCTTCATCGAAATAACTTCGATTGAACAAACCGGTCAGGCCGTCGCAATTGGAAGTGTGTGCGGTCTTTTCGAAATCATTGAGTTCGATTACCTTCGGAGCCTGGAAGGTTTTGTGGATGGAGGAAAAATAATCGCAAATACTGGTCAACAAACTGACCGGCCTGCCCAGACATTCACCCAAATGGCTTTGATGCGCAAGGATGTCATTCCATTTTTGTTTGGCAGTACTCTTGTCAAAATCAAGATGGGTCAGCAATTTCAAAAGAACGGGAAATATGTGATCCCCCTCTTTTGATGCGATAAAATTAATCTCCCTGAGAAAGTCGTCTTCATTTTGAGCGTTCTCCGACAAGCAACGCAGAAGAGACTTCCTTAAAGGTTGTATGGAATTCTCATTCAATGTATTGATTCTCAATAATCAGGCAAATGACCCGGTTTAAAAAAAATAGAAAAAGTTGATGGAAGGAATAGTGACACCAACAATCATTGTTTCTAACTTTAATGGCAAAACGAAAAATAAACAATACCTCAATTGAGGTATTTTAAAAAACCGTATTACATCAACAAAATCAATAGGTTTTTACATGTAGCCGCCAAATAAGGCGAAAAAAATCAAACTAGGGCTTTTAGTCTTTTCGGAATGGAGCGGATTGTTGAAAAAAGCTGATATTAGTAAAAACCAATTTCACAAAAAAAAGAAGCAGTGTTTTTCTCTTATAAATTATATCCTTAGAGGATTTGACGCAACAATAAATTCCATTAAATTTACTATTATAAACAAATTGGACAAAATTGTTTTGGTGGAACCGGACTTTTAAGAAATCATTTTTTCTATTTTATTTAATGGCAAAAGCCCCATTTTTCTAAATATGGATTTTTACAGAAACAGGAATGAGTTTGACTAATTGAATTCCATCCAGGAGTTTATTGTCCAATCGATTGTAATTTAATGACTTAAACTATTTCCAGAGTTTTCAGGTTGGCAAGGGCTTCAGATTTTTTCAATAGATCTTCCCCAAGTGGGGTAAGGCGGTTTCCAATGACATTGAGGAAGGTCAGTTGTGGAAGGTTACTGGAGTTGGCGAGGTGCCGGGCTCCTTCGTCGCCGATACGGTTGAGCCCCAGAACGAGTTTCTTGATATTCCCAAGGCACTTGGAGTCCGCTATACATTTGGCACCTTTGGCGTGTATGAAATTATCGATTTCCAAATGCAAGGTTTCAACACCCATAAGGTTTTGAGACATTGCCAGAGCCTCGATTCCTTCATCGGCAATATTATTGTCACTCAAAGCAAGCGTTTTTAATCCGGTAAACACGGGGCTTTCCGCAATGGCGACCGCGCCGGCGGCATTGAGTTTATTGGTTCCGAGATCAAGGTATTCCATACCCTCCATATTCGGTGAGGTCGCCAGTTCCTTAACACCGGCGGCCCTGAGATCATTATTGTTCAGGTCGAGGTGCTTCAGTCTGGTAATGCTTTTGGAACGCGCCAGTGAAATGGCACTGTCTGCAGTGCTTCCAACATTTCTTAAATGCAATTCATTAAGACCGCCCAAGTGTGGCGAACCTGCTAGTTGATATAACCCGTCGTCGCCAACAGGGTTATTGTTCAGGTTCAAACATTTCAAATGGGAGAACGCCTGGGAACGGGCGAAGTATTCCATTCCCAGGTCCGTGATCTCATTATCCGAAACATTCAGGTTTTGCAACTGGTTCATTTGGTTAGACTGGCACAGTTGCTCGATCCCCTCATTCCCGAGGCCCGTATCCGTGAGATTGAGTGAAACCAGACCCGCACCTAATTCCGATTCCGCAATCGCTTTGGCTCCAAATCCTTCAATACGGTTACTCTCCAAATTGAGCGTTTTCGGCCTGAGAGATTTCGACATCGCCAGGGCCTTGGCTCCCACGGCACCGATTTCATTGCGCGCGGCACTGAGCGTTTGCAGATTTCCAAGGTGGGGGCATTTGGAAAGATAAAAAATCCCTTCGTCATCGATATTATTGTCATCCATTTCCAGCGCTTCAAGATTGCGGAACACAGTCGACGATGCAAAGTGTTTGAGTCCGGCAGAATTCAGTTCCGTTCGGGAAAGCACCAGTTTTTTCAAAGAAGAAAGCACGGTCATTTCGGAAAGGATCCGAAAGTCTTTTTCGGAAACTGTGGTTCCCTGAAGGTTGAGTTGCGTGCGGTCGTTTGAAATCGTTTCCTGAACCAAAGCGACAAAACCTTTGGCTTCAGTGTATTTTTCAAAATAGCGAAGAAATTCCAGGCTATCGTCGATATCCTTTGCTTCGGTCATTGGGGAGTCCTCTCGATTGGATGATAGGCGAATTATATCATTCAGCGGGTAAGGACATCAAAAGAAAGCAGGTTTTTATATATTTCAAACACACATCAAAAACGATTTCCTATGAACGGTCAACCTGTTACTCCCAGTCCGCAAGCAATGGCATTCACACTCAACAATAATTTTGGAAGCATAGCGATCCCGGTTTCAGTATCTGTATTTCGCCAAATGCGCAACATTTCGATCTGATTTTTATGCAGGGGCTCTAAAAATTTAAAGCGTTCGGATTGCAGTTCATTCTCATTGAATTTTTTAATTGTGGGTGCCAGGCTATCCAAATAGTTTCTGGTACGATCAAGTTCAGCAAAAATCATTTTGAGAAATGTTTCCTTAATTACTTTATCTCCCACCAATTCCCCATAAGCTTGCATTATGTTGGTATCAACCATATTGAGGCTGGCTTTAATGTTTTCAAAGATGTGACACAACAGAGGCGAATCCCGGTAGCTTTTTTGCAACCGGTCAAAATTTTCAGGGTCCCGTGCCGCAAGTTGCTCCAGAGCCCAACCTGTACCATACCACCCGGAAATAAAAAACCGGGCTTGCCCCCAACCAAAGACCCAGGGAATCGCTCTTAAATCGCTTAAGGTTTTTTGCCCACTTCGTCTTGCAGGCCGCGACCCGATAAAACTGGATTCGATAACATCAATCGGAGTTGCCTGCAGAAAAAAATCCATGAAACCATCGGTTTGAAGCAGGGACTCATAATGTGTTTGATTGTCTATCGAAATCTGGTTCAATATTTGTTCAAGCTGAGGTACCTCTGCGTGCCGTTGTTTGCCGGTCAACGAAACTTCCAAAGCACCGGCGACCAGAAGTTCCAGGTTGTATTCGGCGTTCAGGAAGTTGGCATATTTTTGAGATATGGTTTCGCCCTGTTCCGTCATTCGAACGCCCCCTTCAAGGCTATCCGGTGGCAATGCGCTGAGAAACCGATAGGTGGGAGCCGCCCCACGGCTTACAGAACCACCGCGGCCATGAAAAAATTGAATCCCGACTCCATGCCGATTCCCCAACTCTACCAGTTCTCTCTGAACCCGATAGAGGTTCCACGAACTACTAAACGCCCCACCTTCCTTATTGCTGTCGCTATAACCGATCATTACCTGGACAAAAGGTTTATCGCCGGAATTTGATTTTTGCCAATAAGGGAGACTGCGTTTGGTTACCGGGTGGGACAAAAAGTCATCTAAAATTTTCGGAGCTTGTTGCAGGTCCTCAATAGTTTCGAATAAGGGTGTTACCGGCAACCGGCAGACCAGCCCTTGTTCTGATTGGAAAGCCACTCCAGTCTCTCTTGCCAGAAGGTAGACCGTCAATAAGTCCAGAACGTTGTTCGTCATACTGACGATTATCGAATTCAAGCCCGCAGACCCGTTACGTTCCAGTTCATGAGCAAGCACTTTGTACAGATCCCTGCAGGATTTTGCTTCCGGTCCCAATAGCTTCGGGTTGTTACTAAAGGGTCGTGATGATTTCAGTTCTTTATTGATAATATCCAGACGGCCTTGATGGTTTGCCCTTTCGTACTCATTGCTATCGATGCCCGCGGCTTTAAAAAACTGCATAAGGGCTAATTCATGATATTGGCTGTTCTGTCTTATATCCAGTACGGCCAGATGAAATCCGAAAGTTTGCACGCATCTTAAAATAGGATCGAGGTTTTTAAAGGCAATCCTTTTCGCCTGGGTAGAAAGCAAACAATCCCTCAAAAACAAAAGATCTTCCATCAATGGGTCGGGAGAGGAATAACAGGTTTTATTGTTATTCAAACCCTCAGGAAGTCTGGTGATTATCAGGTTGACGGCCTGCCGCCAGGGCTCTTTATTATTTCGCGCAGAAGCCATTTGCCCTGCAGATCCAAGTTTCCTGATATTTGCTTGATTCCACTCAAGAAGTTTTTCAGGAACCCTGGAAAGGTAATCCGAAAGACTCAGCTTTTTAGCAAGATCAATCAACTGTTCTTTCAATAAGGCAATCGCTTGCCTCCGCATATCATTCAGGCTTTCTCTGGTGACCTCTGCTGTGACCAAAGGATGACCATCCCGGTCTCCCCCGACCCAACTCCCAAAAGACAGTTTGGGCATGCCCTCTGGAAAATCGATCAGGGTTTTCGGAAACCGTTTTTCGTCCCAGGCCCAAAACAACCTGCGGTCCAGTTCCCTCAACACCAGTGGAAACACATTTTTAAAGTAATGGATAACATTACTGCGTTCATCCGCAATGCGTGGTTTTTCAAGATAAATTTCACCGGTAAAAAACAAACGTTCCAGTTCCGTCTTGATTTCTTCCTTCAGGTTTAAAAGTTCTGAGGGGGTCCAGACGGAGTTTTCCTTTTTCACCAGGAGCAAATAAATTCGCCGGTGGTGTTCCAGGACAGTGATGCGCTTGGCTTCCGTGGGATGGGCTGTAAGGACCGGTTCAATCCGGGTGCGGGACAAATGTCGAGCGATCTGCTCGGGTTGATAGCCTGAAGCTACCAATTGATCAAACGCATGGAGCCATAAGCCGGGAACCTCGTTTAACGCTCCTTCGCTTTCAAGCTTTCTTCGCTCCTGCACAACAGCATTTTGCTCGACCATGTTAATGAGCTGAAAAAGAATCGAGTAAGCCTGGATATTCTTTTCAGACAGGTCGGTCTTTGAAATTAAATCGTTCGAACTTTCTATGCGAATGGAAGAAGCAAGGGACTCTTCTCCCAAATCCGTTAAAACCTCCACGAAGCATTCCAGCAAGAACCTGAAGTCTTCAATTCTTTTACTACTCATAACAATGGAGAACAAAAGTATAAAGACAATTTCTCTAACAGGTCATTCCAAGCCAATGAAAGAATGCCTTTATGCTAATGAGTCAGATTATAATCCCTCTTCCGCTAAAGGAGAGAAGGTGCCCTTAATACATAAGAGAAAATGCCAAAATCAAAGTTAAAATATGAGGAGAAAATGATAATTGAATCCAAAGGCGAAAGACAGAAGTAAAACTTTGCCATTTCAAAGAATCTGGCCGTTTTCTCAATCGGGAATTGCCGAGCGCCCAAAGCAAAGCTTGAGGACGCACCATTGAAAAAAGGAACCCACAGCATTCGTGCGGCGGTGGAATATTGAACAGGATCCCACGTTTCGCCGCATGCTTCTCGTAGCTGTAAACTACTAGTTCAGGTTGACAGAGACGACTTTGGAGACGCCGCGCTCTTCCATCGTCACGCCGTACAAAATGTCGGCGAAGGACATTGTCTTTTGATTGTGGGTGATGAGGATAAACTGGGTGTTATCCGAAAGCTCCCTCAACATATCCTGAAAGCGGATCACGTTGGCTTCATCGAGAGGCGCATCGACCTCATCGAGCAGACAGAACGGACTGGGCCGGACGCGGAAGATCGAGAACATCAGCGCCACCGCCGTCATCGCCTTTTCACCTTGCGACAATAAAGTGATGCTTTGATTTTTCTTCCCGCGCGGTTGTGCCATGATATCGATTCCCGATTCCAAGGGCGACTCCGGATCCAGCAGAATCAACTCAGCACGCCCGCCCTGGAACAGGCGAGTGAACGAGGTCTTGAAACTTTCGTTCACCTCATGAAACGTATCCAGAAACCGTTGCCTGGTGGTTTGGTTGATCTTTTCAATCGTCTCTCGCAAAGACTCGATAGAAGCCGTCAAGTCATCCTCCTGTCGTTTCAGGAAAGAGTAACGCTCATTCGTCTTTTCAAAATCCGATAAAGCCGCCAAATTGACTTCGCCCATACGGCCTACTTTATCCTTAAGTACTCGGATCTGCTCCTCCATCTCAGCCTCTTCTTCAACGGGCTCGCGGTAACGATCCAGCATTTCGTCGAGAGTGACGTTAAAATCATCGAAAGCCTTTTCCCCCAGGTGGGCGCACTGGATTTTCAATTCCGAACGCTTCAGGTCCAGCTGGGATATCAGCTCCGATAACTCCTGCACACGATGCGATTGAGTCTTCAACACCGCTTCACTTTCCTTCAAATGAGATTGCTTTTCATCGAGGATTTCATCTTCCTTCACGGTTTCCTCAACCAGCCGATCCTTCTCGCGTGCCTGGTCCAGAATAGTTTGTTCCAGTTGGGCAATCTCTTCATTGTATTGCGCGATCTTTTCCGTATTGCTCACCTTTTCCTGTTCACGCCTCAGAATACGCTCGTTGAACTGGCCCTGTTGTGATTCAAACTGCTTGATCTCATTGAACAGGTTTTCACGTTTACCCGCCAGAGAAGTGAGGAGGATTTTAACCTTGCCAATCTCGTCCGACATCTCCTGCATATCCATGCGAAAACTTTCCAACTCGCTTTTAAGTCCCGAAAGGGAAGCCTCCTCTCGCTCTTTTTCATGCTCAGAAGTAGTCATCTCCTGAACCAGAGATTCGCTTTCGCCCTTCAATTCTTGAAGTTCCTGATTACCCGTGTAGGCTTCGTACTCCACAGTCGATCGCTTTTGCTCCAGACGCTGAACTTCTTTTTCCAACTGCTCCTTATCTCGCAAACTATTATTCACCCGAATCTCCGCAGACCGCTCACTGATAAGACATTCATTCAACTCACCCTCCAGAGTTTCCAGGTGTTGCACCGACTCCTCACACTGCTTTGCCGCCTGATCGAGTTTGGATTTCCAATTCTCCACGTCCGAAGTCAATTCATCAATCTCCCGGTTCTGGGCCAACAGGCCAGAGCGATCTGACTTCAAATCGCCGCCCGAAACCACACCCTGAGAATCAATCACCTCGCCATTACGTGTGACCACCGTTCCGTGAAAATCATCATGCGCGTGCAGGGCAAACGCCGTTTCCAGGTCTTCCACCAACACCACTCCCTGGAGCAGGTGATTGAGGATGGGGCGATACTCTTCGCGACATTGAACAAAATTTTCCGCGATCCCCAACACGCCGCTATCGCCATTCAGGTTCAGAGCCAGTGACGGAATCTTCTTCGGTTGCATGGGAACGAATGACCCGCGCCCGGTATGCTCGGTGTTCAGATAATCAATAGCCCTGACCGAATCCGAATAGGATTCCACAATCACACTTTGCAGTTTTTCGCCCAACACCGCCTCAAACGCCGTTTCAAATTCTTCCGGCGTTTGCAGAACATCAACCAGCACCTCACGCAAACCCTGGATGCGATTGCCGTTCGTGTTGTGCGCCATCAAGGCCTTGACCCCTTCCTGATAGCCCTCGAACTTGTTTCGCAATTCTGTCAGGGAATTGAGCAGAGACGAACGTTGCAAAAACGTTTCGCGAAGTTCACCGTGCTCCTTCTCCAGACGGCTTTTTGATTCGCGTGCCTCCTGCACCCGGGACTTCAACGATTCTTTTTGCGCCTGCACCTCTTGGAAAGACTTTACCGCCGACTCATGATCGACCGACTGATCCGAAATTTGCGCTTCCGCTTCCGAAATTTGGGCCAGCGTTTCGTCCAACTCCTTGCGCAGGGATCCACCCCGTTTTTCCAAAAACTCAATGCGCGTGGTGAGCGCTGTGATGTCGTTTTTCTTTTGCGCGATGCTTTGGAACAAACCCAGAATCTGGCGTTCGCCCAAACGGACCGCTTCTTCCTTGTAGCGAAGGCTCTCCTGAGCCTGCTCGTAGATGCGGGTTTTCTCCTGGCACAAAGCCTCCTGCGCATTGATGTCCTCTGAAACCGAACTCAAAGTCGACCGGCAATGCTCCACGCCCGCATTCAAACGCTCGATCTCCTCGCGCATTTGAACTACTTCCTCTTCGCCCGCCTGGTTATCCCGGTTGGCCTGGTCGATTTGGTGACGCTTCAACTCGATGCTACTTTCATCCTTGCCGATCTGAACCGTCAGTTTCTGAATCGTTTCCTTTTTCTCCTTGAGAACCGCAGACATCTCGTCAATGGCGATGCGCAGTTCACTCAATTCGTTGTCGAGAGTCGAAATCTGGGCCGAAATCTGTACTTTTTCCTCTTCGTTCTCTTTATACTCCGCTTCAATGTTTTGTAAACGTTCGCGGTATCCGCGAATCTTGTGGGAGAATAAATGGAGGGATAGCTCCTTCACCTCGCCCTGTAGAGTTTTGTAACGCTCCGCCTTGGCCGCCTGCCGCTTGAGCGATTCCACCTGGCGTCCGAGTTCCTGAACAATGTCACCAATGCGCTCCAGGTTTTGCCCTGAAGAATCCAGCTTGCGAAGCGCCTCGTCGCGACGATGTTTGAATTTCAGAATCCCCGCCGCCTCCTCAATAAGAATGCGCCGGTCCTCCGGTTTGGAGGAAATCAGGTTGTGAATGTGCGTTTGCTCGATGATGGTGAGCACCTTCGGGCTGATGCCCAAATCGAGGAACAGGTCCGTGATGTCCTTCAAGCGGCAAGGCACCTGGTTGATATAGAACTCACTTTCGCCCGAGCGGTGGTAGCACCGCGTCACACGAATTTCCTCACCGACATGCGGAACATTGGCAATACGGATACCCGAGGGCACGTTGCCTAGGGTGAGCGTGATTTCCGTGCGGTTGACCGGTTTCCTGCCTTCACTGCCGTTGAAGATCAGGTCACTGGACTTGGTACCGCGCAGGTTTTTGGAGCTTTGCTCGCCGATGACCCAGCGGATAGCGTCGGAGATATTACTTTTGCCACATCCGTTGGGACCCACCACAGCGGTGAAGCCGTTATTGAAGTCCATCCTCGTCGGGTCGACAAAGGATTTGAATCCGTGGAGTTCCAGGCTTTTGAGAATCATATTAAGCGAATCCTATCAAACAATACATTGAACAAGAGGGTGTCATTTAGCTACCCGGTAGACCTTTCCTGAAGCCCGAAGCCTATCGCAAGACTTTAGCCAAGTAAAGACAATTATACTATTTCTGGTATAAAATTTCTATAGTGCCACAATATATTGTGGTTGAGGGGAAATTCCCGGTTTTTCAGGGAATGGTGGAAAACTTTGAGATTAAAGGTTTGTTTTAATGAGGAATTATGTAAATGCTCCTGGTTCTTAAAAATCCCGATAAGGCTTAAACAAAGGTATCCATGATGAAAACGGACAAATCTAATCTATCGATAAACCCCGCCGGACCTTCTTTTGCTGACAGGCAAATGTCCAGAGCATCCAGGAAAATGTAGGAGCTGGTTTTTTTTTCGCAGATCTTCCAATATCGGTGTCTTTCCAATCTGATGCGAACTCGTTATAAGGATCACCTTTAAATAAATCCTTGTTCGCCTCCAAAATCTGCTGTGATAGAGTGGCTCAATATACATGGCAAAATCCGACTAATTTAGAATCAGACTTAAAAATAGTCGAATTTCGAAGCTTTTGAAAATTCCATAAACCAATGCTTAAAAGTATCAATTGTAACAATTTTCTAATTCAAGGCCGAAATGAGTTAAAATATCTAAAAAAAAACGTTCTACATATAAAAATCAAGAGGATCTGAGATGAAATTTTATGGATATAACAAGTGTGGTACCTGCAGAAAGGCGAAAAAGTTTTTGGATGAAAGCGGCGTTTCTTATCAGGATATAGACATCACTATCACACCACCGCCAAAGACGGTGTTAAAAAAAGCTATCCAACAAAAAGGATTGGGAAAATTGTTCAACACCAGCGGCGTGCTCTACCGCGAAATGAATATGAAAGACAAAGTGAAAACTATGAGCGAAAAGGATGCGGTAGACTTATTGGCTTCTGAAGGAAAACTCATCAAACGACCCATCGTGGTGGATGGCGACACCATCACTGTCGGTTTCGACGAAAAGGAATTTTCTGCCACCTGGAAGTGATCCCGAATCGTCAGACCGCTTCCTCTAACATCATCTCTCCATGAACCTCCTCATCCTTCAAACCCGAATCCAGCAAGAGTTTCCCGTCCAGCGCGAAACGGTAGAGTTTCATCCGCAAAGGGCCGCGGTGCTGGTGATCCTGTATCCCAAATTCAACGGCACCAATATTCTGATGATGAAACGCGCGACCCATTTACGCAACCATGCGGGTGAAATTTCCTTTCCCGGCGGGGTCTATCAGGAAGAGGATGGCGACTTACTGATGACCGCTCTGCGCGAAACGGAAGAAGAACTGAACCTGGAAGTTGGGGAATCTGATGTCATTGGACGCCTTGACAGGGTCAATACGCTCACCGGATTCGAAGTAACACCTTACATCGCGTTTCTGGATGACAACCCCGTTTTCGAAGGCAGTCGCGACGAAGTGGCAGAAGTGCTGGAAATCCCTCTGGCCCCATTACTAGCAACACAGAGAAGAGACGTGGGGTATAAACCCTCAGACGAGATGTATGTTTTCTGGTTCCAGGAGCACAAAATATGGGGCGCCACCGCACGGATACTTCACCAGATTGCTGAATTGAATCATTTGTAGTCAAGGAAGGTCAAGGAGGCAATGACTTATTCTTGTTTTTTGAGAAACTCATGAAACAAGCGGGTTAGTTTTGGACGCGAAAAACGTCGTCGGGAAGCTCGTCGCCGATTTTAGTATTGCGACGGATGACATCGGCGAGTGTGGTGTTCTCGATTTCCGTTAATTGGTCACCGGTAAAGAACGGGTCGTTCTCGTACCAGAAGCGATCGCCATCACGCAGGCGCAAAAACTGGTCGACCAAAATAGCGTGGACCGTTTCACCCACAAACGCACCGGGAACATGGTTTTCGGCCAGGCCGCCAACCCAGAGATCGATAGTATTAACGTTATCGTAAGCCTCCGACAATGCATCTTGAACGTCCTTATCAGCAGGTATATCCGTGAATTCGGATAAAGGAGCAAGACCATATTCCAGACGCACGCTGTTATAGTCCACAATCCCGTGGTCGCGGCCTCTCTGTATGTTTGCAGAGGCCAGGTCGAAGCCGCCCTCACCGGGGTCTCCAAAGAGGAAATTGCGAACCGCGTCAACAGTTTTGTTGTCCACCTCCTGCGCCTGTTGCATTGCCAGACCTCGAATGATGGAATCGATACCACCTGCTCTGAAAATGAGGAAAGGATTGAAGAAGGCTTCATTCAAAGGAATGGACGTGATGCCATATCTCTGGAGGCGAGGGTTGATGAAGGCTTTTTTCATCAACTCGCGGTTCCATCGATAATATCGCTTATCAACCAGTAGCAAGCCCGGTGACAGCATGCTGTGGCCGAATCGATACGCCGCACCAGAAAATTCATTGCTGATAGTGGGATCTATCTGGTCATTGTAACCCCCATATGGCGGGATAGCGGTTGGTCCCAGAAGGAGAGGCAAGAACTCTTTGTAGGTAATGACCTGCATCTGGGCCCCTACAATTTTGCGAGCACGCTGGTAAATTTCTTCTCCATCCAGGCCCGATCCGGCCATTTCATCACACAGCCTGTTGTGCTCGCGCATGAAGAGAGTGTGCATGGCTGTCAGGGCAATTTGTTCATTGGCGCGGATGTCTCCCGCCAAGAACAGTCGTCTGTTATCGTCACCACCGGCATTGGGCAACCCTTCCCGGTTGAAAGGGAGGAATCTCCCGCGCATGAGACTCTTCAGCTTGCCCGAACCATCCATTTTGCGCAGTGCCGTAGCTCTATCCTCATCCGAACCATAAACGTTGGACGCGTCAATGAAGGAAGTGATCGTGTTGATTTGCTGTCGCGGATTGCTTGTGCCCGTGCTGTCGTCATAGACGGATCGATTGAAGACGATGGTCTGGCCTCCGGTGGCTGAGGGATCAAAGTAGGCGTCACCCTTGGGGACCGGAATCGACCAGGATTCTTCGATCTCAGTCGTCAGATCGATATCATGGTCGAGAAACTGGCCCCATTGCCAAAGGAAATCGCTGGCTCCCAGGCTGTTCAGGATGGACTCCTCCTGAGCGGCCATAATGTTACTGATCTCTCGTGGGCTTTTCCTTTCAGCACCAGTTGTCTGACCTGCGGGCTGGGAAATACCGTCGGTATAGTCCGCTGGCATGGTTCTACGAAGCTGGATTCCGGCACTACCCCATAGCGGATTGCTAATATTATTGCCTGTGCCATCCATAGAACGAAAATCGCCTGAATGGGCTATAGATATCGTGGCGAATATCATAAGCAAATTGAAAGTAAGGCTCAATGTTCTATGAAGTGGTCGGTTTTTTTGCATGACACATTCCCTCTTTCCGGAAAATTCCAAGGTAAAATCTGATTGTTTTGAGTGTTTTAAAAAAATTAATACATAAATTTGTTTCAATAATACGTTATGAATATTAAAAATTCGTTCCAGGAATGCCACAGATTTGTTACAGCAGTTTATTAGCGTTGAAAGTAGAGTCGAAAATTATTTTTAAAATTATTCGACAGCGAAAATCATCATCCACGGATGTCTTCAATATAGTCCTGCTCATTCCAAAAATATGTGATTCAGGTCACATAATTGAAAAATTGCTGATAAATCCTGTGGAGAAGTTTTTGAAGAAGTTTTACTGAGGAGGATCATTGAGGATGTATGTGGGTAATTATTCCAGACTGACCGATCCGTCAAGGATGCAATCTCAATGTGGAATTTACAATCCCGGTCGGAATGGTATCGATTTATCTTGTACTGGAATTGCCGGGGTTAATAACTCGGGTTAATTAGATGTGCAATGTTTCAGCATGTCGCCAAGTTTTTTATGGTTAGCCATAATGCCGTCCATCAAAAGAATGTAATCCTCCTTATTGGATAATTCCTGATTTCAAAATTCCCTCATTTTCTCCCAATCAGAATGCCCATTGTTGACTTGTTTCAAGGCCTCAATGCTATTGGAAAGCTTTCTGTAGGTTTCATCTTCCTACATCAAATTACTATGATCTTTCTTCGACCAATCTAATGTTGGAAAATTGAGTCCATCCATTTGTCATGGAAAACCTTTTGGGATCATATTCAATTAAATACAGACCTTTTAATTTTCTGGCTTCGGCCAAAGCGATTCGCAAATCCCTGTTGATCCCGGCAAGTTCCTTGAATTCGTGCCTGGAGTTTATGATTTGTTTATAAAAACCGGTTTGAAATTGTTTTTAAGTTCAAAGGCGCTTTTGGTAAGATTGGCCAAACAATCGGCCATTTGGGTTTCCTGCCCCTGAACGGAAAATCCTGTTTGGTCCGCCAGGGCAAAGCAAAAAATTGCTGTCAGTGTTCGAAATTTCATGGTAAAGAAACCCAAAATGCAAGTTTGGAATGTATGCAAAAATGTCTGAGAATAATCATAAATGGTTGTTTGATAGGCTCTTTTAGCATGGTTGATTCTGGGTTTTCTACCTGATACATTACATAATACAAAGATAACGCTAAATATGCTTTAAAGCGCAAGGATATTAAATGGACGATTGCCTGTTTTGCAAAATCAATAAGGGAGAGATTCCTGCCAAAAAGGTTTATGATGGCGACGAAGTGTTTGCCATTGAAGATATCAATCCGCAAGCCCCGACACACTTGCTGATCATTCCTAAAAAGCATCATGCGACGTTGCTGGACCTCACGAAAGAAGACCACGCGATGATCGGCTCGATTCCTACTATCGCCAACGACCTTGCCAGGGAGCGCGGACTCGACCAGTCCGGTTACCGTCTGGTAGTCAATTGTGGTGCCGGTGCGGGGCAGTCAGTGTTCCACATACATTTTCATCTGCTGGGCGGACGGCCCCTGCAATGGCCGCCGGGTTAAATCATGGCCACTCAAGAAGAGCTTTATGAAAAGCTGAGGCACGTGAAGGTGGGCAGTCCGCTGTGCGAGTTCACCGAAGAACATTGCGGGCAATTGCTACCCACCATCCGCCGTATCGAGGAATTGAAGCGCGAACACAACGCGGTCATCCTGGCGCATAATTACGTTGCGCCGGAAATCCTGTATGGTGTGGCGGATTTTACTGGCGACTCCTATGGACTTTCCAAAGCCGCCAAGGGAACTTCTGCCGATGTCATCGTATTTGCGGCGGTGCGCTTCATGGCCGAGACGGCAAAGATTTTGAATCCCGAGAAGACCGTGATCAATCCCAATCCGAATCCGGGTTGCACTTTGGCGGATGCGATTACGGCAGAGGATGTTGCGCGCTTGCGAGAGCAGTTTCCCGACCACACCTTTGTATGCTACATCAACACGACGGCAGAAGTGAAAGCTTACTGCGATGTGTGTGTGACTTCGTCCAACGTGTATCAAATCATCGAGGCCATTGAGAACGATAATATTTATTTTCTGCCCGACCGTTTGATGGGACTCAATGTGATTCATCATCTGCAGGCAAAGGGTATTAATAAGAACATCGAGCTGTTCAACGGTACCTGTTACGTGCATGAGGAGTATGAATCGGATAGCGTCGATTTCGTACGCAAGAACAATCCGGGAGTGGAGATCCTGGTGCATCCGGAATGCAAGCCGGAGGTGGTGCAGAAAGCGGACTATGTGGGGAGCACCACGGGAATGCTCAATCACGTCCGCGGCTCGGGGAATGAATCGTTTTTTTTACTCACCGAGTGTGGTCTCACCGGTGTGTTACAAACAGAATATCCCGAAAAACGCTTCGTCGGAAGCTGTACTTTATGCAAATACATGAAGTCCAATTCACTTCAGGACATACTGCAGGTGCTGGAGCGGCCCCGAGCCGCTGACGTGATTGAGCTTTCCCCGGAAGTGCAACAAAAAGCTCTCCGTTGTATTGAGGCGATGTTCGAGCTTGTAGAGAAGCAATAAGCGATTTGCTTGAATCCCCTTCCTGAACCCTCTTCGCAAATATAATTTTGTTTAGATTTAAATGAGGTTGACCTTCGGCCTAAAAAAAGAAAAGTATCATTCCCCTCATCCTTGCTCTCTCGCCGTGGGGAAATGGGAAAGCAAACCCACTCGCCGTATTTTTCCTCCAACCTGATAATATTAGGGGGAGAGGGATGTTAGAGGGTGCACCCCTCTCCCAAAAAAACTCTGGAGGTCCAGGGTAACCAGAGCTTTTATTTTTTTTAATCCGCGATCATTGCAGTGTAACCACTACTCCACCCGGAAACAGCGTGGCCTCTTAAGGAACGACCTGCCAGTAGTTTTAAAAACACCCTAACCCGCGTATTTAATTACATAAAATTTAAGAATTTATTATTTATTCTCAAATAACAAGATAAACTTAATTCATAATCCCATTTAAGAAAACAAGACACATTATACTCTGGAATGAGTGGTTATTTATTAACTGATTTCTTATTTATGGCATTGATTATGACTGCATTTATTTATATATAATAAAACCAAATAGTCAAACCATAAATACCCCTAACGAGGTATTTTATTGCCAATCCGCCAAATCGTTTATTGGTCGTTCTCCAAAGGCTTGAAATTTAGTGATTTAACCGATTTAAAACCTCAAAAAAAATGATTCAATCGTTGAAAAAACCGGGGCCTGAAGATTAAAACATTCGGAAACCTAATATGTTACACTGCGAAAGTTGAATTTCGCCCGGTTTTCCCGGCCCTAACCGCTCCATTCAATACCCTATAAAACCCCTGATCCTCTATGGCCCGAACATTATTCCTGCTCGCTATTCCATTTGGCTATTATGGCGTGTTATTGTCATTTTATGGCGTGTACGTAATCGACACCGATGGCTGGGGCATCCTCAACGCTTGTCAGGCTTTATTGCAAGGTAAAGCTTATTATGTGGATGCTAACAAATCCCTCATTTACCTGATCGCGTTTCTACCAGCCGCTTTGGATGCGGCGTGGGTGTTTCAGGTCATCACAGCTTTAGCGGGATCGCTTACCTGTGTGTTTTTTTTCTATTGGATTCGGCAGTTGACGGAAAGCACCGCCTTAGCCTTTGCAGGATGGGCCGGCATGTTGATGTCGCCGATGTTGTTCTGGCAGGGAATCAGTTGCAACAGCATGGTGTACGTGACCTGCTTTTTATCCGGGGCTTTGCTGTTTTTCTCACGTAGGAGCTGGATGCAAACGGCCCTATGGCTCACCCTGGCCGGCCTTGCGCGACCTGAGCCGTTTCCTTTAATAGCGTTATGCTTTCTGTATTTCGTGGTTTTGTTTCGCCGGGACGAAATTTCCAGAACATCCATGATCCGGCTGGGCGCATTGTTAGCGGTAAGTCCGGTCTGGTGGTTCCTGTTCAATATGGGAGCCACGAGTAGCGGCCTGTTTTCGTTCAAACACGTGGTGAAATTTGGCGAGTCCATCGCCCCCGATTTCAATCCGCTGATGTTTCCCAAAATGTTCTGGGACATCCTCACCCGATTTTATATGAAGCCCATAATGGCGATTATCTGCCTGGCCGGAACCTTCTATTGCCTGAAACATTTTCGCAAACACGCGTATTCCCTCGCTTGTTTCTTCGTATTGTTCCTGGGCTATTGGACGCTGGGATTTTTCAATATCGTTTTGATGGAACGGTACTTGTTGCCCGTATCAATTGTCTTGCTGGCTTTCGGTATTCTACTGGTTCAGGCACTGGCGTTAAAACTGGAAAATTATTTGAGCAACCGCAAGATATCCATGAAAATTGTGGCAATCATTGTAATTGTCTTAAGCTTGCATTTGCAGGGTCAATCTCAGGCTCACCGTATTTTAAAGTTTCACGGCAGTTTCAATCGCGATACGCACCTGGCCACAGAATTCTTTAAAAAAATCACCACAGACAAAGAAAAGCCCACGATTCTCCTGTCGGTGCGACGCCAATCTCCGTTCAAGTTTTTCATGAAAGAAACATATAACCGCTATCAATACGTTACTTATCGCGACCTGTATTTCAGTCGATCCGATTTGAATAGCAAGCAGGTCACCTGGGTGCTGTACATGCCCGACGATTTGTTTCCCTGGAACAGTGCCGTGTACAATTTCGATTTGTTGTCTGAGGAAGGAATGGAGAAGCAAAAGTTAAAAGTGACCGAAAAACAAGGCCTCTCGAAACAAACGGAATTGTGGCAAATCAACAATAACACCTAAAAAAAAGGACCCCGCCGAAGCAGGGTCCCGGGATTCATTCTAGAAAATTGCTACTTGTTGCGGCTTTTACCCCTACCTTTTCCAGGGGTTGTCGTGCCTGGAGAGGAAGAAGTTCCTTCCGTTTCTTCGATAACATTGTCATGTTTATCCAACGGACAACCACTTTCGTTTTCATCCTGCAACTCATTTTTAGTTGCTTTGAATGTTCCGTTGGCATAAGCATCCTGAACTTTCTGAATCACTTCCGCAGGAGTGAAAGCGTAATCCACGCCAGGATGATAGGCGTTTAACAGACCCGCTACTGCATGGCGTCCAAGAGCGATTTCACCGCCGCCACCCTGCCACATGGTCAGAACCAGGTTCAGAGTAAACGATGCATCAATACCAAAGGTAGTTTCATAATCGTCGTTTGGATTCAACACAGTCCAGGAAGGCCAATGATGAGGCACTTTCCAGTATCCAGGAGTACAACCTTGCCCACCGCGTTCTTCTTGTTCAAATACCAGATCGTCAATAGCGCCAGAACCGTTCAAATGAACGACCATGGTCACAACCCCAGGAACACTGCCCAGGTCCAATACGACCACACCGTTGTCGCCCACATCAGGAATCGGAATTGAGGAAAGGAGAACATTGGCTCCATTAAACAATTCCACCCGCGGATTGGGAGCGTTAAATTCATCAACATCTGCGATAGTCAAACTGTGAACGATAACTGATGTAAGCTGGGAAAAATCAAAAACAATGTTGGAACCATCCATAGCCGTTCCAATATCGTCCGGATCGTCGATAAGATCATCATTGTTTGCGTCTACCAAATCTTCGGCCAAAATCAAGACCTTGCCCATTGGCGTACAGTTTTCAAAAGGCTCTCCCGGAGCGCCATCGGCCCCAATTCCGGGTCCGCCACCAGGACAATCTTCATTGGGACTACCCAAATCGACGTCACCACCCGTCACATTTGCCGTATCAAAAATGATAGCGGTGTTGAGATCGCCCTGACCATTAACCAGAGTGTTTCCTTCTACAAAGATCGGACCGCTACCCAAGTCACCCAGCACCTGATCCACAACAGCCCCAGCGGCAAAGTTTTCGAAATTAACAATTTCTACGGCCGCCCAGGAATTTGAAATCCCCCCAAAAATGAGTGAGATTGAAAAAGCCAAGTTTAAAAAAAAACTTTTTCATTGTTGCTCCCCTTCTGAAATTAAAAAAATTTGAATACGCGATAAATAATTATAATGGGTTTAAATCAATAATCAATAAAAAAATTACCCTGCTTGAGGTGGTTTAAGGTTTGATTATGATAAAATTATTAGTAGCAAGTTTAATTAAAATCAGGTTTTATTGAATAATATTAAATTTTCATTAAAACCAAGTTTTTTAGTGGGTTAGATTAATTAAATAAAATCAATTGCTTAAAATAATAACCCAGGAACCTTGAAATGAAAAAATACCGGGTTATTTCGGTTACCCTGGATTAGGTAGCAAACAGGAAAGGAGAAAGGCCAAATTATTGGTGAGCGTGGTTACTTCGTAATTTTTTCTGACGACTTCTTAAATTCAATTCTATCCAGAATCAGTTTCCATAGTTCTTTGCGCCCCCAGTCGTTTTTGCTGGAATACAGGAGCAATTCCCCGCCGGGACCGTCCTTCGAAAAGACTTCGCGGAGCCTTTGGATTTGCTTTTTTCGTTCGTGGCCCTTGAGCTTGTCGGATTTGGTGGCGACGGCGATATAGTCGATACCGCAGGTCTCCAGCCAATGTTTCATATCCAGATCGAGATCTCCGGGTTTTCGCCGGATGTCCACCAAAAAAACCACGGCCACCAGAGCCTCCCGGTCCAGCAGATAACCTTCTATCAGCTTTTGCCATTTTTTTTTGACGGCGTGCGGCACCTTGGCGAATCCGTAACCGGGCAAATCGGCGAACATGAATTGTTTGTTCACCTCGAAAAAATTGATCATCTGGGTTTTGCCGGGAGTGGAACTGGTTTTCACCAGCTTCTTGCGGTTGAGGAGGGAGTTGAGCAAGGACGATTTACCCACATTGGACCGGCCCACAAAGGCTAATTCCGGAAGCTCCGGCGGAGGGTATTGTTTCGGCCCCACGGCACTGGTTACAAAATTCGCGGTGATGATTTTCATTCTTCGAACGCATTGATCACCAAACCGGAAAGCAGTTTGGGATAAAAATAAGTCGACTTCTGCGGCAAACGAATTCCCTTTTCTGCGAGATCCCGCACCTGAGCCACCGGGGTCGGATTGAGAAAAAAGGCCAGATCGAATGAACCGGCATCCACATTGTTCTGCGCTTCACTAATGTCGATAGTGTAGGACAGGCTGGATTGGTTCGACGGGTCTTTGGTATCGATTCCAAGCAAGCCTTTCAGGATCAGCGTATGCAATTGCACCACATCCAGAATTTTCAGTTCGGGTGACTCGCCGGAATCGAGATGGGCGATCACAGCATCGGGATTCTGAACTTTAATCAAATAATACGATCCCTTGCCTAAATACATGGATAACACATTGCCCGATTGCGCTTGTTCTTCCAATCGCGATTTCACTTCAGTCGCCGAAATGTTTTGCGGCAGAAGTTCCAAATCGAAATATTCGCTCATTTGGGCGAGGAAGGAATTCTTATCAAATGTGTTCGGACAACGCACCTGACGATGGATAGGATAGACCGAAAGCGAGGGGGCATCGAGGTTGGTTAGAAACATCATGATATGTGCTGAATCGGGCACCTTATTTCCAAATTCCTTATGGTACGCGAGTGCCGTCTCGTAGCGATGGTGTCCATCGGCGATATAAATTTTTCTATCCTGCATTCGCTCCGAAATGAATTCCAATGTTTGCGGATCAGTCACGCGCCAGAATCGATTGAGGATGTCTCCATCCTGAACCTCTCCCAAAGTTTCAGAATGCTGTGTGACCTTTTCCAGACACGTATCAATCTGGTGTTCCGTATCCGAAAACAGGCCGAAGACCGGACTGAAATTCGCTTTGCAGGCCTTAATCAATTGTGATCGATCCTTCTTCGCTTTGGCCAAAGTAAATTCGTGCGGACAGATACTGCCCGCTGAAAAATCTTCGAGCCGGACTCGCGCGAAAAATCCGGTGCGAGTGACCGTTTTGCCTTCAAAGGAATACTCCTGCTGATACACGTAATACGAGGGAGCCTCGTCTTGCACTAATATCCTGTCCGCGCGCCACTCTTTAAACGTCTGCGCCGTGCGCGTGTAACGATTGT
This sequence comes from Nitrospina sp., assembly GCA_024648695.1. Lineage (GTDB taxonomy): Bacteria > Nitrospinota > Nitrospinia > Nitrospinales > JACRGP01 > JACAVV01. Next base: position 61,874 of record JACAVV010000007.1, read on the forward strand.
CGGTTTCCGAATCGCTTTCCAATTCCTTTGCCAGAATCAGACGAACGATGTTGTGGGGATGAATCGCATACAGCGCTTCCTGCTGATCGGCCTTGATGACATCATAGGGAGGGGCGGTGAGCTGGTCCAGTGGACCTGTAAATTCTGAATTGTAACGATAGCCCTGAAAAGGACAGATATCGACCATAAGAGGATTCCCTGTTAATTTTTATATTGGTGTGATATTACCCTGTCATTATAACACTGACCCCAGAGGGTTGGAAGCCACCCTGAAAATGGGGAAATGTTTCTCCAAAGTAAGGAATATTTTTTTGACACGTTCCCTGACATTACCTATAAATTGCCGGGTAACCCCTCAAACCTTGGAATTTTTTCCAGATTTTCATCCCAATTTGCTTTATCTGCAATAAAAATATGTGCCGTTGGTTTCATTGAGAATGCATTGTCAAGACTCCCCGCTGGAACCATTAGAAGCTTTCCTTCCATTTGGATATTTGGCATGGCAGAACCACAGGTTGAACAAAAGCTCTTGGTGTGCTGTGTTCCAGGAAGGTTAAATGTTTTTCTATTGTCCTGGCCTGAAATCCACTTGAGTTTTGCTGTAGACGAAAATAAATTTGCGGCATGAGCTGAACCACTGTCCTTTCGGCAACGAATGCAATGACAAAGATAGAAACTCTCAAACACTCCTTCTATTTCAAAGGTAATCATTTTGCAAAGGCATGAGCCTGTAACTTTAACGGCCATATTATTTCCTGACGAATAATGTGATTTGATTAAGCCTCAGATTTATGCGGGTTTTACAACTCTCATTAGCAAAGTATGTTATCCAAAGTTTAATGGATGCATGTTTTATTTGGGAAGGTATCTTTTTTTCAGGCCCATCGCATGAATGCGCGTAGCTAGAGTGGTCGGTTTGATTCCCAAAAGTTTTGCCGCTCCACCCTCCCCGTAAATTTTCCCGTCACTTTGATCCAGAGCGCGAAGGATATTTTCCTTCTCCCGGCGCTTCATTTCTTTTTCCGTAATCACTTCGTTGTCAAAACTGTTTGAAGGGGGCTTCTCTTTCGCCACAGGATTTGCTTTATCTGCTTCGGGAAATTCAATGCTTATTCTACCGTTTTGGGAAATTATGACAGCGCGTTCAATCAGATTTTGAAGCTCTCTGATATTTCCCGGCCAAGGGTAGTTCTGAAGCCTGGACATTTTCCCTGCAGACAACGACTTGATCGGTTTATTAAATTTTCTGGATGCCAACTCCAAAAAATGGTTTGCTAGAAGGGGTATGTCTTCATTACGCTCATTCAAGGGGGGCAGTTCGATGGGAAATACATTCAAGCGGTAAAATAGATCCTCCCGAAATGAACCTCTTTTCACCTCTTGCTTTAGATCGCGGTTGGTTGCCGACAGAATTCGCACGTCCGTCTTGCTGGTTCGCTCGTCACCAATCCTTTCGTATTCCCCTTCCTGAATCACCCGCAACAATTTGCTTTGAACATCCAGGGGAATCTCACCCACCTCATCCAGAAACAGGGTGCCCCCGTTTGCCAGATCAAACCGTCCTCTTCGATCCTGAATGGCTCCAGTGAATGAGCCCTTCACGTGACCAAAAAACTCACTTTCATAAAGATCCCTTGGAATCGACGCACAATTCACTTTTATCAAGGGTCTTTTGGACCGGTTGCTTCTCTGATGAATTTCGCGTGCGACCAGTTCTTTTCCAGTGCCAGATTCCCCGGTGATCAAAACACTGGCATCCGTTCCGGAAACCATCTCAATTTGACGAACCACTGTTTTCAGAGACGGACTCTGACCAAGAATTTCTCCATAAGCGGCGGACTCTTCCAGTTCCTGATTCAAGTATTCATTCTCTTCCGCCAATTGCTTGTTGAGTTGCTCGATCTTTTCGAAGGCTTCGGCGTTCGTGATGGAAGCGGCAAGATGATCCGCAATCAGTCGACCCCAGAACAAGCCTTCCCCCTTCATGTCCAGATCAACGTCCGGTACAAAACTATTCACCCCAAGCACTTTTCCCTGAAACACCACGGGTATGACAGCGAGCCCTAAAGCGTTCACTCGTCGCGCCCAGCGTTTTGAAACCGAAAAATCGAGATCGTCCTCAAACGATAAAAAATCTTCTACCTGCCCCGTAGCCGCACTGCGTCCGATCTTTCCGAAACCCAGTGGAATTCGATGGCATTCCTCATCCGCTTCCTCGCCTTCCGTTTCGCTTCCCTTTCTGTAACTTTGGGCTACCAGATGCAGACATCGGGTCTGATCCAGGCAGTTCTCCCTTAATGGACAAGTCTGGCATTGGTCTCCTGGACGGATGAGCCAGATTCGAGTGAGAACAAGCCCTGGCGTTTCGGAATATTTTTCGACCACCCTTTGAAATAAAGAGTCCACACATCGCGCCTGGGACATGGACAACAGCAACTCTCGGTGATTTCGAATAGTCTCGGCAAAATAATCGGATTCGGTCATGGCTTAATTATAACGAAATTCCGTTGTTTGCCAACGGGTTTTCATTATTTAACGCTTTTAAATTTTATCTCTTTGATCCCAGAAATATTTATAACACCTTATAAATTAAATGGTTATTTGATTTTTTGGGGTTTGGCATCTCATTTGCTCTATCACCAGTAAATTCTTTTTAATTTTTTTACAGAAAGGAGACTTGTGGACATGGACTTAATCAAGAAAACATTAGAAACAAAATCCGAATACACACCCGTGGTTCTTCGAGTGATGCTGGGAATGGTGATTTTTCCTCATGGAGCACAAAAAGTTCTGGGTTGGTTTGGAGGCCACGGTTTCGAAGGAACATTAAGTTTCTTCACTCAACAAATGGGCATACCCGCGATGATTGCCCTCCTGGTTTTTGCCGGCGAATTTTTGGGAAGCCTGGGATTGATCACCGGTTTCCTGACCCGTTTCAGCGCGGCGGGTATTGCGGCCATTATGGCAGGAGCCGTTACCACTGTCCATTTGGGAAATGGATTTTTCATGAACTGGTCGGGGAACCAGGCGGGCGAGGGATTTGAATTCCATTTACTGGTAATAGGAATGGCCATCGCTTTAATGATCACCGGTGGTGGCAAATATTCACTGGACCAATGGATCTCGGAAACCTGGTTAAAAAAATCCAGGAAGAAATTAAATCCAACGAAGCCGATTAATTCCGTTCAATAAACCTGGTTGAGAGAGATTATTATGAAACAGAAAATCGAAAACCTATCACGACGAAACTTTATAAAAACCGGTATGGGTGCCTTGGGAACCATCGCCGGAACCCTGGCAACCGGTTCGGCATTCTCCCAGGTCCTGAGCTTAAAAACTCCAAGACAAACCCTGGGTCCGTTTTTCCCGGATGAGGGTGACCCGGTTCATGAGGTCCGGGAAAACCTTGACTTCCGACTCCCTGTCAGCGAGGCCAACGACAATGACTTGACCTTTATCAAAGGGCACAGCGGAAAGGCCAGGGGACAAACCGTTTACGTCAAAGGCAAAGTCCTGTTTAAAAGCTCGAATGGAGCGATGGAGCCACAACGGGGCGCTGTCATCATTATGTGGAATGCATCGGCTTCAGGTCGGTACAACCATCGGGGCGATATTGACACCACCCGATTCAAGCATCCCAGGACAGGTGAATGGGTGGAGAGAACTCATGACGAAAACTTTCAATACTGGGGCAGGGCAATTACCGATATAGAGGGCAATTACTGGTTCAAGACGGTGGTTCCCGGGTTTTATCCTGTAGATATCGAAAAGGGGTGGTACCGTCCCCCGCATTTGCATTTCATGATCATGGCTCCGGGTATTCCACAATTGGTAACGCAACTTTACTTTAAGGGCGAGCAAATCGAGAACAACGATTTCCTGAAATCCCTGAATGCAAAGGATTTGATTCTAAGAGACCAGCGTTTATCTACGGAAGAACAGGAGAATGTGATCGTGGAATTTCAATCCGATCCAGCAGGAAAGTTCACCGATGGTCTGGTGGGTCAATATGACTTTGTTCTGGGTTTATAAAAAATTAATACTTAAAGACTTCATTTTAAGGTAGATCCCAATGAGCTGTTCTCCCTCATCGGCAAATACCTGTACCGGATCACCGCATTCTTTACTGTTGGATTTGTCGCCGCTCACGTCACCTTGATATTGCGACGCCATTGTGATTCCAGAGAAAAATTTATAGAGAGAATGTCATTCCTGAAATCAGATCAATAATAGAAAGGAATAAATGATGAACGCGTTGACGGATCACAAGAAAATACCGGCCCTGTTTCTGGGGCACGGGAGCCCAATGAACGTGATTGAGGACAACAAGTTCTCAATGAGCTGGGAAATTTTGGGAAAAAGCCTCCCCAGACCCAGAGCAATTTTGGCCATCTCTGCGCACTGGGAAACCCAGGGGACTTTTGTAACCGCCATGGAACATCCGAGAACGATTCATGATTTCGGAAACTTTCCGCAGGCCTTGTTTGACATTCAATATCCCGCGAAAGGGAATCTCGAGCTTGCGGGAAAAATCCGGTCCCTTATCACCAAAGCCGATGTCAAACCTGATTTCAAATGGGGACTGGATCATGGGACCTGGGGGCTTTTGGCGAGGATGTATCCCAAAGCAGAGATACCGGTTTTGCAATTGAGTCTGGATCGGAATCTGTCGATTGAAGAGCATTATGCGATTGCCAAAGAGTTGAGACCCCTGCGCAATGAAGGCGTGTTGATCTTGGGCAGTGGAAACATCGTACACAATTTGGAACATCTCAGTTTAAACCCGAATGAGAAACCGCCAGAATGGGCTATAGCGTTTGATGAAACAATTAAGCAATATTTATTGAAAAGCGACCATACAGGAATCCTTCAGTTTGAATCAATGGGAGAGATTGCGCGACTGTCCGTTCCCACCCCCGAGCATTATTTGCCCCTGGTTTATATTATCGCCTTGCAGGATGAAAACGAGCAGATCACTTTTCCAGTAGACGGGATCGTATCCAAAGGAGTCTCAATGCGGGGCGTGATGATTTCATAGGTAAAGCAAAGGGCCTGGAAGAAGGTTCCCGAATTCCAACTCCATGGTTTTCCACCTTCTTTTTCTATTTGGTATGCCCAAAAAACAATGATGCAAAACCTTTTCTCCTGAACTCCAAAACCCACCCACAACTCCTGCCTGCGCTTGAAGGTTGCTATAAAAATAAGCTTCCGATTGAATGCTAAAGGATTGCTTTATAAGAGGTTATGGATTATAATAGGAACATAAATCAAAAAACCAAAAGATTTCCCGGATGCTGTCAGGGGGAGAAAGTCCTTATTTTCAGGGCCTTTTGCCGGGAAAACTCTATATTGTGTGGAGAAACCGATACCCTATTGTTTTTTAAAGACTTAGGCTCCCATTTGGCGATGGGCCCATAATTTGGGCCATTGGAGCCAGGTCTTTTGGCCTTAGGTATCTATTAAGGAAAGCACCATGGACTCCAATACCACCAAACCCAGTACGCTTCTTGTCGTCACCCTGTCGATTCTCACTGCTATCTACGCCATCTGGCAGTTCTGGTTGAGCGGGTTTCTAGATAGTTTCTTTTTAGACATGGGACTCCTGCAGGAAGACATTCCTGCCATTAAATTATCCATTTCCTTATTGCTGTTTGTGACCGCGGGCGCCGTGCCTCCTTTTTACAATGTTTTCAAGAAAAATTCCGAACTGGTGGAACTGGAAAAGAGTCTTGAGGACGAGCGTAAGGAAGCGGAAGTGTTTCTGGATTTGGCAGAAGTGATTTTTCTGGCCCTTGATGCCAATTTTAATATCGGGCTGATAAATAAAAAAGGGACGCAGGTGCTGGGTTATTCCAAACAGGTGATTTCCGGAAAAAACTGGTTCACCACATTTATCCCGGAAAAATACCGCAGTCAGGCCAAGAAGGATTTTCAGGACCTTGTTAAAGGCAATGCCAATAGCAAAATGATCAGCTATCCCATCCTGACGAAGGATGGCAAGGAGCTGATATACGATTGGCACATTTCGCAAATGAAGGATCAGGAGGGCATCGTTTACGCCTTTTTGTGTTCCGGTTCAGACAAACAAATGGCGCGGGATCTTCAGGAAACGCGAAAGCGCTACGATAACCAAATCAAAATTCTGTCCTCGGACTTGTTAGCGAATAATAAAAAGCTTCAATCTCAAAAGAACCAGTTTGATCTGGTCCAGGCCCAGTTGGCGCATTGGGTGGAACTGGAAAAGATTCTGTCTCCCTGCTTGACCCATTTACCGGATCTGAGCTCTCGCGAAATCGATGAAATTATTGAGAAGGCTCTGGCTCTTATAGGAAATTACTCCCAGGCCGACCAGGGTTATGTGTTTCTGTTCTCGGACGATGTGACCGAAATGGACAACTCACATATGTGGTCGGCCACCCTGGCTCCTGAGCATATCGAAAAAACGAAAGATATTCCTTTAAACGACTTTCCCTGGTTCAAGAAAAAGATTCTGGCGCAGGAAATTATTCTGGTCTCTTCGGTCGATAAAATGCCCGAAGAGGCCTCTGTTGAAAAGCATGTATTCAAATCTCAGGGGATCGTTTCTTTCCTGAATATTCCTATGGTCTTTGAAGGTAAATCCATCGGTTACCTGGGGTTTGAGTCGATGAAAAACATCGATTGGCGTGATGAAGAAATTTCCCAGATAAAAATGATGGGAGAGGTATTCTCCAACGCTTTGATGCGGGGTAAAGAGACGTCCTCCGTCGGCATTGATCCCTTGCACAGTGCTTTGTCTTCCGGGTTTTTACAGGTTTCCAAAGCGGGTATTTTTTCATTCGATCATGAATTACTGCTCACGCAGTGGAATCCCGTCATGGAAAATCTGACGGGTGTGGATACCCAATCCGCCCTGGGGAAAAATGTGTTTGAATTGCTACCCGGTCTCACCGGTTCCGACGAAGAAGAGGCTATTCGAAAAACACTGGACGGTAGCAGTCGGCAGTTTTCGGATCGCAGTTTGCCTTTCACCGTATCGGGGGGCAAGGAAATTTTCGAAATCACCTGTTCTCCCCTCAGGGATGAAAACCAGGGTTTGATGGGCGGCATGGTCGTGTTGCAGGATTTCACGGAATCCAGATTGGCCCAACAGGATTTGATTCAAGCACGCCAGGAACTCGAACAACAGGTCAAGTCGCTTGAAGAAAAACTCCAGAGCGAGCAAGAGAAAATGGAGCGGGAGTTGGCTATGCGGGAACAGGCCGAAAAGGAAATCCGAGAAAAACGGGAAGTGCTTGAAACGGAAGTGGAAACTTTAAACAAACAGTTGGCCGATGAAAAGGAAAAACTGGAAAAGGAAATTAACTCGAGAGAGCAGGCGGAAATCAATTTGAAGCTCACCCGGAAAACTCTTGAAACCCAGGTAAGCGAATTGTCCCAGCGTATTCAGGAGGAACAGGAAAGCTATCAGCAAAAAGTAGAATCGAAAAAATCTGAAGAGTCGGAACTCGAGGCATCCCGCAAGGAGATGGAGGACAAAATCGAACGGCTCACCGGTGAACTTGAATCAGAGCGCGAAAAACTGAAAAACGAAATTGAAACCCGCTCTTCCAAAGAGGAGGAAGCTCGTGAATCACGTCTGGATCTGGAAGATACGGTCCAGCGCCTGACGGCTGAACTGGATGAGGAACGGTCCAAAATGCAGTTTGAGATCGATGCTCGTGACCAGGCGGAAGAGGAGGTTCGCGACATTCGACTGCAACTGGAACACCAGTTGAAGAACCTGTCCCAGGATGAAAAGGAAAAACAAGCCCAGCTGGAACAGGAAATCGAGGAAAGAAAAAAAGCGGAAGAGGATCTGCGGGCCATTCGGCTCAACCTGGAAAATCAGGTTCAGGAATTAAACAAGCGCCTGGAACAGGACCAGAATCGTTTGCAGGCCGAAATTGAAGCTCGCGAAAGGGATGAGGCTCTTCTGCGCGAGAACCGGGAACGGTTTGAACGCCAGATCGAGGATTTGAGTAATGAACTGGAAGCGGAACGGATTCGCCTGCAACCCGAGATTGAAAAACGTCAGCAGGCGGAAAATGAATCGAAACAGTTGCGCCAGGACATGGAAGTGAAGATCAATGATCTCACAAAAGAACTGGAAGCGGAACGGGCCAGGCTCGAAGCGGAAATCGTGAACCAGAAACAGGACGAAGAACAGTTGCACGAAATGCGGTCGACTCTGGAGAACCGTGTTGAAGAACTCAACCGGGAACTGGAGGAAGAACGCAATCGACTGAGAACCGAAATCGATTCCAGAAGAAAGGCCGAGGAAGAAATTCAGGAGTCGAGACGTTTCCTTGAAAATCAGGCGCAATTAAAAACGCAGGAACTGGAAAAGGAAGCGGAACAGCTCAATCAGGAAATCGAGCAATACAAGGAAAAGGAAGAAACGTATCGCGAAATTCATGAGCGCTACCGCTCTCTTTCGGAGAACTCGGGACTCATCATTGTTAGCCTTTCAGAGAAAAACAAGATCGCCGATTTCAATCCTCAAGCTGAAAAAACCCTGGGTTGGAACAAGGAAAATACCCTTGATGCCGATTTCCTGGAACTGGTTCTACCGAAGGAGATCCGCGAGCCCGTTGCGGCACAAGTGGCGGAAGAACTTGCGATGAAACCGTGCGGCAGTTTTGAAAGCGCCCTCAAGGTACCCGATGGGTCCCGGCGATTGTTTCACTGGAACGTGATTTCGCAAAAGGACGCGAAAAACCATTCGATGGGTGCCCTGGTTGTGGGGCACGATATCACCGAAACCAAACACGCCCAAAAAGCCATAAAAGAAAATAAGCTGTTCATTCACACGGTGATCGATAACGCCATTGACGGATTCGTCACCATGGACGAAAACGGTACGGTGTTGTCCTTAAACCCCGCCGCAGAACGGATATTCGGGTTCAGTAGCCGCGAGGTGGAGGGACAGAATGTCAATCTGCTGATGCCGGAATCGCATCTCAGCGACCATGAAAGCATCATCAACCATTATCTGCTGTCGGGAAGAACCCTCGACTCATCCGCCGAAACCCGCGAGGTGATTGGACGCCACAAAAACGGATCATCCTTCCCCATCGACATCACTCTGGGGGAAATGTATCAGGACAGCCAAAGGCAGTTTCTCTGTATCGTTCGGGACATCACCGTTCGCAAGCGGCTGGAACGGCAATTGATCGACAGTGAAGAAAAGTACCGCCTGCTGGTGACTGCGGAATCGGATGCGGTGATCGTAACCGACGCTGTTTCGCGACGCTGTCTGGAAGCCAACGATGCCGCATTGAATCTGTATGGGCATACCCGCGACGAATTCGGCAAATTGTCTCTGGGTGACATTTCGGCTGAGCCGGAAAAAATGATCGAATCTCTGGTCGAACTCAGTCCTGGAAAGTTCAATAAAATTCCCCTCATTTATCATAAGAAACGCGACGGCACAATATTCCTGGCTGAAATCACACATGGCATGTACCGCTCGCAGAACCAATCTAAAGTGATTTGGTTGATCCGGGATATCACCGAAAACAAACGCGTGGAAGAATTGCTCCGCGACAGTGAAAAACAATTGCAGGTCATCCTCAACCACATCAATGGATTCGTGTATTTGAAGGATACTGAGGAACGCTATCAAATGGTGAATAAAACCTTTGAATCGCTTTTCGAGGTTTCCGGTGACGACATTCGCGGCAAAACAGACCAGGAAATTTTTCCGCCCGAATTGGCAGAGGCCTTTGAAACGCGTGACCGCCAGGCTTTACAGGCCGAGGCTCTCCAGGAAAACGAGCAAGTGGTATCGTTGAAGGATGGCACGCATGTGTTTCAAACGGTGCAATTCCCATTGCGAAACTCTTCCGGCGACTTGTATGCCATTTGTGGCATCGCCTGCGACGTGACCGAGCGCAAACGCGACCATGAAGAATTGTTGAGATTGCGCGAACGCCTGAGAAACGCAGACATTCATTTGCGCGATTCGCAAGAAGAGATGGTGTCCATTTTAAATCAGCTGGACCGCGTGGTTTATATCAAGGACCGGGAAGGCCGTTACCGAACGGTCAACTCCAGGTTTGAATCGCTTTTCAACGTACATTCCAAAGATGTTCTGGGTAAAGCCGATGTGGATATTTTTTCCAGGGAAATCATCGAAGAGTTCGATGGCCAGGATCAGAAGGTGATAGAAACCGGAGTGTCCCTCGAAACGGAAGAAACAGTAATCCATGAAGACGGGCCGCATATTTACCATTCGATCAAGTTTCCCCTGCGGGACGTCTCCGGCCAACTCTATGGCGTGTGCGGCATATCCACGGATATCACCGAACGCAAACGCATGCAGGACGATTTAAACAAACATAAGGACCGATTGAACGAGGCCCAGGGCGCTATCGAACGAGCCCGGGAAGAATTATCCAAGGTGGTGAGCCGATTCGATGCCGCCGTCGCTATTAAGGATCTCGATGGCCGCTACCGGCTCATCAACAAACTCTATGAAGACTTGTACCATCAGGCGGGCGGGAGCATGACCGGCAAATCCGATTATGAAATTTTCGCTCCGGACCTGGCGGAACAATTCACCAAGCTGGATAAATCTCTGATCAAGTCCGGGAAAATTCAGAACATTCGAGAAGAAATTTCTCTGGGCGAGGAAACGCGAATCGTCCAGTCGACCCGTTTCGTGTTGAAAGACAGTGCCGGTGAACCCTACGCCATCTGCAATCTCATTCGTGACGAAACGGAAGCCGAACGCAGTAAACTGGAACTGCTGGAATTCCGCCAGGAGATGGAACAACGTGTGGAACGGCGAACGGCATATTTGAAAGCGCAACACGAAAAACAATTGCGTCATGAAAAAATGAGCGCCATCGGCGAGTTGTCCAACACCATTTCGCATAAGGTGAACCATCCCATTCAGGGAATCAGCAATATCCTCCAGCAATTGGGCGACCGCGTGCCCTTTGAAGATTTTGACAAGGGTCTTGTGGATCTCGCGATCAAGGAATGCGGGCGGGTAACAGGCCTTATCAAGAGGCTGGAAAACTGTTACCGGCTGGGTCTGGATCAGACTACCGGCATAGACATACATGCTCTGGCTGACCAGGTTTTATTGGAACTGGCTCCGACCTTTGAAGAAAGAAAAATTGAGACCGAGAGCCATTACGCCTCGGACATGCCCCAGTTGGAGGGCGATGTGTCCCAAATCAAGGAAGCCATTCAAAACATTCTGTGTAATGCGGAAGAGTCAATCGAGAAAGGCAAGCTGGGTAAGCTGAGGGTTTCGACCGAAGTGTTGAACGCGGAAGTCATCCTACACATCGAAGACAACGGTTGCGGGATTCCGCCGGAAAATTTGAAATCCATTTTCAATCCTTTTTACACCACCAAATCGGGGATGAAAAAATCGGGCATGGGACTGGCATTCAGTTACGGAATCATCAAGCGCCACGGCGGAGACATTCTGGTGAAAAGCACACCCACCAAAGGGTCCACCTTTTCCATAGTTCTGCCCCGTGATTTTAAAAAGAATGCACCCAAAGCGGCAGGTGGTAAGGAAATCAGTGAAGCGTAAAGATTTTCCAGACAATTCCTTGCCAGGGAAATCGTCACGCCATTGAGAGAATGTTGAAAAGGATGGGATATGGAATAAACGCCAAGAGAGAAACTAAGGAGTTGACCAAGCCTTTTTCTTAAAATTATTTCAATAACGGTTCGGAACAACATTGGCTTCATACTACTTTTTCTTCATTGCCTGGACCGCATTTTAATGGGGTTCATAAGGGTTCTTCCCTTATTGTTGAGCTTGTTTTATGTCTCTGACCGCCCGGATCCCCCCATTGTTACAAAGCTCAAAATGTCTCATTTGAATCATTCCATTTACAAAATAAAAAGTTTTTGCACAACATTCCGTTAAATCGGTCGTTCCGCAATCTGAAGACCAATTCCAATACGCCGCGCCTTTTTCAAATTTGCTGTCCAGAGCCAAGGGATATTCGGGGTCCGCGTCCCAAGCCAAAACATTTTCGTGCCTGTGGTCATAAAGGGTCGATAATTCTAAAATAGTTGGGATCCTCCAGTCAGTATACCCTCCGGTTCCCAGGTTTTTCACATATTCTTCAGAATCCTTCCAGTTCAAACATTTATTCAGGTCGGCATAGCTGTCCTTTTTGGTCCACATCAATCCTGTAGCAGGGTCAGAAATCGTACCATCAGAATTGTCAATTAGACGCGACTCCAAAGGTTCAGCTTTCGGGGGCGGAATGTATTGCGGGGCCTCATAAGGCTGTCTGGGTTGACAAGGGCTTTCCTGCCCTGACACAAAATTGGAATGTGTCAGCATTAAACAAGAGACCAACACCATTTGCTTAAAACCAATCAAGCTATTTTTAAATACAAAATTCATTGAAACTCATTTCATCAAAAAAAACAGGCTCCCCAAAGAGGCTCCAATTCTTTTTCGATCCAATTTTGATGACAAAAACTATTATCCTAAAATGGACTTTACAAATGATTTATATAAAGTATACAAAAACCTAATATCTTACTTAACATTTATCACAATTGTATCGGTAACAGGCGGATCGTAAGGAACATGATTTCCCTTTGCAAACAAGGTACGAACAAAATGCTGGCCCGTACTCAGAGTCAACGTTTTACAAGCAGACCCATCACCCATATGAATGTACCGGGAATCCTTTGCCAGAGCTTTAGCCATTCCAAAACTTGCTGGAATATCAACATCTACCAACAAATGATGATGTCCCTTGCCATCGCGTACCCCTTCCTTTGCGGGCTCCACTTCCAATCCATACACTTCCATACAAATTTCAACTGGGTTTGAAACAGTAGATTTGTGAGTCGGTTTAATAATTTTCACAGCCCTTTGTACAGAATCAGCAAAAACCGATTGGCAAAACATAAAAGAAATTAATATCGAAAAACATATAGCCCATTGATAATTAAACAGTCGGTTCATTTTATCCCTCCATTAAACTAAGTGGTAAAGATTTCTACATCTATCTTATAAGGAAGTTAAAATTTCAATCATGTAAAATGAAACACCGTGCCAGGTAAATTCCAGGAAATACCAGCAATAACATAATGAGGCCCCACTAACCCCTCACAAATTAAGATTTCTTGATGAAAGCTTTATTCCACAAATTCAACAGAAGAAATGGAGGAATGAACCCCAAAATAATAGATGTCGCGTTAACATTACGGCTTGCATCTGTTTTTTGAAAATGATTGCAAACGATTTTGCCGGGTTCGGGTTTTCTGGGAGGCTTTTTTTTTGGATACGCAGAGGATTTCCTGAGTTGATTCTTTTCTGCTTTTGACACCGTTGGGGTTCCGTACAGGCTCTTCCTCAAGCAGGGGGATTCCAATTAGAGTTTAACTTTATTCTGATTCCTGATTGGAAGGAGCAGATGATAGCGTTTCGGAGGTTTTCTGAAAATTTTCGAACAGGGCGATATCAAAACGGGTTCCTTTGCCGGGTTCACTTTCCACTTTTATAGTCCCGCCATGTCGATTTACGATTTTATGGCAAATTGCAAGACCTATTCCCGTTCCCTCATATTCGCTACGATTGACCAGCCGTTCAAATGGCCGGAAAATTTTATCTGAGTCTTCCGCATTGAATCCGATACCGTTATCTTCCACAGTAAATATCCAAGAACCGTTTTGCCGGTTTTCGGCGCGCACAGAAATCCTGGGAGGAACACCCGGTCGATTGAATTTCAAGGCATTTCCCAGCAGGTTTTGAAACAACTGGTTCATTTGAAAAGCATCCACCACCAAAGTAGGTAATGGGTCCAGTTTCAATTGGGCATTGGTTTTCTCAACCCGGGTGGAAAGGGAACTCAAAACCTCTTCCACCACCTGGTTCAAGTCTGTGGGTTCAAAATAAGATTTAGTCGTCACCTTTGAATATTCCAGCAGGTCAATAATAAACCGTTGCATGCGTTGTGTCGAATTTTGAATCCGATCCAGAAAATAGTATTGGTTGGGATCCCATTTGGCTTTGGACTGTAAGAGCCGTTGACCAAAGGTGATGATTTTTCTTAAAGGTTCCTGCAGATCATGGGAAGTAATAGAAGCAAAGTCCTGGAGATCGTCATTACTTCGTTCCAACTCCTGCGCATAGCGCTTCAGTTTTTCTTCTGACTGATGTTGATCGCTGATATCAATCGCCATCTTCACAATATAATCCGACCCATCCTGGCTTATGAATGGGGAATCAATGGTCAGGTAGGTTTTACCGTCAGGAGAATTCCAATAGGACTTTGTTCCCTCAATCCTTTTTTTTGGCGGTTGATTATCAGACTGCGTCTTCAGGAAATGCCCCAGGGGACCCGAGGGATCGGTGGGCTGATAGGACTCACCAAACTTTTGTCGATACAGCCGGTTGGTCAGTGGGTAGGAACCGTTAGGGGTTTGTAGAAAAAACAGTGCGGGCAAATGGTCCAGAATATTCAGAAAATCATTTTTCTCAGATACCAGGCGGTTCTGTATTTGATGAAATTGAAACGCCATTCCGGCAATTTTGCTTCCGGAATCCAGGAATCTCTTTTCCGGAACCGTGGGCCAGCGAGAATCCGCTGAGGTCAACGAAATTACTCCTATTTGTTGCCCTCCTGAATAGATGGGAACGGACCAAAAAGCCTTAACATCTTTAAGTGGTTTATTGCAAATCAGGTTTTTCCATTCCGGATCTGTTGTGATGTCTGCCACAAAATAAGGGTTTTCATAAAACAAAAATGCATCATGGGATTTGATTCCCGATGGATTACCAGAAAAGTTCAATGATTCCCAATGTTCCGGAAAGTAAGCAGGAGAAAAAACTGTATTCGGACTCGAATCGTTTTCAATCGTGATAATCGACGCGTTCATTGGAGGAATATGTTCTTCAAAAAGGCATTGCAACCCCTCGATAATTTCATCAAAGGACCGCATGCCATCCATTAATTCCAGAAGTTTGTAGTGGCCGGTCATTAATGAATTTGTTTGCTTGCCCTTGTTTAACAGATACCATTCCCGGAGCCATCTTCTTACCCAATGAGGGAGATCCTTGCTGACCAATCTTGTTTTAAACCGGTAATCCAAAGCACCCAGACGGATCCATTGCTCGGCAGAGGAGTTCTCTTTTTCCTGCACAAACATGATGGTGGGAAAGCTGTCGTTAGATACCAGTGCCCTGAAAAAGGACATGTGGTTCCCATGACATAATTCAGAATTTACCAAGACCAGGTGAGGTTCGATTTCTTCGAGAATAATGGGGACCTCTTTTATGTCTTCCACCACATAAACTTCGATCAGTAAGTCTGGAATATCCAGGCTTCCTTTCACAAATTCCGAAAAAGCACAATCATCTTCAACTAAAAGCACTCTAATCAAATCCATAAAAATTCCTTTATTTATTTGTTAGAGTTTTCCGGGAGAACTGTAGATCGATTTCCAATCCCAAAGTTCCATAGAAAAAGAGGGTAAAGAAGAGGTTTTTTCAGGTTTAAAGGAAGGAACTTTTTCACCATCAAATTCGGACATCAGGAGAACCAATTCTTCGTAATCGACTTCAGGATCGTAGTAGTCATAATTTTGGTTTTTCATGCTTCCTCGTCATTTTTGCCCAGCATCAGGATACAAACTGAAAGCCATAAAAATTATATCGACTGTAATTGTAAAGTAATGTAATTCTATTGTCAAGTATTTCGAATAAAAAATCATAAAATTTATGACAAAGAAAATTAAAAGTACTATCTGGAAATCGTTTATTGGATAGATTGTGCACAGCGAAACCCTTGCCACACTTTGATGGATTCCGGTTTGTCGTTAAAGCGGTAGGTGGTCCTCATGTAATAAGCTTTGTAATACCAGTTGCCACCTCGCATCACCCGGGTGGTTCCGGATTCCGGACCTTTGGGGTTTTGCCGGGGAGAAACCTCGTAATAATCATCGCGATACCAATCCGCGACCCATTCCCACACATTGCCGGCCATGAAATGCAGGCCGTATGGGGATCGGCCTTGTGGCATTGAATCCACAGGCTCCATGGCCTGGAAGCCATTTTTGGCGAAGGGCCGCCGATAGGTGGTGTAATCATTATCAGGATGCTGGTCGCCCCAGGGGAAAATGCGTTGATCAGTTCCACGTGCGGCTTTTTCCCATTCAGCTTCGGTAGGTAAGCGTTTTCCTTTCCATCGGCAATAGGCGTCCGCACCATACCAGGAAACCCGGTTGGCAGGATAGCGTTCCAGTCCGGGCCGCGGTCGATATATCCCATCTTTAAACTCGATCGTTACCGCGTTACCCAACTGAAAAAAGCGTTTGGCTTGATCCTTATGTTCGTTCAGGAACGAAGAGAATTCTGCACTGGTCACCTCGTAACGGTCAATCTGAAACTCATCGAGAAAAACTTCATGTACGGGTTCTTCATCGGTATCGCCCCATTCCATATCGTTGTCGATAACGAATCCCATGTGAAAAGAACCTTCAGGGACCTTTACCATTTCGGTCGATTGGCAGGCCATAAGAAACTGCAGAAAAAAATATAACAGGAAAAGTGATTTATGCTTGGTTGACATGTTCAAAACCCGATTGATACAATTCAAAATTAATTGGAACTCAAGGAGAAAAATTCAAAGTGATTATAATGCAAACCCGGCGGATGTCCAGAGCCTGTCAGTTTTTACCTGTTTTGGCGATTGCACTGGGACTGATCTTGTTTTCAGCGTCCCAAACGAACGCCAAAACCGTTCAAAGGAAGGCCGATTGTTTAAAAGATTCGGTTTGTATCGATGCCTACAACAAATTGAAATCAGAATGGGACACGTGTTTGGTAGAGGCGGGGCTCTCAGAAAAAAAACGCAAGAAACTGGGATTAAAGGTGGAGCAAATGGGGATCCGCAATCTCAGAAAACAGGAGTTTCTGATTTTCAATTCCAAACGCAAACGCTGTCATAAGGAGTTTTACAGGCAGATTTCAGAACTTGAAGTGCATAAGGAAACTGATCCCCGAACCAAACCCCCTCCTCTCGATTTCCTGGAGAAAAAACTGGATCCATGAGGGATTGTAATCGGCCATATAAACCCCCTGCTCAAGATTCAGCAGGTTTATCATTATGCGACCCATCGCAAAACGGGCGGTTTTTTGATTTAAAGCATCCGCAAAATAAATACGTTTTTGATTTGTCCAGTTTGATTATTTCAGGTGTCTTGTTGGACAGCGTGTGATGGCTTCCATCGCATAAAGGCCAGTGGTTCGATTGCATGCACTGGCAAATGGCCAACTCATCAGCATCGCTTATTTTTATCGGACCGTTTCGTTCCAAGGGTGAATTCCTTTATTTGTCCCCTCATTAGCAGAGGTCGGTTGATGTTCCTGTTTGGGCTATTGTGAATCAAAAAAATCAGCCTGTCCAACCGTTTTCACTTTTTGTTGAACACTTTTTAGGAAATGCATTTTCTCCATTTGGAATTTTAATTTTTCCGGGGATTTGTTAAAGTGACGCAATGACTACGGGACAAAACCTTCGCGACGTTAAGAAAGCGACCATCCAAAGGTTCCATGAACTTTGGAAGAGAAATTTTCAAATCAATCTCCCCGACCTCCAAAAAAATCGCGGAGTGGGTGCCTTGCGTAAAAAGTTCCGCGACATTCCGGGTCTGGTCATTGGCGCGGGACCCTCACTGGATAAAAATATTCAGCTGGTAAACAAGGCTCAGGAAAGCTCCATCCTGTTCGCAAGCGATGCGGCTTTCAAACCACTGGTTCATCATGGGGTCGAACCCCATTTTGTGGTGTGCCTCGACCCGCAGGAAGACATCGCCCGTTTTTTTACCGATGTTCCGCATAAGGGTATCACGCTGGTCGCTCCATCCATAGTGCATCCACGGATACTGGATCTTTGGGAAGGCCATGTGGTGTTCTACCATAAGCACGCACCGGACATCCCCATCCTCACCCAAATACAAAACCAGGTAAAATTGGGATTGTTGACTCCAGGCGGAACGGTCTTGTCCGTAACATACGACCTGGCGTTTCAGGCGGGATGCAACCCGATCCTGTTTTTAGGACAAGACCTGTCGTATTCGGAAAAAATCACCCACAGCCGAAGCAGTGAGACACCGGATGCTTCGCGCGATAATACCCTGTCCCATCAAAAAGAAAACGTGGTGTTCGAAACCGATGGCTTTGGTGCCATCTTGCCGACTTTAAAATCCATGTCGGTATCAAAGCAATGGTTTGAATGGGCATTTACCAGTTGGAAGCGGGAGTCCGGAGTGGGCATCTTCAATTGCAGTGAAGCGGGCATCCTGACCGAACATTGCACCTGGATGCCGCTCAGGGAGGCACTCCTCAAATTTTGCGTGCGCACGGTCAATGTGCCGTGGATGATCAAGAAAGCGTTGAGATAGTAACCAGCCGGAGTTGGAGGGTCCAAATCTTACGTACAAAGGAAGGTCCGAGGACCTAATGGGTCTTCGGACCTTCCAAAACTGTTAACAGAAAAGTCTAGTCTTCAGGTTGCAGAATCACATCAAGTTTAATATCGTTTTCATCATTGTTCGATAGCGCTGTAATATCTGGAATCTCCTCCGGAGCTTCGGTGAAATAAATTCTGGCATCTACCAAAGCTTTATCGTCCGGCGAAGTTATTCGAGCTCGTAGAATGGTAGACATTTATTAACTGGGCCTGTTCCACGCTTCAAGGTTCTGGAAGCGGCGCTGGTTAATCCTCGTGGCCGAGTTCGCACTGATTCCCCCATAGGCATGAATTCCAACGCCGAAGCGATTGCCATCAATAATACGATAAGCGGCGCTTTTACCCACCGGCTGTGTCAATTTCATAAAACACTTTGCGTTCTGTCACAGAATCCGTTTTGCGAAGATCATACCACTGGGTACCCTCAGGCTTATCGCCCGGGTAGCCAGAGATATTAAGATGAGCCGCCAATAGTTCGGCGTCGGAATTTGCGGCAAAGCCTACGCTTAATCAATATTTATAGTAAAAGAAAAAAAGTCGGAATGCTTGGAGACGTATAGCGGGGAGAATAAAATTATTAGGTCGAAGGGAGTTATGTAATGGTAAGACTGTAAAACCTGGTTCTGACCAGGACCAAGATAGCAATTTGACTCCCTGGAGCAAAGCGTGCTAATTTAGGGAAAAGCAAAAAGGGCCGTTAGCTCAACTGGCAGAGCAACTGACTCTTAATCAGTAGGTTGAAGGTTCGATTCCTTCACGGCTCACCAATAAAATCAATGGGTTACGGGTTTTCTCGTAGCCCATTTTTAATTAATAGGCCTATAATAGGCAAGCGGGATCAAAGATCTGCGTATTCCTTCATATTTTTTACAAGTCCACTTAGTCAAATTTCTGATTCCTTTCCAACAGAATTCGAGAGATTTTGCATTTTTCTCAGTCTCCCAAATCAATAGCTTCTACGCTCCCGATACCTCGATAATCGAAATGTACTAGTTTCCAATCCTACCAATCTCCTCTCTTTGAAATGAGGTTTTCAGACTAATTTCAAATTCCGCCATACGCGGTCCGAGTTCGCCTTCAACATTGGAACAGTTATTCGCCGGACATAGGAAAAGAGCTTCTAATTGTCCCTCCTTATATGAAATTCTTCTGGAAATAAACTGGAACTTGGGGTCAAAGAAAAAAGGAGGTTTAATCCCACAAGATATAGGAGGCAGGCGGGCAAGTTTGCGTTTTTATTTGGATTTGATGCCCAAGCATAGGTTAGAGGAAAGACCCTTATTCCTTTCGCTAAAGAATCGTTAACTGCAATAGAGATCCCGTATTTTTTATTACAATGTAACGGGTTTTGAAAGCTCTTTGGTATGTATCCTGGCCTGATGGGGAATGGATGGGTTGATCAGGTTGGCTTTAACCTTGAATGAAAAGGGCGGGGAGCCCCCAAGGGGGGGTGGTTGTGCTCGGTATGTAGCCTCTCTCTATGCGTCACCAAATTTTAAATTTTTCCTAATAGAACAATTTTACTCCGCCACGACGGTACATTTTCTCTCCGTCCTTGACAATGTGGCGTTACCAACAAAAAAGAAAAGGGTTGCTAGGGAGGTCAGGCCCGGCAACCCTTTTACTTTTGATAGTAGGAGGTCAAGTATGATTTATTCTAATCAGGCATTAGGATGTGAGTTGAAGGAGGAGGACAACCCGTTTCCCTCACCTGTTGATAACAATATAGATGTCCCGTTTTACAAATTTAATAAGAGCAAGTCACAGCTCAGTCACGTAATCGACCTCGAGCAAAACTTGTATGAAGCTGAGCGGGTTGTAATTTATTTAGAAAGCAACGCTATTAACTGGTTTCATTTTGTGAATCAGTTTATCTCAATGAATATGGGTTGCTTCATGGCACGCGAATCCTGTATTAAAGAGATAAACTCAATACCGTAAAGCAGTATACGCTAATCTGGTAGAGAAGATTTTACATCCGTAACCAAGGCACTTTGCCGAAGGTATTTGAGGAGTTTTAGATTATCTAAAGCTAAGGGTGATAACCAATTCCCTATCCGTTTACGTTTCCAGTAGACATCGGGTTCACTATTGGGAGGGGGTAGCTGATATTCATAGGTATCGACCTTGATGAATTTAGGCGGCTGGTCTGGAAAAGGATTATTGGCAATTAGACTTAATGTAGAACGGTCATTATGGAGGAGATTCCAAATCATTTTTATCAGCCAGGGCTGGTTGGATGGAGTCGATTGAACTGCAAACCAAATTTGATAATCAATCCGATGGTTGTAGGGGGAAACCAGGGGATGTGGTTTTTTTGGATGACCTGGTTTGGATTTAAATTCATAAGGTTTCCATACAGTTTTTTGCGTAATTATTTTATCTGAGGTGCCCAACATGATGAGTTCCTTGCGTACCTTGCTTACCTGGCTAAAGGCGCCATAGCTATTCACCAAGGTGATTCCATAATACCCCAAATTTTAGTATTACTTTGGGCAGGGAATGAAACCAGGGGGAAAGCGGATTGGGCAGGATCTGGGTCTCAAAATGGTAGAGCAAACAAGTTAGGTCGCTCCAGCATTCGTCTCCGCGCAGTTTGATCAATCCCGCACCCAGGTAAATCCTGAACGTTAACCAGCGTAAAAGCCAGATGACCTGAATTGGTGGCGGCGTTTTAGGGAAAGGTCGCAAATCCCAAAGGGGTGCCAGAAAGATGGCTAGGAAACCGGTCTCCAACAGTTGCAGGTCCAAGCCGACCCCACGCCATACTTTTTCGATATTGACAAAGGACAGATAGAGCGCCCAAATTAGAGTCAATAATGGTGCGTTGGCAAAGCCGAATAGAACCACTAATGAAAGCCCTACGCCCAAGCAGGCCAATCCAAAAATCCAATCGTCCGAGATGCCAAGCAAAAAGATTGTCGGATTTCCCATGACAGCTTGCAGGGGTGAGCCCGATCTCGATTGTACCCAATCCAGATAAGGTTTTGCCGGAAGCAAACCGTTCTCTCCAAACAAGGGAACACCTTGATGAGCCAGTGTCAAAAAACCGAATATGTACACCAACCCAAGGAGCCTCAAAATCAGGAAGCGAGTGATTTGGTACTCTTCGCCCAACTCAGGGACTTTTTTTAAGGCATTTTCAAAACGGCTCTCGCTCGTAGTTTGAGGTTCAGGCTCCATCGATATCACTTTGGAAAAGCGGATTAATATACCTGTTCAGGGTCAGTGGGTATTTGAACAGAACCCTTTCAATCCTCTCAATAATTATCGAAGTTTAATTTATACCGCTAAATATAGGTTGACTCACCGCCCTAGAATCCTGATTATCGCCTATAAATTGCATTGCAAATCCGGTGTTAGTGTGTTGAACGATCACAGCTCCCCATATGGAAAGTTGGCTTAAGTCAAGAAATCCGCAATGGTTTTCGACACTGGTTGCGCAGGTGTTTGGGTTGGCCAAAGGATTATAGAATAGTAACTGTCCCGAAACAGGGGAGGGTGTCCCCACAAGAAGTAATTCAACCCGATCCGGAACGTTCTCGGGTTGGAAAAAGAAGTGGTTGGTCCCCACGATAAATACTTTTTGTATATCATTCGCATTGATCGTGAACTGAACTCTTCCCGTAGCATCCGAGTTGCCCTGGGCCTGAAAAATTCTGGAATCGTCGACATCGCCTAAAACGGCCTGCATGATGACACCGATTTGGGTATTCATACCGGAAAGAGAGGGATGCGCTATCGATATAAAACTGAAGGACTCTGCGTTGGCTTGCCAGTAAGGGGAAATGATTTCGATGGGTAGTCCTGTAACATCAATGGTCAATTCGTTTTTCCGCAAATCGATCTTGGAAACAAACCCTTCACTACTGTCCTTATTTAGCATAATGGGATTTTTCAATGGAAAATTAATGGATTGTGTTTCACCCGTTATATAAATATTTTTGTCTGGGCCGATTGCTATGGATCGGGCAAAATCGTCCTCGGTGCCTCCCATGAGGGTAGAAAACAGTAGATTCCCACCACTGGCATCGAGCTTTCCGACAAATACATTATTGAGACTACCGGTGGTGTTGAGTAATGGATCTTGCGTGGGAAAATCGTCCGATTTCGTAACCCCAACAAAATAGGCATTCCCTTCCGAGTCCACAGTGATTTTCTTCCCCAAATCGATACTCGACCCCCCCAGATACGTAGAGTATAGTAATGTGCTTCCGGCGGAATCCAGTTTGGAAATAAATGCGTCCGAGGAATTTTTAAGTTGGTTTTGGAAAGCATTTTTAGTTGGGAAATCTTCCGATGTGGTTGTTCCCGTTACAAACAAATTATTATTGCTATCCACACTGACTCCTTCCACAACACCTCCAAAAAAGGTGGAATACAATATAGTGCCGGCGCTTGGATCCAGCTTTGTGATAAACCCTTCTGAGGCCTGACTTTGGAAAGCGTTTATAATGGGGAAATCGATCGATTCAGTTTGTCCCACCACATATACTTTTCCCTCCGAGTCCACAGCAATATCTTTGGGCCGATCTCTGCCGACTCCTCCCAAATAAGTAGAAAATAATAGGGTGTTGCCCATAGGATCGAGCTTGAAAACAAAGGCATCATTCACCCCTCCGAAAGTTTGCTGAGTGGCGTTAGCCAATGGTATGTCAGACGAATTGGTATTGGCTACAACATAAGCGTTGCCTTCTGCATCTATATCGATACCGCCTAAAAATATGATCTGCTCAAAACTGGATCCTCCAAAGTAGGTTGAATACAACAAGGTACTGCCTTGGGAATCCAACTTGCTCACAAAAACATCTGAAGTCCCGTTTAAGTTAGCCTGGAATGGATTCAAAGTCGGGAAGTCAAGGGATCTGGTGTAACCTGAGATGAATACATTTTCTTGTTCGTCGACGGCGATACCGAATACAGTGTCATAACTTGTTCCACCCAAAAAAGTAGAAAACAATATTTGAGTTCCCGAGGCATTTAACTTTGTTACATGAGCACTTCTTGAGGATACTTGCGCAGAGGTTTGGATGGGATTGACGGTCGAAAAATCCATCGACTCAGTAGCGCATGCAATATAAATGTCGCCTTCAGCATCGACGGCGATACCATGGCAATTATCTGCAGACGACCCACTCAGATAGGTAGAAAACTCCAGGAGGGGATCTATTATAAGAGGAACATTATGATCGTATTCAGCCACCTCATAGCCTACCCTGTTGTCTCCCAGCAAAAGGAAGTTGCCGGTCACTTTGGTTTTTTTATCGTTGATCTGTTGGTAGATTTTGGGAGCGTGTTGGATTACTTTTCCATTGCTGGTTTTTAAAACCAGATTACCCTCGCTATCCAATTCTAACGACTGCGCCCCATCGAATTCCATTTCAATAACTTTTGGATCGGCACCTGGGAAAACGATGAAATCGTATTCGAGCGAGTTGCTATTTCCGTAGTAGACCAAGTCGATACCCGGATAGGCGTCTTTATAAAGCACCTTGCTGTAATTGGGGACGTTGCTTCGCCATTTCGATGGGTCATTGCCAATCAGATAATTGGTTTTAGTGACGATTTGATTCTTTCCCAAAACTTCCAGGTCGGGATTGGCGTCAATCAAACTCATTCGAATAGTCGCCGTCTCACCTTCTCCATTAGATTTAAGTATTAGGATCGTCTCCTCCGGTGCGAAATACATACCGTATCCCCTCCCGCGTGACAGGTAGCGGACGGGTTCGTTGCTCTGACCTCGATTGGCTTCAAAACGTAATGGCAGATTGTTGAAATTATTTACAGCACGATTTTTTTTAGCGAGAGAGCTATTTAAGGCGGTCTTTATTATTTGCGAAGAAGAGGGTGGGTTTTTTTCGGTATTTAACCCAGGTTCTACAGTAAAAGTATTGAAGCGGATAGGGATTGGGAACAATCCATTTTTTTGAGAATATATTGAGGAGTCGTATCCCGATATAGCGAGTGTGGTAATAAGGGCTATGAAAAGACCTCCAACCCATATTTTATTTGTCATTTTCATTCTCCCAAAAAAGTTATCAGGACACGTTGAAAGGCTAAACAGGTATTAGAAAAATCTCATTTCATTAATTCATTTTTAGGGATTTTGGGAAATCAATGCGCTCCTGGTATTTATATTATGTTTTTAAATAAATCACTACTGTCCGGGGAAATATTTAACATTGGGTTGATAGTCCAGTATTAAAAAATATTTCATTGTTTTTTAAGGAGTTACCTGTTTTCGATCCATGCTGTCCGGGAAAACCTGAATCTACATCCCCTGAAAGAGTTTTCTGAGATCGCTGAAAATCCTTATCAGTGTGGGAACAGGCATTTACAGCCATTTTAGGAGCTTATTCGTGCTGTCCGGTTAAAAAACAGCCCAATTAAGCCTCACGTTTTCAAAGAATATTTTGATTTTCCCCGGACACTAGTGTAAATAAATGGGAATTTTACTCATCTCAATAACCATTTCCAAAATTAACCGCCAAAGCTTTCTTTTAAACTTTAATTAACCCCGCTAACTTGAGTTTAAAAACTATGCTCAGTTAATGCCACTAACCAAAGGTTGATTCATCGCACTGGAATCATGCATATCTCCGATGAACTCCATAGCGAAACCTGTACTTGTAGCTTGGACGACGATAGCTCCCCAGAAGTTCAGCATGGTGATGTCGGGATAGCCGCTTCCAGTATCTGTCTTGGGATGGGAGGCTTTGGGTCCAATGACAAGCTGGCCGTGTTTTCCAGAGGTGGTTCCTACGATGAATCCGGCATCGGGAATGAACGTATCGTTAATAAAAGGATTATTGGTGGAGACGATGAATACCCGTTTGGTGCTGTTCGCGGATACCGTAAACTCCAGGGTCGGACCATATGGAGCCAGGTCTGATTGAACAGCATTTATCACCACACCCACGTCAGCATTGATGTCCTGCAAGCCAGGATGCGATACAGCGATAAAGGTATAAGTTTGCGTGTCAGCCTGCCAGTAGGGCGAGATTACGCGCTGGGATTTGTCGACATCGAAGGGATCTTCCACTAAAATCAGTAGAATGTCGAAAGAGCCCAGGGGATTGCCCTCTTCGTCTTCCAACAGGATCTGCGCCTCGTCGTTTCCTGTTTCAATGGACGCGCCGTTGGTGTTGACGGTAGCCGTAAAGGTAGCGGTTTGTCCGGGATCGAGAGTCACCGACGTTTCAGTGACTTGAGGAATCGCCATATCGTGGCGGATTGGAATGTTCAACTCAGGTACAAAATCAGAGAGCACCGGGTTGTCGTCAATGTCCAACCAATTCCGGCTGGATTTTAATTTATATATTTTTGCCACTTCGTTATTGTTGGTAATGCTGAATTTGGTCTGGGCCTGATTGCAAAATCTGCCATAGCAGACGGGTTGAAAAGGAACATGCCCCAGGTTTGAGTTGATTGTAGTTCCAGCCACGATCACCCCCTGCACGAAGGTGGGTGTGGAGGTCACCCCGTTCCCATCGTCAATGACCACCGAAATGGTGCAGATGGAAGGCAATCCGGTTGCATTCTCCGGAGCCGCCCAAACAGGGGTACGAAGGGTGTTATTGTTAAAGCTACCATTATTTGCCAATCCGGAACAGGTTGAAGACCAGTTGAATGACAGGTCGTGACCAAAAGTATCGAAGGCTTCCACTTCCATTGCTACCTGTTTTCCCGACTCAACAGGATTGGGTTTGCCTTTGGCGTCTCTAACAAACTTGATAGCATGCTCCGCATTGCTGTCCTGCACGTTGAGGGTCCACGATTCCGTCACTTCGCCGGCATCATTCTCGGCTTTTAGCTTAACGATGTGCTGACCAGGAATTGGGTTGCTCCAAGTGACAATGCCTTTGGCATTGTCTACCACCATACCGGCTGGGCCTTGTTGCAGGATCCATTCGACAGGTAAGGTACCGCCTTCAATTTTGGCTCCTTGTACATAGATGTCGTTGGATTGTAATGAAATATCGGCTATGGAGGCGATCTGTGGTGTTTCGGCGGCCTCTACCGTGAGTACCCAGGCGACATCGGAAAATCGGTTTTTATCATCGGTGATTCTCAAATTGATCAGGTAGGGGCTTGCGTCGCTTGTCGGGCTTTCCCAGGTTACTTTGCAATGCTCGCTGAACCCCAATCCGGCGCGGAAAAACTCGGAGGTCATGCCCTCCGGAGCATCGGTCAGTTTGCAAGTGAATGGAGAATCGCCATCCTGAACGGGAACGTCCAGACTGAATTTTTCTCCGATTTCTACCTTCAAGCTGTCTACTTCCGAAAACACCGGCGAATCCAAAAGCGGTTCTACTTCCAAAATCCAACTCAGCGAATCAGCGCCTTCGGCATTAGCCGCCTGTACCGTAACGGTATGCGGACTGCCCGCGGAGGTGGGCTTTTCCCAAACGATGGAGCCGTTGTTTGAGTCGATGGTCATGCCCGAAGGGGCTTCTAACAGGGACCAGGATATGGGTTCGACGCCGGTGACGGAGAAGTTGGGCCCTTTATATGTCTCTCCTTCCCTAATTCGAATGGTGATTACAAGATTGAGGTCTGCATTATCCGGAACGGTATTGCTGTCCTCCACCAGCAGAGAGGGCGGGATAATAACCGGTCCGATGCCCGTACCCGTGACTACCACTTCCCAGCTTTCGGTGTTGGTGCCCGCGTCGTTTTCTGCCTGAATGACCACCTTGTGGGGACTACCCACTGTGGTAGGATTTGCCCATGTCACTTCACCCGTTGCCGCATTAATGGTCATTCCCCCAGGACCACTCACCAGCGACCATGTGATCGGTTTGATTCCTGTAACAATGGGTATCGGTCCTACATAGGTTTCGCCTGGTTTGGCGAATTGGTTGGAGATGGATGATATGATGGGCAAGGCCTTCACCACCGTCAATACAAACGATAGATCTTCCAACGCCGTATTTTGTTCGTCGGAAACTTGAAAGCTGACCAAGTGAGGACTGCCTTCGGATTTGGGAGCGCTCCAAATCACCACACAGAACAGGTTCTCATTAATATTGACCGTTTGGGGGAGAATGCTCAAACCCTGTGGGAAATCCTGTAATTCACAAGATTCACCATCCGCAATGGCAACGACATCAATATAGGGCTCATCTTCAACAATTGTGAAATTGTCCAAGTCGTCAAGCGAAGGGTTGACGGTTAAGGTCCAGGACTCATCGTCGAATCCGACTTCGTTGAGCACCAAAATAGAAACCAAATGCGGACTTCCAGCAACTTTCGGATTATTCCAAGCGATGACACCCGTAGCCTCATTGATCGTCATCCCATCCGGACCTGTAGCCAAAATCCAGGTCATCGGGTGAGTTCCGGCAAATACCGGGGTCTTGCGGTAGGATTGAGTGTTTAAAATCACCTCGTCGTCGATGGAATCGATATCCGGCGCAATGGCATTTTCCACAACGATCAACTCCCAGGATTCCCGATCGAATCCCTCATTATTCAGTGCCTGAATGGTTACCGTATGGGGGCTTCCAACTGTTGTCGAAACGGGCCAGGTGACCTGCCCGGTGTCGGCATCGATCGTCATTCCAGCAGGGTTGTTGACCAGTGACCAAACGAAGGGAACGGTTCCCGTCACCTCCGGAATCGGCCCCAGGTATTCCTGGTTTGTTACAATGGTTTGATTCTCGATGGAAAAAATGTTCGGAGGATTGGCAGAGGCTTCCACATTAATTGTCCAGCTCTCGGTATCAGTGCCTTCCACACTGGATGCCTGGATAATGATTGAGTGAGACCCCAGGACTGCTGGATCCCAGGCCACTACCCCGGTACCCGTATTGATAGTCATCCCTTCGGGTCCTGTGATCAACGACCATACAATAGGCTCGGTTCCCGGATACACTGGCACGGGACCGGTATAAGGTTCGCCTTGAATAGTGCTTTGGTCGGGGATCGCTTCGATATCGATGGGCGATGTATCGTTGTTTTCAAAAACCCGATTCGCGCCTTCATTAGCAAGAAAAGCGTCTAAATCCTGATCTCCATCAATATCAGCCAAGGAGACGGCACGGGTGTTGGAAGAGCCAGCGGTGTTTCCGGCCAAAGTAAAATCGCCCTCACCATCGTTGACCCAAATGGTACTGGCGGATCCGGTACCGTTTGCTACGAAGGCATCCAGGTCACCGTCACCATCTAGATCACCAAGAGACACCCCTTGGCTCACCACGTTCCCTAAATTCTGAAAGGTATCGAAAAAACTGCCGGTTCCGGTATTGCCCCAAACCTTATTTGCTTGACTGTTCCCATTGGCGATAAAAGCATCTACATCCGAGTCGTTTTCCAGAGTACCTAGAGCCACTCCATAGCTGTCCGAACTCCCTAAGGATTGTTCGCTATTTGAAAAATTGCCCAAGCCGTCATTGAACCAAACGGTGTTCGCTATCCCGTTACTATTGCCGATAAAGGCATCGATAAATGTGTCGCCGTTTAAGTCCGCTAGAGCGACAGAACGGCTATCACCCGTTCCAAGACTTTGCCCACTGTCTGCAAAGGAACCCGAACCGTTATTAAGCCAAACCTTGTTAGCTTGACCGTTTCCGTTAGCCACAAAGGCATCCAGGTCCATATCCCCATCAAGATCCATCAACGCCACATCGAAACTGTCGAAACTGCCCAGTGATTGCAGGCTGTCGGAAAAATTCCCGGCACCAGCGTTCAACCAGACCTTGTTGGCCTCGCCATTGTTGTTGGCAATGAAGGCGTCCTTATCACCGTCGCCATCCAGGTCTCCCAGGACCACTGAATGACTGGTGGAACTTCCCAAGCTCTGGCCGCTATTTGAAAAAGTGCCGCTCCCGTCATTGAACCAGACGGTGTTGGGACTGGCATTGGCGACAAAAGCGTCGATATCTTCGTCACCATCCAGGTCTTCCAAAGCGACATCATTACTATCTCCGCTTCCCAACAATTGTCCACTGTCTACAAAGTTCAAGTCGGAAGCCTCTATAACCGCTAATACATTCAAGTCTACCGAGCGCGTGGTGTTGCCTTCGCCATCCGTTGTGTTTGTGAAGGTGATCGTGTCCGAATAGTTTCCATTGGTAAGGCTGTTGGCGGTGGGGTTTATAGTAACCTCTACCATGGTATCAGCTCCGGAGCCCAGAGTACCCATACCATTGTCCGTCACGGTCACCCAGTCCTGAGTTTTGGATACCGTATAGTCGATGGATGTTCCCCCGGTGTTTGTGAGCGTGTAAGTTTTTGAATTGGGAGTGAAGGGTCCACCTTCGTTTCCGCTGGAGGTTAAATCTTCCAGAGGAGAAACCAAAAGCCCTTCAAAATCATCATCAAGAATAGTCAGTGTATGGGATTGATTAGTACCCAGTCCCGCATTATCAGGATTGGAAATAGTGATGATTATTGTTTTATCGGGTTCATCATTCGCGTTGTTCACCAAAGCGACAGAGATATTTTGCGTGGTTTCTCCGGGGGTAAAGGTCAATGTTCCATTGGCAAGGGTGTAATCCGTTCCTCCACCAATGGCGGTGCCTCCGGTCACGGAATATTCCACCGTTGTGGTGCCGTTGACTTTATTCAACGAAACAGGAATGTTGACAGTGCCTGAATTTTCCAAAACACTGGAAGTGGATTGGTCGAATCCTGCGGTAACATCCTTGTTCATAAAAAAGGCCTGGCCACCGATTCCATTGAAATCAAGGTCCGACACCTCTCCTATAACAATGTTTATATCCGAACCAAAATCACCAGTGGAAGAGATCACCAAGCCCCCATTGGGTGCCGAAATATCTATTTCCTCCTCACCTGTAGCACCGATACCGCCGCTTTTGGATTCAATTGAAACCGCAGTCGCGCTTGAACTTTGGGTGACTAATGAGCCCATACCCAATGATTCGTCGGAACTTAAAGTAATAGAAGAAAACCCTGCATCAATTACAGTGCCGAAAACCAGATCCAAAATTCCACCTGAACCTGCATCGCTATTGGAATCTGCATCTGCAATTATTGATACAGCCCCTGTAGCTGTCATGTCCGCCTGCGAAGTGGTTATAATGTCCTGGTCAGCACTCAAGCTGATAGATGTCCCTGTAATTGGCCCGTTGAAGTTTATATTTGAGGTGTTGCAGGCGGAGTCCACTAGAATATTTGCTGCGTTAATCGTTTGCAAAGTCACTGAACCGCAATCGGTGAATTCATGGTTGTCTCCCTCCCGCATTTCGATGTTTAAATCTCCGGTTCCCAGGTCGATGGCTGTTGCCGCATCCATAGTGACCTGGGCCTCACCCACATCACGAAACAGGGAATCGACTCCATTGGCCGGAGTTTCATTGGCGATAAGAGTAAGGTCACCATCTTCAAAAGTAATATTACTTTTTATAAGAATGCTTCTTCCTGATTGCATTGTCAGTGAACCATCCGTTCCCGAAGGATTGTCCACGGTTAGTGGAGAAGAAACGGTAATGTCGTTATTGGCTTGAAGCGTTACATTATTTCCAGATGACAAAGTTTCAGCGAGCAACGAACTAGAAACGCAGGAATCTTGACCGGGGAAAGTAGAAAAGGTGGCATTACTGATAGAATTGGATGAGTCGATCAATGGGGAGAAGCTGTCGTCCGAAAATCGGTACAAATAGACGATGCCACTTCCCACCAGAGAATCACTCTCGCCATCATCGAAAATGGCGCCCACTGCTAATCGATTGTTGTCAAGAGAAACGGAACTTCCAAATTCGTCCGAGGAGCCTAAAGGCTGATTTATGTTTTTACCATCGGTATAGTCATCTCCAATGATGGTTTCCAGGTTTCCACCCGAAAAAGTGCTGTCGGTGAAGTTGTATAAATACACGGCTCCTTTATTATTGCTTCCGGAAAGGCCTTGGCCGTCATCAAATTGGGACCCCACAGCCAATTGGTTTCCGTCCAGTGAGACACTTTCGCCGAAGGAGTCGCTATCCAAATCCTGTTCGATGTTTTTGCCGCCGGAATAGCCGTCGCCAATAATGGCTTCCAGGTTACCTCCAGAAAACACACTATCCGTAAAGCTGTATAAATACACGGCACCGGAACCCGGTTCGTTATTTTGGCTTCCATCATCCGAATCAGCACTCACCGCCAAACGGTTGCCATTCAGAGAAACGGAATGTCCAAACCTGTCTGAACCTTCCAGACTTTGGTTGTTGATGTTCTTTCCTCCGGAATAACCCACCCCAATTTGTGCTTCCAGGTTACCGCCCGAAAAAGAACTATCCGAAAAAGTGTATAAATATACGGTGCCACTATTTCCAATTACATTTCCTGCGCCGTTATCAAAATCGGCTCCTACAGCCAAACGATCTCCATCCAGAGAGACTCCTATTCCGAAAAAATCGGAAAGTTCCAAAGTTTGATTTATGTCTTTAGGCCCTGAATAGCCATTCCCAATAATGGCTTCCAGGTTTCCACCAGAAAACGAGCTGTCTGAAAAAGTGTATAAGTACACAGCCCCCATATTTGTAATAAAATTTCCATCTCCATCATCTCTATAGGCCCCAACGGCTAAGCGATTAGCATCTAAAGAAATCGCTCTTCCAAAGGCATCAGAAGAATCCAGGCTTTGATTGACATTTTTACCTCCGGTATAACCGGAACCAATAATAGCTTCCAGAGCGCCACCGAAATAGGAATTGTCCGTGAACGTGTATAAATAGACGGCCCCTGCACCCGACACAGCATCTCCCTGGCCACCGTCATTGGATGCCCCGATAGCTAATTGATTGCCATTCAGAGAAACTGATCTACCGGAATTATCGTTAGCCCCTAGTGCAAGGCTCAGGTTTTTCCCACCTGAATAACCTGAGCCAATGGTGGCTTCCAAAGTACCACCGGTAAAGGTGTCGTCCGTGAAGGTATAAAGGTAAACGGCTCCGCTTCCATCTTTAGAATCTCCTTTGCCGTCATCTCCAAAGGCCCCTACCGCTAATCGATTGCCATCAAGGGAGATGGAACTTCCAAACCAATCGCCATTATCTAAATCTAGGACAATATCGTCTATATTGGTACCTATTGTGGCCTCCAGGGTTCCTCCTGAAAAAATACTGTCCGTGAAACTATATAAATACACCGCTCCTTGAAAAAAAGTAAATCCCGTCCCATCATTATCTCCAACTGCACCCACGGCTAAGCGATTACCATCCAGGGAGAGAGAATACCCAAAAAAATTGCTAGCACCCAAAGTCTGGTCTATATTTTTACCACCCGAATAACCGTCACCGATAGTCGCCTCCAGGTTACCTTCGGAAAAGACGCCATCTGTAAAACTGTATAAATATACGGCGCCATTTTCCCCACCTGAATTCCCGAACTCATCATCCCCATAGGCTCCCACGGCCAAGCGATTACCATCTAAGGAGACGGAACCCCCAAAAAAATCGGAACCATCCAAAGTCTGGTCTATATTTTTGCCACCCGAATAACCAAAACCAATAGTCGCCTCCAGATTTCCTCCAGAAAAGGCGCCATCTGAAAAACTATATAAATATACGGCTCCAGCACTGGATGTCGAATTTCCTGTCCCATCATCTAATCTAGCGCCCACGGCCAAGCGATTGCTATTTAGAGAGACGGAACTTCCAAAAACATCGAAACTATCCAAAGTCTGGTCTATATTTTTGCCACCCGAATAACCAAAACCAATAGTCGCCTCCAGATTTCCTCCGGAAAAGGCGCCATCTGAAAAACTATATAAATATACGGCTCCATTCCCGCCTCCCGAATTCCCAAAACCATCATCTCCTTCTGCTCCTACGGCCAAGCGATTGCCATCTAGAGAGACGGAACTTCCAAAAAAATCTTCAATATCTAATACTTGATTAATATTTTTTCCCCCTGTATAGCCGGATCCTATAGTAGCTTCCAGGGTTCCACCTGTAAAAGATTCGCCCTTAAAGGTATACAAGTACACAGAACCGCTAGAGCTTTTAGAATTATTAAAACCATTATCTTCATTTGTCCCCACAGCCAAGCGATTCCCATCTAATGAAACCGAGTCGCCGAAATTATCATCCTCCTCCAGAGATTGGCTTCCGGCATTTAAAGCATCGTATCCGGAACCAATGATAATGGCTTGCTGATTGACCTCGTTAATTTCTTTAATCTCGATATTTTTAGGATCCATAAGGAATTCGCCCGCACGGTCATTCATTCCCGCTAAGGTTTTTCCTGCAAATATGAGACGATCCGCAGAAGAAGTTTCTACGAAACCGCCTTTTCCGGAATGCGCTCCGGGCCGGGCAGAAAGGGTTCCAAGAACTGTGCTTTTCTTTTCCGACCAGACGATAATGGTCCCGCCGGGACCATCCGGACCTAAAGAGTCTGCAATTATATTGGTACCATCAGTCATGGATAGCAGTTGGGCGTTGGGCAGTTCGTCAAGATCGAGATCCTTGCCGCCTTTCAATTCACCACCCAAGCGGATTTGTCCCCCACCAGTTTGACCCGAAGCGTTGATTTGTGTGGACAGGAATTTTAGTGCAGGAGCAGTGATATCGATACTGCCACCGATTCCGTCTTCACCTAGCGCCAGGTATTTTCCTGAAGTGGTAATTTGCTGATCGGTGATGTGTCGGACTCTCCCGCCTGTCGCGCCGGACACGTCCAAATAGGCCGACGTGTTTTCCCAGGATTTGCGTTTTGTTTTTAAATCAATACTTCCACCTGGACCCGTATTTCCCATAGCAAACACAGATCCCGCGATGTTGAGTCCGCCAGCAGAAACTTCGATGTGTCCACCAGTCGAGCCCGAAACATCAACTTTTCCACCCAGGCTTACCCATTGGCTTCCATTGATAATTACCGTGCCACCTGGTTTATTTTTATGGGATGCATCTACTTCTCCACCATCCAGGACCACCGAATCGGCGGTCAACTCTATTTGATTGCCGCTTGCAATCAGTTTTCCTTTGAGTTTTATTTTTTTTGCGGAGAGTTTAAGGTTGGCAGGTGTGGAAATGCTTCCAGGAATCTCGAAAGTTTCACTTCCGGAAAATTTAAGGTAGGTGGTGGAGTCTGCAGAGACAGGTTCAATACTGAGAGTATCATTTGCTCCCAAACTAAATGAAGATACATCAACAGCAAGTTCAGGAGAGGTTTGCTTTAATGTCCAAATTAAATCGGAGGTTTTCTGGAGGGAGCCTTCACCAGACCCAATATCAAATTCAATTCCTTGAGCAAAGGCGGGGGAACAATATATCAGAAGGACGGTCAGGGTAAGGAACACCGTATACCCACATCGGTGGGTTTCGTTCCGTAGTTTTGAATGGAGGATGCCTGACATTAGGCTTACCCTGGTTATACCAATGGTTTTCTAAAAATTCATTTGTATCCTTCAAAGTAAAAAGTTGGGACTTCCATATGAGAAGGAACGGTTCCAATCAGATTGAATTAGATGTGTTTCCCCACAAAATTTTATAACAGAACAAAACCAATTCCTATGACTTAATCAGGGTAATTTGCCCTTCCTCCACAAGCCCTTTAATTACAAAGGCTTTTTGGGCATGTTTTTTTATGTACGATATATAAAAATATCAGAGTTATGAAACTGGAAAGAGGTTTTAATTCAAAAGGGAAAGAAGCTTTTCATATCGATCGTAAGCTCAACTTGTTTTATAGCGGACAGGCCAATTTGTGATGACATTTGCCAGTAAATTTAAAAGTTAAATGAAGGGAAAATTGGCGAGACTCTAAATCCGTTTTCGAGCTTAAAAGTTTGTCCAAATTTGTGCATTAAATCCAAAATAACGTCATTGGAAAAGTATTTTGAAATCGCCTGTCAATCTTTTATCCCATCTTTCTCAGGAACCAGTCCATAAGGTACGTCCCATGGCCACTCCTCCTTGGAAGGCCTCCATCCCTTTGGAGCGCCTTTTGGTATAATCACAATACGCGGAATCCACTTGAGAGGGATCCTCTTCCTATCCTCATTGGATCCGACTTCTTCTGCAAGCTTGTTCTAACCTCTTCTTGAATTTCTGCATTGTTCCTCCTTGAGGCGCTCTTCAACTTCAGTGAGTCTGGTTCGATGGACTTTCTTTGTGTTTCTAAGGATGCCCGCAACCTTACTTGCTTGGTCGGGATCCAACTCACCATTACTTACAGACTCCACAATCTTCGCAAGAGCGGTGAGAATATCCTGAAACTTTTTGACTACAGGGTTGTCAATGTTAATAGGGCGATCCCGACGAGGAGGAAGGAGTCGATCGAAGACCATCTTCAGGACTTTCCCGTTACCTTGTAAAGCCAATTCGACTGCCTTCTGAACCATAATAACTCCCCCTGATCATGGGCCAACATGGTGACCTTGTTAGTGAAGCCCTTCTTTCGACCGGTGGGGTTGCCGGATTGATCAGGTTTCCACTTGTAATCCTTCTTAGGTCCTGCGTCTGCAGATTTATTACAGCCTCTTTCTTTCATTGAAGCCCTTGACATCTCGTTATTATCTAATCAATTTAGTCTCGGCGGTAAT
This sequence comes from Nitrospina sp., assembly GCA_024648695.1. GTDB lineage: Bacteria > Nitrospinota > Nitrospinia > Nitrospinales > JACRGP01 > JACAVV01. Next base: position 97,853 of record JACAVV010000007.1, read on the forward strand.
AGTAGCAAGCCGCCGTCCTGGGGCCTGAATCGACCAAAATCTCCGCTGTAAAAGCGACAACAGACTTGGAGGTCAATTGGGCCACCCTTGAGGCACCTTAACAGAGAATTGGCTTTTGAAATCAAAAGTTTCAAGAAAAACCTCAACTCACCTTTGGTCAGGGCAGACAGCCATTCGTCTATATAGAGTGGGGATGGCAAGTCGCGAACTGATTATTTTCTAAGGGGAGCTAACTTCTGTCCCTTACATTTGATTTTTGTACATTTTTCATAAAATGAAAAAATGGATCAAGCTTAACTTCAAAATACAGGTAGAGACTGAAATTGGATGGATTGCAATTTCGTCATTTTCAAATTCCTCAGGGTTGCTAAGAGTGGAGCTGTTTCGCAGAGGAGGATCGTACCAATTATTTTTCATTATTGCGTCGTCCTTATCAGCGTTTTTTTTATTCTTGAAATTCGGTGATGTGAAGTTATTTTATTTTTTTGGAAAACTATCTTCCAAACAATTGAATTTAAAGGCTTTAATTTCTAATCCAAATTACCTCAATTGAGGTATTGAATTATGGCTGTGCTGAGCCGATACTTAGGTTATTCGAGGGATAGAATAGTTTAAAGGGATCTGGTGCCTGGTTTTATGTAAGGCATTTAAATGCTTCATTATTTAACCTGTTTCAAGCCGGATCGGGTTTGGATATTGGGGATTTCGGGCTTTGCCTTTGCGCCGCTTGGAAATCCAAAGCCGTCCGGTTCCTTGAAGCAGGATGCAATAGGAGGTGGGCTCATGTCCGAACGTTTCTCTAATTATATTTCTATTCGAATGATCAGCTTGTTGGCGATGACGGGTAAATATCCGTTCATGCATTGGGCGGCTTTGATGACGCGTCGTTTATCGTGCAAGCTTGGGGCACGTATTTAAATCAGCCCGGTTTTTTTCGTATTCAACACGAGTTATCGGTTAAAAGGAAAGTATCATCCACCCTCACCTTAAATCTTTTCCTTCCAGGAAAGAGGGCATCTTTTTAACCATAACCCGGCATATTAAGATAATCCACGCATAGGGGGGCTTTACGACCCCAGGATCAGGCGTGAAAGTGGGTGGGACCTCCTCCCCCTCTCTCTTTCACGCCTTTTTTCATTCCCTTACATTGATTTCCCAGGAATATTTTATTATTGAGAATTACCCTTAAAATAGGGTAAAATGCCTTGTTTTTTTTATAGATACCATTTTTCAGGTTTATGTTTAAACAATACCAAAAAGTCTTTTGCGCGATAGGTATTGGGGCTTTATTGTCTTTAGCTTCAAGTTGGGAACTATCCGCTGAGGAAAACCCGGGTGATCAATTAAAGCAACCGCCTGTTTCAAATGAAGTTATTAAAAAGAAAACCGCGGTAAAAAAGACTAAACCGGTAGCGAAAAAAAGAAAGCCGCTTCCTGAAGGAAAGGTTTCTGCTGATCAGGTATCAAAACCGACTGTTAAAAAGTCAAGGCCCAGGGTCAATAAATCGAATTCGCCTCAAAGGCGGGTCAGGCCCAAAGTTAATGTTCCTGAATCGGCAAGAAAACAAAGAAACCCGGGAGCGAGAAGGTCTCAAAAACTAAAAAAATCTGCGCGCAAACCTGCCAGGGTTGAAGATGATGTTTTGGAAAAAGGTGAAATCCTGGAAAATGACGATGCGCTGGAAAGTGATAGTAACAAGGATTACGAAACCGATGATTTCGAGATTTCGGGTTTAGTGATGGATTCGACGGTCACCAAAGCGGGTCGTGATTTTTACGATTTTTTCAACACATTTTGGCAGGCACCCGATGGGCTTTCTTTTACTATTAATATATCGGAAAGGGCGGATGGTTTTCGGGGAAGTTACATTTGGGTATATGTAGATGAAAGAATTGTATTTCAGGGGGCTTTGAATCCAAGGTCTGATTTAATCGAAGGTAACGCGCAGAATGCGGCGAAGCGGGCAAGGTCATTTATTATCAACCGCAAAAATACCGCTGATCAGTTAGAGTTGTATTGAAAAAACAGTTTTTTATTTATGGATTATCTGTTATTTTACCCGCGTTCCTTTTTGTTGAGGTAAAACCATGAAAATTATTAAATCATTAGTTCCATTTGCTTTTTTTATAGCTACGCTGTTTTTTATGAGTCAGGTTTCTGCTGGAGAACTGACCTTTAAATTTATCAACCCCAACTTTGGCGGCAGTCCCTTCAATGGGACGCCTTTATTGAATAATGCCCTGGCTCAGGATGAGTTTGAAGACCCCGATGAACAGGATGATGAATCCTCTGCGGAGGAATTTGCGGATCGACTGGACCGGCAGATATTAAGTCGTTTATCCCGAAGGTTGGTGGATAACGCCTTTGGTGAAGAGGGTGAAATTGTAGAGGGGACCATTGAGACGGGAATCAACACGATTAATATTGAAGAGACTCCAGAGTCCACAATTGTAACGATTACCAATCCTTCAACAGGGGAAACCACCGTGGTAGAGGTGCCCTTTTTCTAAAAAAGGAAACGGAAAGCTGAGGATGATAAAACTGACGGGTATTCTTAAACCAATTTTATGTCTACTTATAATCATTCCGTTTTTTGGCTGTTCTGCCAAGGTGAAACCGTTTCGTTCCACCAAAGCCCAAATCGGATATGAAACTCAGGTGAGTAAGGACCTGAGATCGTTGCCTCCGCCCAAAGAGAAAATCGTCGTTTCCGTATACAAGTTTCGCGACCAGACGGGTCAGTATAAGCCTGGAGGCTCTGTGGTTACCTATTCGACAGCGGTAACCCAGGGTGCGACTTCCATGTTGATCAAAGCCTTGTCCGATGCGGGCAGGGGGGAATGGTTCACGGTTCTGGAACGGGAATCCTTGTCCAATTTGCTAAACGAACGGAAGATCATTCGTCAAACTCGTAAACAATATCTTTCGAAAAAAAATCAAAGGAAATCTCCGGCCCTGCCTCCATTGCTGTTTGCGCCGATCATGCTGGATGGCGGTATTATCGCTTATGAAAGCAATTTGCTGACCGGTGGTCTGGGCGCGCGTTATTTAGGCATCGGAGGGTTCACGGAATTTGCCCGCGATACCGTCACCATCTATTTAAGGGCGGTTTCGGTTAAGAACGGACGGGTATTGAAATCGGTCGATACCAGCAAAACGATCTTTTCCGTCCAGTTGGATACCGGCGTGTTCAAGTTTGTCAGCTTCAAGGATCTGCTGGAAGTCGAAACCGGTTTTGCTACGAACGAACCGCCACAGATGGCCGTTCTGGAAGCGATCGAAAAAGGCGTTTACAGCATGATCATGGAAGGGTTGATGGATGGTTTGTGGTCGTTACAAGATCCCTCGCTGAACAAATCCTACATTAGCAGTTACCTTAGAGATAAAAGAGCCGAGGTGATGGCGGTTTTCGATGACCGGGGCAACCTTACTGGATTTAAACCAGTTCCTAAGAAAAAATGGTTCCGCCGTACCAAATCGCAATAAATTCTTTGTCCGAAATTTAAAAATATTAATAACCGCTTTTCCCTTGATTAAAGGGAAAGCGGTTTTTTTATGAAATAATATCGAGGAGATTACCCGTGGTGGCCGGTGCGCCAGTGAACTGGGAAATGATGCGCTGGTTTTGAGGGTTTGCCGTGTTGGACCCGGAGCCTGACCCTTCAGTACCGGAAGATTCGCTTTTTCCTGGAGATTCGGATCCTTCAGTGCTTACAACGGAGTTTTCCTCTTCAGAATCCGATTCCCGGCTTTCCTCCAGTTCTTCCCTTTTTTGGGCGGCCAATTCCTGACGGGCCTTGGTTTCCAACGCCCGGGCCTTGGCCGCTACCTGAACATCCTGACCCGAAGGTTCAGCGGGAGCCAGGGCGGCTCGACGAATGGTCTGCGCTTTTTGAATGGTCGCTTGCGGATCGTTGGGTACCTCGGAGGTATCGATGGAAACCTCACCCCCTATGGCATAACGTCTTCCATCAGGCCCAGTCTGGTAAGTATAGGTTGGACCGCCACGGGCATGGGGACCAGCTGCCGCTTTATGGGCCTGCTCGTGGGCACGCACTTCCCGATCACGAGCTTGCAGTTCTTCGACAATTTGCTGTTCTTCTTCTGTTAATTCGCCTCCGGGAACTGGATTGCCTCCGCCATCCGTAGCTTCTCCGGACCCGGAACTTTCTTCCGATTCTGTTCTTTGCTCATCTAACGCGACTTTTTGAGCTTCCGCTTCTTCCCGAGCCTCCTCTTCACATTCTTCACAATCCTCTCCTTGAACGAATATGAACTCAGTACTCGTGCGGATCGTTACACGGTCCTGAACCGCATTTGGATCCTGCGTTTGAGCAGGAACCATCGATGGCGAAGAGTTCGACAGGTTGCGGGTACCAGGAACAATGGAATTTGGATGGAAATCGATTTCCATAAAATAAGCAAATCCCCAAAAAAAGAAAACAAGTCACTTTAGATAAAAAAGACGCTATCTTCTTTTTCGGCGAAAAAGTCCAAAACTTGAGGGTGTGCATGTAATTTTATGGGCTGGCAGTAGAGAGGAGAAATATAAGGAGGAAATTTAAATCACGAAATTCTAATACAACCCAAACGAACTTCCAATTTGAATGGCATAGGATTATAATGTTATTAATTCTTTTAAGAGGTTCGTATGGCAAAGGAAAATATATTGGTGGTAGAGGATGAAGAGGATATTCAGGAGCTTCTTCAATACAATCTCACCAAGGAAAATTATCGTGTGACCTGTGTGAGTTCCGGTGAAGAAACTTTGAAGGTGGCAAAAGCGGATACCCCGGATTTGATGCTTCTGGATCTCATGCTCCCGGGTATCGACGGATTGGAAGTCTGCAAATCCCTGAAGGGCGATCCCAAAACATCCAAAATTCCTATCTTGATGGTAAGCGCCAAAGGAGAGGAAGCAGATGTGGTAACAGGCCTCGAACTGGGGGCAGATGACTATGTAACCAAACCTTTCAGTCCGCGTATCCTTCTCAGCCGGATCAAGGCAGTCTTACGAAGGAAGCAGGGGGATGACGAGGAAAAGGATAAGAACAACGAAACCATTGAAATCGGTGATATGGTTATTCATCCCGGAAGGCATGAGGTTCTGGTGAAAAATAATCCGGTCAAACTCACCTTCACCGAATTCCGGATTCTTGAAGTGTTAGCCACCCGCCCGGGCTGGGTATTCACACGTAACCAGATTGTTGAAGCGGTCCGAAAAGAAAACTTCGCAGTCACTGACCGGTCGGTCGACTTTCAAATTGTTGGTTTGAGGCGAAAGTTGGGCGAATGTGCCCAATATATCGAAACCGTTCGGGGCGTTGGTTACCGTTGTAAAGAGTAAGAATGCAGAAGAAATGGCAGTTCTGGCAATTCCTTTCCTTCCCGCTTCTTGCTATCCCCTTTGGAATTGCCTTATTTGGCCTGATCGTTTTATACCAGTTTAAAGAATGGTATGACGAAAAGGCCCAAACGGGCCTTGAGTCCAATGTCCACCAGATACTCCCCTTGCTGGATTTTAACCTCACCTCAGAGTCCTATGCCCGGCTGGATAAACTCACAAAACGCCTCAAAGGAATGCCTCATCGTTACACCGTCATTCTGGCGAACGGAAAAGTGGTTGGCGACTCCAAAGACCTGCTCGAACGTTTGGACAATCATTCAGACCGGCCCGAATTTAAAACAGCGCTCCAGGGGAAAACCGGGATCGTAAAAAGGGTGAGCCGGCATCTGGACATACCCATGGTATTTTGTGCGGTCCCGGTATTTAAAGAGGGTGAGGTTGTTGCTGTTGTCCGGTCTGCCTTGCCGGAAGAAGCTTTCTATTTTGAGTGGCGCGAATTCCGCAAACAGGTCCTCTTCACCAGCCTTGTTTTTATTGCCGTCTTTACGGCAATGGGTTTGGGATTGTTTTCACAAATTCTGAAATGTTTAGGGACCTTGAGGCAAGCGATAGTCAAACTGGCTAGAGGAGACCATGACTGGACCTTGCCGCCTGCCAATTACCGTGAACTGATCGACCTTTCCAAAGGAATCAAAACCTTGTCCGAACATTGGGCCCGAAAAATTCATCGGCTGGAATCGCAAAGGAATGAGCAACAAGCGGTTTTGTCCAGCATGGTGGAAGGAGTGTTCGCCGTCGATAAAAACGAACGCTTGTTGAGCATGAACAGCGCCGCGTTTGATCTGTTGGGTATCCTTCCGGGAACGGTGCAGGGGCGGTCCATCCAGGAAATGATCCGGGTTACCGACCTCCAGCATTTTATTCGCAAGGTCCTGCAGGGGAATCAAAAGCTGGAAGACGATCTGGTGATCCACATCCGGGGAGAGGAACGTTTCATACAGGTCCATGGCACGGTATTGATTGATTCAAAGAATGAAGATATCGGCGCATTGATCGTATTGAACGACGTCACTCGTTTGCGTCGCCTGGAAAATATTCGCAAGGATTTCGTAGCCAATGTGTCGCATGAACTGAAAACACCCATCACTTCCATCAAAGGCTGGGTGGAAACCTTGCTGGGGGGCGGTGTGGAAGATGCGGAGGAATCGGCCCGGTTCCTGAAAATCATTTCCAAACAGGCGGATCGACTGCACGCGATTATTGAAGATTTGTTGAGCCTTTCAAGAATCGAACAGGGTGCCGAAAAGCAGGAGATAGAGCTGACCCGAGAATCTTTGAACAATGTGATTCAATCGGCGCTCATTTCATGCAACGGCAAGGCGGCGGAGAAAAAACTTTATTTGGAAGTTGAATGCGATAAAGCCTTAAAATGGAATTTAAATTTTCCTTTAATAGAGCAGGCTCTGATCAACCTGATCGACAATGCGGTCAAATACTCCAACCCTGAAAAAACCATATGGATTCGTGCCAGGGAGGAATCCGGAAAGCTTTATATCGAAGTAGAGGATGAAGGTTGTGGAATTCCCTCAAATCATTTGTCCCGATTGTTCGAACGGTTTTACCGGGTAGATCCGGCAAGAAGCCGAAAACTGGGAGGAACCGGTTTGGGGTTGGCAATTGTCAAACACATTGCCCAGGCGCATCGGGGTGAAGTTCAGGTAAAGAGTACCCACGGCGAAGGTTCCAGGTTCACTATCAAAGTACCCTGAGATAAGCCTCCGTTTTTTCTTCACAATAATGAGGAATGCAACAAGCCTGACTTTTAATTCGCTAGTCAGGATATCGGGAAGCTTTTTCAGATGCCTGTTCAGGCATAGGCCTGGTTTTCGGGCTTATGGTTTGAAGAATGTTTTTCAGAATCCGTTCGTCAAAGGAACCCCCCATATCATTTTTCATCATCGATAACGCGCGGGCCGGTGCAAACCTCGGGCGGTAAGACCGGTCGGAGGTCAGGGCGTCGAACACATCTATAATCGAGCAGATCCTCGCGTGCAGGGGAATTTCATCGCCCTCCAGACCAAAGGGGTAACCGGTGCCATCGAATTTTTCATGGTGGTGACCCGCCATTTCTAAAACTGTTTGGGAGTAACATTTCATATCGGAGAGAATTTTTTTTCCGGCGGCGGGATGCCTGCGAATGTGTTTGAATTCTTTCGGAGTCAGTTTCTCCGGTTTGCTGATCAGATCAAAACCCACTTGCTTTTTTCCTAAATCGAACAACATACCTCCCAGTCCCAATTCCCTTAAAGCGTTCTCATTCATTTTGAACGTCACACCAAGCGCCATGCAATACATTCCGACGTTGGCGCAATGAGTGTAGGTGTGATTCTCTTTGACCGTCATTTTAAAAACATCAGTGAAACCCGCTTGCAGATCCATCAGGTTTTGCTTCATCAATTCCACAACCGGATCCAGAACACGGAGCATGCGGTTGGTGGTCATGTTGTCAAAATATTCCTGCAAGACTTTACAAGCCACCGTATAAACGCGTTTCAAAAGATCCAGGCTGGCTCCCCGTCGCTCCATTTCCTCCTGGATCGGCGCAATCAAACCTTCTTTGTAATAACGGATGAGATCGGTTTCATGGACATAAAAATCCTGCGCATCTTCCTTGTTCATCTCACTCGCAATCGTTTCGTGAAACGCAGGATCATAATGCGTGAAAAAGATATATTTGTCCTCATTATTGGCTCGGGTTTTGTAATAAATGTCAAAACCCTGGATCCAGTTGCGGTCCAGAAAGCGGTGAGTTATTTTTTTATAAAATTGATTGATTTCGCTCATAGTTTAAACAGGGCAGGCCAAACAGACAATGATTTTGAAATCTTATCATATTCCAGGGATTGATTTATAGACTGGGATCGTCTTTGATTTTTTTTAATTTGTAGCAAACCGGAGAAAATTGATTCATTCCATACAGAAAGGCCTTCCTGTCTTATCAAATGCCCACTTTCTTGTTACAATACCGCACAAATAATGGAAACAGGGTTGCACCCGGGTAATCTGAATTCAACCCGGAAACAACGTATCTTTTTTTGGAGATCTGGCATGCATAAGTTGGTATTGCTTCGTCACGGACAAAGCGTTTGGAATCAGGAAAACCGTTTCACCGGATGGAAAGACGTCGACCTCACCGATCAAGGCCGGGAAGAGGCCCGCACCGGAGCGCGATTATTAAAAAGCGAAGGTTTCACATTTGACCTGGCATACACGTCCTTATTGAAACGCGCCATTCGAACCTTATGGATCACCCTCGACGAAATGGACTTGATGTGGATCCCGGTAACACGGTCCTGGCGCCTGAACGAACGCCATTATGGAGCGTTGCAAGGTCTGAACAAAACCGAGACGGTGGAAAAACACGGAACCGATCAAGTTAAAATCTGGCGCCGTAGTTACGAGACGCCTCCACCCGCACTGGAAATAGAGGATGATCGCCATCCTTCCAAAGATCCGAGGTACGCGAATGTGGATCCCAAAGATCTGCCGGCGTCCGAAGCTTTAAAGCATACCGTGGACCGGTTTCTTCCGTTCTGGTTCGAAGAGATCGTACCGAAAATTGAAGACAATAAAAAGGTTCTCATTTGCGCACACGGCAACAGTCTGCGAGCACTTGTGAAACACCTGGACCAAATCAGCGATCAGGATATCGCGGAGGTAAACATTCCGACCGGAATTCCCCTGGTCTATGAACTGGACGATCAATTGAAACCTATCCGGAATTATTATCTGGGGGATCCCGAAGCCGCCAAAAAAGCCGCCGAAGCGGTGGCCCAACAAGCGGGTGGAAAATAAGGGTGAGTTCCTGTAACCCCAGTTCGGAAAAAAACCTCCTCTCTCGTTAAGGGAGAGGAGGATTGTCTGAATAATCACCACATAATTTCATAAGGATACTTATTCCCCTGATACTTGATAGGTTCGCCCGTATCAAAGTGCTCGGTTTTATTGTTGATCTTCCCGTCTTTATTCAGGTCTATGTTGATCCCGTTATTGGTCGGATCGGCATCATTGTCCACCGAGTCGGCAAGATAAAAAGTAAATTCCCGCCCCGCCAGGCGGATCGTTCCTTTCCACTGGGTGCGACTGTAATAGGTCACTTCGCGTTTTTTCCACATGGAATCATTGGTGAAGAACCAGGCCTTGTAATCGTCTTCTATGCCAGCTTTTTCAAATAGTTGGTCGAACGGAATCCTGATTTCTGCGGCATACACTCCGTTCCCCTGATTCTTTACAGGTGGACCGTCGTCGGATAAATCCTGGTTGTGATTGAAATCGAAATACAGTTGTACGGCGTCGTTATCGAGGATATCCAAAGCAAACCAGTATTCGCGCGGTTCTCGAGTGCCTAGTTTTATAAAGCCGAAACCCTGTTCCGACCCTTCAAATTCTGGGGTTCCTGTCAAATTTTTCGGAGCTTTGGAAGACAACTTGACGCGATCATTCCAACGCGCTCCTAATTTGAACCCGATGTTTTCCGCATCCAGGGAAACAGATATAACTTTCACTCCGGCAATTTGCTTGCGAAACTTTTTAATGGCCGGTTTCGGAGGGTTCGATTTATCAGACGTTATTTCCTGCTCAGTCTTTGGAGGAGCAACCGGGACCATCGGTGTCGCTTCGGGTTTCACTTTGCGCGGTTGACGGGGGAAACGGTGAGGCCTATCGGATTCCATTCCCGGTATTTTGGATTTTTCCCGGTATTTCGGCGGGATTTTATGGGGCGAATCGGTAAAATGAAATTTTCCCTTTTCATCCTTCCATTTGTAAACCGCGGTCTCCGCGCTACCGGGATAAAACAGAACCAAGGTCGTCATCAAAATAAATCTGGTACACTTGCTTGTAAAGTTACCTCTCATCAGGTCCTCCTTGGTGAACTACCAAGTCACCTTGAATTCGTATTTGTTGCCGTCCAGTTGAAGCAAATCCTGCGGCATAAAATATTCTCCATCCGGATCGATCTGACCATTGGAATCGACGTCAATGCTGATTCCATCGTTTGTGAAATCGGCATCGTTATTGCGGGTATCGACCAGGAAGGCGATGTATTCCCTGCCTTCGATCCAGACGCGGCCTTTCAACTGGGTATGACTGTAAAAATTATAACCTTTCTTTTCCCAGAGTTCCTGATTGATGTAGACCCAGGCATAATAATTTCCCTCGAAAGAAACGTCTTTCAGCAATTGCCGAAGGGGAACCTGTATGAGGGTTCCGAAAAGCCCATTGCCCATGTTCTTCAAGGGACCGCCATCGTCTTTCAGATTTCCGTTCTGATTGCTGTCGAAATACAATTGAATGGTTTTGTCCTCCTGCACATCGAACACAAGGGGAAACCGGTTGTTTTTTCGCGTGCCCAGAAACAACACGCCGTACTTTTGAAACGCGCCCTGATAGTCCGGTTCAACTTTTATTTCCGCAGGCCGGGTTTTGTAAAAAGGAAACCCCTTATAGGCATAGGCCGCCAAAGTCATTCGCACCGGATAAAACCCGTTTTTGGAAATGGAAACATTGATCGGCATGGGAAAATCCGGCGGAAACGGAAAGTGGGGCATGGGTTCCAGCTTGTTATCCAGGGGCTCAATAGGTGGCGGTTCCGGTTTTTTTACCGGGGGTTTCTCACGAAACTGCTCGGGAATTTTCATGGGCGAGTCGGTAAAATGCCACACCCCCTTGTCATCCTGGTACTTGTAAATTTTTGCGTAAGCTGATCCGCCCGGCAGTCCATTCGCCGCAATTACGGCCATGAGCGCCCAAACTGCCGGGACCCATCGGCGATCCTTCATTTGATCATTTCCCGTGCATGCTGGCGCGTGGCTTCGGTGATGTTCACCCCAGCGGACATGCGGGCTATTTCCTCAACGCGCTGGTTGGAATCGAGATGAATGACTTTGGTATGCGTGCGTTTTCCCTCCACCTCTTTGAGCACACGAAAATGCGCATTCCCCATTCCCGCAATTTGGGGAAGGTGCGTGATGCAAAATATCTGTTTAGAACTAGCCAGCTTTTTCAGTTTCGTGCCTACGATCTCCGCAACCTTGCCTCCGATCCCGGTATCGACCTCGTCGAACACCAGCACAGGAATTGTGTCCTGGCGGTTCAATAAAGTTTTTAATGCCAGCATCACCCGGGACAACTCGCCGCCGGAGGCTATTTTTGCAAGGGACCGCAGACTTTCTCCCGGATTGCTGGAAAATACAAACTCCAAAGATCCCAATCCTTCTGCGCCCAAACGGACGCTCCTTCCTTGGTAGTGCAGGAAACTTTCCGGATCCTCAAGGTAATCAAACTGAACGCCAAACTGGGCGAACTTCATATCAAGTTCCTTCAACTCCTTTTCGGCGTTTTTCTTTAAAAGCTTGGCCGATTTCTCACGGCTCTCGGCCAGCTTGACGGCTTCTTGCCCCACTTTTTCCTGCAAGGCCTTGATTTCCGCATCGAGTTGTTCCAAACGATCTTGGTCCCCTCCCAGGCTTTCCAGTTCGGCACCTATTTTTTCGCGGTAGGTTAAAACAGACTCAACATCGGGACCGTATTTGCGTTGCAATCCCTTGATCTCAGCCAGGCGGTCCTCCAGCTCCTCAAGACGGCCCGGCTCGAAGTTGAGTCCTTGCCGGTAGGTTTTCAAACTTTCCGCCAATTCCTCAATTTCGTAATACAGCCGTTCACCGGTTTCCACTTGCGGCTTGAGGGACTCGTCTACCGAAGGTAAATCGCGCAGTTCGTGGTTGACCTTGCCCAGTTGATCCAGGATCGATCCACTTTCCTCCCGCAACCAGTTTAAGGAGTTGTCGAGTGACTGAAACAATTTTTCTGCATGGCGAAACTGGTTCCTTTCAGCGGTGAGGGTTTCTTCCTCACCCGGCGACAGTTGGGCCTGATCGATTTCGCCAATCTGGAATTTTAGCAAATCCTCGCGTTGCAAACGGTCCTGTTCATTTTGAATCAACTTCTTTTGCTGGCGTGTCAGGTCCTGGTACTGGTTCCAGAATTTGCGGAATCTTTCCAGTCCGGGGACACATTTTCCATAAAGATCGAGCAGGGGCCGATGACATTCCGACCGCATCAGGGTTTGATGCGCATGCTGACCATGAATGTCGACCAGGCGGTCGCCCAAGCGGGCTAAGATCGAAACGGAAACCGCGCTTCCATTGATGTGACACCGGGTTTTCCCGTTAGGCGACAAGGTGCGCTTGATGATGATTTCATCCTCTTCCGGCTCCAGGCCCATCTCATCCAGCTGTTCGACAAGGGTTTGTTCTCTCGCTTCAAAAACACCTTCCACTGTCGCTTTGGATTCGCCACTCCTCACTACATCCGCATCGGCACGCCCACCCAGCAATAGAGTCAGGGCACCGATGATGATCGATTTACCGGCACCTGTTTCTCCGGTGAGCACGTTCAATCCCGGTTCAAATTCCAGGTCCAGGTGATCGATAGTAGCGAAATGACGGATCCTCAGTTCTTTAAGCATGCCGTTTCAGGAGTCAGGTATTGTCTTCGGGGGGTGGTACGGATTTCAATTGTTTGATCGCGTCCTTGCGGGCCTTTTGGTATTTGGGTGAGTCCGGCCAGGTTTTAATATTCTCGATGAGCTTGAGCAGAGTGTCCCGGCCCAGATCGGCCTGACCCAGTTCCATATACGCTTCCGCCAAAAACAGATAGTTGTCGGGATGTTTGGGGCCAAGCTGTAAAGCCTCCTTCAAATAGTTTATGGCCAGATCCCCGTCGCCTCCCAACCAAAGCGGGAGTTCCAGATAGAGTTTGCCCAGGGCTCGGCAAGGCGCTCCTTCCTCCATAGCGGGATCGAGTTTTTTGGCTTTTTTCAGATCTTCCTTTAAAGGTTCGATCAACATGAGGCTTTGCAGGATTCCTTGCAACCGGCCGATCTCGCCGTTACACAAACCTCTGAAGAAATAACCTTGCGGCTGTTCCGGTAGAAATTCGACAGATCGTTCCGCCCGTTCGATACAACGCTGGTAATAATCCGCCTGCTTGCCTTCTGGAGCCCGCTCACCCAATGCATGGTAAACACGCGCCAAACGCCAATCAAGTCCCCGGGACCGGAACTGTTTCTCATCCAGTGAGACCAGATCCTTTTCCAGGGCATTCATCTCGGAAAAATGATAGCTTTCTTTAAAGCGCTGGTCGAAAGCTTGCATGGAATCGGCGAAAGCGGAATTTATGGTTAACAAAAAAACTATTAGGGAGATTGCTGGAATTTTTATCATAATCATCGGTGGGAGAAAAATTTCTTTGGAACGCATGGCTAATGATAATACACTAAGGAAACAACTAGGCTTGAATCGCCTGGGGGAATCCCCGGTCTTGGAAAAACATCTATCAATCAGGATAATGTATCAAAAATGACCTCAATTAATAAGCGTATTTTTACAGTTTTTGTTTTTGTGACCCTGTTTTTGGTGAATCCTGTTTCAGCGGAACAGATTTCCCCCCAAAAAACCGTCAGTAATCTGTTGACGGCCATCAAAGGATTGAAAAAGGGAGAGGCTCTCACTGCCGAAGAAAAAAAAACCAACGAGACTTTGAAAGACGAGGCTTTAGCCATCTTGGATGTAGGATTCGTAAGCCGTAAAGCTCTCGGCAAGCACTGGAAAAAAAGAACGCCCAAAGAGCAAAAAGAATTCGTCGCCTTGCTCGGACAGCTGTTTCGGAGTATAGCCTTTCCCAATTCCTCAAAGTTTTTCGCAGAACTGGAAATCCAGTACGGCGAATCCGTGATCGAAGACGACAAAGCCATAGTTCCCATAACCGTAGTGCATCAAGATGAGGGAGAGATCGAAATCGATTTCAAACTGCATCACAACAGTTCGCCCTGGACGGTTTACGATGTGATCCTGGACGGCGTCAGCATGCGAAATAATTTGCGGACACAGTTCTACAAAGTGATCAAATCCAAAGATTACGCAGACCTCTACCAACGCATGGAAACCAAACTGAAGGAAGCGGTTGACGAGTAGCGGGTTTGTTTTTAATTCTAATCATATTATGAAGACACCAATTAAGTGCTCAACAATAAAAAACCATTGAAAATTATAAATAAATCCCGAATAAAGCCCCATGATTTTCATTGCATTTTAAATTTTTCACGCAAAAAAATAATTGAATAAACGTCAACATCAGGTACTATGCAACAAGTGATGTTGACCTGCCTGCTATTTTCCGGAAACGGTTTCCTAGTGGGACCTCCCTTATAGAGAAAGGGAAACGCCTTTTTCTCTCCTTCACTCTCTTACCTCATTCGATATCTATGAAAAAAGAAACAATAAAAATCAATTCCAGCGTCCTTCTGGAACGGGGCTTGCTCGCCTTCAATCAGGGACGGATGAACGACGCGTACAATGATTTTTGTGCCGTCATCGACATGCCGGATGCGCAAAAGGAACACATCGCCGACGCCCTGTTTCAACGCGCTTTGCTCAATGAAGATGAGGAACAAACGGAAGAGGCTATTGAAGACTACAGCACTTTGCTGAACCTTCCCGACCTCGATGCGCACCGTGCGGGAATGGCTTTGTTCAACCGCGCCCTCCTGCATGAGGACGAAGGCGATTCCCGATCGGCACTGGAGGATTACAATCGGCTCATCACCTGGCCTTTTGCAGAAGCGGAACTGGTTGCCAAGGCGTTGTACAATCGCGGCCTTTTGCATGAGGACGAAGGGCAGACCGACAAAGCTTTTGCGGACTATCAGTCCCTGATAGACCTCAACGATGCGCCCGAGGAACAGATCGGCAATGCCTTGCTTAGCCTGGGCGCCTTGCATGACGATAAAAATAAGCCCGAGCAGGCAATATCGAATTTCGCAGATTTAATCGCATTGAAGTCCGCTACGGATGAGCAAAAAGCGAAGGGCTATTTGTATCGTGGCGTTTTGTATCAGGAAGCGGGAAATTTCGAGCTGGCGCTGTCTGATTTCAACCATCTGGTAGACGATGATAAAGTAGTGGAGGAGTTGAAGGTTCAGGCGCTTGTCCTGCGCGCAAAACTGAATGCCGGTGCCCATGATTTCAAAAAGGCGGTGCAGGATATAGAATCGGCGCTAAAAAGTCCGGGATTAATGGAAGAGGATAGAGAGGATATCTTACCCCTTTTAGAGGACTATGAGCGGGAAAAGCAGGCTTTAGCTTGAGAAAAACGCGAAATAAGCTCTAAGGGTATTTCTGACGGGGACCCGGCCGGCCCCCGCCCAGCATGGCGGTTTGAACAGCGACACAAAAAAATCCGGCAGAGCGGACTCTGCCGGATACCTTTGGATGGGTCGCTTTTATTTAGGGACTACTTTAGAAGCCTGGGGACCTTTTTGACCCATAGATCGCTCGAACTCGACCAATTGGCCTTCGCTCAAAGTTTTGAAACCATCCGACTGAATCTCCGAGAAATGCACAAAGCAATCTTCACCTTCTTCAGACTCAATAAAACCAAACCCTTTTTTTTCGTTGAACCACTTTACTCTACCAACTGCCATGCCGAAATTCTCCTCTTAATTGGGCGCAACACCCTTAACAAAACAATACAACACTGCAAAATAATAAGGGCTGGTGTACTACGAGAGGTGAACCAAAAAACTTTTCCTGAAGATGAAGGGTTCCAATCAGTATGTTTACCCAACATAAGGGTCGTTTAAAAATTCAAAATTGCAAAACCTCTATCAACCCAAATTTGCGACATTAACATATCACAACCACAGCCATTTTCCTAATGGTTTTAATCAATTTTTTGGGTCAAAAGAATAGCCCATTCGGGGGTAGGATTCCCTACATTTGCCATTTTTCGAGGCCCTTCAACCCGATTCCAACTGAACCCATATCCTTTTCCAGCTTCTTTTCAGTGCAGGTTACGCTAAATCAAAGAGTTTCAGGAGCTTTGGGATCGACATTCCGCTAAAATTCATTCTGATTTTGGCCGAGATAAATCTATTCGTCAGGTTTCGAAAATTCATTAAATAATGATTGCAGGAAAATTTTTTTTTCATCCCCCGCTTTTCCTAATGAATTTTTTTATAATGCATGAACAGATCAATCATTTGTCAAACCAAATCAGAAGGAGCAGGGGAACACAATGATGCGGCATCGAAGTTGTCATGGAAAACCCAGAATCGCAATCATCGGGGCGGGCCCCGCCGGATTATCTGCGGCTTATTTTTTGAAGAAGCTGGAATTCGATAACGTTCTGGTACTGGAAAAACTGGGTCGTGTGGGAGGCATGTGCCGGACGCTCACCGAAGATTATCAATCCTTCGACCTGGGCGCAAACTATCTGACCCCCGCTTACCGCGAAACGCTACGCCTGGCGCGTGAATACAAAATGAAAACTTACGGCGAACGGTCACCTACGGCTCTCGATCTTAGAGAACCGGAAGGTTACAAGATTCGAAGCATATGGAAAGCCGCCCGAGAAAACGCGTCGCTTAAAGATCTGGTTTGTGCTGGCTTACGTTACACCTGGCTGAGGTTCAAGTTGTCCCGGATTATTGACCGTCCCGGATTCAAAAATATCTCTACATATAACGAAGGCGAACTCTGTATCGATTTCGAAGCGTGGTTGGAAAAACATGATTTGGGGGTGTTAAAACCGTTATTCGAAATTCCCATCACCATCATGGGCTACGGATACCTGCACAAGATCGCGGCCCCCTATGCACTCAAGTACATGAGCTTGATGACTTTTGTGCCCATGATGTTCAAGGTCTTTCCGCTCACCGCTTGCCTGCCCTGGCCGAAACGTTTCATTAAAGGCTATCAACGATTGTGGCAAGCGGTGTCCTGGGACCTGAACGTGCGTAACAATATCGAGATCACGGGTATCGAACGTAAGGAAAACGAGCCGATCAAAATCCATTTCAATTACAAATACCAATACCTGAATGAAATCAAAACAAAGGAGGACACCTTTAAATTCGATATAATCATCGTGGCCTGTCCTCTGGACCCGCAACTATTGGGCGTTTTGCTGGACCAGGACGAAGCGGA
The DNA here is from genome assembly GCA_024648695.1 of Nitrospina sp. Lineage (GTDB taxonomy): Bacteria > Nitrospinota > Nitrospinia > Nitrospinales > JACRGP01 > JACAVV01. The sequence continues at coordinate 115,248 of JACAVV010000007.1, forward strand.
ACAAAATGCGTTCAAAGGAGTTGATTACTATAGTTACTGCCTGACATCTTACAACGTCGACTTTCCAGACATCCCCTGGGAGGACCAATTATTTGCCCTCATGCCTCTGACACCTTTTAAGACGCCCTGGGCCATCACCCGGCAAATGCAGGACAGTAACTTATTGCAATTTTATACCAGGGTGCCGAAGAATGAAAATGACCGTCTGGTGGAGGAGGAAGTGGACCAGAACATTCACGATTTCATCGAACGCCTGGGCGGCACGATCGACCATGAGGAATGGCATACCTATGACCGCTGGCCTTACTTTCAACACGTCAGCCCGGAAAAGATGAAGTCAGGTTTTTATGATACCCTGGAAAACCTGCAAGGTCACCGCAACACCTATTACACTGGTGGACTGATGAACTTCGAACTCGTCGAACAAATCATCGCCTACAACCGCGATCTCGTAAACAGGATTTGTCGGGATTTGAAGGATGGTAATCGCGAAAATGAATAATTAAGGGTACCCGAGTTATGGATAAGAAGAGGGAAAGCCATAAAGACGTTGTTATTGATCAAAGAACTTATTGAGGACTCTGATTTGTGGGGCTTTGGCCTCATTATTCCATCACCCCGGCATCAGGGGGTATTCTTTTTTATTACTGAGGTTGAATAACTGGACACAACGATTATCTCAAAAAATGCTCTTCATCGGCTCGTTCTTCCGGATTCATGCCTTTGAGGTATTCCTTGATTTCTGCTTTATAGGATACGAAAGGATCCAGCATCAGGAACGGTTCATCTTTGTTCAAGCGGAAACCGATCCAGTCGATGAGGTAGGCGGCCTGACTGTTCATCAGTGATTTGACCAACTCGCCGCGTCCGTCAGCGCGGGTACCGCGGGGTGGGTGCGTTTTGGCGTGGTTGACGGCTTCGTCTGAGGTTTTACGGAAAGCGTCTCCGGTTTCTTCCAGGCCCCAAAACAAACCGTCTTCCTTGTTGAGGTTGTGGAATTCCAGGTCTTGGCTCTTGATCCACGGATCTTTCCAGTCCAGGTTTTCCGCTTTCATGAATTCGGTGATCATCCACAACTTGCTGGCCCAGTCCACTCTTCCCAGAACCGCTTCGGGTCCTTTGGCAAGATCGGTCAACACCGACTCCCACACGTCCAGAATCCAGTTGGTTTCCTGATTGAAATCGGTGAGATGTTTTTTCGCTGTGGTGAGGATATCCCATTGCAGTTCCATCGCTGTAGTCGGCCTGCCGTTTGCCAGAAGGATTTCCCATTTGAACTCCGGGTCACGCGAAATAGAACGCATGCTGTCGACGGTGTTGTCCAGAATCCATTCATTTTTATCGACGCCCATCTCGATCATTTCCATCATCAGCGCCGTGGTGCCCATCTTGAGCGCGGTGGAATATTCGCTCATGTTAGAATCGCCGACCAGCAAATGAATGCGCCGATATTTGCTCGGATCCGATAAAGGTTCGTCCCGGGTATTGACGATAGCGCGGTTGTATTGCACCCAGCGATAGGTTTCGTTCGGAATGTGGTCTGCGCGTTGCGAAATCTGAAAATTGACGCCAGCCGTTTCCTCGTCGTCCTGAGTGTAACCGTCCCAATCTCTAAACGGATGTGGGTTGCAGGCACCAATGCGACCGGCGCCACAAAAGATTTGCCGGGTCGATAAAAAGGAAGCCAGAATCTTTAATTTTTCCCGGTTCTCGAACGGAAAAGAGCGGCTCACCAGATAGTTCTCGTGGCATCCGAAGGTAGCGTTGGTTTCGAGGTCGACGTTGTTCTTGATGATGGCCACATCCTGATCATAACCCAACGCCTGCAAGGCGTCCTGAATGAGCATATCCCCAGCACGGTCGAAAGTGATCAGGTCGACCAGATTCGAGCATTCCGGAGACGCGTATTCGAGGTGGCCCATATCGAGATAAATCCTGCCGCCGTTTTTCAGAAATCCACCGTTGCCCGGGGGCTCGTCATTGGCGCGGTAATGCAGGTCCAGCACGCCCAGGTCTCTGGAAAAAATGTGATTCTTGATGCGGGCGGCAACGTCCACCGGACTCATCTTGAAGTCGGTGTTCTTGATGAGCATCCCGTATTCGGTTTCGATTCCGTAAATTCGTTTTCTCATGGAGACACCAACGCCGATTTCAGTTGCTCGATTTCCTGGTTCGATATCGCCCGGAACAGGCATTTGCGGGGAATGGAACGGGAGAGCACCGCCGCTTCCAGATTCCATTCCTCAAAAGCTTCTTTTAGCGATTTGCTTTCTGGATCTTTATCTTCATCCTCTCCTTCGCCCTGGTTATTGCCTTCTTCCCACAGCTTGCAGATTTCTTCCAGAGCTTTTTCCAAAGCAAAAGTTTCGAACGGCGTTTTTTTGATACGGTCCTGAATCCAATCGGCTTTTTTGGTGGTGCCGGCAATGACCGTCCCCTTATTGAATTGTTCCCAATGACCATCGTAATTGAGCCGGAAAAAATTAGGCTGTCCGTCCAGGTCAAGTTCGGCAAGAATGAGTTGCACAAGGTAAGGCGCTCGCTGTACTTCTTCAAAATTTTGTTTCAGTGCCGGGGCGATCCCGAATTGCAACATCCGTGATAAGGTGACATCTTCCGCCGAGCGGTTGAATCCTTCCAGATGAGACATATCCAACAGCGACATGCGCAAACGCTCGACATCTGCCGGGTGGCCCAGTCCGCCGAGGGCGATGCGGTCGTAAATTTCGAAAATCTTGCCTTTTTGTGCGGAAAAGCCGAGCAAAACTGCGCCATCATTATAGGGCACGGCAATGACCGGCAGTCCTTTGCGAAGTTTTTCCTGAACATAACTGTGGCGGGTGGAGATGGCCTCCATCCAACGAAAGGGTTCTTCAAACATGTGTGATGGTTGTTATAGGGTTCATTGGGTTCGCTTCATGGAAGAACGGTACAACTCTTCCATATCCGCCTCAGGTATGTATTCGTATCCAGTGTGATCGATCTTTGCGATAATGGGAAAAATATTGTCATCGGGCCGCGCTTGCCCGGTCGCCGAATCGAATTGAGCGGCTGTTTCCAGCAGACGGATCGCCAATACCGCGGCCTGTTTGAAATCGCGTCCAGCAAGGGGCTGTTCTCCCCAAAGGTCCTCATGTTCCATGATTCCCCGAATCACCGGCGAACCGGATCCGGTTGCGGTGTGCGTCAGAATCTGAAACTGCGCGCCTAACAAATCGTAAAAATAGATCGCGGGTTTTTCGGAACGAAGATCGTAGGTGGCGAAGATTGGACTGACCGCTCCCACGCCCTGAATCGCCATCCCCATGTTTTCCTTGAGCAGATTGGACAGCGCACGAATTTTACCCTCGGCGCTCAAAGGTTGCAGTTGCGAGCGCCGGAAATATTCGAAATTGTGAGACAGCACACGCGCCATTTCAAAAGCGGTGGCAGGCACTCCGGCGATGGCCATCAGGGAATAATCGTCGATGGGAATGACTTTGTCGCACCGTTCGTACATGATAGCGTTGCCTGCTGTCGCACGCCTGTCTCCTGCTACCAGTACACCGCCCTTGTAATGAAAGGCGAGCACAGTGGTCCCCTGCGGCACTTGATCACGTTCCAGTTTCAAGGAATCGTTCGCGCTTCCCTGGAGTTTGTATCCAGAACGCTTGAGTAATTCAAAAAAATCTCCAGAGCTACCGGAGGTATCGATCTCAGATATCATTGGCCGGTGCGCTGTTTGTATTTTTCCGATTGCTTGGGATCTACTTTTTTCATTCGTTTCAAAATACTATCTTTACCCGGACGCGAGGTGTCGGGCCCGGAAGGGCCAGCTTCCTTGCGGTCTGGGGACGAGTCTTTCTTTTCTTCCCTTCTCACGGGATCATTCATTTCCATACCAGCGACTCCTTAAATTTTATTTAACGCTTCTTCCACATCGGACGTGGAAATTATATCACTCAAATCGACCGTATCCCCATTTTCGAATTCGATTCCAGTCCAGTGAATTCGTTTAATACGCGCCGACTGCTTTTCAACATACTTTCCGCGGATGCGGGCACGGGATCCTTCGGGACCTTGTTTGCGCGCGCAAGCCACGTCTTCCTCATTCATAAACCGGTAAATTTCGTTTTCCTGTTCGAGTCCATAATACAGTCCGCGTTCGGGATCCAGATTATGGTACTCCAGATCCACACTTTTCAACCAGGGGTCTTCCCAGGTAAGTCCTTCGGTTTTTATAAACTGCTCGAACAGTTTTTTCTTGATCGCCCAGTCGATACGGTCGGCCAGTTTGGCGGGATCGGTTTTCAACTCGGTCAGGGTGCGTTCCCATTCCTTCAGGACCCAGTCCCAATCATCGTTTTGTCCCTGGTATTGCTTGGCGGCCTGCTCCAGATAGATCGCCTGAATGTCCAGGGAGCTGAGTTTCCCTGCATCGCTTGTTATTGTTCGTGTCCCGGTGAGATCATAAGAAATTTCTTTAATCGCCGCCACAGGATCCTGCACCATCGGGACCTTGCCCAGTTTTTCTTCACCGATCAGGGACAGGACCATTTGCGTGGTTCCCACTTTTAGCGCAGTGGCGTAGGGTGACATATTAGCGTCGCCTAAAATCAGGTGCAGTCGGCGGTATTTTCGCTCGCTCGCATGGGCCTCATCGCGGGTGTTGATGATGGGACGATTCGTCATGGTCTCGATGCTGAGTTGCGATTCGATAAAGTCTGCTCTTTGCGACAACTGCAAGCCATAATGCGGCATGCCAAGTCGCGCTTCCGATCCCACCTTCCCTGCGCCGGCATACAACTGACGCGTGATGAGAAAGGGAATCAGGCCCTCCACCCAGGTGTCAAATGAAAGCTCACGCGGAATCAGGTAATTGTCATGAGTGCCGTAACTGTGGCCGCTGTAGTCCGTATTGTTCTTGAATACCTGCAGTCCGTCGTTACCAAGCTCTTTATTCCGAATGCGGACACAATCCTGCACAATTCGATCACCTGCCAGATCATGCGCCACCAACTGAAACACGCTCCTGCATTCCGGGGTGGCGTATTCGGGATGCGTGTGGTCGTTATAAAAACGCGCACCATTGACCAGCACCCGGTCGCTTTTCATTTCCAGGTAGGAGAAGGGACGCTTCTCATCTTCAGCACAAAATTCGTCTTCCTCTTCATCCTGCGCCAGGCGTCTCACCGTATAGCCACGCTGGTCCTTATGTGCCTGCTCGCGGGAATAGGCCCAGGACCCAAACGCGCTGGTGAACGGACAGCATTTCAGTAAAGCCATCGATTCGTCAACCGGGTCAGACTTTTCCAGGTCCTCCCGGATGATTCCGTATTCAGTTTCCAATCCCATCAAGGGAACAACAGGAGTCATATAATTGATCGGCTGATAGTCTGAGTGGTGGCGTGGTCAGATTGATTGGCTTTTCGGACACGAACCACGTTTCGCGGATCGTGGTCGAGCAGTTGCAACCAGTCATCCATGTTGGAATCTGCGGGCAGAACCGTATTCTCACTGAATTCGTTTTCCAGAGCTTTTAACAAATCATCTACTTTAATAGAAAGGTCTTCTCCCTTAATAGCCCGTTCGATGGCCCTTTCTTTGGCACGGCGTGCAACGCTTTCCAGAATAGCGCCGGAAACGAAATCTTTCCAATACAGCTTCTGCATTTCTCCGCTTCGAAGAGTCAGGTTCAGTAAATGCTGATCCCTGGATTTATCAAAGAGTTTTTCCAATACCGGGTCAAGCATTTTGGATACCGGACTCAATTCCATCGGCAGGTTTTCTTTCAGGTAGACCTTGAGAATCGCCGCACAATCTTCACGGTTAGGGCGGCTCACCTTGATTTTTTTGTCAATTCGACCCGGCCGCAATACCGCAGGGTCAATCAGGTCGGGACGGTTGGTAGCTAAAATGACAACCGTATCGCGAAGCGACTGAATGCCATCCATTTCCGCACAGAACATGGGGACCAGCGTGTTGGAAATATTATTGCCGCGCCATCCGCCGCGTGTGCCCAAAACAGACTCGGCCTCATCGATAAAAATGAAGGGGACCTGGTTATTTTCTTTATATTCACGGGCTTTCTGGAAAATTTCCCGCACTTTGCGCTCGGATTCCCCCAACCACATATTGAGAATTTCGGGTCCTTTAACATGAATAAAACGACCCCGCAGTTCCTTACCCTCTTCTTCAGAAAGTTTTTTAATGAGGTCCGAAAGGATAGCCTTGCCAATAAGGGTTTTACCGCATCCCGGAGGACCGTAAAACAGGAAACCTTTAGGCAACTGGAACTCCATGGTTTTCATGATTTCCCCATGCAATATGGGGTATTCAATGACCTTGCGTACCTCTTCAATGACCTTTTCCTGTCCACCCACTTGATTCCAGCCGGTCTCAATGAAGTCGTCGTCGACCACCCGTTTGGCCTCCCGTTTGGGAAGCGTTCGTATGATAACTTTCTGACAGGGGTCCAGAATCACTTCCTCGCCCTCTTTAAGGGAACCGGGATCGATGTCCGGATGCAGGAAGACCATTGTTTCGCCACTGGGGGTCGTGTTCGTTCCACCACCACTGCCCACCATCCATTGGCCGTTCATCAGGCGAGTGGTGATTCTCATCACCGGACCTTGATCGGGAAGCGGGAGTTTGGCGATGGCAACAAAACCTTCGTTCAGGGCAACCTGATCACCAATCTTTAAAGGTCCTTCTTCTAATACTTCCGGAGAGACCGCCGCCTGGTATTCCGTACCCGAAGTCACCACACGATACAAATCGTTCAAGCCTTGTCCGACGATGGTGCCGATACGATGGGCCGGGGCTTGCAGAGTTTCAATGGTGTCCTCAAGGGTTTTTACCTTTTGGGCATATTGTTGGGCGATCTGCTGGGTTTGCAGGAGCGCATCCCGAAGATCAAAAATTTTATCCTGCAAATAAGGTTGACCGTCGGTTTCTTCCAGAATCTGATCGATGAGTTCTATAATATGTGTTGGATCTCCCATTGGGTATCCTTAAATTTCAGGTTCGAAATAACAACAAGGAATTCAAAGATTAAAACAGAAATCACAAAAAAACAAAGGCGCAGGGAAATGGCCCATGAAATGCGAACTGAATATCGTTGAGGTCCCTTATTGAATATTGTAATTATAAACAAATTAATACTCAAGGGAATTCCCCGAAACAAATTTTTGGGGTTTTGCCAAAAATCACATCGATTTCAATAAAGCTTGCACTTTGAAACGGTGTATCAATTGTTATATACTTAGGACTTCGTTTTAAGAGGAATCGTTTCTAATAAATTCGTTATTTCTACTCGACCAGTAATTAGCGAATTTACCCAATCCGGGTTTATTCCAAGGTTTCATTTAAAATAAATCATGCCGTCAGCACAAAACAAGCCTTACATCGATAAATGCATTGTCAGCTTCAGCCATAATTGTTTCGAAAACCGGCGGGAGGCTGACCAGTTGAGCCTGGAGAAGGCCCGGCGTGAAATTGCGCAGGGCAAAAACGGCATCAGCCACCTCATCCTCAGGGCATGGGACGACGATGTGGACCGGTTGAAGTTTCTATTCCTCTTAAACGGCATCCCGGTTATGTGTTATTCCCTGGCCAATTTACTGCTTTCTTCCTTGTCGGAAGTTGTGGTGGTAGGATCACCAGAGGTGGGGCAGGTTCTGGAAGCTTTTCTCAAAAGTGTGGGGACCCTGGGCAAGCGAATTGAATTCGTGCCGGAAAACCGGGATCAATTGACGATGGTGAGCACTCTGAATCTGGGCCGGAAGCCGCTTTCCTTGCGATCAAACGAGTTGGTTCTGTTCCAGCCGGGCGATTTGCCATTCATGTACGATGTGGAAAAGGTGTTGAAGGACGCGGACATTGAGAAAAACAACCTTGTGCTGTGGCTCAATTCCCGGCAGGAGATGTTCCCGGATTTTACCAGCGAGCCCGAATCCGAATTCGTGCAAAGAAATTACCATTACCGCCTGATTGACGATGAGAAAAAGTGCCTGCACGACGTGAAGGAACCCAATACCTATCCGATCAATCTGGAAACTTTGGAAACGGACATTATCGAACTGGTGCATGCACAGAGAAAAGACGGACAACTTATAAACGCCTTGTTCAGTAAAGCCCTGACTTTGCCGCATCGTTTCTTGCGTATGTTCCCGGTGCTCGCTAACCATTTGATGTACTTTCGTTCGAACCTGAATCAATTTCGGCCCAATGACACCTATCAGTTCGGGATGCATTTAAACAATTTCAACAGAGGCGCGGAAATTTTGCTGAACACCCCGTTTCGGGCCAAAGTCCACAACGACCCTGCCTTCGTCTCCGACGTGGACGCTCTGGAAGACTGGGAAGATTTCGAAGCGCTGATTCATCATGCCACCAAAGAGTTCGGTGAAGACGGATTGTGCAGAATCCATCCCGGTGGCGACCTTCTGTTAAAATTCAGAGAAGATGCCATGCCCGCCTTGCGTGAAAGCTTGCCGATGTATAAGGATTTCCCCGGTTACCTCAATCACATTTACGAAAGCCTGGAAATGGGACACGTGCCTTACGATTCGAAAGGCCGCTATCAAAACTCAGCCATCCCTAAAAGCCTGATCCAAAGTGCCAGCAACTGGTATCAGGATAAAGCCGCCACCCACCCCAAAACTTTGACTGCCTGAGCTTTTAAACCTTGATTCCGAAATTGGGATTTAAATTTTTGTGAAAACTTGGTTTAATCTGCATATTTAATGAGGATGGCCTTTTGGCCTTATATTTCTCCCTCATCATGCCTGTATTTCCTGTTTTGGGGCTCGCGATTGTTCACCAACTCGGTAGGAATTATTCTGGATATTGAATAATTTGCGTCCGACAGGAGCTTATTCTTTCCGAATCAACTCGTGTATGACCCCAAACTGATTTTCACGATTCCAACCGTTCAACAATATTTTGAATTCTCAGACAGAATAATGCGGTTTGACAACAGTGGGCTGAACAGTGTTTCTATGACTTCAGAAGCGAGGATTAACTGGGAAAGAAAAAAATAAAATTCATTCAAGAAAATGAATTTCCAATTGTGCTTAAAATTCCTTGGGCAGTTAGGTTGTGGAACTTTGCGGCTCTCTAGCAAACTATCCCAACGGCGAGTAGTGGCGGAGAGGGGGGGATTCGAACCCCCGGTAGGGGTTTAGCCTACACGCGCTTTCCAAGCGCGCGCCTTCAGCCGCTCGGCCACCTCTCCAGAATTCCGTCCGGTTTTTCCAATGGGGAATTGGAAAAACTTCCAATCTGTAACAGTTCCAAAATAAGGAACCTTAAAAATCATTATTCCCTGCCAATTTGAAAGGCAGGGGTTAACAGCGAATCGTCGAACCTAAAAGACCATTGCATCACGCCAGCAAATAGCCCCTACGGCGAGTAGTGGCGGAGAGGGAGGGATTCGAACCCTCGGTAGGGGATAAGCCTACACACACTTAGCAGGCGTGCGCCTTAAGCCAGCTCGGCCACCTCTCCGTTCTTGTATTTTTTAATCTTCTCTTCAGGAGAAGATTCTATTGAATTGTTCTTGCTTATAAACAACTTTGCAATTTTGACCTTGGCATCGACACTTGGCCGGTGGCGGAGGGAGTAGGATTCGAACCCACGGAACTTTCGTTCAACGGTTTTCAAGACCGCCGCCTTAAACCACTCGGCCATCCCTCCGAATGACCGCCAAGTCTAAAATTTTTCTTAATCTACCTCATAAAATGTCTTTGGTTTTAAAGGCAGTCCTAGTTTTAAACACTTCTGAAAAAAAGTCAAGAAGCCAGTTGAATCAATTTGTAAATCCTCTTCCTCATTGCTCGAATCACGGTAAATATCATTGCTTCACCCTAAACTTTTATCTATTCCCGGGAGAATCGGATAGTAGAACTACTACAAGACAATTCGAAAAACAACCTCACACCTTTCGTAGTCCGCGCGATTTCTTCCTTCTCCCGCATTATATATATTGAAAACATCGAGACCGGAAATGTATCTACCTGGTTTCCTTATTAAAACAAAATCCCCGTCAGGGAATTTAAACAATTTTTAAAACTATAGATTGGGAGAATGGATATGAAAACGAATCGAAAATTGGGATTTGGAATGCTGGTGTTGGCAAGCTTTATTTTTACCGGATCTGTTGGCTGGGCCGATGAGGCGCCTCCTAATCCTCTAAGCGGCTACACCATTCATGTGTCGGCACCGCATATGATGAATGGCGAAGTGGTTGGCCCTTTCCATCACTATTGCAAGCCAATCAACAAAGACATCATTCAATGCATCCTGTTTGAGTCCACAGACCCCAATGCCCGGATGACGGAAGTGGAGTACATGGTGTCGAAAGAACTGGCGCGAAAAGTCATTCCCAAATGGTCTCACGATCAATTTTGGCACGACCACGATGAAGAAATCAAAACCGGCCGTGTCGCTATCCATAATCCCACAGACCCGGAAGAGCAAAAGAAACTGGCGGACTACGTGGCGAAAACCGATGGCATCATCTTCCATCTCTGGCCCCACGACGCACCTATTCCCGATGGAACCGTCGCAATTCCACAATCAGTGGGCCACTGGGAAGCCAAGCATGGGAAGGTTAATAAATAAGTGCTACCAACTTTAATATCAAAGGAACTGTTATGTGTCGAAACAAAAATTTTAAATTTTGTGTTTTATTGACGATCGGGTTTTTATTGGCGGGCAGTGATGTTGCGTTTGCTCTCGGGGGATCAGTCAGTGCCGAGCAGGAACTTGATGCTATAAAAAAAGAGTTCGGTCCTGTCATTGGCTTGAAGGGAACGGCGAAAAAAGAGATCAATGCCATCGCCAATCTGTTCACTCCCAAATCCAAACTGGCCGCTATCGATATTTCAAAAAACAGCGGCGAGTATTGCATGCTGGAAACGGTAACGAAACACAACATGGTCCACTTTTCCGAGCACCCGGAAAATACCCACGAGGACATTGTCTACTACTTCAATCCTGAACAATTTATAAAGAACGGACTGGATGTAAGCGCTATGCCCCGGCAACCAAAGGAGCTTGGAAAGATGAAACCCCTCACCTGGTATTTCTATGATGGTACTTACGTCGAACCGCATCAAGGGACCCGGATGAACAAGGAGTTTGTCATCATGACTGTTAACGTTAAGTGATATTAGCGGGAGGATAGCTCGCCGGTTCTCTCCTGTTGGGGTGCTTGGGCGCAACGGAACCAGCGGGCTTTCTCCCGCATTTTTGGAGGCTGACATGCAATTCCTGAAAAAACACGGCTTAAAATCCTTGTTGGCGGGCTCTATATTTACCATTACAATTTTCTTGATAAGTTATACTCAATCCGTGTCCGCTTTCCATCCGGACGTGTACCATCCCCGGGTCCCGAAAGAAAACCTGGAAGAGGTACAGGAAATGGAAAACCCGTTTCCTCCTTCCCTGGAACGGGTCGAAGCGGGCCGCAAAATTTATTTCGGAAAGGGCCTGTGTGTCACGTGCCATAGCAATAATGGCAAGGGGGTGAGACTTCCCGGCCATTCGCCCCGCAACTTTACGGATCCGGTCTGGCAAGAGGCTCGTACCGATGGCGAATTGATGTGGGTTCTGAAAAACGGCAGTCCCGGAACCGGGATGCCCCAGCGCGTCGGCAAAGTGATCTCTGAGGAAGAGGGATGGAATGTGATCCATTTCATTCGCACGTTTAACGGCACATGATAATTTGGAAAAAACGCGAAAGGAAATCCCAGCCATGTCCAAACGCATTGTGATTGTAGGGGGTGTAGCCGGTGGCGCCACCGCCGCCGCCCATGCCAGAAGGCTCAGCGAACAGTCGGAGATCATCGTTTTCGAACGCGGACCCCATGTGTCCTTTGCCAATTGCGGATTGCCTTATTTTATTGGAGGCGAAATTCCAGACAAGGAGGATTTACTGGTCCAGACTCCGGAAAGCCTCAGGGCACGATTCAATCTGGATGTGCGCGTGATGTCCGAAGTGATGTCCATAGACCCTGTGTCTCAGGAAGTTGAAATCTATAATCATGAAACCGGAAAGCTCTACCGCGAAAAATATGACGATCTGATCCTTTCCCCCGGTGCTTCCCCACTCAAACCACCCATTCCCGGTATTGACCAGTCGGGCCATTTTGTGGTTCGCAGTGTGCCGGATGTGGAAGCCCTGTCGGCGTGGATAAAAGAGCACTCCTGCCAAAACGCAGTGGTGATCGGTGGTGGTTTCATCGGACTGGAAATGGTCGAACAGTTGCACCGGTTGGGACTCCACATCAGTCTGGTCGAGGCCCTGTCCCAGGTGATGTCTCCCCTGGACCCGGAAATGGCCGCCTGGCTCCATCAAGAACTACGTAATCACAATGTGGATTTATTTTTTAACAATCCCGTAAGCCATTTTGATAAACCCATGCCCGGTAAAGCAAAAGCATCGGTGGTTCATTTGAAAAACGGAGTGTCGCTCAATGCCGATCTGGTCATCCTGGGGTTGGGCGTCAAACCGGAGACTTCGCTGGCGGAGAAAGCCGGACTTGAAATCGGTTCGCGCGGTGGCATTCGAGTGGACGACCGCTTTCAAACCAGTAAGCCCCACATATGGGCCATCGGCGATGCGGTCGAGGTGAAGGATTTCACAACCGGCGAATGGACGCTCATTCCCCTGGCCGGACCCGCCAATCGGCAGGGCCGCATCGTGGCAGAAAATGTTTTCGACGCAAATCTCAGCTATGCCGGTACCCTGGGCACCTCTATTTTGCGATGCTTCGGCGTGGCCGCAGGATGCACCGGCGCGAACGAAAAAACGCTAAGCCGGGCCAGCATGGAGCATCAGGCCATCCATCTTCATCCCCCGGCACATGCGTCCTATTATCCGGAAGCAGAACGTATTGCCCTCAAGATTTTGTTCCATCCCGAATCGGGAAAACTGTTAGGTGCACAAGCGGTTGGAAAAGATGGCGTCGATAAACGTATCGACGTTCTCGCAACCGCCATCAAAGCCGGTATGACGGTGCATGACCTGGAAGACCTCGAACTGGCCTATGCGCCTCCCTTTGGATCGGCCAAAGATCCTGTCAACCTCGCCGGGATGGTGGCGCAACACGTGGTGCATCACGATGTCGGCGTCGCGCACTGGCACGAAATCGATTCTTTGGACTATTCTCAAAGCTATTTGCTGGACGTTCGTGACGAGGATGAATTTGTGGACGGCGCGATTCCCGGAGCCAACAACATCCCTTTATCGGAACTCCGCGACCGCAAAAGTGAACTGCCACGCGACAAGGAACTGGTTGTCTACTGCCAATCCGGCCAGCGCTCCTATTTCGCCTGCCGTTACCTGTCGCAGGAAGGCTTTCGCGTCCGCAACCTTTCCGGGGCCTACCTTACGTGGAAGATGGCAAAACATTGTTTTGATTAAGTTGTTTTCTCTATAGCCAGGGACAGAGGAAAATTTCACCAAACAGGTAAACTGATTAACCGACAAACCTCTACTTTAAATCTACAAAAACCTCGTTATAATATTGTATTGAATTCAATCTTGCATCTTCACTATGCCGAAGTTTCGTACAATACAATATGCCATTTTGATGGCCTTCATTTTCCTTTCTACTGTGGCCCATTCCGGGACGCGTGGAATGAATGTAGTGACGGTGATCGATCCTGCAGGTCAGGAAATTGCCATGTATCGCGAAAGTCATGCGCTTCTCATTGGTGTCAGCGATTACGAGCATTGGCCGGATCTGCCGGGTGTGGTCAAGGATGTCCGGCTGGTTCAGGAGGGGCTGGAGAAAAAGGGATTTAATGTTGTTCGTGTCGACAACCCCAATCAGCGCCAACTCGAAAATGCATACAATGATTTCATTCTGGAATACGGACAGGATGTAAACAATCGTTTGTTGTTTTACTTTGCCGGTCATGGCCATACCCTGAAACTTTCCTATGGCGGCGAGATGGGCTACATCGTGCCCACGGACGCGCCGAATCCGAATAAAGACGAGGCGGGGTTTCGCTCACAGGCGGTGGACATGCAGATGATGGAGGTGTTCTCAAAACGCATTCAGGCGAAACATGCCTTGTTCCTGTTCGACAGTTGTTTTTCCGGATCGATCTTTTCCCTGAGCCGCGCCATTCCCGAAAACATCAGTTACAAGACAAGCAAACCGGTGCGCCAGTTCATCACCGCCGGCAGTGCCAACGAAACGGTTCCCGATGAAAGTGTGTTCCGCCAACAGTTTCTCGAAGCGCTGGAAGGGGAAGGGGACTCCGATGGCGACGGTTACGTCACTGGTGTCGAATTGGGCGAATTTCTTCAAAAGAACGTCATCAATTATTCGCGCGGCACTCAGCATCCCCAATACGGCAAAATCAGAGACCCGAACCTGGACGACGGTGATTTTGTCTTTTCCACGCCGAAGCGATCAGGGGCCTCCCGCCCTTCTCCACTGGTAGTGAATGGTAGCGCTCATTCTTCAAAGCTGGAATCTTTGGAAGCGCAAAAAAAGGCTTTGGAAGAGGCGCGTATGGCTCTCAAGGCGGAGCGCAAACGCCTGGATGAGGAAAAGCGTATTGTCAAAGAGCGACGAAAAATCGATGTCACCCCTACACAACCTTCCAAAATTATGTCTCAAACCCAGGCGTCTGATGGGCGACAAAATGTAAGAAACAATACAAAGGATTCCAGAGTTGAAAGGCAACAAAAGTATTTTGAAGAACGCCAGAGAAAAAAAGAAGAGCATTTGCAGCAACGGAGGGAAAATAAACTTGCCAGCGAACGCAAGCAACTGGAACGTGATCGCAACCGATTGGAGTTGGCTTTTAACCGGTTACAAAAGGATCAAGCCCGCTTGAAACCAGGACGGGGCCGCGACGCCAGAGAAAAAAGGCTTTCCAAACGTTATCAGAAGCTCATGGATAAATCCCGAACTCTGGAGGAAAAGTTTGAGCAACTGAATCAAAAAGAAGAAGCCTTTTATGCCACTCCCAAGGAAATGGAAGAGGCCCGTCTGGTGCCATTGAATCCTTCCATCAAAGGTATGGGTCCCGATGATATGGTGTATGTGTCCTATGGCCGGTTCACTATGGGCACGTTGAAAATGCAGACCAGGGATTCTCCACGTCATACGATCAATATCGATTCTTTTTACATCGACCGGTATGAAGTCACGCAAGCCGCCTACGAATATGTGATGAAGAGCAATCCTTCTGTGCATAAAGGAAAAGACCTTCCCGTCGAGAATGTCACCTGGCACGAAGCCGAGGCCTTCTGTCGGACCATCGGCAAACGATTGCCCACAGAAGCGGAATGGGAAAAAGCCGCCTGGGGTGGCGCCCGGCCCATCAAGGTGGTATACCGCCTGAAGGAAGAAATCGGGGACTACGCCTGGCATGGTACCAATTCCAGTCGGCAAACGCATCCGGTCGGACAAAAGAAAGCGAACGGCATCGGCATCTATGATATTTTGGGCAATGTCGCTGAATGGGTAAGCGACTGGTATGGAGAAACGTATTACAAAAAAAGTCCTAAAAGCAATCCTTCCGGACCCGCATCCGGAGCCGCGAAAGTCCTGCGCGGCGGCAGTTGGTCCTATTCTCCACTGGACGTACGTCCCTCCTTCCGCCGTCACCTGGTACCCAGGCAGAAATCCAGCAGTGTCGGGTTTCGTTGCGCTCGCCACTCGAACGGACAAATCATGACAGGTGGCGGTTGATCCGGATTGTTTTCGGGTTCTGCTTAAAAAAGAATTGTCGGGGAATTCAAACTTCCTTTCCAAACACGTTTTCCCGGATAATGAAAAATTAATCATTCCCGCCATTTTTTCATTGGAAAAACCGCAGGGGCTGGTTATTATCTTTTTATTTTTCAAAAGGATTTCCGGGTATGTTCCAGGTATTGATCAATTTCATTCATATGCTTAGCCTCACCTGCTGGCTGGGTAGCATTGTGTTTTTTTCCTTTTTCGCCGCCCCAGCCGTTTTCCAGACTCTGGAACGTGAGCAGGCTGGGGATCTGATTGGCAAGATGTTCCCCCGATACTACTGGATCGGATACGTTTGCGGTGGCTTGCTTCTGATTACGCTTCTCACCAACCATCCCACGTTATTCAACATTAAAATGATATTCCTGCTGGTGATGATGGCTTGTACTTTTTACGCCGGCCTCGCGGTGCGACCACAGGCGGCAGAATTGAAAGCGCGCATTCGCACGTCTGAACCCGGTGAAACGCTGGAAGCTCTGGAGGGCAAATTTAAAAGCATCCATTCCCTTTCTGTAAAACTGAATGCCACCGTTCTGGTAGTAGGATTGGGCTTTTTATGGCTGACGGCGGATGGCCTGAATTTATGATTTGGCCATGAATCGCCTTCGGTTGAGTTTCCCCGACTTTTTATTTCCATAACCTTCACAGTAAGAAGACCAGTCATGGCGTCTTCCAAAAGCCCCTCACGGGAAGAACCATCGCCTGAATTTCCCTCCCCTCCACGTCCTTTTTATTTAAAGTCCCGTTACATTTTACTGTTTCTTTTCGCTGTGCTGGTTTACGGATACGGATGGAAACAAACTGAAATCGATTTGGGCGAACTGGTGCGCGACGCCCATTTGGTCAAGCCCCTCATTCGCGACCTCCTTCGACCAGACTTGTTCACTCCAAACACCGGGACCCAAACGGTTTCGGCAGATTTTCAGTTAACCCGTCAATCGGTTCCGGATCAACAGCCACAACCGCTTGAAACTGAAAAACCCGCATTGCTTCTATCCAAAACCAAAGGCCGGGTGGGAGATTCTCTTGAGATTGAAGGGGTTCGGTTGGCAAAGGATCAAAAGGGAACGCTCTATTGGGTGAACTCCATTGAACAGGAGTTTCCTTTGGAAGAAGTCCTCACGGATTCCGAAGGCCAATTTCGGCTGGAAACTCATGTGCCCGAAATGGCACGTGGTGATAAGCAACGCATCAAACTGGAAATCACATGGAACACCGGCGGCTACCGCATCAGCGAAACTTTAAAGCTGGCGTTCGATAAAATCGTCGAGACCCTGTTTCTTGCCTTGATGGCCACATCGATGGCCGTTCTGCTGGCGGTACCGCTCAGTTTTCTAGGAGCCCGCAATTTGATGTGTGGGAACCCCGCGGGTACGGCCGTTTATTATGGGGTACGCACGGTTTTTAATGTTTTGCGCTCCATCGAACCGCTTATTCTGGCGATCCTGTTTGCAGTGTGGGTGGGCATCGGACCCTTTGCCGGGGTGCTGGCCCTGGGATTTCATTCCATCGCGGCCCTGGGCAAACTATATTCGGAACAGATCGAAAACATCGATCCCGGTCCTTTGGAAGCCATCACCGCTACCGGAGCGAAACCCTTGCAGATCGTTCTTTACGGAGTGGTGCCGCAAATTTTCCCCTCCTTTTTAGCCTTCACTTTTTATCGCTGGGATATCAATGTCCGCATGTCGACCATCATCGGTTTTGTGGGCGGAGGAGGCATCGGGTTTTTGCTTCAGCAATGGATCAACCTGCTCCAGTACAGGCAAGCGGGCACCGCATTGTTGCTGATCGCAGTGGTCGTCATCGCGCTCGACACCTTGAGTGCAAAAATTCGTGAAAAAGTGATATAAAAGAGGGACGCCTTTCGACGGATCGACCAACTTTTGGAAATGTCATTGAAATCAAAAAATCCATTAATAAATCCCAAAGCGCCGGTGGGGGACGATTATCCCGAATGGGCGCTGGCCATTTTTGCAGAACGCATCGAACGCTACGACGAGTTTATTGAAAAAAAGGGGAATGCCGGTGCGATCAATCCGTGCAAAATCTGCGAAACCACCAAATTCGTCCGCCGAAAAACCTGGGATTGCGAGGTTTGTATTCTTGGTGACGGCAACGGGCCGGATGCCTTTGGCACGCCCCCCTGTTTCAGCGAGAACACGCCCCGCCTCAAAGTGGTGGAGCATGTTCCCCCAAAATATCAGGTGGCGTCTCTGATACGACGCAGACAATGGGTCATAGACAAGTTCAGCGCCCACGGAGTTCGCATCACTTACGAATGAAAAAAATTTGACTCCAACTCCCCTCTCCTTCACGATAACGTATGCAAAACCTTGCTTTAATCATTCTCCTAATTTTTGCCCACACTGGCACGCTCTGGGCCGACTCTCTCGAAGACCGTATATCCCAATTGGACTTCAGGGGCATGTGCCTGAAAAGCGCAGACGATTTTGAACGTTATGCAAAGGATAAACTGTTCCTGACCGATCACCGTTTTAACGCTTCGGAGTCTGCGCGCATTCAATGGAAAATTGCCGAAGGCCTGCTGAAACAAGCCTACCTCCACCGTGGAAGTGACAAGGAGCGCGGATGCTACGCCTTGTGCGAGCATTTCGGGGAACGGGCGGTGCAGGCGGAACAAAGTTTGCCGCAAAAGGACCGGTCGCCTGAAAGTTTGTATTACAAGTCGTTTTGCAAAGCGCAGAAGGTGCGGGTCAGCGGCGTGTTCAATCCGGACAACATCCGTACCTTGTGCAGTATTCCGTTTCTCAACCGGGGAACGCGAATTCTGATCAGCCTGGGTGCCGATCAATTTATTCAGGATATGCAAACGGTGATTCGTCAAAAAGAATGTATCGATCGCGCAGGAGCCCATCGCAATCTGGGATACCTGTATTACCTGATGTGCCGGGACAAGGATTCGCTCAAGCAGTTTCAGCAAGCGATCAAAAATTGCAAGCCGGTCCCCTTAAACCAGTGCCTGCTGGCCCGATCCTATTATGAAAACGGCAAGCAATCTAAAAAGGAAGCCAAAGAAGCCGCTAAACAATGCCTTCAAGCCAAAAGCAGTCGCGCTTTCGTCCAGGAACAACAAACCAAAGTGAAACAATGGTACCCCCACGCCACTCCACAAGGTTCCGGCCAATAAAGTAGATTGTTTACAACCCTCCACCTGCCGGGGAATGCTGTAATTAACCCGATTTACCGTTGGACTCACCATGCTCATGCACCGCGAAGTGACACTGTGTGGAACCCCGAAGATTGGAGTCATTTCTAGAGAAACAAACTTTTTGGTATACCACTTGTTTTCTACCCGCCTTTGCCTACTCTACAAGAGATTCCCCTAGTCTATGATCAATCCTTAATCCATAATTTCCAACAAAAACACTTACCTTACCAAAACTTAAAGACATCGAAACTCTAATATTTTCATGTTTTCGAAAAAGATTTGACCGCAAACCTTTTGATTTTTAAGTTTTGTCCGAAAATACCCTAAAAATAGTAAATTATAGCCTAGACAATTTGCTTATAAGGGCCTACAGTTCCAATTTTTCTCGCCAAACGGAAATAATTTTATAAAAATCAAACGCTTGAAAACTACTTGGTCTGTAGCTTTTAATTTTTCGTTTAGAACAGTAGATATAAATAAAATCCTAATTTCTATAAATTGTTCAAAAATCATAGTAAGCACTGTGAACGCAAAGTCGAAAAACCCGTAACTTGTTCTTTGAATCCTAGTTGAGTTTAAAAAACCAAATTTTAATTTCAAGCTGAAAGGAAAAGCTCATGTTGCACTTCAAAACAATTTGTAAAAATTTATGGTTATTGCTTCTTTTGGTGTTTATTTCAATACCAGCCCATGCTTCCGTTCCGGAAGTTGATAAAATTCAATCCAAAAATGCCAGCCAGGCTAAAGCGATCAAGTCATTCGCAAAAGTCCCGCTTCATTTTGAAAGCAACCAAGGACAAACAAACAATGAGGTGAAGTTTTTCTCACGTGGGCCAGGATATGGGTTGTTTTTGACCCAGGATGAAGCCGTGTTGTCTTTTAAAGCCGGGTCCGAGGAAACCTCTTCCTCAGTTCGAATGCAACTGGTCGGGGCTAATCCGAAACCCAAAGTAATCGGTGAAGACAAACTGGCTTCGATTTCCAATTATTTCATCGGCAACGATTCATCTCAATGGCATAGTAATATAGCCAACTACGGAAAGGTTCGATACCAGGAAGTCTATCCTGGAATCGATCTGGTGTATTACGGGAACCAGCAACACCTGGAATACGATTTCATCGTTCAGCCAGGAGCCGATCCTAAAAACATTCGATTGTCGTATGAGGGTATCGACGGTTATCACATTGAAGGTGGCGATTTGGTTCTGGAGTCCAAATCAGGCGAAGAAGTAATTTTTAAGGCTCCGGTAATGTATCAGGAAATCGGAGGCAAACGCGAAAACGTTGACGGCAATTTCATCTTTCTCGACGGCCAGCAGGTCTCTTTTTATATCCGTGACTATGATAAAAACCAACCATTGATTATTGATCCTGTTCTCGCTTTTTCAACTTATCTAGGAGGCAGTGAAACTGATTTGGGTATGGATGTTGCCGTTGATAACAATGGGGATGTTTATATTACGGGTCAGACAGAATCATTATTTCCAACGTCCACGGGTTCATTTGATACTTCATTTAATGGAAATTGGGATGCTTTTGTTTCCAAACTGAGTTCGGATGGTTCCACCCTTATTTATTCAACCTACATTGGGGGGGATGCCAATGATAGATCGTATGGCATTGCTGTGGATTCAGGGGGAAATGCCTATATCACTGGGGAAATTCAGGGTCCGGCGACAGTTGATTATCCAACCACGGCTGGGGCGTTTGACAGCACCCGAGATGGCTCCTGGGTTGCGTTTGTAACCAAGCTTAGTCCAGACGGTTCATCTCTTGTTTATTCTACTGTTATAGAGCCAACTAATCCATTTCACCTATCAACCGGACAAGCTTCAGGGGGGGATATTGTGGTTAATGCAAGTGGAAATGCATTTATCACTGGACGTTCCACCTCCTCAAGTTTTCCATTAACTCCTGGGGCCTTTTTTAGTTCGAACTCCCCCGGAGGTAACAACATTATTATTGTCAAATTAAGTGCCGATGGCTCCTCTTTAGTTTGGTCTTCCTTTTTTGGAGATTACTCAGGGATAACAGGTCAGGCAATTGCCTTAGATAGTGCCGAAAATGTTTATGTAACAGGGGCAACCCAGTCAAACAGCCTTAATTTATCAGGTCCCCCTTTTCCCACAACACCGGGTGCCTATGACACTTCCCATAATGGGTCAAACGATGTATTTGTAAGTAAAATAAGTGCAGATGGTTCCACTTTAGTTTATTCGACTTTTATTGGCGGTGATGGCACAGATTTTGCCTTGGATATTGCGGTAGATTCCAGTGGAAATGCCTATGTGACAGGGTATACCCAAGGAAATAGCACCAGTCTTGAATTTCCAACAACGGTTGGAGCTTTTAATACCACTTCTAACGGGGGTCGGGATGTCATTGTAAGTAAAATAAGTGCGGATGGTAGCACACTTCTATTTTCGACCTATCTTGGAGGTGATAACTTTGACCGGGGAGCTGGGATTGCTTTAGATTCCAATGAAAATGTTTATATATCAGGGTCTACTTTTGGAGGTTCAAGTATTGTTTTTCCAACTACCCCGGACGCTATTGATTCCTCCCATAGCGGTGGATCAAATAATGATGCATTTGTAAGCAAGCTGAGTGCTGATGGATCAACACTCCTTTTTTCCACCTTCTTGGGTGGGGATGGGAATGATTTGGCCAGAAGAATTGCTCTGGATAGCAATGGAAATATTTTTATTGCCGGTGTGACAGATGGGGGAACTGATGAAGTTTTCCCTTCAACAGTCGGTGCATTTGATACCGCTCACAATGGTGTTAGAGATGCTTTTATTGCTAAAATTGGCGGTTTTGGTCCTACTGTTACAGCCGACGCCGGTCCCGACCAAACGGTGGATGAGGGTGAATCTGTTGTTCTGGATGGTACGGCGAGCAGTCATTCTCAGGGTGAGCCATTAAACTATGACTGGTCGCAAGTTGCTGGCCCTGCTGTAACACTGGATTTAACCGATCCGGCGCAACCCGTCTTCACCGCCCCGTATGTTTCCAGCAACCAGACCCTGACATTTGAACTGATTGTTGATGATGGAACCAATTTTAGCGATCCGGATTCTGTCGATATCACTGTGGTGAATGTAAACACGCCTCCCATTGCGGATGCGGGCGATGATGGCACAGTCAAGGAAGCGGCCATTGCCACTCTGGATGGCAGTAACAGCTTCGATAACGAAGGAGATCCTATCACCTATCAGTGGACTCAGGTTTCAGGACCTGCCGTTTCCCTTCAGCCCAACGATACTGTGTCCAATCCTACTTTCACCGCGCCTCTGGGAATCGGAAGCGTGCTTGAGTTCGAATTGGTGGTGAGTGATGGTAAGGAGCCAAGCTCCCCCGATAAGGTATTCGTGACCATTGTGGAAAACAGTCCACCAATCGCAGATGCAGGCCCCGACCAAACCAAAGACGAAGGAAACCCGGTCACTCTGGACGGTACGGCCAGTAGCGATCCTGATGGCGGGGATGTGCTCTCCTTTTCGTGGTCACAAACAGGTGGACCTTCAGTGACTCTTAGCGATGTCTCTGTGGCAACACCTTCATTTGATGCCCCTGCAGTCGCGGCGGGAGGAGATACCTTATCGTTTGAATTGACGGTTACCGATAACGATCCGGTAAACCCTAAGTCGGATGTCGACACAGTGGACATCCATGTTCTGAATGCAAACGATCCTCCCAGTTGTGACTTGGCCGTGGCCAACCCCGACAAATTGTGGCCGCCCAATCACAAGATGGTCCAGGTGGAAATCGACGGGGTGATGGACAGTGACGCCGAGTATGGTGATGTAACTCTTGAAATCACCGGTGTCACCCAGGACGAGCCAGTAAACGGTTTGGGAGACGGAGACTCCAGTCCTGATGCGGTGGTTCAGGTCAGCGCTCCAAGCGATTCCGTACTCATCCGGTCCGAACGTTCCGGCAATGAGAACGGACGGGTGTACCAGGTGAACTTCACCGCGGATGACGGATTCGAAAGTTGTACCGGATCAGTGAATGTCTCAGTCCCGCACAGCCGTAAATCCACGGCAGTGGACGATGGGCAAACGGTGGACTCCACCCTGCCATAAAGGTGGTTTTCATTTCATCCAATCGTTGTGCCAGACAGAGGAAGCCTTCGGGCTTCCTCTACAACTTTTTGCCAAAGGGAATGAAGCTTCCCCCTCCTCTCGGTCTTCTCCCGTGGTGGGATGAAGGAAATTTTGAAATCCTTTATTATTGTCCCTCACCTTAATCCTCTCCCTCCAGGGGAGTGAGTGTTCCTTTATCCAAAGCTCAGGTTAAGTACATTTTATGTACTAGTTAAAAATTGAGTCTGTTCTTAAAATTGAAATCACTTACTTAATCTAAAACTCTTGTAAGGAGAACAGACATGTTGCCATCAAAATTTCGCTACTGGTTGTTCGATAAACTTTCCGTACAAACCATGCGCTACGTATCCGCAGTTCCTGATCGCAAAGCTGAGGGACTGACCCAAAAAGTCTACGATATGATCCGGGAAGATTTTTTCAAGAACGGATCCCTGACCAGCCGATCCAAAGTTCCTGAACTCATGGCCGCCATTTGGACAGGTGGACGAGAATCCATGCTGGTAGCCGATAAGGTTGACCGAACAACTAAAGATGCGATATCGGCCGTTTTGTCCCAAATGAACTATTGTCCTTACTGCGAGGACATGCTCATCAGTCTGGTGCACGCCGGTGACGAACATGGAGCCGCAAAAGACATTTTCGGGCAAAAGGGGTTCGATGCTACCGATGATTTATTGCGCCGCCGCCTTGAGTGGGTCAAGGCGATAGCCGGACCAAGTAATGATCCAATCCCGAAGACTCCTTTTACCCAGGACCAATTACCCGAAGTGATTGGAACCCTTATGGGAATGAGCGACATCAATCGTTTCAGCCACGTGGTCATGGAAGACTCTCCGGTTTCAGCCCCCTTCGGAATCCAAACGGTAAAAGCCCTTGCCTTACGGATGTTCGGTTCGGAATTAAAAGCAACTCGCCGGTTGCCCCTTGTTCCCGGTCGCGCGTTGGACCTCCTTCCACCAGCCGATTTGCCAGCGGACATGCAATGGGCCAACGCCAATCCCAGGGTAGCGGACGCCATTGCCCGGTGGACCCGCACCGTCGAGTGTGAAGGAGCAAAGGTTATTTCCCCTGGCGCCCGAAAAGTGATCATCGATTCGTTGAACCAATGGCATTGCGAACAAATGCCGCTCGACCATAAATGGATGGATCTTGAAGTAAAAGGACTCGATGGCCAGGATAGAGCCATCGCGCTACTGGCCCTCGTTCTCGCCAAAGCCCCCTATCGCGTTACCGAAAAGATGGTCCAGGATGTCTTGGGCCACAATCGTGATGAGGAACGTTTCATTCGAATATTGGCATGGTCCTCATTTACTGCCGCCAGGAGGTTTGCAAAAGTTGTCGCAAACAAAGTGGCGACTAAGGATTCTTTCAAAACCCATACGATTGCCGCTTGATGGAAACTTATTGATTTGCTTTAAACCTGGTTTCTCATGAGAAACACCAGGCTTTGCATGGTGCCAGGCAGGGTTTAGCCTCATCCCTACCTTCTCCTGTCAGGGAAAAAACAAACTGCGCTCCCTCTCCCCACCGCGGGAGAGGAACAGGGGGACAATGTTTTTCCTTATTTCTTTACAGGCGTATAAAAAAGTGGACTAAAGAGTTATCCCTTCTAACGTTAGTCCATTTTCCACAAATTTTCTGAAAAATATCTCCCTTACAAAAGCCACTAACATTAAAACTCTAGTATTTTCACAATTTCGAAATAAATTTCGACTCCTAAACCTTTGTTTTTTATGTTGCATCAGAAAATACCCTAAAAATAGTACTAAAGCAGAGTAGACCATAGGCCCATAATGTCATATAATTACG
Source organism: Nitrospina sp. (assembly GCA_024648695.1). Taxonomy (GTDB): domain Bacteria; phylum Nitrospinota; class Nitrospinia; order Nitrospinales; family JACRGP01; genus JACAVV01. Next base: position 140,087 of record JACAVV010000007.1, read on the forward strand.
ACTCTTTTCTTATTTAGTGAGTATTAATCTCCAGGTATCTTAATGACAGAACCAAAAAATGTATCACTGACTGAAGACGATTATTTAAGCATTCTAACTATTATCGACAAGGTATATTCTTGCGAAACCATTAATGCATTAAAAGATGTATTTGATCGCAACATCTTGCCTTTGTTGGGAGCGCACGCAGTGGTTTTTGCCCTTCTGGAAAAAGATATTGCCGATGTCGAAGTCATAGATGCTGTCAATATTCCGCAACCTTCCGTTACAGCCCTTCAACTGTTTCTTCCCAACAACCAACTTAGCAGGATGGCTTCTACAAGTAATCGACCTGTTGTCGCTTATGACGTGGATCGTGATAAAAAAGAATTGGATGAGGAAATGACACGTTTTTTTCACGAAAATCCCCAGTACAAAAAAGATCTTCTTCCTTATGTTCAAACCGTCTCAAGTGTCATGGTAGCCATCGACCGCCCCGAGCCAAACCTTGGTTTCGGAATTCACAGGCTCAACTCCATCCAGCCAATGACGCATAGAGAGATTCGTATAATGGAATTATTACGTTCTCACCTGATTAAAGCCTTGAGGTATGTGGTATTAAAGGAGGAGTTCCATAAATTCAAATCAATTACGGAAGCGCTAACCAATTCGCCCACAGCGGTGGCTTTGATTAACAGAAACACCCATGTATTATTTCTTAACCAGGCTTTTAAAAGCCTTTTTTCCCTGCAAGCGGGACAATTACTTCCTGATCCTTTCGCAAGTTTTATAAAAGGGAAAATAGTCGATTATAAGCCCGATTTGGAAAACCTAAGCTCGGTCTCGGATCTGCCTTTTTTCAATATTGCGCGTATGACTTTTTGGATTACGCTGATTCCCGTTACTCCTTCGGAAAAAAGTGATGATTTACGGTGGATTATCAAATTAAAACCTGTCAGTGAACCCCATTCCAGGACCGCATTGGAAATGGAACAATTCAGTTTAACTCCCCGGGAAATGGAAATTTGTTGGCTTGTCAAGGACGGTATAGAAAACCAAGAAATTGCTACTCGGTTATTCATCGCACAAAGTACCGTTGTCACCCACCTTAGAAGTATTTTTTCTAAATTTAATGTCAACTCTCGAGTTCAACTCATTCAAAAGTTAAATTTGGCCCAAGATTAATATAGGTGGAATAGATGTGATCAAATTTTTGCTTCGAATTTGATGGGATCCTTTTTCAACTCAAACAGACTCTTATGCTCTTAAAAATCAAAATATGGATTTAATTATCACATCCATAAAGGTACCTTTTACCTTCTCAACTTTTTGAAGAATATATTCTTTAATAAGCCAATCCCCCTCCAATTTTATGCCTGCTCAAAAATACCAAAATTTTGGTATGTTCAAACCTATTAATTACTTAATAAAATATAAAACCTGACAGTGCATTAATTTTAATAATCTTTAGGAAACTCCTGATTCAAAAAGTAAATATGGTAAGAACTTTTTAATAACTTTTAATAGAGTTTTTTAAATTGAACTCCAAGTGATGGGTTCCAAAAAATTATTGAAATGACTTGAAACAATTAATAATGAGTTTATCTGGCCATTTTTGGAAAAACGTTTATTTTTTAAACAAGTTGATTTTAAAGCACAGTTTTTTAAATTCTTAAAGAAGTCGATCTAAAACTAGTACTTTAGGGTGATAGACGCAGAGTCCAAACTGGCATAAAATTACTCATTTTATAGAAGTTTTTAATCGTTATTTTTTTGGTTAGGCTTTGCTGGTTTTTCCAAAACAATTTTTATTGTTTGATTTGGCATGAATGAATAGTCTCCGTTGGTAGAGATAAAACTTTGAATATCTTGATAAAAGCCATTCATATTATTTCGGAACAAATATTCTTGACCCAAACGCTCCTCCAGGTGATTGAAAAAGAAACAGGTCTGCCCTGCAGGGGGTCTCCCCAATGGCCCAGGGAATCTGCGGGGATTAGGGACCCGGGTGGTGAAACTCTAATTTTGGTCGATGCTCAGAGCACTTTCTTTCAAGAAAAATGCTCCTCCGGCCAATCTAAAAGGTTCGATCCACCCGGGGGCTCCCCTTACCTTTTCATTAACTTCGAAAACGGCCATCCACTGCAACCCCTTGACCTGGCGAAAGGGTTGCGAGGCGTTTTTTATGACGGAGATTCCATCATCGCTATCTGCAAAGGGGTGAATGCGGTGTTGTTGGGTGACCTGTGGTTTCCCAGAAAACTCTTGGGGAATTGGGTCCTACAAACCTTCAACTCCAAAGAATCCCTAAACATTGGTTCACCCATTACTAACGAAAAAAATGATCTATTAATTTCAACCATTTTCGAGGCCAGGGTGGATGCCATTCAACAGGAAGTAGGGGAGAAGACGCAGGCTGTTCTCACCAAAAGGGAAAAGGAAATCCTGGTCGCCGTCGCCTCTGGCTCCAGCAATGAGGAAATCGCCCAAAAATATTACATCAGTCTCCACACCGCCAAAAAACACCTCAACAATATTTACAAAAAAATCAATGTTCAAAGCCGCCTGCAAGCCGCTCTTTGGGTAACAGACAACTTCCAGACCGAATCTTCCGAATAAGGTCCGGAGAAACTCGGAAAATACATTCAATACCTCTAAAGAAGTAGAAAAATAATAAAAAATGAAATTTTGCTAATCAAAATGCCTCCTATGGCTAATATCCAAAACTCTCGCAATTGAATACATTTGTTTGAACGCATTTTTCCTTTTTGAAATGTTTTTTTAAGGGACCCGTCTATAGGAATGGAAAAACGAAAATCAGCACGCTTTTCCTTAAATTTGTCTGCGCGAGTGACTTTAATTCAGGAAACCGGTGACCAAGAGGCATCGCATGCCTTTCAAACCAGGAATATCAGTTCGACCGGCGGTTATTTTCAAAATGAAAAAGCCCTGCCACTCAGCTCCCTGGTAGAAATCGACCTGGTGCTCCCACTGGACCAATTGAAAGAGCTTTCTGGAAATCGCGCTTGGATAAAGTTGTCCGGACAAGTAGTGCGTGTTGAGGGTAATGGCATGGGCGTTAGCTTCGACGAGGAATACGAGATCGTACCGCTGGATCTCCGGCCCGATTGGACAATAGTTCCAGATGGATGATTTTCTCCGTCCTATAAAACCAAAAATCCACAGAAGTGGATGACGGACACACGGTGGTCTCCACCCTCCCATAAGGCTGATTCGTTTCCGGGGGGAAATTACCAGCCTTGATATGGAGAAGGGGAAGCTTAGTGCTTCCCCTGATCCCGTCAAAAAATTTAAAGAAGGTTTAAATTCTAACTCAATAAATTAAGGAGTCGAGGGCATGAGACATCCAAAATCAATATCCAAGATGAGCTTATGGGTTTTGTTCTTTCTGATATTTTTCACTTCGCCCGCATGGGCTGTGAATGTAACCATCGATCCCGGAGACTACCAGGGAAATTATTCCGTTAATGGGACATCTTTTATTAGGGTCATAGGAATCCAGGATGTAGATATTCCTGTGGGCACAACACGAATTCAAATTGCCCATATCGGTGGTTTTGATATTGAGGTGGATGCATCTGGTGATGTAACTTCTCAAAACCCTGATGCTGCTGTGGGAGGTGCAGGTACTTTAACATTCAACAATAAGGATGTTCAAATTGATCCTGGAGATTACAATGGCCACCAAAATTTTTATCGTTTGGTTTGGTCTACTGGAAATCTAACGGGACCTCAAACCATTGCACTTGTTCCAGAGATTCCCTTTAGTCTTGAAATTTCAGCAGACTCGGGGAAGCATTTTTTAATAGATGCCAATGGGAACACCCAGCCTGCAGGTATTGGTGGGCCTAGTGATCCATCAGACTCATTCACTTTTTCAGGAAATACGATTACTTTTAAAACTACACCCATTAACATTGACGTCGCTGATTATTCAGGATCTTTCCATGTCTCTCTGGCAAGTCCTTTATTGACAGGTTCGCAAACCTTATCCTTAGTAAAAGGATATAGATATGCAATAGACCTTGGGAACCGATTTGAAGATAGCAAACACTTTGAAATCGATGCAGTAGGAAACGTAGTATCCTCCTCGGAGCATAACAGCCGGAATTCCACCGATTCGTTTGACCTGACAGGCGATACCGTTACTTTCAAAACGGCTCAAATCCATATCGACCCAGGGGCTTATTCTCAATCAGACCACGATTACAACTTAAGAGGCTGGAGGAACGGTCCTCTGACTATTACCCTTTTGAAAGACTACTACTTTACGTTAAGGGTTGGTTCTGAATGGAGAACCGGAGGGGCCGATTTCAGGGTTCATGTAACCCCTGATGGAAATATTGCAGATGCCCCTGATTGCATGCCCTGGGGGTGTTGGAATGCAGATCCTAATGGACCGTTTGACTTTAACGGATCAACTCTCAGCTTTCGAACGCAAGAAATTTCAATCGATCCCGATGGCTACTCCGGGAGATATACTTTTAGCACTCAGTCTGGATGGGCTGCTACCTCTCCCACTACAAATACCCTTGTCAAAGGTACGGATTTTAGTGTTCGAATTGGTTGCTCTGGCGGCGCGTTTTTTCATCTCGATGCAGATGGAAATCTTCAACCGATGGATTTTCAAGGTACAGATGCCAATGACGTCCTGACGCTTTCGGGAGCCCATATGGCCTTTAATACCGCAAATATTCATATTGAACCGGTGGACCATACGCAGGGATATAGGCTGTGCGGCGTACATTCAGATGCGATAACCTTTCAAGAACCTGTAGATGTTGATTTAGTTCTGGGTACAGATTACAATTTTTCCCTTCCCGGGTTTGGTGGGGGAGTGTTTAGCTTGGAAAACCCCTGCGCTGTCATTCCTTCCGAAACAGTCACTGCTGGTACCGATCCAAATACAGTGGATTTTAACGTAACCTGTCCTAACCCGATTGTAGATATTGACGAAGATGGCGTTGCGGATACTGCAGATAACTGTCCAAATGTTGCAAACGCTGATCAGCTAGACCAAGATAACGACGGTGAAGGTGATCTTTGTGATGCCGATCTGGATGGCGACACCGTGGAAAACGAAGTTGATAATTGTCCCTCCCTGGCTAACGTCGACCAGAGTGATCTGGATGAAGATGGTATCGGCGATGCCTGCGACACCGATGTTGATGGCGATAGTGTTCCAGACGATCAGGACAATTGCCCGAACGTATGGAACACCGGCCAGGAAGACGGAGATTTTGATGGCCAAGGCGACGCCTGTGATGCCGATGACGACAACGACGGCGTTGATGACGTGGACGATAATTGCCCGACAATTGCCAACGAAGATCAAGCCGATGACGATGGTGACGATTTGGGCAATGTGTGTGACTCCGATGCCGATGGCGATGGTGTCTTCAATGAAGCCGACCTGTGCCCAGGAACTTCCTTGGGTGAACCGGTGACACTAGATGGTTGCAGTGGCATTCAGTTCATCGAACTTTTCTGTGTGAAGGAAGACTTTCCGAACCACGGGCGGTTTGTCAGTTGTGTGGCACACACGGCTAAAGACCTGGTGGATCAAGGCTTGATCTCAAACAATGAAAAAGCCCGTTTTGTCAACCAAGCAGCGAAAAACAAGTAGTTAGTTCCAGAAAGTCCGGGTGTCCCAATAGGGCACCTGGACTTTCAATTTGTCAATTTTAAAATAAATTTTTGTTTCAGGAGAATACAAATGCGAAACAAAAATTCGATACACATAGACATGTGGACTGCACTGTTTTTACTTTTTTTATCCGCGCCTGCCTGGGCGGTGAATGACGGCCAAACTGTGGATTCCACTCTTCCATAAAGTTGTAACCTGAACAGCATTTATAAGACAAGGGGGAAGCTTCACGCTTCCCCTGATTTGGCTATAGCAATCAAAGATATTTAAATTTAACTCAATAAATTAAGGAATCAAGGGCCTTATGAAAAGTTCTAAACTAAAATCCGTATTGTCGTTATTAGCCGTATTCTTAATATCTTTAGTGATCGCATCACCAGCATTTGCAGATCGCGACGACGATCAGGACAATGATCGCATTGGATTGAAGCACCGTGTAGATGCGTTGGAAGTCCAGGTTAACAACATTGAATTGACTCCAGGTCCCGAAGGTCCGCAAGGTCCGCAAGGCGATCCTGGACCTCAAGGTCCTCAGGGTGAACAGGGAATCCAAGGAATCGCCGGGGCGGATGGCGCCACTGGTCCACAAGGTCCTGCTGGTCCCACTGGCCCACAAGGTCCACAGGGAGATCCGGGTGATCCTCTGGCAATTGCAGATGGCACTTTGCCTGGAGCCAAACTGGTACCGGATTCTGTGACCACGACGCAGATTCTCGACGGTCCGGGAAGTGGTCTTGATGCGGACCTGATTGATGGCCTCCATGCATCGGAAATTATCGATGCCGCATCTGAGGATGCGCGAATTCCTATTTCCACGGTACCCCTCTTAATCACTCAATCCGGTTCTTATTATTTTACTGAAGATTTAAGTGTTGCCGGGGGATCCTACGGTATAAATATTGACTCCGACAATGTAACTATTGATCTAAACGGGTTTAGTTTAATTGGTCCCGGGGCTACAAGTGGATTAACTACCATAGGTTTAATGATTACCCAGCAGTCCAATATCGAAATCCGAAATGGCACTATAAGAGATTTTCCTGCTCAGGGTATTCGCGAGAACGTTTATAGCGGAAGTAGTGGGTACAGGATCCTTAACATGCGCGTTCATAATAATGGTGGTAATGGAATCCAGATTCACGGAAGCGACCACTTGGTAAAAGGATGCCATGTTTTAAATAATGGGGGTTACGGAATCGGTGGTTCCACAGGTGATACTTTGATAACGGAAAACGTTGTGTCCGACAATACCCTAGAAGGAATCATCATTAATGATGGATCCGTTATTAATAACGAGGTTTACAGAAATGACTCCCATGGGATCCGTGTTGGAGGAAAAATTGTTGGGAATCATTCTTCCCGAAATGGAGGCCGTGGAATTTTTGGTGGATCAGCAACCCTTATTAAGAATAACACTGCAATATTGAATGGGTTATCAGGTATTCATTCTAGCGGAGGCTCATTGATATTTGAAAACACGGTCAAGGACAACAATCTCGATTCAGATCCCAATGAAGCGGGAATTTTGGTTTCGTTTCAAACTTTCGTGAAGGATAATAGTATTTACGCTAATAGAATCCAAAATATGATCGTGACTTCCAGTGGTAACAACATTGAGAATAATTTTTTAAGTAATACGCCTGTTGGTATCAACTTTTTAGATTCTAACAACTATTATTCAAATAATCGCTCTTCCGCAACTGCAAGTGATTTTGCAGGAAGTCTTCCTGCGGGAGCTTTGGACGGTGGTGGAAATATCGGGTTCTAAATTTTTAAAAAATTTTGGGGCCATTCAGGATTATGAAATATCTGGTTACTGTTTACATTTTGCTATTTACCTTCCCGGCGGTGGCAACAACCACCTCCGCAGGAATAATTGTAGAATCAGCCTCCGAGGGGGTTCGAATTGAATTTAAAGATTCCTCTCTTGGAGAAACTCTGCGGTCCATTAGCAAAGCTTCGGGAATCAAATTTCAGGTTCCCGAGGCGATGGAGGGGGACCTCACGACGGTTTCCATTCATGTAAAGGATTGGCCTTCTGCTATTTCCCAACTTCTTGAGGGTTTCAATGTTGTCGCAGTTTGGAACGAAGACCTCTCGAAAAGCCGAATTACCATTTTGAATTATGGTAATGGAACTGAAACCACGAATGCATCGGCTAAGGAACCTCCAGGGGAACAGTCTTTACGGTGGTTGAAGGTGAACGGATCTTCCATGCAACCGACTTTGAATCCGGGGGACCGGGTGCAATGGGATGCTGACTATTTCCAGACCCATTCCCCGCAAAAGGGTGATTTGGTAGCCATCAAATTCCAGTCTCGAAAGCGGATGATGGTCAAGCGTGTTCTGGCCATTCCTGGAGATCATGTGGAGATGGCGTCCGGTCGGCTGTCGGTCAATGGGGCAAAACCCAGAACCCTTTCGGGAAAGTCTTCCCGCTCCCGGGTGTTAAGCCTGCAACTGAAGCGGTACGGAAACCGGGTTCCGGAAAATAACTTTCTGGTCATGGGAGACAACACCGGGCGAAGTTTCGACTCCGCGGATTATGGTTTCGTTTCATATAATCAGCTCGCAGGAAAAATCATACCTTAGAGCATATTGATCAGAGGAAGCCTTCGGGCTTCCTCTGAATCTCCCCACTTAAGCACAACATGCTTTTCTTTAAAAAACCTTCCTTTTCAATTTTTTTGTATCTTCTTCCAATTCAATTTTTTTATATCTTCTTCCAAAAAACGGTTGTTTCCAAGATTCAATATTACTGGCCGTGCTCAAGCTCATCCTGTAAGCTATTGTGTGTTGCACCCGCTTGTCCCAAAACATTTTCTGATTTTTCACAAATCAGTTCCCCAAAAAAAATTACGCCTGATTTCACTTCAATTTATGACCCGCACGTTAGAACCGACTAAACCTGAAAACGCCTTTTTTCAGAATTTTCTGGGAACCCTCCGTTTGGAGGAAGGGGATTCGCAGGCGGCGATGGCTTGCTTTCAAAAGGCGGTCGCGTTGAATCCCGGTTATGCGGAAGCTCAAATGAATCTTGGCCGGATTCTTAAAGCGCGTGGTGATTGGGTCAATGCGCGTCCTGCTTTCGAACAAGCCGCCAAAGCTAATACGTCGGATGCTGAATCCTGCTACCAGTGGGCGTTGTCTGCGGACCATCTGAAACATTTTGATGAAGCCGAAAATGCATATCGCGAAACTGTGAGCAGGGCGCCGGACCATGCTTTGGCCTGGTGTGCTCTAGGCGTTCTTTTGAAACAGCAGGACCGTCTGGATTCAGCGCGCGATTGTTATTTCCAATCCATCGCCCTCAATCCTCGAAGCGCAAATGGCTGGTACAATCTGGCGCTGGTTCTGGAGTCTTTGGATGAACCTACTTACGCTGAATTGTGTTATCGCAAGGTGCTTGCCCTGGATGGGAGTTATATTCAGGCTCACAACAATCTGGGTGTGCTTCTTAAGCAGGCGGGCCGATTGGAGGATGCACGTAACCATTATCTGCGCGCATTGGCAATCGATGAGGAGTTTGCGCAGGCCCAGTTCAACATGGCGCTGGTGTATGAACAGGAAGAACAGATTGATTCTGCCATCGACTGGTACCGGAAAGCGATTGCCACTTCGCCGCAATTCTCCGCGGCGCACAATAATCTGTGCATTCTCCTGAAGCAATCGGGACGCAGAGAGGAGGCCATTGTTGCCTACCGCCAGGCGCTGGAGGCCAATCCGGACAACGAAACCGCACGCCACATGCTCTCTGCACAATTGGGCGAAACCACGGAGTCGGCGCCGCCGGGATACGTCCGCGCTTTATTCAACGGTTATTCGCGTCGATTTGAAAAACATTTGAACGATGCGCTTGAGTACCGGACCCCCTCTGCCCTGCTGAATCTCTGGACCCGAAGTCACCCCTGCCCGCCGATGTTGCAGAATCTAGTCGATCTCGGATGCGGAACTGGTTTGGCGGGGATGCAGTTTCGGGATCATGCCCGTCGTTTGGTGGGACTCGATTTGTCCTCCGGGATGATTGCCGAAGCTCGCAAAAAACAGATTTATGATGAATTGCAGGAATCGGAGATCATCGAATTTTTATCAGACCATCCTGATACCTTCGATGGATTTTTAGCCGCGGACGTTTTCAATTATTTCGGCAACCTCCATCCTTTGTTTGAGGGCATTTGCCGTGCCTCCAGGAAACAGGGTGCCTGGCTGATCTTTTCAGTGGAGAGCTTATCCGGATCTGGATACCAGTTGGGGCCTCATGGAAGGTTTGCGCACTCGAACAAATACGTCCACACCCTTGCCCAGCAAACCGGGTTGGAAGTTTTTGCCCACCATCAGGAAAACCTTCGCAAGGAAAAAGGCCAATGGGTGGAAGGTTTAGTTTATATCATGAAAATTATAGCTTGCTGAAATTCAATGACCCAGCCCTCTTTCTAACGTTATTAACACAATTGTGTTAATAAGCTTGCTATTATTTCATACAGTTCTCAAAAAATTCGGGGAATTGTGCCCCTGGGAAGCCATCAATTGCACATGAAAAAATTTAATTTCCAGGAAACCTGTTCCAACCTGGACCGATAAAAATTATAACTTCTTTTAAAACAGTGCTTTATTTTAATTGTTAAGCTTTTGATTTGAGAGAATGCATTCGTAAGGATTTTTGGTGTGGAAAGATAAATAAGATTGGAATAAATTTTGCAGATATATCCCTATACTATAATAAGTGTTGGAGAATAATATATTCATTAAAAGTAAGTGAAATTGCTTATCGCGCATGATTTGTTGAGTTTTAAGTGAATTTCTGGCATTTTAATTTCGTTAGTAACCCCTTTAGTTTTATTAACAATCTATGTTACAATAGTTTGTTATAATTCAATATTTCATTTTTTAAGATTCTCATGGGAACGCCTGATTCAAGGTCCCATTGGGGATAACAACACCCTATGATCGGTCAGAGACTTCTATGAAACGTAAATTCAATCCTTTAAAAATTCCACTGTACTATTTTCTGCTAACCCTGTTCCTGCTTTCACCCTTTTTCGGGCTGGATGTGTTTTTGCCTTCCACACAGGATCATAATGTGATTCCGGGAAACAGCTCTTATTCCGGTATGGGTGATACGGTTGTAAAAACAACAGGTCTTGCACATAACTCAGCCCAAACAGTCAGGGTGCAAAAGGTTTCTACCTTGAGCTCTACCATGCCTTTGACTGCTACGGTTTCTGGTTTGGGAAACAGTGGATCGGGAAATGGAAACGTTTCACAGGGCGACAGTTTTCTTTTTCCTGCCGTGCAGGTCAACCCTCTCGTTAGTGATGATTTTGAAAGCGGTTCTGCCGATGCGTTCTGGACCACGTCTACAGGTACGGTGGATACCAGCTCCAAAGTCGATGGAGCCAATTCGCTGGCACTGGCCGCTTCCGGTGACCGCGTGACAAAAAGTGGATTGAGTCTGACTTTTTCCCGGGTGAAATTTTCCCTGTTGGTGGACAGTGCTTCTACAGCCGTTAACAATAAAAAAGTCCGTTGGGATATATTTAAAAATGGTTCCGATATTATCCATTTCTGGATCAGTAAAGATGACACTATTTTTAAAATAGGAGTCAATACGGAAGCCGCTACGGCGGCAGAACTGTTCACTCTGACACCAGACGTTGTTCATGATATAGAAATTGACGCGGATACTTCTGATAGTTCCTGGGTTTTAAGAGTGGATGGAACACAGGTTGCTACGGGAAGTCATACGATTACGTCGCCAACAGTAATCAGTGATTTATTGATAGGATATGAAGGATTCGACTCCACCGATTTCACCTCCTTTCTGGATAACGTCGTGGTGTATGACGAAAAACCCGGAGACGACGAAGTGGCCGCGGTGCCCACCCGATTGAATTACGGTTTGGGTTTGGTGAACGAAGGCCTCACCAAATCGGTTGAAATCACCAACACCGACGATGCCAGTATCACTCTTCAAACCACTTCATTTTCAGGAACCGATGCGGCAATCTTCACGGAGAGTTTTGATGATGTGAATGGAGTCGTTCTGGCCGCTGGGGCTTCAACTTCGTTTAATGTCACTTTTACGCCAACTTCTACCGGGGACAAGGAAGCTATATTGGAATTAACCCATACCGGGGCCAACACTCCCTTGCTAATTCCCTTAGCGGGAACCGGTGCTAATGATATTCCCATCAGTTTCGGAAAAAGTGTTTTGTCCGGGACCTCATTGACAAATCCGACCACACTGCAATTCGGTCCGGATGGCAGATTGTATGTGGGCCAGCAAGATGGTTTGCTTTCGATCTTTTCCATTGCCCGAAACGGTGTCAATAATTATTCAGTGATTCTCACGGAAACCATTACCGATGTCCAATCCATCGTCAACCACGACGATGATGGTACGGTGAATGGGTCCGTCAACACCCGTCAGGTAACGGGCTTGTTGGTGGCCGGAACTTCAACCAACCCGATTCTCTATGTCAGTTCCAGTGACCCCCGGATTGGGGCAGGAGATGGAGGTACCGGGGATCTGGGACTTGATACGAATTCAGGGATCGTCACGCGCTTGACCTGGAACGGTTCGGCCTGGGATAAAGTCGATCTGGTTCGAGGTTTACCGCGCTCGGAAGAAAACCATTCGGTGAATGGAATGCAGTTGGATGAAACCAATAACATCCTGTACCTTGCGGTTGGCGGGAACACCAATGAAGGTGCACCCTCCACCAATTTTGCGCTTCTTCCGGAATATGCGCTTTCCGCGGCTATTTTAAAGATTGACCTGGATGCCATCGGGGATACAACTTACGACATTCCTACTCTGGATGATGACACCCGCGCAGGAACCGATGATGCCAACGATCCCTTCGGGGGCAACGATGGTAAAAATCAGGCCAAGCTGGTACCCGGTGGACCGGTTCAGGTATATTCTCCCGGCTGGAGAAATCCTTATGACCTGGTCATCACGGAATCCGGGCGAATGTATTCCATCGACAACGGTGGAAACGCCGGTTGGGGGGATGTTCCAGTCAGTGAAGGTCCGGGTGGAACTTGTACAAATGATCAGAACGAACCGGGGCTTACCGATAAAGACCAGCTTCATTTTATAACAGGTGAAGGTTTCTACGCCGGGCATCCCAATCCGACACGTGGCAACATGTCCAATACCTTTAACTCGGATAACCAGTCGCCGGTAAGTTCCGCCAATGCTGTGGAATGCGATTACCTGGATCCCGACCCCGGTATGGAAGACGGTGGTCTGGTACTGTTCAGTGCTTCAACCAATGGCATCACTGAATACACGGCGTCGAATTTCCAGAACAAGATGAAAGGCGACCTTTTGTCCGCCGCTCACGACAACAAGATTTACCGCACCGAACTGAGTGCGGACGGAACCTCGGCAGATGCCAACACTGCTCTGGTTTCCAGTGTCGGCACCCTGCCTCTGGACGTTGTGGCACAGGGAGATAGCGATCCGTTTCCTGGCACGGTTTGGATTGCGGATCACCAGACCAACGGCATCATCATTCTGGAGCCCGGCGACTTTGGCGGCGCTTCCTTACCGGTCTGTAATGGAACCGATTCAGGGGCTCTGGATGAGGATGGAGATAATTATAAAAATAACGATGAAATCGACGCTGGTACAAACCCATGTTCATCCGCTGATGTTCCGGCGGATCAGGACGGCGACTTTGTCTCCGATATCAACGATCCGGATGATGATAATGATGGAAAAATAGATTCAGCAGATATTTTCGCATTGGATAGCAACGATGGTATGACCACCAGTATCCCGATCTCATTCACCTGGGACAATGATGAAAGTGCTTTGGGTGGTATTCTCAATTCCGGGTTTACCGGACTGATGCACCAGGATACTTTCAATTACAGTTTCCTGTTCGATCCCACCAAAATGACAGTAGGTGGTGCCGCTGGTGCGTTTACCGTCGATGAGGTGACGGAGGGCACGGCGAACTTCGGTACCCAGGAAAACGGTTTTCAAGTGGGTTTTAAAGTGGATAATACCAGTCCGGTATTTGTCGTAAAGACCCGCATTTTAGCGCCCTTTGCGGGAGTTACGCCCGAAGATTTCCAGTCCATGGGAATTTTTGTCGGAGACGGCACTCAAACCAATTACGTTAAGGTTGTCGTAGAAGCCCTGGCCGGAGACGGTGGATTGGAATTGGCTAAAGAGGAGGACAACGTTTTCACCAGGGTCGCCAGAGTCCCGAACACTGTACCGGGTCCTTCTTTTATAGATTTGTTCCTAACCGTGAACCCTCAAAATGCGACGGTTCAAGCCAGTTATGAGAATAACTTTGGTGGTAATAATGGAAACCGGGTCAATGTGGGCGAAGTGCAACAGGTCCCTGCCAGTTGGTTCGATGGCACGAAGGCGGTAGCCGCAGGTATCATTTCCACCAGCATTGACGCCTCCTTCAAGCACAGCGCAACCTGGGATTTCTTTAAGGTGGAGGTCGTGGATACCGAATCCATTGCCAAAATTCAGGTGACTCCGGATCAGGATATCGATGCATCAACTTTTGAAGGGGATTCTATCAGGATAGATAATCTGTCGACCGGAAACCAGAAAATCGAAAAGGTGGTCATCGATTTAAGTACAGGTATATTGCGGGATATGGTGTTCGATCCTACCAGTGGCGCAGGTGACACCATTGCAAAGGATTTTACCGTCAACTCTGGCGGATCCGATACCGGTTTCACCACCAACACATTTTCCAGTGCACACGATACCGGATTCGATAAACTGGAGATCAATTTTAACGATTTTGATCCCGGTGAACGCTTCGGTTTCTCCGTAGACATTGATCCCACGAGCATTCAGGGAGTCACTGCACCCGGACCCAACGAGTCAGGTAGTGTTTCCGGACTGGAATTGACGGGAGCGACGGTAACCGTTACTTTCGACAATGCGGCAGAGTATACCGGTTACCTGTTTGCGCAAAGCAACAGTGTGAGTGGAGCGCAAGCTCGCATTCGCGCCAATTTGCCGACCGCTCCAGGAGCGTCTATACCGGGGATTGCAACATTTCCCACCACGGTGTCAGATGCTTCACTTCCTGTCAAAATTACTGGAAGTCATGAGGACAGTATTAAAATTTTAACAGTGGAATCCGGATTGTTTGTTACTGGAGTTCCCGGCAACGGGTTCGATCTGGACGCAAATGAAACCAATAGTATTATCAATCTTTCACAAAGCAGTGCATCCGTGGATAATAACGGTTCCGTTTTTATCCCCGTTAATTTGACTCACACCATTCCTGGTGAAGGCCAGAACATGCTCGTTTTTACCAAACGCGAATCCGATGGTGCCACAGGAGCTATCAAGACTCTGGGTCCGATACAATTCACTCCGAAACTTGCTGTTACCCCGGACACTGGATTGTCGACCAGTGCATCGGAGGGTAATACGGTTAATAACGGGTCCAAAACGTACACGCTGACCAACAACAGCGGTGTCCAGGTGAGTTACTCCGTTACCAATGCTCCCAACTGGATAACGGTGACGGATAATGGCAGTGGCAGTTTGGCGGCCAGTGGGTCTACCACCGTGGATGTCGCCATCAACGCAAATGTCCTGGCCCTGACTCCCGGGACCCATATGGTGAATCTTAGTTTTAACGATTTGACTCACAGTCAATCGTATTTGCGCGAGTTTATTTTAAATATCAGTTCCGGAGCCACCAACTCCAGTACGGTTGCCGCGGCCTTTAATGTAGTTTCACCTTATTGGCAGGCAGATAGCGCTTCCTATACTTTTATTTCGGTGACGCATCCGTCGCTTTCGGACATGAGTTCGCAAATCGGTGTGGTAATGAAGGCCTTACTAAATTCCGGTCCGGCTCCATCCGACACCTTTTTGCAACCCAATGGCGACGGGGTTCTGGAGTTCACAGTTTCTCACGGTTCGACGCAAAGGATATTCATTGCCGGGACCAACGACCCTATCTTCAACCCGGGTGTCATTTCGGAAGGATTGCTGGTGGTGAACTCGCCCACTTCAGCGCATGGTTCCCTGCGGTTTGCCCCCAAAGCTTCCTTTCCCAATGTGATTTTAGGATCCGGTGAAGGCATGGGGTATCCCGATGTATCCAGGCTTTCGATTTGGGGGGCCATCGTGGTTCAGAGTACGAGTACCGGGTTTGCCATGGAATTCATCGGAGACCTCAATGATTCTCGCGCTACTAATAATGGCAATTTCAGTGGTGTAAATTAATCAACGCATCCATAACCGCCCCCGGGTTCTCCCGGGGGCTTTTTTTTTGGAACAATTAGTCCACCGAAAGCTATTTAGATTTGATAACAAACTCGGAAAAAAATAAATCAAACCTGTTCTTTACTGCTGACGTCCTCGTTTAAACCCTGACAGGGAGGAGGGGACAGGTCCAGACGAATCGCCCGGGCCAATTGCTCAGGGTTTTGGGAACCGAAGAACAGGCATTGACCGTCAGCCAATTCCAGATGCAATCCTTTATGACCACTCAAAGTGTAAATATCTTTTCGGTCCAGAATTCTTGAGTCCCAATGCCGCAGTTCGCCCACCGATTTAAAGTTCCGTATCTTCATATCTTTCAATTTTTCCAGGGCAACTCGGTTCATCTTTCGATGAAAAGGGAAGTACCCGTAATAAAACCCATTCAGGCGAACTTCCGTGATCAGGCAAGCCATGCCCATCATGGCCAGAAAACCGACCACCGACAAAATGAGCAGGGATCCGGCCCCGATCAAAATAGGTGTCGGTAACGGTTCTGCCCCCACCGGCTCTCCCAGCAGTAATTGTTTGATCATCACATAACTGACGAATCCGATTAAAAAAACGGAGAAAAAAACCAGGACCACCCAAAGCTGGGGCTGTCGAAATTTTTGCACTTCCCGGAATAATAGGCGATCGGGATCTTCTGCCTGCATAGCTTTCCTTCCTATTTATTGACGTTTGTTTTTGTCTGGGATCATATTAATAGAAACCTGAAAAAATTTCAAAATTTCTATGGTTTTGATCTGGAATTACCGGCTCTTCCCATTCCACAATCACGCCAAAATCTAATTTTGTCTAAATGAAACGCTAAAACTTTCATCTTATTATCTTCAAGATGTGTTCCGCAAAAACACATTTATCTTTTTGGGGTTTTTGCTTTTAAATAGATTTTACAAATTATTGACTAAACACCATCTTTGGCCCATATATGTACAGTTTCAGGACTCTTCCTTATTTCTTCAATGCTCCCGTTTTAGGAAAAAGACTATTTCAAAAACTTGAAAGCGCCACATCCCTAAAACCCTCATCACCCCTACGAGTGGGCGTTTTGGTAGGTTTGAAGCATACTATGACCGCGGGAGGACATGTGAAATGCTGGGAACGATTTGCGGAAGCGGCAGTTCAAATCCCGCAATACATTGATCTTTCCATACACTTTCTGGGCGAGGAAGACAAATCCATTCCTCTGTCCCCTAACGTCCGGTACATTCATCACCGGCCCGTATTCAGCACACAATGCTTACCCTTCCTGGGCGAAGGGCCGGGTCACACGGATTTATTTCCAATTCATTTCGGATTGCAATCCTGTTTAAAAAACTATGATGTGATCCACTGCACAGACATTTTCTCATTCGGTCAAACCGCTCTGAAGTTCTGTCGCAAAAACCGGATTCCGCTGGTCAAATCGATCCACACCAATGTAGTGGAATTCACTCGAGTCTATTCGAAACTGGCGATGGCCAATTTAACGGGTAAATGGGTGCAGGAAAATGTGTTGAGCGCATGGTTTGGTTTAGAAAAAAAGTTTGCAAACAATATCGAGAAAAAATTAAACCGTTTTGTTCGCGAATGCGATGGTGTGGTGGTATCGAATGATGATGATTGGAAGCGGGTACAAACCCTGAAAACCCCCTCAAAAATTCATTACCTTCGCAGAGGAATCGACAAAGACAGGTTTAATCCAAAAAACAGAAATGTCCCGGCTTTGGCAAAATACAATATTCCCCAGGACAAGCTTCTCCTTTTATTTGTCGGAAGGGTCGATGACAGCAAGGGAGTCATGATCTTGGGTCAGGCGGCGAAGAAGCTATTGAATAAAGGTTGCGCGATTCACGTGGTCGTAGCAGGGCAAGGATCCCGAAGTGGTGATTTAAAACATTTGCTGGGAGAAAATGTTTCCTTACTGGGTTCTATCCAGCAATCCCGTTTGGGCGAATTGTATGCCTCCTGCGATTTGTTTGTTTTTCCTTCCCGTTCTGAAGTCAGCCCAAATGCGGTGCTGGAAGCTTGTGCCTCCGGATTGCCTGTCATGGTTTCTGCCCATGATGGGGGCGCCCAATTTGTCAAACAGGAGGGTAAGGATGGATTTCTGATTGATAATGACCATCCGCAAACCTGGGCCACGGCCATTGAACCCCTGATTGAAAATCCGGTTCGACTAAAAGAAGTGGGGAAAAAGGCCTCAAAAGAAATTCATCAGAATTCTCCTTCCTGGGAAGAAGTTTTAAAGTCAGACCTTCTGCCCGTTTGGCAAACGGCGGCCTCTGGCAATATGGAACCCTGCGAAGTGCTTCCACACGTGGCTTCGATATTTTATTGTTTATGATTGAAAACGACCTGCCGAAGCTTTCGCAATCTCCTTCGACGATCAATATTTCAAATGCCTTCAGCGAGTTAGGGGTCGACCCCTCCAGGTCAGAAAACTGGATCGAGGCGCTTCCTTTTTCCGACAGGGATACCACGGCAGGAGCGGAAAGCGAGATGCACTCGCTCGTTCTGGGTAGCAAGGACGATGTCGACTTGCCCTCTATTCTGCAACAATCCAACTTTTTCGAAAATATTCTGAAACGTTCCATTGCAGGAGAAACTTCCTACAAGCGGATAGGCGATTTGAATCGGTTTTTGGAGGCTAACGGGGAAAATGTCTGGGATAACAGCTGGGTCCGGATAGATCGCCAATGTCTTTCCGGTTATTCCTGGTCGGTATTCAGAAAAGATCTCCTGAAAGACAAAGGGCATCCGGATTTGGGATTGAGAGATGACTGGAAATCCTTTTATTGCGATGAAGGGGCCGAGGAACAAATCAGAATCCCTATCAGTTACCTTTTAAAACTTTCCCTGGCTGATGTTTTGGGGGATATCGAGAACTTACCGGGTTCCATTAACCATTTGGGCCAACGGTTGCTTAACCACTTTTTAAACGATAACACGTCTCCCGAAATCCATTCTTTTTATGTCTGTCGGCTGAGTTCCGAATCGGGCAATGGAATGGCCATTGCCAGGGAAACGTCAAAACGGTTTTTGATGACCCAGCTTCTGGTCATGTACGCCAATAACAAGTTTGGGCTAAAAAAAAGCGGACAAACGGTCCGGGTGTTTTATTCGCCCTTGCCCCCGCAACGGCAGAGGAACCTGAATGAAATCATTCCCGATTCCTTTTACCGCGAGCTGTACATGAGCCCCTGCCTTTCGGGCTGGGATAAGGGAGAGGACAAACATGCTTATATGGAACTTTGCCACGAAGTTCTCAGCCGAAGCCAATTAAACGCCTTATCCAAATTGAAGGAAGCGGGAATCATCACCAGAAACCTGGTGGTTCTGCCGAACACCTCAAATGTTAGCCTGGCCAATAACGGCACACATTTGAGTCTGGGCAGTTTGAAATTGTCTCAGGCCTTAAAATCACCCAACAAAGATTTCAACCAACTTCACGAAAAACAAATTGGGGATTTGGCCATCAAGGTGATGGAACATTTTCTTCCCCTTTTCGTTGGAACCTATTCCGCCGCACCCAACCGAATGGAGTTTTTTAACTTTCATCCGGAAACGGCTTTGGGCTTTTTACCTCATGAACTTCATTTTACCCACTTGAGGATGATCTGGAGGCGGTGGCGCAAAAAAGCCAAGTTGAAAGTGTTCAACCGGCCTATCACTCCCTTTGGCCCAATTTGGCTTGATAATATTGTCAATCAGGTTTTCTCGTTCAAGGGAGACTACCTGCCCGATTATCGCCTTGTGGACTACATGGTGTCTTTGTTGGGAACAGAAACCTGTTCAGCTCTCAATGGAGAATTGGGTAATGTGGAAGCGCTTCAAAAGGAATTGATGCAAATGGGCGTGTTTGACAAAAGGATGTCCCTGTATCAATTCATCAAACTCCGCTCCTTTGGTAACATGGGCTATTCGGGGTTTGAGGGCAGGCATTATTCGTTATTCTACAACTTGCTGGATGACTTTTCACAGGCCGCCAATTTGCAACACCTGCTTTCCTTATTTGCCCTCAAATTAATTGCGCAAGGTCGTATCACCCACCAGCATATTCCGGATAAACCTTTTTGGGAAAGCGAGCGACGCCAAATGGTGTTTGGGTGCGCATTGGGAATTCCTACCTTCTTTGTGCAACTACACAGTCAAAATGAATTTTTGAAATGGATATTGAAACGGGTCAACAATTGCCGGGTGAGCAAAAGGTACACCGACTCGGTACGTGTTTATAGCAATGAGTATCAATTAGGACTGCTGAAGGTTTTAAAAGAGGAAGCGAGTGACTTGATTGAACACCTCAACATGGAAACTACCATTTGGGATTTGGAAATGCGCTTAAAGGAACCGGATATCTGTTCCTCCTTTGGGCAAATTTCCAACGCGATCCTTTTAGAGGGAGGCAAAACTTCTGCTTTCGATTTTTCCAGTGATGATTTCAACATGACGGCAGAACGCTATTACAGAACCCGGCTCAGGACAAAACATTTGAGGGAATCGTACGATTTGTTAAAAACCAATCTTGCCAAAAAACTTGAGCAAGGACAACTTCCTCAGGAGATAACACCCGAATTTGCCCAGGGCATCAGTCCCACTCGAGTCATTGAATATTTAGACTCCCTGGGATCTCCTTTAATGAGAGAAAAAGTGGATGTGCCCGACCTGAAAAATTTGATCCATCTGGTTTTAATCGATACTTATCTGGAACAGATAACTCAAAATAAAAACATGGAACTATCCAATCAAACCCAAGCCTCGTCAAAGTCGGCTTTGATTTCATAGGAATAATTAAAACATATTGCAGGATTGGAAATTGAGGAAATAATGCTGTTTCAACCCACCCGCGTGCCGCATCAATATATTGTCGCAGAAACCAAAGAAGTCAAAACCGAAACTCTGTTTGCCGACAGTTTGGTGAACTGGATGTATTCATCCGTTCGCGAAAAGACACCCAAACTATTTGATTGCCTGACCAGCCAGCGTATGACCCAGGTGTTGGGATTTGTGAATTATGAGACGCTTTTGGGGTCTCGGCTTACCGGCAACAAAAAGTTCATTTCCCAATCAGGAATCAATAAAAACGAGTGCCTGGACGATGTGTATTCCCTGGACACTCCAAAAAAATTTTTCGAGCGCAAAATCAAATACTGGGAATATCGACCTTTGCCAATGGATCCGGACGCCATTGTTTCTCCTTGCGATTCACGGGTTTTACTGGGATCTTTCGAAACCAGTTCGTCCCTGTTTATTAAAGAAAAGTTTTTTGATTTCGAAGAACTCATTGGCCAGGACAAAACCACCTGGATGAAAACGTTCCGTCACGGCGATTTCGGAGTGTTCCGCCTGACGCCGGAAAAGTACCATTACAATCATTCTCCTGTATCGGGAAAGGTGGTCGATTTTTATTCTCTGGATGGCAACTACCATTCATGCAACCCGAATGCAATTATTCAACTGGCATCCTTGTACAGCAAGAACAAACGAATTATTACAGTGATCGATACCAATGTTGAAGGAGGTTCGGGAATCGGCAAGGTCATGATGATTGAAGTGGTCGCATTGATGATCGGAGATATTGCCCAGTGTTATAGCACCAAAAAGTACCAGGATCCACAACCTGTCCAATTGGGCTTGTTCATGAACAAAGGACAACCCAAAAGCCTGTTTCGGCCCGGAAGCAGTACCACGGTTTTGATTTTTGAAAAAGATAAAGTGTCCTTCGATCAAGAAATATTAGAAAACATGAACGATTCCCGCGCGCACAGCCGGTTCTCATATAATTTTAATGAACCTCTAGTGGAAACGGAAGTTAGAGTGAGGTCCTACATTGGAGACCCGTTAAGGAAAAAGGATTGAGCCTTTTATGAATTACAATAATATATTTTCCTTCAGCTTGTTTTTCGCCTGCATCGCCTATCTTGCATGGGGATTTATCCGATTGCCAGGGGAGGACAAACAATTTGTGGCGGTGATTCCCGGATTCAAACAAAAAGAGGGCCATTGGGAAGGGATCAACTTTACCTATTATGGTCTGATAATAGCGAATTCCGTTTGTCTTTCCGCGTTCCTCTTTTTGATTTTAATCGCGGCTCTGAAAATACCTCTTCAAAAGGGATTGTTCGCGTTGATTTCCATTTTGCTTGTCACCATTCCCGCTTCAAAATGGATTGCCCGCTGGGTGGAGAAAAAAGACAGTACGTTCACCGTTGGCGGAGCCTGGTTCGCGGGCTCCCTGCTCAGTCCAATAATTGTAGCTGTCATGAATTTTTTCAATGGAAATCCGGAAACCCATTTGGAGTTTACTCCGATACTTTCTGCTATGCTGATCGCCTATTGTTTCGGGGAAGGACTGGGTCGGCTGGCGTGCATCAGTTTCGGGTGTTGCTATGGCAAACCCCTGTCACAGTTTCCCGATTGGGTGCAATCCTGTTTCAAACGGTTTAACTTTAAATTTTATGGCCGAACTAAAAAGGTCGTTTATGCCGAGAACTGGGAAGGCGTGAGCCTGTTTCCGATTCAGGGAGTCACCGCAATCTTTTTTGTGATGGTGGGAATCATCAGCCTTTTCTTGTTCATTCAGCGCCAATATTTTAGTTCGATGTTAACCAGTTTGATAGCAACACAAGGGTGGCGATTTTTTTCCGAGTTTTTTCGTTCCGATCATTTAGGCCACCAAAGGGGTTGGTCCTGGTATCAAATCTTTTCCCTGATCTCTATAATTTACCTGGTTAGCTTTTCACTCATTGTACGCGTAGGGGCCATATATCCGCAGGTAAATATCATCCAGGGACTTCATACCCTTTGGACCCCCTGGATAATCCTGTTCTTTTTCGCCTTATGGTCCGCCGTTTTTATCTATTTTGGAAAAAGTAAAGTCACCGGATCCTACCTGTCCTTTTCCGTTAAAACCAAAAACATTTAATTCCCCTGTTTAAGGCCTGAAAAGGCCATGTGCCTCCCAGTGGCAAGAGAACACTGGGGCTCTTATGAAACCTTTGCATGTGGTAAAGCTTTCATTGGCATTTCCCATTCTGTAGCCGCATGCTTTCTCAAGGCGTTGCCTTTATTTTTTTCTTTTACTTTACTAATAGGATGGTTTAAACTTACTTCCCTGCACGAGGAAACTTACGCAAAAAAATTCAAACAAGACAACGGTGGGCGTAGCTCAGTTGGTAGAGCACTGGATTGTGGCTCCAGTGGTCGCGGGTTCAAGTCCCGTCGCTCACCCCAAACATGCGCCCGTAGCTCAGCTGGATAGAGTTCCGGACTTCGAATCCGTAGGTCGCAGGTTCGAATCCTGCCGGGCGTGCCAAATTATTAGCACAGGAGAGTTTGGACTCAGGGAAATTCCAAAAAATACATTCGAAATGTGGGAAATCGTGATTCGATAACTAAACGCTCACATAAGTTTTATATTCTTTTTTTGAATTGTTGAACGAAAACGCTTTTAATGGTTTAGGGAGGAAGGCATGCTGAGAAAAGAATTCAAACGGAACGTCATTTCAGGAATTGGAACCTTATTGGTGTTTACGGTACCGACGCTGTCTCAGGGAGCCGCAATCGACTCCATCAGCAACGGCAGTTACGGAGCCTTTGTTTATGGGCAGTCCGCCCCGGCCAAGGCGTCGCCTGCGAAAACAGAAGGATCCGCAAGTAAAACTATGAAGCACGAAGGCAGAAAAAGCAGTCTCATGGATTCCATTGGCAACGGCAGTTATGGCGCATACAGTCATGGGGGTACTGCATCGAAGAGAACCAGTAAACCCCCAACAGATGGCCCGGACCCGAAACCGGCCATGAAAAAAGAAGGTAGTAAGGGAAATATCATGGACAGCATTGGTAACGGAAGTTATGGAGGTTATCAACATTCCTGAGCAAAAATTTGATATGATAGGACATGAAGGTCCTAAATTTTTGAATTAGAGGAGAACTTAATAATGTTCCCAAAACACCAAACAGTATCAGGATGGATGCTCACTCTGATCTTTCTTGCAGGCTTGATCGCCTTACCGCTCAATGCTTTCGGGTCCACTATTATGGATTCCATTGGAACGGGGAGTGCCGGGAGTTATGACCATTCCAGTCCCCAAAAAGAGGAAGGCAGTAAAAGCAAAGGCGTTACGCCCGGAAAAGAAGAGCATAAAAAGTATTTCTTAAATAAAAGCGAAGGCAGTAAAAATAGAGGATACGGCTATCGGGAAAAAGCCGGACCGGGTTTTAAAAATGCTCACCCTAAAAAAGAAGGCAGTAAAGGGAAATCCTACAGCCGACATGGTAAATCCGGTCACGGCCATGGTGGCTATGGCAAAGGCCATCACGGTGGATACGGTAAAGGCCATAATCGTGGTCATGGGAAATACGGCGGGTATGGTAGGCATGAGGGCAGTGGCGCAGGAAGAAAACATCACGCCTCTAAACACCACGGGTATAAAAAACATGATGGTAGTCATGGGAAAAGTTATGGAAAAGGTTTCGACCATGGCGCTTACGGTAATAAGCACAAGGGCCACAAGCATGATCCTTTCAGGCATCTGCTTCGATACAAAGACAAGCTAGGCCTGACTAAAGGCCAGTTGCGGCAGATTCGGAAAATGCAATTTGATTACAAAAAGGATTCCATTTTGGCCAAAGCGGATCACAAGATTTCCCATATGGAACTCGACCGCGAAGTGCATTCGGGTCAAGTGAACGAAACCAGAATCCGGGAAATCGCAAGAGATATGGCCGCTATCAAATCGAGCATGATCTTGTCCATGGCGGACTACAAGATCAAGCTGTTAAAGTTATTGACCCCCCATCAACGCATGATGGTCACGGAGATGCACGGCGACTAATCCTGGGGACATCAGAATAATTCGGGGCGTGGCGCAGCCTGGCTAGCGCATCTGCTTTGGGAGCAGAGGGTCGGAGGTTCAAATCCTCTCGCCCCGACCATTTTTTAAAAGGCTTACGGTGTGACCCACCGTAAGCCTTTTTTGTTGGATCGACGTGGCGCTTACATGTCGGCGCGCTTGACACAACGGAACCCATCGTAGTTGTGTCGAAAAGAAATAAAACCATCAAAGCGGCTGGTGACTCTGGAGTATTTTGGCAAATGGTACCAGGACCCGCCACGCAGACCGCGGTGCTTTCCTTTTCCAGGGCCTTTCGGATTTGTTTGCGGTTCCGCGGTGTAGGGGGCGTAAACATCTAGAACCCATTCGCGTACATTGCCGATCATATCGAAAAGGCCGTAACCATTTGGCTTGAAGCTTCCCACCGGAGACGTTTCTTTCCAGTCCCATTGACTCCCGCAATCCTTGCAGTTGGCGTTGTTTTTGCCAACCTCATCGCCCCAGGGAAATTTTGTGTTGGTACCACCACGGGCCGCCCACTCCCATTCCGCTTCAGTCGGAAGATCCTTGCCCAGCTTTCCGCAATATTCCTTCGCCTGTTTCCAGGTGACCATCTCCACAGGCCGGTCGGGACCTTTGAATTTGGACGGATTGTTACCCATTACCTTTTCATATTCCGCCTGAGTGACCTCATGGGTGTCCATCATAAACGCATCGACATGAACTTTATGAGGCGGTTTCTCATCCGTTTCTATTTCCGATCCCATCACGAATTCACCGGCAGGGATCTTGGCCATGCCTTTTGATTTATCTTCAGCGAGGGTATCAGCCGGTATAATAGAAAATGCAAACCAGGTGAGTGTTGCAAAGAAACAAGTTTTCCGGGTCATGACATTTCCCCCAAAATAAAAGAATATTTTAAAAAAGTATCACTCTTTATAATAGACCAGTGAAAAGTCTGGCGCAAACGTCAGAGATTTTTTAGGGCAAGGCCTCTCACCAAAAAGGAGAATCAAAATGACACTCGAAACCTTACGCGATGTCTTTGGATGGTGCTCGCTAATGAACCTGGGCATTCTGCTGTTTTGGGCAGGATTCTGGATATTCGCACACGATTGGGTATTCCGCGTTCATAGCAAATGGTTTCAGCTGACTCCCGAGCAGTTCGAAAGCCTCCATTACGGCGGCATCATGGGATTCAAGATGGCGGTGTTTCTGTTTAATATCGTGCCTTATTTTGCATTGCGAATAGTAAGCGGCTAGGAGAAGAAACATGCGACTTAGGGGACTCCACCACATAGAGATCAACATCCCGCAATACGTTAAGAATCTTCCATTTTATGATCGCATGTTCGGTTGGTTGGGTTACTCCAGTTTTGAAACTTTAGGGATCGAATACATGAGCACTTATTTTGTTGCTTTTCCCCACAGTTATATCGGCATCCAACCCGCCAAAGGTGAGGAACCTTATAGCTACGAGGATTTTAAAACCGGAATCAACCACATCGCTTTGCAGGCAAAAAATCGTAAAGAAATCGAAACGTTTCACAAAGAATTCTTGCTGAAAGAAAAAATCGAGGTTCTTGATCCGCCGCAGGAGTACCCCTTGTACGCACCAAAATATTACGCAGTCTTTTTTCTGGATCCTTGCGGCATCAAGTGGGAGTTGGCCCATTTCCCCTTAATTCCCGGTCCCTGGACATTTTGGAAATGGTATCAGCTACTAAAAGGGGAAAAGGAAAAGCATCCCGAATGGAAACACCATCCCATTAAAGAAGGCGTGAGAAAATTGCCCAAGCCATGATACTCAAGGACCATTTCCTTTTCCTTTTTCTACCACTCAGCCAACGATCCGGCTAAATGATTTTCTCTTCTTCGCGCAGGATGCGGACCAGTTCTTTCGCCGCTTCTTCCGGCGAACCTTCGAGCATGCGAACCGCGCCCCGTTTCGGTGGCAAGGTAAAATCTATCTGCCGCACTTTCTTTTGTCCGTCCGTAGCCGGGTCAAACCCGATGTCCTGCGCCGTCATCACTTCCACCTGCTTTTTCTTCGCCGCCATGATTCCCTTCAAAGACGGCAATTTCGGCACGTTCAGTCCCTTTTGACACGTTAGCAATAAGGGCAGGGGGCCTTCCAGAGTTTCCGATCCGCCTTCAATCTGACGCGTGACCGTGGCCTGAGTGCCGTCTTCGGACAGGTCCAGTTTGGTGATGACACTCACACAGGGTATCCCGAGAAGTACAGCCAGAGCCGGTCCCACCTGCGCCATATCGTCGTCGACCGCCTGGCGGCCGCAAAGCACGAGGTCGTATTCCATTTTACCAATAGCTTTGGCGAGGGCTTTGGCGACGCCCAAATTGTCGAGTCCCTCAAACGCACTGTCGAGCAAATGCACGGCACGGTCCGCTCCCATTGCGAGTCCCGTCTTGAGCACATCTTTAAAACTTTCCGGTCCGAGACTGAGCACCGCGATGTGGCTGTCGGGTCGTTTTTCCTTGATGCGACGGGCTTCTTCCACAGCAAACTCGTCATAAGGATTCATGACCCTTGGGCTTCCCTCAGCATCGACCTGCCCGTCTTTTACTTTTATTTTCGCGGCGGTGTCCACCACCTGTTTCACACATACGATGATCTTCATTGTTATCCTGAATTATTAATATCGATTTGGACACATATTATCGCATGAAACGTAACTCAGGAAAACCTGCCTTGCGTTAATGGGACACAAACTTTTTCCCCAGGCTGGCCTATTGCGCGTGGTCTCGTTTCTGCTAAAATTCTGCAGATGAATTCTCCAGATGCCATAGAATCCAGTACATCCGAAAGTTCCTTCATCCCGGGTTTTCCATTTCTGGTCCGGGCGATGGTTTTCACTTTCGCGTTGTACCAGTTTTCTTACATCTTCGCCGACCCGGACTTGTGGGGCCATTTGACTTTTGGCGGCGATATCGTGTCAGCCGGAGCCATCCACGCCACCGACCCTTATTCCTACACGGCCCGGGGCCATCGCTGGATCAACCACGAGTGGTTGACGGAGGTGCTGTTTCATAGTTTGTACCGTCTCACCAACAACACCATGCCTTTGTTGGTTTTTAAATTGGCGCTGGGATTTTTTATTTTGGTCCTGCTTTCGAATGAAGTGCTGAAGGGGAAAACCGGCATCCGAATCTATTTCCTATACGCGGTGATCTTCTTCCTCGCTGTGTCTGTCATCGCGCCGGCTTTCATGATGCGTCCCCATTTGATGACCCTGCTGTTTCTCACCCTGATGATCCTGGCCTTGTACCAATACAAAGACGGGCACTTTCACGCTCTCGCCCGAGTTCCGCTTATTATCCTCGCCTGGGTCAACTGTCACGGCGGAGTGGTGGCCGGGTTAGGCCTGTTCGGGCTTTTCATTATTATCGAACTTTTAAGGTTTCTGCGCGAAGGTGACAAGCGGTGGCGCTGGCTGGTGCTTTATGGTGGACTCGCTTGCGGTGCGGCTTTGATCAATCCATACGGCTACAAGTTGTGGTTGTTTTTCGTGGAGTCCCTGGGAAAGGACCGACCCATAGGCGAATGGGCTCCGGTGAATTTGTTAGATGGCTCGCACTGGCAATTCAAATTACTGGCAATCGCCTTTGTGGCCACTTTGTTCACGCGTACAAAGAAACGTTTGTGGGAGGTGGTGCTGATCGGGTTTGCTCTCATATACGGATTCAAACACCAACGCCACACCGTGCTGGCGGCAATATTACTCATCCCTTACCTTCATCGACAAGGCGAAGCGGTCTGGGAACGTTGGCAATGGCCGCCGGTGCGCTTCGAAATGACCGCGGTTATGCGTCACGGTTTGCGCGGAGCCTTGATCCTGTTCATCGGATGGCAGGCGTTCAACATTCACTCCGCACATAAGCTGAACGGGTATCAGGTTCTGGTTGAACCACATGTTTATCCCACGCACCTGGCCCGTTTCATGAACGACAACGGCATTCATGGCAATCTGGTGGTGCCCTTCGACTGGGGTGAATATTTCATCTGGAAACAACCCGAATCCAAAGTATCGATCGACGGCAGATTCCGCACGGTGTATCCGGAGGAGATTATCGAACTCAACTGGCGTTTTCAACAAGGCGAACCGGGAGGTGACCCGTTATTGACGCGATTCCCCACCGATGCCATCATCATTCGCCGCAGGGACGGACCCCAAAAGCAGTTGGATACCAGTCTGCATTGGGAAAAAATTTACCAGGACCCGCTATCTGCATTGTATATTCCGAGGACCGATCCACCGGGTCCGCTCCTGCAACAGTTCCGTGCTGGAACCTTAAAAATAGACAACGCTCTTCCCCCCTACCAGTTCCCCGGCTGATGAAATATTGAAAAAATTAAAAACCCATTCCCCGTTTTTATTCTCTAAATTGAAGAAGTTAATACCTGGAAAATTTTCCTGGCGTTTAACAGATATAACCAATGGCTGACATACTATGAATCCTTGTTTCAATTTCGACAACAGTTACGCCCGAACCTTTGAAGGCTTTTTTGCCCCCTGCAAAGCAGACCCCGCGTCCGCTCCGAAACTCCTGCAATTCAACCATGCGCTGGCCGAGGAGCTTGGTCTGGATCCGGTCGCCCTCGATTCCGAAGCGGGCCTGGCGATTTTCTCGGGTATAGCGGTTCCCGAAGGAGCCGAACCCATTGCGCAGGCTTATGCCGGACATCAGTTCGGAGGTTTCGCACCGCAACTTGGGGACGGACGCGCGCTTCTCCTCGGCGAGGTGATCGATAAAAATCAACGACGCCGCGATATCCAGTTGAAAGGTTCGGGGGCCACTCCCTTCTCTCGGGGCGGAGACGGCAAAGCTTCTCTCGGTCCGGTCCTGCGCGAATACCTGATCGGAGAAAGCATGCACGCGCTGGGCGTCCCGACCACACGTGCCCTGGCGGCAGTCACCACGGGTGAACTGGTTTATCGGGAGAGGCCTTTTCCAGGTGCGGTCTTAACTCGGGTTGCGGCCAGCCACATCCGCGTTGGCACCTTTGAGTTTTTCGCCAGACGAGGGGGTGTGGACAAAGTGCGTGACCTGGCTGATTATGCTATAGCACGACACTATCCCGACACGGCGGATGCGGAAAATCCATATCTCGCATTTTTTAGAGCTGTATGCGATGCTCAGTCTGCCCTGGTGGCAAATTGGATGAATATCGGTTTCATTCACGGCGTGATAAACACCGATAATATGACGATCTCCGGCGAGACCATTGACTATGGTCCCTGCGCCTTTATGGACAGCTATGACCCGGATACCGTGTTCAGTTCTATCGACAGGCAAGGGCGTTATGCCTATGGCAATCAGCCAAACATATTGTCCTGGAACCTCACCCGATTGGCAGAAACGCTGATTCCGCTGGTTGATCCGGATAAAGACCGGGCCATCGAACTTCTGACCGAAATCCTGCAAGGCATTCCATCCATTTACGAGAAACACTGGCTGACCGGAATGCGGTCCAAACTGGGTTTGTCAACGGAAGATCCGGACGATTTGGAATTGGTCAACGATCTGCTATGGGTGATGAAGGATGGAGAAGCGGATTTCACTCTCGTTTTTAGACGTCTCTCTCAGGTCTTGCGCGGTAATGGTGAAGCCATACAAACCCTGTTCGAACAATCCGGCGCATTCGACGTCTGGGCTCGCCGCTGGCGGAAGCGACAGGAGCAGGAAGGCATTCCCGCGGAGAAAGTTGCACTGGCAATGGACCGGGTCAATCCAATCTATATACCCCGCAACCATAAAGTGGAAGAAGCCCTGGACGCCGCAGTTGAGGAAACCGACATGATACCTTTTACAAAATTGTTGGCCGTTTTAACCCATCCCTACGACGAAGACGCCCAAAACAATGCCTACGCCGAGCCAGCACCCGCGACAGATATCCCCTATAAAACCTTCTGCGGAACCTAGTGATAAAAAATCTGATTAATGGGGTTGTAAGTTTTAAGGAATCCCTTAGGCGTTCCCTAGTTGAGGCCAGTGGGGGGAGTGATGGTGTTGAAGGATCTGGAATCGCGGACGTCGCCGACAAATTCCATGGCGAACCCGGTGCTGGTTTCCTGGACCACCACTGCGCCCCAGAAGCTGAGCATGGTGATATCCGGAAACCCGCTTCCGATGGCATTGGCATTGCCCAGTTTCAAGTGAGGATTGTCCGCTTTGGGGCTGATCACCAACTGGCCGTGGGAGAAACTGGACGTTGCAGAAATAAAGGTAGCCGTCGGAATATTGTTTGAATTGATGCTGGAATTATTGGTCCCCACAATAAACAACTTATGCGTGGACCCTGACCGCACGGTGAACTCAATCGTATTGCCATAGATGGAGCCATCGTTTTCTACGGCAGACATCACCACACCGATCTGCGAATTCATGCCGGACAACGAAGGATGCGTCACACCTATAAACGTATAACTTCCACTGTCGGTCTGCCAGTAGGGTGAAACCACTCGTTGGGATGAAGGAACATTTGGGAACGCTTGAGAACCGAAATCCAGCTTCACCGTATTGAATGCCAGAACTTCCCCCGTGTCTGTGTCCTGAACAATGATCGAACCCTGGGTGTCTTCAGGTTCCAGATCCTGAACATTGGAATTGATCCTCACATCGAATTCCAAACTTTCTCCCAGACCCAATGTTCCGCTAAACGTAAGGTCTCCGGCGGAATCACCCTGCGACTCCGAGTCAGTTGTATTGACAATAAGGTCCAGCCATTCCTGGGTCAATGTGATTGAAAAGCGCAGGGGTTCGACCTTGCCATTGATGATTTCCAATAATTGCTCCTGGGTGCCTGGAAGATTAAGAATTTGCTGAATCTGTTCCAGGGTGAAACCTTCGTCCAAAAAGTTTTCCACCACATCCCGGATCGTTTCCTCAAAGGCCTGGAACGCTTCCATATTGGTCAGGGTGTACGTTTTTGATTCCAATTCACAACCGGTGGAATCACAGCGAGTGATGAAATCATTACCTTCCAGCGTCACCTCTTCATTGAGTTGTCCATCATCAATGATCAAATTCAATTCCCTTTCAGCATCGCCCCAGCCACCACTCAGATTGTTGAACGAGATCACATCCACATTGAGACCTTCAGTCTGATTCGTAGCGGATTCATTGAATTGAAAATTGACAACCAGCGACTGTCCCGGTTCCAGTGACCCGGAATCAGAGTCGAAGCTTCCCCAGGACTGAGTGTGAGACACTGAGAATTCCAAAGGCATTCCACCTTCATTGGAAACCTGGTATGAAATGGTTTCCGGATTGATAAACTCCGATTCAAAATTGGTAGCGAAAACTTCTCTTTCGGGAAAGACGTTCAAAATTCCAAGAGAGCGCACGCTTAGATTAAAACTGCCATCAACCGATAACACGAGGGCATCATTGGCGGAACCGGTAACGGCCGCTTCATTACTGACAGTAACATGGATAACACAATCTTTTGATTCGCCTGATCCATTTTCGGGGGCGGCCCAAACCACTTGAGGCAGTGAAGCCGAATCGAACGTACCGTTGTCATCGCTCCAGGCGCTACAATCTGCGGTCCACAAGTAATCGAGATCGAATCCCCGGGTATCTTCGGCGACCACAAAAAACTCAACTTCAGAAAGGGAATCCGCCGGATTGCTCAAGCTGTCGGGTCCAGAGGTGATGGTGAGATGGTGCTCGGGTAATACTTCCAGGTTGACGACACGAGTGATGTCCACACCATTCGTAATATCCCTGAAGGTCAAAGTGTCCGAATAATCGCCCACATTCAGCGCGTTGGCCGAGGCATTGATTTGCAGGGTCAATTGAACGCTGGAGTTGGCGGCAAGCGTGCCGGTCGAATCCGGTTGCGCCAGAGTCAACCAGGTTTCATTGTGGCTCACGGAATACTCAATCGAGGCGTCGCCCGTGTTGCTCAAGGTGATGTCGACGGAATCAGGGCTGAACGGACCACCCACTGTACCCGCAACGAGGATTCCTCTTCCCGGCAATACTTCCAACAAGGGGTCTTCGGGATTGCCGCTACCGCTTTCTTCGTCATCATCCAGAATGGTGAAGGTGTGCGAGGTCAAAGTACCCAACAACGCGCCTGATGGATTGCTTAAGGAAAGGATCACCGTTTCATCATCTTCAATATCGCTGTCGTTTCCAATGTCAATATGGATGGATTGCTGGATTACTCCGGGATCGAAATTTAAGGTTCCCGTACCTGTCAAAGAGAAATCGAATCCATTGAAAGCATTTCCGCCGGTGACTTCATAATTCACAGTAACCGTTTCATCCGCTTCCTCGGATAAGCTCACCTGAATGGAAGCTGTTGTATTGGCTTCGCTTGTTTCGGAACCGGCCAAATCGAAAGCAACCAGAATTTCCGGAGGCGCGGGATCGTTGTCCAGAATGGTAAAGGTATGTTCAAATTCGGATCCCAATGTGGCGCTCACCGGATCACTCAATTGAAGCGTGAGCGTTTCATCAGGATCGAACACCTCATCATCCACCAAAGCCAGATCAATATTAGCTTCTGCGGTGCCTGCAGGGAAAATTAGTGTGCCCGTCCCCAGCAACGTGAAATCCTCTCCCTCTCCAGTGGCTGTTCCACCAGTCAATTGATAGGTAACCGCAACCTCTACAGTGGTTACCTCGGACAACCGGACCGGAATATTAACAACCGGCGTGGCTTCGTCCTCTGAAGAATCAGGAGAAACAAAAGCGACTTCGGGGACTACGGGCTCATCATCGTCCAATATGGAATAGGCGCTTTCGATTATAGTGCCTAATTGGGCATTCTCTGGATTCGTTAATTGCAAATCGATGGTTTCATCGGCTTCATCAAGATCATCATTAACAATCTCAATTGAGACGGATTGTTCGGTTACTCCGGGAGTAAATTCAAGCACCAATCCTTCGGCTAAAGAAAAATCAACTCCACCGCCTTCAGCGGTTCCACCGGCATGAGAAAATTCCACCGTGACAACTTCACTGGTGGCATGAGAAAGAGTTACGAGGATGGTCGCGGAACTTTGTGATTCGGGCCCGTTGACTTCCGCTACATCAAAGGACACTGTCGGTTCGCTCTCGTTATCCAGCAGGGTCAATTCATATTGTAAGTCGGTGCCCAATTCAGCGTTGCCCGGATTCGACAACATAAATAAAACCGTTTCATTTGCCTCATGCAGAGAATCGTCCGTCACCTCAACCAGAAAGGTCTTTTGAATTTCACCCGGCGCGAAACTCAGTTGGCCCGAACCCGGCACATTAAAATCCACTCCACCGCCTGTGGCAGTACCCCCTGAAACAGAGTAGTCTACAGTAACCGGAAGGCCCGAGGAATTCGATAGCTTAACCGAAAGGTTCACCGAGCCATCGGATTCCGATACGGACGATTCGGCAATTTCAAAAAAGACGGAAGGCTGGCCTTCATCATCGATGATACTGTATTCGTGATTGGCAATTTCACCCAGAACGGCATTCACAGGTTCCGTAAGACCTATTTCAATCGTTTCGTCAGTTTCATCCAGTAAGTCGTCCAAAACACTCAGATCAATAAACTGTTCCGTCACACCTGGATCGAATACCAACTGTTGACCGTTTAAAGAAAAGTCGAACGGATCCCCCTGCCCCTGCTCCGTCGCGGTTCCACCCAGGACATTATAATTCACAGTGACCTGCGAGTCGGAAGGATTAGACAAGATGACCGGGATGACCGGAAGCGCAACCGTTTCCAAACCATCAGAATGATCCCGTGAAAAAGCCACTGTCGGCGTTCCGTCATTATCCAGAATCGTGTGCGTGAGGCTATTCGTGTCCCCGAGTAAAGCATTAGTGGGTTGTGACAGTTCCAGCACAACCGTCTCGCCGGCTTCATCGATGAGGTCGTCGGTAATAGACAATTCAAGAGTACGTACCGTTTCCCCAGGAATGAACTCAAGAAGGCCGGAATCTAAAAATTCGTAATCGACTCCTGCGCCGGTCGCCGTGCCTCCGGAAACCGCAACATCCACCGAAACGGTGGAGGCGGAAGGGTTCGACAAAACCACGCGAACCTCGGAGGGAGTAACCGATTCATCTCCCTCTTGTTTCGAAGATTCAAAAGCAACCGTTGGAATTCCGTCATTGTCCTGAATCGTGAACTCATGATTTACATGGGTCCCTGACTGGGCATTTAATGGATCGGCTAAAATCAATAAAACCGTTTCGTCAGGTTCATCCAAAAGGTCATCGTTAATCGACAGGTCAATGGATTTATGAGTTTCTCCCGGGGTAAAGTCAAGGGTTCCGGAGCCCAACAATTGATAGTCGACTCCGCCACCCGTGGCACCTCCCCCGCTTATTGAATAGTCTACCGCGACGGAAAGACCGGATGCGTTGGATAAAGAAACACTAATGCTTGCAGAAGCCTGCGACTCCGAAGCACTAGAAGTATCCGCATCGAACGATACACTGGGAACTCCGTCGTTATCCAGGATAGTGTGAATATGCGTACCCGGTTCCTGCAGAACCGCACCTTGCGGATTGGTTAAACCCAGTTCCACCGTTTCATTGTTTTCGTCGAGGGAGTCGTCGGTAATAGCGAGATTCACCGACTTCACCGTTTCGCCTGCAGAAAATTCCACGGTAAGGTTTTCAGGAAGGTCAAAGTCCATTCCCCCACCCAATGCACTGCCGCCCGTATGGGCGATATCCACACTAACCGGCTCACCAGAAGGATTGGTGAGAACCACATTTATCATTGCAGGAGTAGCAAATTCCGAACCCTCAGATGCCCCCGTTTCAAAAGCCACACCTGGAACCGGGTCATCATCAAGAATCGTGACTGTGTGGTCTGTCAAGCCATTCAATGTAGCACCTACTGCATCACTTAAAGTCAGGAGGACAGTTTCATCCGATTCGTCAATTTCATCGTCATTGATAAGTAGTTCAATCGATTCGCTGGTATCACCCGGAGCAAAGGTCAAGGTGCCAATACCCGGCGCATCGTAATCCACGCCGCCGCCCTGCGCCGAGCCGCCAGTTATGGAGTACATCACGGTAACCGAATTTCCCGAAGGTTTCGACAAAACCACTTCGACGGACGACCCCAGGGATCCTTCTTCGGAAAAAGAAGCATCCGCAGAAAAACCGATTTCGGGCGGACCATCGTTGTCGGTTATTTTAAGGGTATGGGAATTGGGCGAACCTGAATGGGCATTGACCGGATTGGATAATGTGAGAACGACCGTTTCATCGTCTTCGTCCATGACATCATCCACAATCGAAAGCATCAAATTTTTTTCGGTTTCTCCTGGATCGAAAGCGAGACTGCCAGTGCCTAAAAGAAAATAGTCCGTTCCTCCTCCTGCCGCGGTTCCCCCGGAAGCCTGGTAATCAACCTCCACAGGAAGTGCCGAGGAAGAACTGAGTTGAACTTGAACCACCACCTGACCAACAGATTCCGATGCAGAGGAACTGGAATTGTTAAACGAAACCAGAGGAAGTGTTACCGCTCCATCCTCCTGAACCGCCAAAAAGTTGGGAGAACGCAAACTGGAATCCGGAATGGGCAATATCCCAAGGAGAGCCCCGCTGTCCGGATGGAATTTTGGAATATCCTTGTTTCGGGTATCCACGACATAAAGAACATTCGACTCGTCATCGAAAGCCAAATCGATGGGCCGGTTGAGATCCGCATTACTTCCGGGAAACGCGGATTGGGCTGTTCCTGAATTACCATCAAATTTATGAATCTGGAATCCACCGAAATCAGCAACGAACAGATTTCCTGTAGATGCTTGAAAAACCATTCCGCGGGCGATGGACATTTCATCTCCGGTATCTCCAAAAACACCGATGAAGCTTCCCGTAGCGTTATCAAACTCGCGCGCCTCCCCGCCATTACCCCCACTTACCAGCAGGTTCGAAGTCACCGGATGGAAGAGAATGTGTTTCGGGTTGGTTAAAAAGTTTGCCGAATCACCAAAAGAACCAATAAAGGCACCTGTCGTGCCATCAAATTCTCGCACATCGTCATGGGTCGCGTCGGCCACGAACAAGTTACCGGATGCAGGATGAAAAGCGAGGCCGAAAGGGGCGAGCAGGTTGGGTTCGGTTTGCCCAAACACACCTAGAAAACTGCCGTCGTTTCCATCAAATTCCAGAACCTTGCCCAGAAAGGAGTCAGCCACCAGCAAATTTTTTGTAACAGGATGAAACGCCAGGCCTTCCGGCTTAGTAAGCTCAGCCGCTGTTTGACCGAAGGAGCCGGAATAGCTGTTGGCCTCCAGATCGAACACCCGCACATCTCCTGTTCCCGAATCCGAGATCAGCAAATTCTTCGCAAACGCCAAACCCGGCGAGACGAAAAATAGGAATAAAACGAGTAGGACCGCAAGGGTGTTAATCCAAACCCGTTCATTTCTGCATTTGAATTTTTCTATTTTTGTAAACACAAAAAATTTAACCTGACAATGAAACCATGTAGGAAAAATTAAATCCTGAAATGCCAATGGAACTTAAAAATTTTTTTCTTCCAGGGAATACTTTCAACCCTTTTACAATCGAATCAGAAAGCTGTAAAAGGAAAGCTCAATATCATGACACAATGCTCGCCTATACTATAATAAGCTAATATGTTGCCATCCCCTTGGCAAGGGCTAATCAAGAAAATTTTAAAATACTCTAACCAGGCTAAATTCAAGGTTTTTCAAGTCTGTTTTTCGAATAAAATAGAGTGAGAACAGAGGAATCCTGTTGACTTCCAGTCAAAATTACAAGGAATTAAATGGTAATTTATTCTTGTTTCTTAAGGAGATTTATCTACCAATGCAGGGAAAGATAAGAAAACAGGAAGGGAAAACGGGCTTTATGACATCCTGCTTTTTAAGTGGTAGGGGTGGTTTTTGGAATTTGGTCAGGATAAGAAATAATAAATTCGGTTCCAGGTCCCGGACCTAATTCAATCTCACCTTCCATTTGTTTTTCTACCAGAGTGACCACCAGGTTCAATCCTGAGGTCTTTTGCTTCCAGTCAAAGTTTGAAGGCAGTCCGGGTCCATTGTCACGAAACGTTAGAAAGGTTTTGCCAAGCTCTATATCCTGAATAAGTTGAATCGATAATTCATTCATTTTTGAGGACTGAAACGCGTGTTTAATAGAATTGGTCACCAACTCATTAACAATGAGTCCCAAATACAAGGATTTTCCCATATCCAAAGACCGGCCCTCTGTCCATAAAGACAAAGAAAATTCTTCAGGAGGGTAACCGTAAGAACAAACGATTTCATTGACCAAATCACGAAAGTAGTCCTGGCAATCGATATTGGAAAGATCATTTTCCTGAACCACCTTATTATGAATACGGCCAATGACTTGAATTTGATTCAAAACCTCCTTGAGCAACTCGCTGAATTTGGGGTCGCCGACCTGTCTCATTTTCAACTTGATCAGACTGGAAATAATTTGAAGGTTGTTTTTGGTTCGGTGGTAGACCTCTTTTAAGAGGATTTCCTTTTCTTCCAAAGACGCCCTCAATTGTTTTTCGACCATCATTCGATCAGAGTTTTCCAGTCTCAGTTTTTCATTGGACATTCGCGATTGGTGAGTGTGCTCCATGACCTGATACTCCAGGCTGAGCCGCGAAGCATGCAATTCTTCTGTCGCCTTTTCTTCCCGCAAATCACTGTCATAGGCGTGCAGGAGGTTTCCACAGGTAACAAGTAAGGGTCTGAGGAATGCAACGAGTTCATCACTATAATCCCGGTTATGATCTGCCAGACAAACCAAACCCATCAAAGTACTGCCATAAAAACAGGGCAGGCCCAGAAAGTTTTTCCAATCCGGACGTTCCAGGCCGGCCGGACAGTTTCTGGAATCATTTTTCGGGTCATTAGAAATCACCGGAATGGCACTGGTAATGACACTACCATACAACGTGTTCCTATCGCACAAAGCAGTGTCGGTTTCCGGCCTGGTTTCAAAAGGCGGCCAGTTTTTTTTATCAGAAAACTTGTTTGACACAGCCACAGGTTTGAGAACGCGTTGTTCTTCATCTGTCGAAACCAATTCGCCAACGAACGCATATTTACTTTCGCAAAGCTGGCAAACCCTTTCCAGCAATTCAGCAAAAACGATGTGTTTGGGAAGGCGATTAATGTATTGAAGTTGAGCGTAATTAAGGGATTCCAGCAACTCTTTGGCTTCTTTTTGTTTCTTAAAAAAGCCTGACCAATGGATTAGGTTCATACGGGTTTTATTTTCACCATTTTAAAAAGTTGGGATCGAGTATCAGGTTATTTCTTATAGCATAAAAGGTGACAGGATCTGCAGGCAAAGTTAATAAAAGCTTTTTCAACCCTGGCAAACTGGTTCCAATTTCAAAGATTTTTCATACAGGAGCGAGAATACTCAAGGTCTGTCTGCGGACAGGAACGGAGGCCATTCTCAGGATTTCCTGGTTAAGATCTGGCGGCTCCGGGAATAATAAGCAGAAGTATAATAAAAATATTCTATTATAATTTGAGTCGTGTTAGCAATATCAGAGTTTTTTGCAGAATACGTTGCAGGGGAAATAGATATAAGATATTTTCAGAGCTATTGCGATTCTTTAAGTGGAGATTGACGATGGATTCGAATCCCCAAAATATAGTCATCCTGGTTCTGGTGGGCCTGGCCTCAATTTATGTTTTAGGAACTTTATTTTCCTGGTTGCTCAAAAACCTTATCATGATCATCCTGTTATTCGTTATCCTCGGCGGATTGGGCTTTTTCCTTTTGAAAAAGGAGGGAGGTTGATTTGGCAGGAACAGGGAGTTTGACCGTATAATTCGCTAAACCCGGTTAGCATCAATTCAAGGTTCTTCTTTTGTCCACACAAAGGCTTGATATTTTTTTTCATCAATTGCCAAAAGTCTGTCTGGATCACAACGATAAAAATTTATTGCATCGTTTTTATTAATTTCATCCATAGTGAAAGCGATCGCACGAGAAAAAAGATGAC
This sequence comes from Nitrospina sp., assembly GCA_024648695.1. Classification (GTDB taxonomy): domain Bacteria; phylum Nitrospinota; class Nitrospinia; order Nitrospinales; family JACRGP01; genus JACAVV01. The sequence goes on from JACAVV010000007.1 coordinate 179,809, forward strand.
TGGAACTTTGCCCCGGTTTTCCAATTTTTTCTTTGGAAACATTTTTGCAATTTGAAAAAAAGTTGTCGGCCTCAGAAAAGCTAAAAAACAAAAAAGCATCCTTCGTATCCAGGTCATGAACCTCAAAAATATCCACCGCCGATTGCGGAATCCATTGAGGAATCCATCCTTTTTGAAAAATTAAAGGATCGGAAACGAGTTCCTCGTAATTTGCATAATGAGATTGAACTATATCCAGTCTGGCTAAAACATAGAACAGGAGTAGGAATAAAGAAACTGTCGCAAGGGCAATCAATCCGGCTTTTTTTGATTTTAATTTCAAAGAAGACCTTGAATCATAAAAAAGTGCTTAATTATCAGGTAAACAACAGGAAAAGGAGGAGTGGGCGCGTAATTTTTTTAAGTCAAATATTAAAGAGGTTTCACCGTCCCACTAACCCAAAATTTGTGGAGAATTTTTATACCACAAATTGGATTGTGGAGCGTATTTTTTGGTTTAATGTTCTACATTTTGGTTGTGGCGTCTGAAGGCTCCTCAAATAAATTTAAGCTGTTCTCTGCCAGTAAAAATCACTCCATTTTTGCGGTGGATTCACTCGGTTCTTTTAACGCATTATCTTGCGGTGAGGGTTCCTCAGGTGTGGATTGTTCCTTGGTCAGGCAGGCGGGACAAAAACCGGAGGCGCCGGAAGCCATTCGAAACAGACCTTTCAAGGTGTGAATCCGTTCAGGCGAGTTGATCAGGAAAAACCCCTGTCCCGGTGAATGCTTCGGGCAAACGTTGGCGATCTTTTTCATTTGCCGGATACCAAAAGAATCCTCTTCGCCAATGTAGGCGGACAGCACGACTGACTGATCTTCCCGTTCAAAAGGATTGGTCACGGCGGAGGTCACGTTGTGTTCGCCATCTGTGTAGATCAACACCCGTCCGTTGGGTACAGAAATGAAACTTTCTTCTCCCGATTCTTCCGTACGCACCAGAGAATGCATGATGGGTTGAAAGTCGCTGGGTCCCCCAAATCCCGCCAAATCGCCGGACAAATAATCTTTATACAGACCGTAGGATAGTTCCAGCGCTTCGCGAATGTTGGTCAATTTTTGTTCAGGGGTTTCCTCTTTCAGAATGCGGACCAGTTCGTCTGCGAAGGCGGGTTTGTCTCTGAACTCCTCTATAATCTCCCGTACGCTTTTGATCCACACCAGCTTCGAGCTCCCCGCAAAAACGCACAGGGCGATGTAAGCCGATTCCGAATGCGTCATATTCCTAAGCGACCAGATACCTCCTGCGGCGTTCATGGCGACCAGTTTGTACTTGTCGCCGGGATAATCCGTGCTTGGAAAAGCTTCGTCGCCCATTGAAAGCGATCCGTCCATCATCAGGATACAAAATCCGATCTCATTTTTGAAATCAATGGACGGCGGTTCGGCGGGTGTTTGTTCTGGTTCCGGTACTGCCGTTTCCTGGCTTTGTGGCATTTCCGTCGTCACGGTAATTTCTTTCAGCCAGCCCGACCCGTATTCACAATCGGGTTGATTGGTGCAAAAGCCGTCTTCGGTTTGGGAATCGTATTCTTGTCCGCATTGGGTGCAAATATATCGAGTCGGCATAATTCTTCCTTTACTAATTAGATAAACAAACAAGGTGGGGTTCGGGAACTATTAAAGATGTGACAGCTCGGCGACAGGAGGAAAAGCAAACAGAAAAAAGCTTACTGAGACCCCAACCTTAAGGTGAGAGGCTACACGTCTGCTTTCTTTTTCACGTACATGACGATTTCGGTAGGACGGTCGCCGATGCTGGAGGTGTTGTACACATTCAGTTTTTCGTTGGGAATGATGTATTCCGGATCGATTTTAAGGGCAAACAGGATCACCCCGCGGGCAGGCACCAGTTCTTCCACCCGTTCGATGCGTTTGCGTTCGGGACCCAGAATCCTTTTATCCCGCATGGATTGAATTTTCGATTCCGACCCAATCCAGCTCTTTTCAATCCAACCGATAACCTCTTTTTCCGTCATGCCCACTTGTCCGCGCACGCCCAGATAGATGGGACGATCCATCCAGGTTGCATCGAATTGAGTGCCGTACATTTCATTTTCAAAATAGAAGGGGATCGAGGTGAACGCTTCGCTGATACCCTCGTCGATCATGCGGAAAACATATTGTTGCGCCTGCTCGAATGACGAACGGATATCGTTGTGGTTGTACGGATTCAGCACCGGAGGCACCAGGGTTCCAAGCGAAGCCAGGTTACCAACCAGAGAGCACAAGGCCAAATACACATGGTAAGGATGAGATACACCGGTACTGATCACTGCTTCGAACATGGGCAAAGCGGCGACCATGGTTTGAATGAGCGTTTTTGTTTCCAGCACCAGCGGCATGCCCGAAGTGGACGATGGTGCCAAAACTTCATAGGATAAAAAAACCGCCTTTTCGCGCAAACGTTTGGCCACCTGCGAACACATGGTACCAATGGGAGACTGCACCGGCACCCTGAGGGTTGGTGGAATGTAATCAGTCAGAGAGAACGATTCGTTGGAATACGAAACCTGGGCCAGCGGAAAGCTCACGTATTTTTGCGGCGGATTATCGGTAACCAGCAAGCTGAGGCGGGGTCTCAGCCTGGGGATGAGCAGTTCGTTATCCCCGGTGTTTTCGTCCAGAACCCCTTTGCCTTCGATGGAATCAAAACGCGGCAAATCGCCTTTAAAGGAAGCTTCGCCAGGTTTTTTAGCCGGTAGCACCAGGTGGATGAATTGCGGGCTTTGTTTCATACTTTCCGAATGCGGCGTCAAGTCCACTTCCAAAGCATTTTCACCCTGGAACCCATAGGAAACTACCATGCCGTCTGGCATGATTGCCTCCATTTCGATCACACGGAAAATACCCGAAACCAGGAGTCCGTGGTCGATTTGCATATGCTGGACTCCCCAGTAAAAAGGAGACATCGTGCAGATGTTATAATGCAATAAGGAATCCTGGCGCTGGACCAGTTCCTGGAAATGTTGCGGGGAAAGCAACATCCCCTCGTGCCATTGAATGGCGTCTGGAATTTCATTTGCAGAACTCATTTCCTGTCTCCAAACCTCCTCCGTGGAGGGCGAAAATTTAAAGGTTTCGGGAATTGCAGGCAATTCAGGTTCATTGCGGATCCACGACGAAACTATCTTCTAATAAGGTTATATTAAGGCTTTGATGCGGGTCCACCCGTGCTCTGTGGTCACCCTTTGAGAAATAATTGGCGTAGATGATTCCCCCTTCAGCGCTGGCCTCAAGGGGCAAGGCTTTTTCCTCAATTTTTTGTCCCGGCACCCATTCCCAGTTCCATGAGTTGAATCCGGAGTCTTCAGGATAATCTCGTTTGTATTGATCCTTTTGTTCAAACCACTCGCGGGCAGGGAGTTTTTCCAGTTCTTTCAACAGGTCCTCGTCATATACCAGAACGTAATCGACGGCAACCGGGTTATTCTGATTGGCGGATTCGGTCATTTCCACGTTCAAACGGACTTTTTTCCCAAAAAGCGATTGAGTTCGGACAGTAATGCCACAAGCGCTAAAAAAAAGTAACAGGAATATCAGGAATAAGGCCAAGCGGAACTTTTGATTTCCGGTCACATGAAGTTCCTTGACAACATTCCTCATTTACAAGTCTCTATTAAAGGGAGTGTGTGGGCAGATTTCCAAATCATTAAAGCGACGGAGGAAACAATATTTTAATTAGGAGGGGCGGGATCCTTTTAAAAATTCAAAAAGTACTTTCCGCTAAAAGAATCAGGTCGGCCAATACAGTGAAACAGGAATAGGATATTGGCCAGGAAGAAAATTTTCAGAAAAAAATTCCGGTTAATTTTTTAAAAATAAGGTTTTGCAAACCGGTCAGCCAATAGCAAGGGTCCGCTACCCTAACCCTAAAAAATAATTATATCAAGTTAGAACATCACTGGCAGGTTGTCAAGAGAAAGGTAAAAAAAACAAGAGTTTCCACCGGTCAAGGGAGTCTTGCGGTGCCAGCCCTGAGCGAGTTGCCAGGAAAGCCCGATCGAGGTTTTCCAATGAATATCCCTGTAAGGATTGAGTGCGAAAAATATGCCCCAAAGCCTGTCCCCAAAGATAAATTCAGGTGAATTTTAAGAAAAAATCGTAGGGAAAATTATACAAAATCCCAAAAAGTAGACTTATGCGGCGACTTCATCAAATTAGGAATTCCTTCCCGACGCGAAAATTATCGTTGCATCCAACCCGAAATTTATTTTAAAGTATTGATATTTCTATTTCAGTAGGAATTTTGACATCTCAAAAAAGTGGCCTGAAGCTTAATTTCTTTGGAGAGAAAATCAGAACTTTTGGGCGCGCCAAAAACGCATTGGGGTAACCCCGGAATGGAAAGGAACTTTTCAATTCACGATCCCGTAATCTGGGTAAAATCAAATACAAACCGGCATTTCCTGCCAAGGGGTGTGCAGTGACCGACGAAAATGGAAAATTGAAAAGCGATAAAATCCTGGAAGATCTAAAAAAAAACCAGGAGGGGAACAAAATCGTCGAGGTCGAAGAAAAGAAAGTGAAGCTTGTAATCTTCACTTTAATGGATTCTTATTTCGCGTTTTATGGGGATGATGTCAAAGAAATTCTGCCTATTTTAAATATATATTTTGTCCCCGGCTCACCGGATTATATTCTTGGCATTGTCAATGTGCGCGGTGATATTCAATCTGTCCTCGATATCAATATTGTCATGGGCCTGGGCAAGCACGATTTTGATAACGATAGCCGCATTATCATTGCGGAGAAAAAAAATATTCGGTCCGGAATCCAGGTGGATTCGGTAGTGGATGTTCTGGACCTTGCCGAAAGTTCTATTCGGGATACCATTTCTACCCTGAACGATAATGTCAGTTTTTTTGTGGCTGGGGAAATCAGCTACAAAGACCGGAATGTAACTCTGCTGGATGTGGGAAAACTATTTGAAAAAATTACTCAGGAATAAAGATTAAGGCGGGTTATCAGGCGAAAACCCAAAAGGATGCCGCATGGAAGAATCAGATAACGAAATCAGTGAAATTCAACTTCTGGTGTTTAGTGTCATGGGCATCCGGTTTGGGGCGGATATGGAGCAGATCGATGAAATGATCGAGCCCGCGCGGGCTGAAGAATTGCAAATAGATGTGGTTCCTTTTCATGAACTGGTGCCCGTAGGAACCGACTCTGTGAGCTACACTTCCCACCGGGTTTTGCTGATTGATTTTCAGGGCCAGGAATTGGGAATTCAGATCGGCTTGCCGGAAAATATTATTAATTTGCCGACCCGGTCGATCGCATTACTGCCCAGAATCGTTGAGTACAGGAGGAAAATCAAGGCGATCTGGGGCGTGGCCTTTATGAATGACGAGCCGGTATTGATGATCGATTTTTACAAGTTGTTGACAGAACGGGATACACAGGAAGCACTGAAGGAAGTCAGCGAATCTTAAGAGCAGGATTGAAGTAGTAGCCTTTTGTAGGATGCGTTTGGGTGCTGGACGCTCTAAGGCCAAGGCATCGGCAACCTTTCAAATAATTGGATGAGGGACAATGAGCGTTTCCCTATGTATACCAATTCAACCGGGAGAAATTGGGAGATGAAAAATTATTCAATCAAACAAAAAACCATCGGGATTTTTCTGGTATTGATCCTCGTGGTTGTGGGAGCGGGTCTATTTATAATACATTCTCTCGGTAAAGCAAAAGAAGATGCCGATATTACCAATGCGCTGGGCCGTTTACGTATGCTCAGTCAATCCATGGGTAAATCCGCTTTGGGTTCCGCTATGGCCAAAAGCCGGAAGAAAACCATCGAGCAAAATGTTGTTTCCCTGAACCGTTATATCACCAAAATGCGCGCGGTTTACACCAGGGACGTCATCGTACCGGCTAAACGATCTAAAATTGATGTGAGTATGGATCCGGCTAATGAACCCCATCCTGCCGTTCCGTTCCCTGCAACCTTTACCCGAATGGTGAATGCGAAATTTGGTGAGGGCCATATTTTTGGAATCGACATCATCAATGAAGACCCCGTCAACCCGGAAAAAGTGTTAAAAACCGGTCTGGATAAGGATGCTTACAGTTTCCTTAAAAACTCCCCCGACAAAGTGTTTTCCAAAGTCTATGAAGAAGATGGCAAATTGTTCATGGGATTGTATACCGCAGACCGCGCTACGGTAAATGCCTGTGTGGCCTGCCATATTGCCCTAAAGGGGAAGCAATTTAAAATAGGTGACATGCTGGGTATCCGCAGTTTTAAACTTTTGTATTCGGACGATGTGGGTCTGGGCCGGTCCGAATTAAAAGCCAGCATGGATGAATTCAAACAATCTCGGAATGTATTTAACAAAACCATCGTCGCCATGAAAAATGGCGGTGAATATCCCTTGAACCTGGCCATGACCATGCATAAGACAGTTGCACCCCTGCCAGGCGAAGCGGCGCAAAACAAATTAAACCAGGTGGATAAGAAATTCAAGGAATTGGTACGGAACGTAGATAATCTAATGGGGTCCGAAGTCAACTCCCTGCCTTACCGAAAAGCCCAGCAAAAGATTTTGGTCAATTCGAATCAGTTGCGGACCTTCAGTAACGACCTTGTCGAAATTTTTACGAATCATGCGGCACAAAACCAGCAGAGTATTCAAGTCTCTGTCATATTTGCAATCATCTTGACCATTATCATTGTTGGAGTTGCTTATTACTATCTGGCAACCTTTGTGGTCCAGCCCATTGGTGGAATTTCTAAAAAACTGGGTGAGGTGAGCAAAGGCAACTTCGTTCAGGATAAGTTAACCGTGACCAGCGGGGATGAGATTGGCGAGTTATCCAAAACCTACAACACCATGCTGGATACGATGAACGATATCGTGAACCAGGCCGAAGACATTGCGGCCGGCAACCTGGACAAGGAATACGAATTGAAGGGCGATTTGGCGCATGCCTTTGGCAAAATGGTGCAGGAATTGAAGGATAAACATAAAGCCGATGCCAAATTCAAGGAACTCGCCCTGGAGCGTGACCGCCATTCTCAGGACTTGCAGAAAAAGGTCGACAACATGTTGCAGGTGGTAAGCGCCGCCGCCAAGGGTGATTTGACCCGTAAAGTTGCAGTCACGGGTAAAGATGCCATCGGCCAGATGGGTAACGGCTTGCTGATTTTCTTCAAGAAACTCAGCGAAAGCATGGCGGCGATTTCACAAACCGCGAATGCCCTGGCGCGTTCTTCCAAGGAAATCTCGTCTGCGGTTCAGGATCAAGCCAATGTGGCTTCGGAGCAATCCTCCTCGGTCACAGAAATCTCTTCCACAGTGGAAGAGTTGGCGGCTTCTTCAACCATGGTCGCTGAAAATGCCAACTCGGTGGCTGAAATTTCCAAAAACGCCTTGAATGAGTCTGAACGGGGAATGCAGGCCATTGATGCTCTGAAAGCAAAGATCGATGGAATTTCGGAAGACAATGACGCCAGCATTAAGGAAATTGTGGATCTTGGCAAGAAGTCCAATGAAATCGGAAAAGTGATGGAGATTATCAATAACATCGCCGATCAAACCAAGCTGATCGCGTTTAACGCCGCCATTGAAGCTTCCAGTGCCGGTGAAGCGGGTAAACGGTTCGGCGTAGTGGCTGTAGAAATCCGGCGTCTTGCTGATAACGTTATGGAATCGACCGGAGAAATTCAAAGCAAGATCGATGAGATTCAGCAAGCGATCAATCGCCTGGTGATCAATTCTGAAAAAGGTTCCAAACGGATTCAGGAAGGTACCGATCTGGCGGGTCAGACCTTTAGCGAACTGGAACGCCTGGTGGCAGGTGCCAAATCGGCCTCCGATGCCGCGTCGCAGATTTCTTTGTCGACGCAACAACAGAAGACCGCTACCAATCAGGTGCTTGCGGCTTTGAAAGAGATTGTGAGCGGAACCAAGCAGTCCTCGTCAGCGATCACACAAACCTCTTCGGTCACAGCGAAGCTTTCGGATATGTCGAATGAACTGAGGGCCATGGTGAACAAATTCAAAATCAACACCCAAGGCTGATGAGGCCGTTATTTTAGGGGTTATTTAACAATTATTGCTTGGGACATGAATCAATCCCTGGCCAAAATGGGAGTCCACCGATGTCGCGTATCAGGGTATTAATCGTTGATGATAGTTTTCTTGTTCAGGAAGTTTTAAAAGAAATGTTGTCCACCGATGATGGTATCGAAGTGGTGGGAACAGCCGAGAACGGGAAAGAAGGTGTCGAGAAAGTTATGGAATTGAAACCGGATTTCGTCACTATGGATATCAATATGCCGGTGATGAATGGTTTGGAGGCCATCGACCATATTATGGCTGAATACCCGATCCCGATTTTAGTGATCTCCAGTATCAACGATTCTAAAATATCCTTCGATGCTTGTGCCCGTGGCGCTATGGATGTATTTCCCAAAGGGGACATCGACCCCGACAAGGCGTCGAAACTGATCGAAAAAATCAAGCTCCTGGCTAATGTCAAAGTCATAGGCCATGTTAAACCGGGAGAAGAGGAAGAAGAACCCATCAAGGTGGACGATGTCACGCTGGAGATGGCTCCTGCATTTGGAAAGGTCATTGCCATCGCCTGTTCCACTGGCGGACCCAAAGCGTTGTCGACCATTTTGCCCGAATTGAGTCCGGAATATAAGTATCCTATTGTTATCGCCCAGCATATTGAAGACGGTTTTTTGAGTGGACTCGTGGGTTGGTTGAACCAGGTGTCTCCCCTCAAGGTCGAAGAAGGCTTGCAGGGTATAAAACTGGAACCTGGGAAAATTTATGTGTCCCCTTCGGAACGCCATATGCAGGTGGAAAAAGATGGCAACCTGTCTTTTGTGGACCGGCAACCGACCGATTCCTACCGCCCAAGTTGCGATGTTTTGCTCAGCTCCGTTGGCAACTCTTTTGGAGGTTGTGCGGTGGGAGTGATCCTTTCCGGAATGGCGCAGGATGGTGTCAAAGGTATGCAGGAAATTAAAAACAAGGGGGGAACCACGATCGCACAGGATGAAAAATCCAGTGTGATCTTTGGAATGAACAACATGGCGATCAAAAGCGGTTGTGTGGACCATGTCCTGTCCCTTAAGGAAATCGGACAATTCATAGCCAAACTTTAATAAGCGGATGGGATGGCCCGAAACCCATGTTGGATCCCAATACAGAAAATTCAAATGTTCAATCCCTGGATATTTTTCCCTTCAAAAGGCTGATTTTTGAACGGACCGGGTTGAATTACAAAGACAATACCAACCAATTCCTCCCGGATGCCATTCGGGAAAGAATGTTTCGAGCCTGCATTTCCCATCCGGCACAATATTACCACTCCCTGAGAAAAAACGATGATGAGATCCACCATCTCATCAATCTCATTACAGTAAACGAGTCCTATTTCCTTCGAGAACCCCAGCATTTCCGTATATTAAACAACTTCCTGTTTCCCGGCCTTCTCGAACGCAAAAAGGATGAAGAAAAAAAAGTCAGGATTTTAAGCGCGGGTTGCTCCACGGGAGAGGAGCCATATTCTATTCTGATTTCCCTGGTAAAAAATTTTGGCGAGGATGTCCTGGATGATGTGGAAGTGGTTGCCTTTGATATCGATCTGGAGGCCCTGGCGACAGCGCGGTTAGCGGGATATGGTTTGCATTCCTTTCGCGGAGTGGATGAAATCACGCAACGCAAATTTTTCAATCAAATCGGACCCAAGCGTTACCAGGTGAAGGATAAAATAAAAGACAAAGTTCACTTTTATCACCTAAACCTTGGATCAGAAACGCTTTGCACAACCCTGCATCAGATTGATGTGATTTTTTATCGTAATATTTCTATCTACTTTGAGGAAGAAACGCAGAAAAAAGTGTTTCGTAACCTGGCATCCTTGTTGACCCAGGGCGGATATTTGTTCACCAGTTCGACTGAAACCAACCCTCATGATTTCGGTCTGTTGAAATTGCGCGATCTCAATGGCGTCTATTTTTTTGCCAAGGGCGAAGACTCTCTGGGTGTTCAGCCCAAAAAAGTGGAAATCTCAAAATCCCCTGCAAGTACGAACAGGCAATTGTTCGGCCAGGGTGTGGCGCGTCCCAATGTAGCGTCTGGCAAAGTGGCCAGTCCGCCGGTCCCCTTGTCGCGTCCTTCGTCCAGTTTGAAACTGAAGAAAAAGAGTCCTGATGAGTTGTATGAGGAGGCTTTGGGTTGGGTCAAAAAGAAAAATCACATCAAAGCCATGACTCTCATTCAGGAATTATTGAAACTCGATGATTCGCATAAAGGGGGATATGCCCTGAAGGCGGGAATCCTGATGAACCAGAGCCGTATTGAAGATTCCCGACAATGCTGTGAAAAAGTCCTGGAAATGGATGAATGGAATCTGGAAGCTTATTTGTTGTTGGGTATTCTGGCCAAAATGGAAGGCGATACCAGGGAAGCTCTGAAGCGGTTCAAAAGCGCCTTGTATCTGGACGCGAGCAATTGGCTGGCAAACTTTTATCTGGCGGAAATTTACAATGGCCTGGGCGAAAGTGGGGAATCGCGAAAAAAATATCAGAAAGCACTAAAACTGTTGGAAATGGGCGGCCTGTCCAATAGCGGCCTGACGGTGTTTCCATTATCTTTTTCAGTGGATCAAGTCAGCAACCTTTGCCAGCATTCTCTGGAAAAACTCAAAAACCGGATCGGTTAAAGCGAGGGAAATGTGGCCTTTGATAAATCAAAATTCATTGCGCGGTTTGCAGAAGAAGCGCAGGAGCATATCTCCAAACTGAACGATGGCTTGGTTCATCTTGAATCGAACCCCGGAGATACGGACACCCTGAACCAGATCTTCCGCTCGGCACATACTATTAAAGGCTCCTCCAAAATTCTGAACCTGAAAGAGATCAATGAGGTCTCTCACAACCTGGAAGATTCACTGGATGCCTTAAGAGACCAGCGAATTCAGCAAACGGCAGAATTGTTTGACCTTCTGTTCAAAGCGGTGGATATGGTCTCGGATTTTGTCAACAAAGTGCAAGCTGGAGAAACGGTTTCCGCCGATGTTTCGGAAATTTGTTCTGCACTGGAAAAAGCTTCCAAAGGGGGTTCTGGAAAAGACGCTCCTGCCAAAGCAACGCCGCCACCTCCACCTCCTCCACCGCCACCACAGGAACCCAAACCGAAAATTCAAACGGAGCCGTCGGGAATCAATAAATCCAAATTCGTCAACCGCTTTTGTGAAGAAGCGCGCGAACATATTGGCAAACTGAATGACGGACTGGTCCATCTGGAATCGAATCCGGGAGATATGGATACCCTGAACCAGATTTTTCGTTCTGCCCATACCATTAAAGGTTCCTCCAAAATTTTGAACCTGAAGGAGATCAACGAGGTCTCCCACAAACTGGAAGACACTCTGGACGGATTGCGTGAAAGCAAGCTGAAACAAAGCAACAAATTGTTCGATATCATTTTTCGTGCGGTGGATATGATTGCGGACTTTGTTGAAAGAGTTCAGGAAGGAAGCGCAATCGAAACCGACATTACCGAAATTTGTGAAGCCTTGGGACTGGCATCACAGGGTAAGGAGTTTGTGCCCCTGGCACCGAAACCGGCCCAGGTTGAAAGTGAACCGGAGTCTAAAACTGAACCGGTTGAAGAACCTGAGGAGGAGGAAAAAGACGATGAATCTGAAGATGTGCCCACGCTGACTTTTCCGCCGAAAGAAGCCGTGGCAAAGCAACCTGCGGGACCGACTCCCTCCAAACCTAAACCTACGGAAACGGTTCGTATCAGTACCGACAAGCTGGATGAAACGGTAAAGTTGATGGGGGAAATTGTCTCCAACCATATCCGCATGAAGCAGAACCTGGTGGATATCGACGAGTTGGGAAGGATCTCCAAGAAGTACCTGGAAGTGGCTGAGAAAGTAGAGGAAATCCTTGGAGAAAATGGCAATGGAACCGCAGGTGAAGTGATGGATTACGCGCGATCCATGCACAACCACATTCGCCAATTGTCTGCAAATTCGAAAGACGTTCTCAATTTTCAAACTCTGCTGACCGACGAGCTTCGTGAAAAAGTTCTTAAAATGCGAATGCTTCCACTGTCCATGGCACTGGATGCCTTTCCCCGCCTGGTGCGGGATCTGGCGGCCTCTTGCAACAAGCGGGTCAAATTCCTTGTGGAGGGGGCGGAGACGGAACTTGATAAAAAGATCATCGAAAAAATTGGTGATCCCTTACTGCACATGATCCGGAACAGCATCGACCACGGTATTGAGTCACCTGAGGAACGCGTTCAAAAAGGCAAACCCGAAATGGGAACTCTTCGCCTGACAGCCGGTTATGAGGGAGGTAGTGTACTCATTCAACTGAAAGACGATGGGGCCGGGATCCCTGTGGAAAAGATCAAGGAGAAAGCGCTCAAGAAAAAAATCTATGATGAGGAAACTCTCAACCGCATGCCGCAATCGGAGATCATCAACCTGATCTTCAAACCCGGATTCAGTACCAGTGCGATCATCACAGATGTCTCCGGCAGAGGGGTGGGTATGGACGTGGTTCGGGACAATATTGTGATGCAATTGAAAGGCGCCATTCAGGTGGTGACAGAAGAAGGCACGGGTACCCAGTTTTTCATCCGCTTGCCACTGACCCTGGCAGTCATGCGCATTTTACTGGTGACTGTGTCCGGTTTTAAATTTGCGATTCCATTGAATATGGTCAATGAAATTGTCCGGATTCAAAAATCAGAAATCATTGAAGTGGTCAACAAACGGGCCATTTCCTTACGCGACCAGATCATTCCGCTGGGTAACCTGGACGAACTCCTGAAAGTGCCGGTTACTGACAAGACAGAATCCGATGAGATTCTGATCGTAATGGTTTCTATGGGTAATGAAAGTTTGGGGTTGATCGTCGATTCCATCATCAGTGAAGAGGATATGGAGATCAAATCCTTGCCCACCCATATGAAAAATAACGAAATGGTGTCTGGCGTAACGCTTTCCGGAAAGAACGAAATCGTCCTGGTTCTGCATGTCCCCAAATTATTTTCTTTAGCCAAGGAAATACAGGGAACCAAAAAAGAAGCCGAAGTGAAAGAGGTTGAACAGCAGTCCGCCCGCATTCTGGTAGTGGACGATTCACTGAGTACTCGTGAGATCGAAAAGAATATTCTGGAATCATATGGCTACCAGGTGGATGTGGCGTCCGATGGAATAGAGGGTCTTGAGAAAGCAAAGGCACGGATTTACGATATGATCATCACCGATATCGAGATGCCCCGAATGGACGGATTCAGCCTCACGGAAAACCTTCGCAACGAGACCCAATATGAGCACACCCCTATTATCATTGTAAGCTCCAGGGAAAAAGAAGAAGATAAACGAAGGGGGATGCAAGTGGGAGCGGATGCTTATATCATCAAAGGAAGCTTTGATCAGTCTAATCTGTTGGATACCATTCAGAGTCTTATCGAATAAGATGTCTGTTTACTTTCCAGTTTCGGAACAGAAACCAAATGACTTGACATCCCTTAATCGAATAAAAACTGCAGGCTCCTTCAGGATGAGACCCTTGCTGGACCCGCAAAATTTACTGGCGACTCACTGAAATGGAATCCATCCACATCCTTTTGGTCGACGACGATCCCTTGATCCGGGATATGATCTCCCAAATCCTTCTCGCCCAAAACTTTCTGGTAGAAACCGCTGAAAATGGCCAACAAGGTTTCGAAAAATTCAAGGTCAACCCCCAAATCAGCCTGGTAGTGACCGACCTCAATATGCCCCTGATGAACGGGCTGGAATTAATCAAAAAAATCCGTGAAACCACAAACTCTGAAGTGCCTGTGGTCGTCCTCTCCGGCAACAATGAAGTGTCCGTAGCTATTGATGCGATAAACCGTGGAGCCAACGAATACCTCCTGAAAGATGAAAACATGGAAAACGCGCTGGGAATCACGGTAGAAAGAGCCCTGGAAAGAAAGCGCATCGTCGATCAAAACAGAAAATTGATCATGGAGAATACGATCAAGAACATGGAGTTGAAGGATATAGTCGACACCATGACCCAGATTGGCATGGCCATTACCGCCGAACGTGATTTTCCCAATTTGATGGATGTCATTATCTCCAACAGTCGCACCCTGACCCATGCGGATGCAGGCACCTTGTATCTGGTGGAAGGCGATCATCTTGTTTTCAAAATTGTGCAAAATGAAACCTTGAACATTCATATGGGTGGCAAGGCCGGAGAAGAGGTCCATTTTCCTAAAGTCAAAATCGCCGAATCTAATGTTTCCGGTTTCGTGGTCATCAACAAGACTACGGTCAACATTCCGGACGTTTACGAATCGGAGCTGTTCGATTTTACCGGTCCCAAAAAGTTCGACGAAACTTCGGGGTACCGGTCGAAATCCATGTTGGTGGTGCCTATGATCAATCGCGAGATGGAAGTGGTGGGCGTGCTTCAATTATTGAATGCCAAGGACCCCAACACCGACGAGGTGGTTCCCTTTTCCTATTCGAATGAGAACCTGATCAAATCCCTTGCCTCGCAGGCGGCCATTGCCGTATCCAATTTGAAATTCAAGGAGCAAACGGAACAACTCCTTGACGAAGTGGTCAACATCAAAAACTATAACGAAAGCATTCTGGAAAGTATGACCAATGGAGTCATCACTCTGGATTCCAAAAACCATATTGCCAAATGCAATTACGCCGCTTCCCGCATATTTAAAACACGGACCGATAAAATCATCAATCAAAATGCGGAGGATTTTTTTGAAGGCAAAAATTCCTGGATCCTGATGTATGTGAAAAGTGTTCTTGAAACTCATAACCAGGCTTTGGCCATGGATACGGAACTGGTGGTGGGCAACAATGACGTCGTTCCTGTGAATCTTGCGGTGGTGCCCCTGAATAATTCCAAAAGGGAATTGATTGGCACCATGCTGATGCTGGAGGACATCACGGCAGAAAAAAGGGTGCGAGGTACCCTGGCGCGTTACATGACCAAAGAGGTGGCCGAAAAACTGCTGGAAAGCGGCGAAGCCATCCTGGGCGGGCAGATTCAGGAAGCTTCCGTATTATTCTCCGATATTCGCGGTTTTACCAGCATCTCCGAACGCTTGGGTGCGAATGAAACGGTGGTGATGCTCAATGAATACTTCACCCTCATGGTTGAGATCATTTTTGAATACAGCGGTATTCTGGACAAATACATTGGCGATGCCATACTGGCCGTTTTCGGCGCCCCGTTCAGTGGTCCCAAGGATACGGACAACGCGGTCAAGGCCTCTATTGGGATGATGCAAGCGCTTAAGGAGTTCAATGCCCGACGGATTCAGGATAAACTTGATCCTATCGATATCGGTATCGGTATCAACACCGATGAAGTGCTCGCGGGAAACATTGGGTCCATCAAAAGAATGGATTACACATGTATTGGCGATGGGGTGAACCTGGCTTCGCGGTTGGAAGGGGTGAACAAGTATTTCAACACTAACATTTTGATCAGCGAAAATACGTATCGAAAACTGAAAGGTGAGTATCGGTGCCGGGAAATCGATTCCATACGGGTAAAAGGAAAAAACAAACCGGTCGGCATTTACGAAGTTCTCGACTATCATGACGAGACCAGTTACCCTAACCTTAAAGAATGTCTGGACCTGTTTAAAGAAGGGGTGAATTTCTACCGGCAGAGAAAATGGATGGATGGAAAAGGCAGATTTGAGCAAGTCCTGGTCATAAATGGCAACGACAAGGCTTCAAAAATGTATTCCCTAAGGTGCCAGTTTCTTCAGGATAATCCCCCGGAAGAAAATTGGGATGGAGTGTGGACCATGGAAAGCAAATGATTTCCAGGCCTCCACACTCAAAACCCCCAATTATTTAACACGTAGATTTTCATCAAGATAACTCCGGCCTACCTACATCTGGAAACTCCAGGTCCAACTTCTCCTTAACCCAGCTTGGAATTTTGGTTGATAAAACGCTTCCAAAACTTTTTTCATTTTCATTTTGATAAAATTTTTCCCAAAACTGTTTGGTCAAATAATCACTTGGAATCTTCTTTTTCAGGTTTCCAGACGGATCGAATACACGGACTTCATAAAACATAACGAGCCTCCTTTACCTTTTAAGGAGTTGATATTGACTGGTTTACAATTACGGGTGCATTTTGTGTGCCATTTTGACCAGTCGCTCGAAAGTCTTTATAACCCTATGGTTTTAAAAGGGGAATTGGGAAGGCGAGGAGCTTGCTGGAAATTTATTTTTCAAGAGATTTGGGATTTTCAAAAATGGAAAGTCCAAATTTAGGACTTTCAGACCTGAATTGAGACAAAATTTAATTGAAATTGATAATGAATTTAAAAATTGCCCGTGGGATCCGGTCAATTTAGATAACCGGGTTAAATGAGGCCGAAGGCCCACAATTTAGAGTCATCAAAAAGTTCTTTGACCAATTTAAACGACCTTAATGATTTCCCCCTAATATTCCCATTGATCACATTGATAAGCCGGGTTATGTTGGCAGGATTGAGCTGACATCCCACTTTTATCCATCAAAAAATTTCTTAAGTTTGAAGGGTATTTGGGAAATATAAGACCTGTATTTTCAGTAAGCAAAACGCTTTGCCGCGCATTATGAAGCGGCCTGCGGCGGCGCGGGCGCGATCGCCGATTTCGAAATACAGGTAGGCTCTGCCGTGGCCTTTGATGGCACTTCCGGTGTCCTGATCGACGACGAAGCGGGAAAAGGGTTTCCAGCCTGCGATTTTGTTGTCATCGTCCAATACCGGTTTTTTGCCGGAGATGAAGGCCAATCCGCCTGCGGGAAACCACCGTTTGTCCGAAGCTATGGACCGGTGGGCTACCAGTTCGCCGCGTCGACATACTCCTTTTCAAAAGGGTGGGAAAGAAATCTTCTGCTTTCCTTGAGAAAAATTTTTTCAATTAAAAATCAAACTTGACTGGAAATATAGTCATTTAAAGATTTGATAATCCTCTAGGGGGCTCCTCTAACAAGTTGTACCTTGTGTTTGACATAACGCAATGAACAACCCGAAAGAGGAGGCCTTGATGAAATTATACGGCGGAATAGATCTTCATTCCAATAATAGTGTGATCGTTGTTTTGAATAAGCAGGATCAAGTGGTTTACGAGAAGAAACATAAAAATAATATTCTCGAAATAGTATCCTGCCTTTTACCCTTTCGTTCTGATCTACAAGGTCTGGTCGTTGAGTCGACCTACAACTGGTACTGGCTGGTGGACGGCTTGATGGACTCAGGATTTAAGGTTCACTTGGCGAACCCGGAAAAGGATGCACATTTTATTTTACCCTTCCCCAGGATTCAAAAAACTAACAACCATGGGGCGGGCAGGAATTGATAATAACGCAAACTAAATAAGTACGTTCCCAACCATTAAGGAGTGAGTAACATGATAACTATTCTTTGTATCGATGTCAGCGCACGGAAAGAACGTTCCCTGACTCGCGAGCTCTCCAGGCGCTTTATAGATGAATGGTTGAAACAGCGCCCTTCCGATGAGATCGTTCAGCGTGATATAGGCCTTAACCCGCCCCCTGCGGTCAGTGAAGAATGGATCGCCGCGGCCTTTACACCTGAAGAAGAAAGAACCAAAGCCCAGCAGGCCACGCTGCAACTTTCTGACACTCTCATCGACGAAGTTGAAGCTGCAGATATCATCTTGCTTGGGGTACCCATGTATAACTACGGGATGCCGGCCGCGCTGAAAGCGTGGATTGACCAAGTTGTCCGTGTCAACAAAACATTTACATTTGATTTAGCGCGCGGCGATGAGCCGCTTGAACCTATTTTGACCGGGAAACACCTGGTTGTTCTCTCCTCCCGTGGTGAGTTCGGTTTTGAGCCGGGGGGTGTGCGGGAACATAGTAATCATCTTGATCCTCATATTCGGACCTGTTCGAAATATCTGGGCATCGTCGAAGATCATCTTATTGCAATCGAATACCAAGAGTTCAGAGACGAGCGCCATGCGCAATCCGTCAAAAACGCTCACAGAGCCGTTCCCAAACTGGTTGATCATCTCATTGAACAAAATGGGGCGAGGTGGGATCACCGAGTCCACAGATAAAAAGGAGGTATTGAACGTCATGGAGACACTGCTCAACGATCAGTCTTACCACATCGAATTCAACGGCTTCTAAACCAACCACGTAAAGCATGCGGTTATCGCCCTCAATCGTCTTGGGGCATCGCTTCAAAGGATCCAGGAATATTACGACAACTACATAAAGTGCACAACGTATGGCTATGGTTTGGAACCTGTGAGACCCTAAGAGCACACCATCACCCAAGACAACTGGCAGGAGTATTTTGGGAAGCATTGCAGTTTCACGTCCTACTGCCATTTTTTTGATCAGAAAGAAAAGGAACTGGGGTTGAATCGCATGCCGGAAGAATATGTGCCCACACTCCTGCCAAGCTGTGTTGGTTCACTCATGCACGGAACCATACACCTAGGTTGGGCACTGGATTCTGAAAATCGGTGGATGATCATCGAAGGCCTGGCTTATATGGCGTTTTCGTATATCTCGTGCCATCCAGAAAGAATGGTTCCCGCTACCCCTGGCTTGGCTAAAGACACGTCAGTGCTAGATTCCTTCCTCCGCATTGCGGACGCATGGGAAGACGATCGTAAACTGCTCAAAGGTTGGCTCGATGCAACGCTCACCGACCAAAAGTATAGCGCATCATCCAGTTTTCATCCCGAGCTCGCCGTCACAGGAACGCAGTTCAACGTCGCCAAAGTGCTGGCCGAAGGTCATCCACTTATATATGAAACACCTGTAACCCTCCCCTAAAATAGTACCGCTTACAATTAGAGTTCTCCTGGATAATAATGAGTTGAACAAAGGAGAGCGCCGATGAAAAAGAGTCGTTACACAGAGAGTCAGATCATCAAGGTATTGAATGAAGTTGAGGGGGGTCGTTCGGTCAAGGATGTTTGCCGGGAGTAGGGGATATCGGATGCGACGTACTACAACTGGAAATCAAAATACGGCGGCATGACGGCTTCGGATATCAAAAAGCTGAAAGAGCTTGAAGATGAAAACCGACGATTGAAGCGGATGTATGTGGACTTGAGTTTACAGCACGAGGCGTTGAAAGATATTGTCGAAAAAAAGCTCTGAGGCCAGCCGAGAAACGCGAGCTGGTCGATCATGCAAGACAAGAACACGGGCTGAGCATCCGCAAGGCCTGCAACGCCGTCAGGCTGAGTCGTTCGGTGTATCACTACCATCAAGATATCAACAAAGATGATGTGGTGATATCAGAGATGCAAGATGTGGTGGAGCGTTACCCAGCGTATGGTTTCAGCAAAGTGTTCACGAAATTGAGGCGGGCAGGGCATCCCTGGAACCATAAACGCGTGTATCGCGTTTACTGCGCATTGAAACTGAACCTGCGGCGCAAAGGGAAGAAACGGTTGCCGAGTCGTTATCCCGAGCCGCTGGTCGTTGCTGGTGATATGAATCAATGCTGGTCGATCGATTTTATGAGCGACAGTCTGTTTTGTGGCAGGCGATTCAGAACGTTTAATGTGGTGGATGACTACAACCGAGAAGCGTTGGCAATAGAAATAGATCTGAGTTTACCTTCGGCGCGAGTCGTCCGGGTACTGGAGCGCATTGTGGACTGGCGCGGCTACCCGGCAAAGATTCGGATGGATAATGGGCCGGAGTTTATCTCAGTAACGTTGGCCGATTGGGCAGATGAGCATGCCGTGCAACTTGAGTTTATCAAGCCCGGCAAGCCCACGCAGAACTCCTATGTTGATCGGTTTAACAGGACTTATCGAACAGAAATACTGAACATGTACGCCTTCAGGCGGTTGTCAGAGGTTAGAGAAATAACGAATAGATGGATCAGAGAATACAACGAAGAAAGGCCTCATGACTCACTCGGCGATCTCACGCCCAGAGAGTACTTGACGGCTAATTCAAATCAGGAAAACTCTAAAAGTCACTGGACCTAATTTGGGGGGATTTACAGTTGGAAAGAGTGGGTATGGAATAAGCGGGGTACAAAACAAACATTTTCCTTTAATTTGTGATTATAATTATATTTTGACAACTTCTTGGTGAAAATGATGATACCCACTAGATTGCTTGGCAAAACAGGTCAACGTATTTCTATCCTGGGGTTTGGCACTGCTCCAGCGGGAAATAGACTGGGTTTGCGACAGGCTATTAAACTATACGAGGAAGCCTTAAATAAGGGAGTAACATATTTTGATACTGCCCCTGATTTTACCGGTTATGGAAATGCTCAAAAGCAATTGGGCTATTTACTAAAGGAGCGTCGGAAAGAAATTTTTCTAGTCACCAAATGTTTTGAACCAAATGGTGATAAAGCTTTAAGGCTC
The DNA here is from genome assembly GCA_024648695.1 of Nitrospina sp. Taxonomy (GTDB): domain Bacteria; phylum Nitrospinota; class Nitrospinia; order Nitrospinales; family JACRGP01; genus JACAVV01. The sequence goes on from JACAVV010000007.1 coordinate 200,248, forward strand.
CTTGAAAAAAACCTCAAGGAATTGCAAACCGATTATGCAGATTTGGTATTCGTTCACAATTTGGGGAACGACAAAATGGACCCTCAGATGGTATTCAGCCGACGTGGTTGTTACGCTGCTCTGATGAAGGCCAAGGCGAATGGCCTAACGAGATTCTTTGGATTATCTGGACACAACCGACCGAACCGATTTGTCAAAGGAATAAAAAACTTTAATGTGGACGTTCTGCTCAATGTCGTTAATTTTGTGGACCAACACACTTATAATTTCGAGAATGATGTCTGGCCATTGGCGAATAAATCCCGCATTGGCTTAATTGCCATGAAAGTTTATGGAGGTCAGCAAAAGAATCAGAAAGGTAAACTTAGTAATAGTCATATGCCTAAACAAAATCTTAATATTTCCCTTAGGTATGCCCTGAGCCAACCTGGCGTATCTTCAGCGGTAATCGGCATGGCTACATCAGCGGAATTAAATCAGAATATTCAATGGGTAAGAGACTTCAAACCTTTGACGTCTAGGGAGGTTACTCAGTTAAAAAACATGGGCAAGAATTTAGCAAGCGAATGGGGAGCACATTTTGGCTCAATTACTTGACTTGGGTCCCCACCATTTGGTGGTTTTGTGGAGAAAAACTTGGGGAAGGGTTACACAACGGAACGGAAAACCGGGTTAAGGAATTCGGTCATTGGGCCTTAAAGCCATTCATCCCGGTCTTGACGACCCAGGATGGCCATGATCTCAACAGTATCGTCAACAATGCGATAATAAATTGTATCCACACCGCAAACGCTTTTTCTGTAGCCCTCATGAATATAATCTACTGCTGGAAACATTTTTGGTGGATCGGCGATCATTTCAAAGCGGTCAAAAAACGCCTGGTAATATTTGTCGGCTTGCCTTTCGACATGCTCTTGGAAACCTCGCCGCCAAATTCTATCTAAATCAACTGCCGCTTCATCCGTTATTCTATAAGATCCCATCTTGCCGCGCTCTTTCCTTGATGTCGGCTAAAATCTCGTCACGTTTTTTTTTTGTGAAACCGCTTTTTTCCGCCTTAATCAATTTTGCGCGGATGGCTTCAATTTCTTCAGGGGTTTCAGTACGCTTTTCTTTATCCTTGCGGATTAAATCTCGCACATACTCGCTGTTGCTCACATATTCGCCGCTGGCAATTACTTTGCTTATCCAATCACGGTCGAGTTCGGTGAGGCTGAGTGTTGTTTTTATAATTCCCATGGCCATATCTCCTAAACATCAAAACATACTACAATATTACCTCTAAAGGATGGCTTTTGGCAAGTTTTAGTCTTTTCTTCTTACAGCCCGTTTCATGTAAAAATACACTGCAAGGTGCCTCTTTCCAGATATGGGTTCCAAAGGAACGCGGAGCCGCGCACGCGGGGCGTGATGGTAGCGGCGTAGAATGTGGCCTGTCGGGGAAACACGTACCTTCTTTTCTTTTATAAAAATTTCCACTACTGTCTCCTCTTTGAAAAACAGGAGATAGTTCCATGTCCGAAGCGGAGCGTATTGCAAAATTGAATGATGAATTCCGGCGAACCGGTCAGGGAGAGTTTGTGGTATCTACCCAAGGCGTTGCCGCTTTACCCGAGGAAGATCAAACCGAAATTTTTCAAAAGGTACGCTTGTTTGATATCTTTAACGAAGACAACGACCCCTATGGAGTACGTGATTGCTGATCATTTGATCACAACGGTAATAACGTCCTTTGGAAAATTGATTACTACGATAAGAATGTGAAATATGGCAACTGAAGACCCTGCCGATCCCGAGCTAACCAAACGCGTTTTGACCATTATGCTCGCCCACGAGTATTGAATTTTGGATAAGGACTATCACATTGAGGAATTCCAATGGAATGGTGTTACCATAAACTCCAAGGCTCTGCAGGATGTAGTGTATTTGGATGCTGAATTAATAATGGCCAGTTAACCGATTTAAAACTATAGCAAAATGCTATGTAGACAGGATTGGGCAGACATCCCACTTTTATCCATCAAAAAATTACTTAAGCTTGACGGGTATTTTGGAAATGTAAGACCTATTTTTTTAGTAAGTAAAATGCTTTGCCGCGCATCATGAAGCGGCCTGCGGCGGCACCGGCGCGGTCGCCGATTCCGAAATACAGGTCGGCTCTGCCGTGGCCTTTGATGGCGCTTCCTGTGTCCTGATCGACGACGAAGCGGGAAAAGGGTTTCCAGCCTGCGATTTTGTTATCATCGTCCAATACCGGTTTTTTGCCGGAGATGAAGGCCAATCCGCCTGCGGGAAACCACCGTTTGTCCGAAGCTATGGACCGGTGGGCTACCAGTTCGCCGCGTCCGGATCCTCTGGGTCTCTGGTTGGCCAGTTTGAAGAAGATGTAGCGCTTGTTTTTATACAGGTACTTGGGGATGTCTTCAGGGTGGTCGCGGAAATATTGTTTGATGCCCTGCATCGAACCCTGGTGCGGATGCAATACTCCGTCGCGGATCATGCGTTTGCCGACGCTGTAGTAGGGATACCCGTTCGATCCCATGTACAGGATGCTCTCAGTGGTTCCGTTTTGATAGCTTAAAATGCCTGACCCCTGAATGTGCAAAAAGTAGCGGTCAAGTTCGTCCTTAAGCCAGGCGATTTCCAGGTTTCTATGAGCGAGTGCCAACTGACCGTCGATTTCTTCCCGTGTCAGGTTGCGCGCTTTGTAAAATGAATGGTAGCGCCGGTTTTTGTTCAGTCCATAGGGGTTGTGATCGACGAGGGTGACTTTCAAAAGGTTCTCGGGTTGATAGTACACCGGATAGCGGTAGTTCCTCGTTTTGTGTCGGCTGGCTTTAATCACGGGAGCGTAATACCCGGTGAACAGTGCTTGATTTTTGCGTCCTGATCCTGCCTGATAAAAAATAAACTCTTCCCTCAGCCTTCTATCAAATTCTTCCTGAGTCAAATCCTGTTTGATCAAATCGCGAAATGCAGTCAGGGTGTGGACCAGCCGACCGTAGGTGATCCTGAAAGTGCCCAGTTTGACCGGTAGATCGCGGTCCCGGTTCTTCATGACTTTCAGTTGATTGTTTATGGCCTTGATGATGGAGTTTTTATCCAGGTCGTCGACAAACAGGGACGGCAAGTCGCGCGGATTCTGCAGTTTCGATTTCAGGTTGCCATAATGCCTGGAAGGAATGGGGTTCTGATCTTTTGGAATGATGAGGTCCGGGTGAAACCAGTCGTATTTCAAATTCAGGTTTTCGAGGAATTTTGAAAAGTGGTCGCGTGACTTAAGGTTTTCGCTGGCGGTCTTAATGGTCGCGCTGAAGGCAGAGGTGGCAAGTCCTAAGAGGAATAAACAAGTGATGAAGAAAATCGACAAACTGATAAGGTGTTTATTGTAAATTTTATCAAATGGGGAGAAGAGTTTTTGAATCATAGAGGATGGTGTATTCAGGAGATTAGAAAAGGGAATCCATAGCCTGATTGGCTAAGGCGTCGCAACGTTCGTTTTCGGGGTGGCCCGAATGGCCGCGGACCCAAGTCCAGGAAATTTTGTGGATTTTGCTGAGCCTGTCAAGCTCTTGCCACAGGTCTTTATTTTTTACCGGTTGTTTGCTGGCGGTTTGCCATCCCTTGCGAATCCATCCTGGCAACCATTCCGTCATTCCCTTGACCAGGTATTGGGAATCGGTGACCAGTTCGACTTCGCAAGGTTCCTTTAAGGTGTTAAGGCCGACTATGGCGGCAGTCAGTTCCATAATATTATTCGTCGTTTGTTTAGCGCCTCCTTTAAGTTCCTTAACGGTGCCATTGAATTTGAGAATACAGCCATACCCGCCAATGCCAGGATTGCCACGGCAACCCCCATCGGTATAAATCTGGACTTTTTTCATTCTTATAAACACCGTTTTTTAAAGGAACCCGTCGGCATAACCGATGCTTTGGAATAATATCGTGAGATCTCAAATAAATCAATAAGTTATGATGAAAAAATGACGTCTGGTCTGAATTTTTTTTCAGGGAATTGCATTTTGCCGAAAATACATACCTGTACCAGGGTTTGATTTGAAATTAGATAGTTTGATTTTCAATGGTAAGGCTTAAAGGTTATGATAATTACCCTGTCCAGGCTCTTGATTTTGCATTCTGATGTAAAGAGCGCCAATTTGTATTCCGAGAGTGGGTTGCTTTTATAAAAAGCTGGTTCGTATCGGATGATGAAATGGGAAATTTCGTTTCGATACGCCTGGATTAATGATAAGGTAGGGCAAAATTTAAAGTCTTTTTGTGGAAAATAGAATCTAACATTGAAAAAGAAAATTATTATTTTCACAAAGGCTTCCCACTGCATTATTGGGTTAGGGACGAGTTGAAGGTCTTTGCCAAGTGTGGGTAGGATAAACCGTTAACTTGGTAATTTCTTATCTTTTTTTGGATAATGAAAAGGGGATAGATGACTCAATCTAACGATAAAATTGATTTAGACTCAATAAATTTTCAGTGCATTGATGCGATCAAGGTAAGTTTATGGATTGAAAAGGAAGGGCTGGGGTTTTACGAAAAGGCCGCCAAGCACATTAAGAATCCGAAGGTCAAGAGCACATTCTTACGGTTGGCTGAGGAAGAAAAGCAACATATACAGACCCTTCAGGAAAAAGCTCGGCACTTACAGCCGGTCCTCTCAAGAAAATCCAGTGGCAAGAATCAGGTGGATGTGTTCATATCCAAAAACCTGAAAGGAAAAGTGTTTCCATCGTTAAAAGAGACTTCCGGGGACTTCAGTGAAATGAAGGATGACCTGGAGGCCCTGGATTTTGGGATTTCTTCCGAGCAAAGATCCATAGATTTATTGTCCGGCCTCCTACAAGGGGAAAAGAAAATCGATGTTCGAGCTATTTTCCTGCATTTGGTGGTAGAAGAAAAAAAACACTTGCAGGCTTTGCAGGAGTTGAAAAACAGTTTGATGCAATCTGCAAAAGTCCCCGATAACGAAAATTGACAAGTATTTTTTGTTTAATGTATAGTGATCTACCATATTGATGCGAAAGTCGCTGTATTTATAATGTTTATTAGGGGATTGCTGGAAGGTTTGAATTTTCCGGAATTTTAAATTTGCAAGTGGCTGGAGCGGGAAAAAGGTAGATATTACAAAGGATTTTGCCCTTTGCAAATAATTCTGAGCGAGTCTAAGGTTTTAAATGTTCCTTAGAATTTTTATTTTCTCGTTTTATCTTGCAAGTTTTGCTAATGGTTCCATGTTTTGTTCTTTAATGGGGCCTTTTGGCTCGCTATACTATGTAATGTCCATTTTAAATATTTGACAATGATTGTGTTTGTAGATTATATTTTAACATCAACCCAAAATTTATAATAACCTGTTAAATTAAGGATTAGAGCGAATGAGTGGATATCAGGTCAAGCCTGGACCGGAGGCTTTTTTACCCCCTTCAGCATCAAGTATGGGGATTGTATTACCCGATCCGGGGGAAGGTCACATTGAAGGTCGAATTGTCCCCGAGGATGAAGCATATGAACTTGCCGCCCGAAAGTTTTTAGAAGCTAAAGTACCAACACTTTTTCCCGGTCCACTCGTGCTTTGGCACTGGAATGACAATGCGGCGGAAAAGGCCAAGGCAATCAAGAGGCTGGCTGAGGCGATTCCGGCACGAATCATTCCTATGGCGGATTATCGTCCCAAGTATCCCAAGATCATTCCGGAAGTAGAAATTAATCCGAATCACCCGAATTTAACGATCTGGCATAACAAAATTGATGCCTGCATTTTTATCGGTGTCCATTGCCATCAGGCAAATTTGGCGTTGAAAATTATTCGTGGCGGGACTTCCTGTTATACGATGGCGATGTGCGCGCAAGCGGGCCATGAAGATGCGTGTCTCTCTTTCAGGGATGCTTCGGTCGCCAAGATTGATAAGTTAACCGAGACTGTTTTGCGCTTGAAAAAAGAAGGTGTGAAAAGTCAAGGCGATGAATTCAAGCAATTCAGGAATAATTATACTGTAAGTTATAAGCCTAGTTACGAATAGTTTAAAGTGAAGCTTCCAGGCTTTTTTCAGCTGATTATATAAACACTTTTTATATTTTTTAATATCTTTTAAATATAGTTTCCGTAGGCTTAACCAATCTACGGTGTGAGAATGGGGAGTCATCTCATGAACAAAAAAGTTGATTTTGAAAATAGAAGGATTCTGGGATCCAAACACCTGAAAATTGGGGAAACCAGTAGATACCATAAAGACCAGGTTTATACCGATCCCCATGAAATTTTTTTCGAAGCGGAAACCAAACCCTCTTTTGTGACGGGTAGTGAGGTGATCCGGGACGCTCTTAAGAGAGCCAGCCTGGATTGTTTCGTGGCTTATCCGATCACCCCGCAATCTGAAGCGGCCGCATTGGTGGGCGAATTGTTTGCTGAGGGTTATTTGGGTGAATATTTCCGCGGCGAAAGTGAATTTGCCGTAATGGGTCAATGTGCCGGTGCTTCTTTTGGTGGGGCTCGAACCTCGACCACGACAGCAGGCCCTGGTACCATGCGTGCTATGGAAAACTTCCCGATGTGGGCAGGTTCCCGATTGCCGATTCAAATCACGGTAACGTGCCGAGGTATCAATTCACCTTTGAGTATTCAGCCGGATACTTTGGAAATCTATTATCTTCTCGAAACGGGAATGATGGTCTGGCATGCAGAGTCTGCACAGGATCTTTTTGACTTTATCCTTAAGGGAATCATTGTTGCTGAACAACCGGATGTTCATGTTCCGATCGCGGTTTGTTGTGATGGCTTTTTTGTGACGCATACCAAAGATACGGTTAACTTGCCTCCAGAACATATGGTGTTGCCACCATATGATCCATATCGTTCGCCAGTTCCATGTATGGATATGGAATGTCCTCCGGTTCGAATGATGAGAGATCCTTTCATCATGAAATCAAATTACATTCACTACGCAACCCACGCGTCCTGGCAACAAGAGGTGCATGCGGCTGTAGATCGGTCTCGCAAGCATGCCAACGCAATTCTGGATGGATTGATCGAAACTGAAAATCTGGATTGTGAAATTTTGCTCGTGTCTTCGGGCACAGCAGTTTCTCAGGGTCGTGAGGCTATTCGCTTGCTCGGTAAAGAAGGCATTGATGTCGGGTTGGTTAAAATCAAAACTCTGCGTCCGTTCCCGAAAGAAGAGGTTCTTGAAGCGACCAAGAATGCCAAGCATATTATTGTTCCTGAATTTAACGTAACCGGCTGGATGGCGCGCGAAATTAAATCCATTATTCCAAATAATGAGCGCGTTATGGAAGGGCCGCACGTTTGTGGTGGTATGACTATGCCGAGCGAAGTGATTGTTGAGGAGATAAAAAAACATCTTGGATTGGCGAAAAAGTCTGATTAACAAATATACGCCTTTCTAGATTTAGAATCGATTTAATCATTTTAAAAGCGGGGCCGGTAAGGCTTGCTTAAAGGGGATATATAATGAGTAAAGAAAAAATCAAAATCAGTGAAGCTATGTGGGACTTCATGCCACCTGAATATCAGGACATGGTGGACCGCGCGACTTACGGCAATAACCAGCGGAGTTGGAAAGATATCGGTAGCTCCAAGGAGTTGATCGAACAGCATTCCTTGTGCGCCGGCTGTCCCGAGTCCATTGCGTTCCGGTACATTTTAGCCAGTTTGCCCAATCCGGAAGATACCGTAATGGTCGGATCCACCGGTTGTACCAGTCTTGTTTTCCCGCACGTTGCAATTCAGAACATCCATTCCTTGTTTGGAAACCAGAATGCGATTGCTTCCGGTTTGAAGCGTGCTTTGAAGGTACGTTTTCCCGACAAAATTAAAGACGTGGTGGTTCTTGCCGGTGACGGCGCGACGGTTGATATCGGGTTGGATATGACTATGCAGTCTTGGTTCCGTGGCGAAATGTTCACCACCATTTGTTTTGATAACGAATTGTATGCGAATACAGGTGGACAAGAAAGCGGATTGATGCAGAAGGGATTCGTTTCAAAAATGGCTCCTGTAGGAAAATTGTTTGAAAAAGTCCGATTGCCTGAGATCGCTTTTGAATCCGGTTGTCATTACGTTGCTTGTTTGACGGTTAGTAAGCCCAACCGTGTTGAAAAAGTGATCCGAAACGCTGTTCTGGTTGCCCGTGAATTTGGACCGACCTATGTTCAGCTTTACACCCCATGCATTTTGGAAATTGGTAAGCAAAGCATGGAAGGTTTGGATGAAATGAAAGACGCAGAAGCTATCGGCCAACGATTTGTTGCTAAAGAATACATGACCGACAATGTGAAAGCTTTCTTGAAAGAACAGGATGCAAAAGACAAAGCCGCCAAGAAAGCGGCCAAAGCTGCTGCAGCCGCCGCAAAGTAAAAAAGGAGAATCCATGAAAGATAGATTAAATATCCGAATATCGGGATTGGGTGGACAAGGTGCGGTAACTGCCGCTCATCTCTTGGCCATGGCCGCGAATCGTGAGGGCTTGTATTCCATTTCCAATCCTTTTTTCGGTGCGGAAAAACGAATGGCTCCCGCTGAAAGTTATGTTCGTATTGGTCCCGAGCGTATTTATGACCGTGGGGAACTGGTTTATCCTGACGTGATTATGATTTTTCACCCCCAGGTTATTACTATGCAAAAAAGTTATACCGCCCCCTTCTACGATGGAGTTAAAAGAGATGGCGTTATTATTATCAACACAACCGTTGATTTGCTGACCGAAGAAGATCATCAGCGTCTGGAAGCAAACAACAATACGGTTTACCACTGTGACGCAACTGGTATGGCGCTTGAAATTGGGGGAACCGAGCTTTCCACCAATATGGCCATGATTGGTGCCTGTGCCGGCCTTACAAACGTTTTAGGCCTGGAATCAATGGAAGCCGCCTTGCAAGAGCGTTTTGGTAAGAAGTACGTGGCTTCAGGTGGTACCGCTTCATTGGATGAAGCAATCAAGAAGAAGTATGCCAAGAAAGAAATGCTGTTAAAAGCTAATATGGAAACAATCGTCGAGTCCTACGGCCGAGCACGCAAATGGGCCGAAGAAAACAATCTGGTTATGGCCGCAGTTTAGTCTCTGTTGATTTCCCGGCGTATGGATATAAATATTTAGAATCAAAGGAGAAACGAGTGTACAACGTCGCATATGTAGATGATGATAAATGTGTTGCAGAAAAAGGTTGCCGCCTGTGCATCATGTATTGTCCGGAATCTGATTGCATTTTGCTCGATCCGGAAAAACAAAAAGCTTTTGTGGTTACGGACCGCTGTAAAGGTTGCGACCTTTGCAAAGTTGTGTGCTCCACTCATGAAGCCATAACCATGTACCCTGTTAATGGAGCTACCGGCGAAATCCTTCTTGGAGAAAAAGCCGGACAGGCCGCCGAATTGGGACAAGCTTACGCCGGTTAGTTTAAAAGTAAAAGAATCCAATAACCCATGGTTTCTGACCATGGGTTATTTTTTTGCCCTGCGCGGATTAGTAGGGTAGTCAGTTTAAATCCCTTCCGGATATTCCGCATCATAATTTCATACCCAACCTTAATAAAAGTGGGGCTAGACCATGGCAGACACAATTACCGAAACCCAATGTAGCTTATGCAAGGAAGACTACACACCCGTCTTTGAACCCGAGGAAGGCTATAATGTCTATCCGATTCATTGTTCCCTGTGCACTACCTGGATTCCCATGAAAATTGGTAATCCGGTACGTGTTGCTTTGAAGTATGCTTTGGGACTGGATGGAGAGGCGTTGGCTTTGGCTCTGGAAGAACTACTGGTGGAATGCACCTGTTCCGGAACATTCATGCATGATGCAGGGAAACGATGTCCGGATTGCCTGGAAAAAATAAAAGAGGAGGTCCGTGATAAATCAGTTCAACAGATTCCAACTATATGGAATGTGGACAAACTCAAAAAACTGGAACCGAAAATCGTCGCTAAAATGCTGGAAAAGCTGGAAACCAAAGAAGAAACGTTAACCGATTTGATCGACAGGTTTGAAGACGGTGAAATCGATGCCGAAGAATACATGGCTGGATTGGAAGATATTCGAACCCGTGAGTTTAAGCAGATAGCGGTTATTCAGGTTTGGGCTATGATCCAGGGTCCCCAGGATGCTTTCGGGGCCGCGGAGGATCTTGAATTGGTCGAACGCTATGGATCCAGAATATTGATCAGTATTGCCCAGGCCCTGGAGATAAGCACGGGGCAGAAAGTCTTAACCTTGCTTACCAGAGAAGTAGAAAACTGGGATGGTCAAATCCAGAAAGAAATCAAAACCTTTATAGCTAGAACGGCGGGAGGATTTTAACTCTTTCAAAGACCGGCAAAAAAAATGAATCCTTTTTTTTGGAAATCGATCTAAATTAAAAAGGACAGGTTCCATTTTCAATTTCCTCCTACAAAGGGCACCTTAGGGTGCCCTTTTTTTTTATTTGACCTTAGTTTTGGGTAAAGGGCATCCTCTCTCCACAAAGTAAAGGGAAGGGATGAGGCTAGCCATTAAAAATACAGCTCTAAGTTCAACGGTGCGCTTTATGATAAGCGGTCCACACTCGGCAATGGCCCCGGGCAAAGGCTTCGAATCCCATCAGTTTGTATTTCCAGCGGCCCTTTAAAATACGATAACACTCTTCCGTTACCGATTCACCATACTCCCCAAATAAACGTTCCACATCTCTCGTCGGCGTTTTATTGATGACGGACTTCAAGGTGACCGTTTTTAATGCCTGGGCACTTGCTCGCTTGGACTCTTTATAATAACGCAAAACTTCTTTCATCTCCTTGCGTTTGCCAGGTCGATACGAATGTCCGGCGACATAGGTGGTAAAGGAAAGTTTCAGTGCGGCCTCAATCCCTTTCATCTGATTTTCAATATCGATGGTGAAAGAGTTCTTGGAAGGAACGGCTTTTGGCGTGGCCACATCCACGTACATCAAAATCTTTTGGTCCGGAAGATGAATAATGATGTTTCCTTTGCCATGTCCTTCGCCGGGATAGGACAATTCAACGTTGATTCCACCAAAATTTATCGAATAGGACGTTCCGAACGAGATATTGGGCAAAGGTTGTTTGGATCCCTTGTACCCTTCCAGAAACTTTCGAGTTTCCAGTTGCGCGATGATCTGTGCTTCCCTTGAAAACAGGTTGGCATCCCCTATATGGTCGTGATGCCCATGGGAGTAAATTATGAATTTTACAGGAAGCTGGGAGACCTCTCGAATGGCTTTTTGCAAAGACCTGCCTCTGCCGCCGATAGGGTCTACCAGCAATACGCCATCCTTGGTAGCAACGAACAACGTGTTGTAAACTCCTGTTGAGAAAAAATAAACGGAGTTCGCCAGTTTTTTGAGAAAATATCCTTTCGCAGGCATGGGGGGCACCTCTTCCACATAACCGTCCGGGGCATACCCTTTTGGTGTAGGGGATGCTTTATGTGGAACCGTCCGCCTTCCCGGTCCTTTCGAAACCGGTTTCCGTTTACCCAGCGTTTCAGCGCATGCTCCCAAAAAGAAAATGCACAGCACCAGAAAGGCAACAATCTTCCAGCTCCTGATTTCTTTTTTAAAGAACGACTGTGCAAAACCTGTATTCAAGGGGAGCTTTTCAATAACACGTTTCCAATCAATAAAAAGAACCATTTTTCCTCAACAAATTAAAGCGGATCAGGTATACTTTATAGGTGCAACGGATTCGGACCCGATGGGCACCCCATCCATATTCAATCCCTTTCCGGCCTAGTAATGGGATCAATCTCCTTCAGTATAGCTTCTTAAAGAAAATATCAATTTAAATTTTTTATTCAAGGGAGAGAACAAAATGAAACGAGTTTGTCTTTTACTTTTTTTAAGTTTGATGTCCACCCTGATCATTAGTTGTGGAACCCTTGGAAAAAATTTCGACTCCTCCCGAGTGCAAGATATCAAAAACAACCAGACCACCAAAGCAGAGATTCTGGACTGGTTTGGTATCCCTTTTAAGGAAGGTATGGAGAACCAATATGTCATGTGGACTTACCAGTTCGATAAATATTCTGCCGGAAGCACAAAATCCAAAGATCTGGTCATTTTGTTTAACGATGCCAACGTCGTGAAAGCCTATCGTTACACAACCACAGGCGACTATTAGACCGCCTTTGTACCCTACAATATCCTTTATTGATTTCCATGCGTCCTGTCGATTTAATTGTCTATGATTTCGACGGGACTCTTATTGATTCCAAGCAGGACATCGCCGATTCGGTGAACCTCGCTTTGGCCGACCTTGGCCTCCGTGCCTTGCCCCGTAAACTCCTGTACAGTTATATTGGGAGGGGTGTGGACGCCCTTATCCGGAGCGCCCTCGCGGGTACAGGATACAATAACCTTGTACGCGCTGTAGAATGTTTTCGACACCATTACAGCAAGCATTTGCTTGATCACACGAATATCTTCCCCAACGGACGCGAAACGGTTCAATTTTTTTCCAACAAGAAGCAGGCAATATTTTCCAACAAGCCGAGGTTATATATTCAGAAAATCCTGGAGGCTCTGGACTTTCAGGAGCTCTTTGTTGAAGTTTTGGGTGGCGATAGCGTAGCCGAAAAAAAGCCGCACCCTCAAGGATTGCTTCAGTTGATGAAGTCATTAAACGCGACCCCGGAACGAGTGGTTATGGTAGGCGACAGTCCGCTCGATATTCAGTCAGGAAAAAGCGCAGGTGCTCATACCTGCGCAGTGACCCATGGCCTGACCGAGCCAAGTATATTGAAAGAAAACAATCCCAACTGGATGATTCACAATCTGGCCGAGCTAAAGGAAATCCTCTGTTAGTAGGAAAAATAGTTAAAAGCCAAACGCCGAACCATATTTACGACGCGTGAGCAAAGTGAGCCCAGCCGGACCGTCACCCAAAGAAAACCACAGCACACACCGGCCGATAGCGTTTAGCAAAAGATCAAACTTTTTAGGCCGGAGGTTCCCTCCGCCGTGGGCCGAACCGGAGCTTCCTCCAGGCGTCGCCTGGTTGGGTTGACTTTTTGGTGGCGTGCCCCTAAAATTCCTGCACTGATGAAATCCGAATCCATAAAGACAATTTACCTGATCGCCATCTGCGGAACTGGAATGGCTTCCCTGGCAGGACTGCTCAAGGAAGCCGGTTACCAGGTGACAGGATCCGATGGCAATATCTATCCGCCCATGAGCACCCTGCTGGAAGACCTGGGCATACCCGTCAAAGCCGGTTACAAGCGCGAGAATATCACCTCCGATATCGATTTGGTGGTGGTAGGCAACGCCGTTTCCAAAACCAACGAAGAAGTCCAGGAAGTGCTCGCCCAAAACATCCCCTACACTTCGTTTCCCCAGGCCCTGAGCCGATTCTTTTTAGAAGGACGCAAATCGCTGGTAGTGACTGGAACACATGGAAAAACCACAACCACTTCCATGTTAAGCTGGGTCCTGGAAACCGCCGGAAAAGAACCCGGATTTATGGTGGGCGGATGGCTGAACAATTTTCAACGCAACTACAAAGTACCGGGCGGAGACTATTTCGTTACCGAAGGCGATGAATACGACACCGCCTATTTCGACAAAGGGCCCAAGTTCCTGCATTACCAGCCCCATTCCGCAATTCTCACCAGCATCGAATTCGATCACGCAGACATCTTTAACAGCCTGGAAGAAATCGAAGCCGCTTTCGAAAAATTCGTCTCATTGATTCCCACAGAGGGTTTCCTCCTGGTAGAACACACAGTAAAAACAGAGAAGAAAATCTGGAGCAACGTGGTGTGCAAACTGGAAACCTATGGATTTGATCCCTCCGCCGATTGGTCTGTGGGCGATTACCGGTTTGAAGGCAAGGAAGGATGCTTCCAGATATCAAGGCAGGGCCAGTCGCTCGGCGAATTCAGGTTGCCCATGGTAGGACGCCACAACGCTTTAAATGCTACAGCCGTGACGGCTTTGGCTATCAACTGTGGAATCCCTTTGGAGGAAGTACGCTCTGGATTGAACACATTTCGCGGTGTCAAACGCAGGCAGGAAATTGTGGGGGAGGAAAAAGGTGTACTCGTGATCGACGATTTCGCGCATCACCCCACCGCCATTCACCTTACCGTTTCAGCGATTAAGGAAGCTTTTCCCGATCGCAGGCTTTGGGCCGTATTCGAACCGAGGTCGGCAACCTCGCGAAGAAACGTATTGCAAGAACCTTTCGCTAAAAGTTTCGGTTCAGCCGATAAAGTGATTCTTGCCGGATTGCACGCCCCCGAAAAAATAGCACCCGAAGACCGCTTCGACCCGGAAGGAGTCGTGCAGACCATGGAAGGGGAAGGCACCAAGGCCTGGTACATTCCCGAAGTGGAAAGTATCGTCGACTTTTTGGGCGAACGTTTACAAGTGAATGACGTTGTGCTCATCATGTCATCCGGCGGATTTTACGGAATACACCAAAAGCTGTTGAACCGCCTGGCTGGAGCCTGATGGAGACTTATGGATTATCTGGGAGAGCTTAAGCTGGCGCTGGTGCAATCGGGCCTCTTCATTCCGTCCTTTCTGGTGGAGAAAGATGAGATCGTTCATTCTATCTGGCCGGGAATCGCGGAACATGAAATCGTCCTCAATTTGGGAGAAGACTTTTCAGCCAAAACCGTTCTGACTTCCGGTCAGCCGGAGGATCTGAACCTGATCCATCGCAACAAGAACTTTCATGTGGTTATTAACAATACCGAGCAGGCAGTAGGATTGGTGCCGCCTCCTGTGTTCCATCGTAAACAGTATAAATTAAACACGCCTTTTTCAAATAATGTGAACCTGGACGGGTATTGCCTGAACATCAATTTGCGGTTCATGGGAAAGGAAAACCGGCTCAACCTGAACCAGGGCGAAATCCTGTCATTGATCCAGGAAGGCGTTAGAGAAAGCCGTGTGGAACTGGTGCAGTTCAATCTCGATTATTGTCCCAGCCCGGACCGGGGGTTCGGCAACCTGATTCCTATGATCCGCTCGATCAAAAAAAACACCGGCCTGTTCTTGTCCCTACGCGGATTGCCCCCGGAAGAGAAGCGCAAGATCGATAAAATTTATGCCGCGGGAATCGATTTGCTGGATTTCCCGCTGGAAGGGTTTTCCGACCCGGAATACCTGGAACAAATCATGCCGCAGGAGAATATTTTTCAGGCCCTGGAGTATGCCGCCGGAATTTTTCCCAAAGGCGCGGTGTTTACGGAACTTGTTACTGACAACAAATCCCTGGAAGATACTCATTCGCAAATTTCAAGATTAGCCAAAGTGGGCGTTATTCCTATATTGGACTTGCGTAAGACCCATAAACTGGGAGGCATCCAATACACTGATATGTTGCAGTTGGTGCGGCATTTGAAGGAATCAGTTCGAGGAAACAAAACGCCGTTAAAATGGCTGTTTCCAATGAACCATTTTGTGTCTCCACTCGATGCCAATTTTTTTCTGCAAAAACCATCCGAGGCCAAACTCGCCACCCGGCCCATTTACCGGTCCCTTCTGGGCAAAAAAGCTTCCGAAGGATTTGCCGCTATGCGGCGTAAACTACGTGTCCAGGATATCAGCGATTCCTACGAATCCGCTGGCCTCTAGCCCGAATATTTCATGAGCATAAAAAAGGACAAACCAGGTAAAAAGAATAGAGTGTCATCCTGAATGAAATGAAGGATCTCTGGTAGAACATTGATTTGGTTTTGAATCATGGTTATCCCCCCAAAAAAAATGTTCTTTCCTGGTAAAGGGAGTTTTCATTCGAATTTTTAGTTTACTGACCAAGAAAAGTTATTCTTACGTTAAATGGTTCATTAGAGATCCTTCAATTCATTCAGGATGTCACTTCTGCCTTCTAACGGCAATTTGTATGCTCAAACAGCAAACCTGGAGCATCAGGTTTTTTCCTCAGAATGACGTCCATGGGGCCTTTGCTGTTCCTCTCAAATTGTTCTCATGAAAAATGCAGAATAATCTCCTCTCGTACAGTTTAATTCATGCTTTTCAATACCTTACAATTTACTGACATTTTTTACTAAAGCTATTTTTCGAAATCTCCGAAAAGAAGAGAAATTGAGATTCCAGGGAAGGAACCTCAGTAAGATCATCTCTTATTGGAGGAAACTTTCGATGGAACTCGCATCCGTTGGCGTTCAGGTCAACCAAATTCAATCTTCACGCATTCTCGCTCAATTTGGTAACGGCGATTCGGAAGGATTTTTCGTCAAGGAAGAAACGTCCTTCCAGTCGGTCGCCGCTACGGTAAATATAAGCAAACCTGAAAACCCCGGTCCGTTTGCCCTTGAAGCCATCATCAACAAAATCAACGAAATTCTGCGTCCTCAACTGGGTGAAAACGCTGTTCAGAATTCCCTGGGTACCGACTTCTCGCCGGAAGCGACCGCAGAACGCATCGTTAATCTGGCTACCGGTTTTTTCGGGCTCTATCAACAACAGAATCCGGACGAAGCTCCCGATTCAGCGCTGAGCAATTTTTTGTCGACGATTCGTGACGCCATTGATGAAGGATTTGAAGAGGCCCGCGAAATATTGACCAGCTTACGTGCTTTGACAGACGAAATATCGAATACCATCGACGAGACCTACGATCTGGTTCAACAAGGACTCGACCGATTCGAGCAGGAGCAAACGGCTAATCTGGCCGTGACGGTTTAATAAAGTTTAGATTTATTTGTACTGGCATGTAGTAACCACCACCTCCCATTTGTTTCGGAGCGGTGGGGAACAAGCGATCAGGATGATCCGGTTCCCCCCGCACCGGACATGATTCCTCCCTTTTATTAGTCCTGATAATTTCCAAAATTTCTTACCTGCATTTTTTTCTAAAGCTTCGCCCAAATTCAGTGTATAACACGGCAGATGTTTAACCCTCACCATGGGAAACTATGAACATTTGTTTGTCGGTCAATTCTTCACCCTGGTCACGTTTTAAAGGGGGAGGACAGATAGCTGTCCACCACCTGGCGACCGCTTTGAGCCGACGCGGACACCAGGTATGGGTTTTGTATTCCAAAAGTCCGGATGAGTCGATTGATCCCGAAACGGAATACAACATCCGGTGGGTGCGCCACTTCGAGGTGGCTACATTCAATCTGAATATTTTCTCCTTTGCCTGGGGATTGTTTCGGTTGGCCCGTAATGAACGGTTGGATGTGATTCACGGCAATGCCGAGGAAGCTTTTTTGTTTCGATGTTGGAAAAAGAAAGCCGTGCAGGGACTTTTTTTTACATCGCATGCACCTTATATTCCAGACACAAGCTGGCTGGGCGGCTTGATGAACCCAGTCCGCTTTTTAAAATCCTTGAACACCTACTTCCTCCGAGGCGCGGCAAAGCAAGCGGACCGCGTCATCACCTTCAGTGAATTTTCCAAACAGTTGGTGGTCAAGGGATTGGGGCAGAATTCAAAAGGTCGCGTCTCTGTGTTGTCACCAGGAATAGATCCATCCTGGTTGCAGATAAAAAATGAACCAGGCGACGGGTTTCATATTGTTTTCTGGGGCAGACTCGAAAAGGAAAAAGGAATCCATGAATTGCTGGAGGCTTTCCAATCATTTGCCAAAGACGTTTCCGAAAGCCACTTGACATTAATCGGCGAGGGAAACCAAATGGCGGATTGCCAGGACCGCATCAAACAATGGGGGTTGACGGATCGTGTGACGTTCACAGGCTGGCAAGAGGTGTCGAGCATACAAAACATTGCCGCACGAAGCCATGTCGCTGTGTTTCCATCCCATGTCGAAAGTTTTGGGCTGGCGGTAGCTGAAGGCCTGGGAGCGGGTTTGCCTGTGGTTGCTACTGAAGCGGGAGCCCTTCCCGAAATTGTAGAATCAGGTATCACAGGAACATTGGTTCCGCCCAGGAATGCCGAAGCCTTGCATTCTGCGTTGTTGCTGGTTTACAGCGAACCTGAAAAGTATCGAGCCCTGGCCAAACAGGGTCGGGATCGCGTGAAGCGTCAATTTTCCTGGGACGTGGCGGCGGAACATTTGGAAAAAATTTATCAGGGAACAAGGGCGGGTTGACATAAATTGTCAAAAAAGAAAAAAAAGTCTGGCAATTGCCAACCGTGTTTTTTATTCTAACGAAGCCGATAGTGAACCTGGAGTCAGCCCATGAGCTCAGCGGACAAAAAAAATAATTCCAGTCAATGCGCTAAATGTTTGCCAGCCAAATGTTGCACCTATTTTGCGTTCGAGATTGACGAACCGCAATCGCGTAAAGACTACGAAAGTTACCTCTGGAAAATCGCTCACGAAAAAGTTTCCATCTACATCCAGAAGGGAAAATGGCATATCATGATCCACACGAAATGCCAGTTTTTAACCGAGGATAATTTGTGCGGCATCTACGAATATCGCCCCTACCTTTGCCGGGAACACAGCACCGAAAACTGTGAATACACCAACGACGAATACGATTTCACCGAACATTTCAAGAGTTACGACGAACTGCTTGAATACATCAAGCGCGAAACCAACTACCGCTTCAAACAACCCCCCACTGGGGTCCCGCAAACTTGCTTTTGATGATGAAAGCTAATCGATTCAGCGTTTAAATTTCAAAAAGAGTCTCTCACGCCCCTTCGCATTCGCACAGTTCGCGGATGTAGCGAACCAGGGAATGGATGGTGTCGTCGTCCAGAGTGTGTCCCCACGCGGGCATGCAGGGCGCGCGCCCTACGCTGAGTCCACCTGACTTGATGGCCAGGAACAATTGATCATCGGACCGCGATTCCAGATAAGAAGCTTTGGTGTGGTCGCGGGGTAACACGGGAAGCAGTCTGGCGTTGATGCCATCGCCTTTTCCTTTGATGCCGTGACATTGCGCGCAATACCATTGGTAGGTTTGTTTTGTCGCTTCAGTAACCCGGCTGACCGGTTGGGGCTCGGGTGCTGAGGCGGTAGGAGCAGGGACTACTGCAGTAGGAGGCTTTTCCGCAGTGTTTTGCTTTGATGGTGATTCACCACAGGCTACGAGGGCGAATGCGATCAAGAGGAACCCCAAGGCGATTTTTATTAAATGTGCAGTTTTGCAAAAATAGGATTTCATTTCAGGTTTTCTTTTTTCATGCTCATGATGTATTTGGTCAGTAAAATCACCACGTCCTTTTCCAACTGGAATACCGGCATGCGGGTTTTCTTTTGAAACTTTTTCTGTTGCGTCAACCAGTGGAAAACCCAGTCCGCTTGCAAACGATTGCCTGCGTCTACCAACGACGGACCCGAGACTCCGCCACGAATTTTTCCTGCGAGGTTGATCGTCTGGTGGCACGAACTGCATCCATAAGAGCGCTCAAATTTGATCTTGGTCCGAACGCGTTTGCCTTTGGAAAGCGGCTCGGAATCCACCACCCCTTCCGGAAGATCGGCAAATTTTAAGGAGCTCAAATAATCGGCCATTTTT
Source organism: Nitrospina sp. (assembly GCA_024648695.1). Classification (GTDB taxonomy): domain Bacteria; phylum Nitrospinota; class Nitrospinia; order Nitrospinales; family JACRGP01; genus JACAVV01. Next base: position 219,682 of record JACAVV010000007.1, read on the forward strand.
TTGGCTTCTTCTTCGTTGAGTGACGGGTGAGGCACGGCGATTTCAGGTTCAGCTTTGAGAAATCCAGGGTCGGTGATATAGCCTGCTTGACGAATGGGCTCGGGTTTTTGCAAATAGTTCATCAGCCATTCTTTGCGAAGCTTATTACCTGCATAAAACAAATCCGGTCCTTTGATGTTTCCCTCAGGCTGGTCCGGCGTAAAGCGGTGGCATTGCCCACAGGCTTTTTCTTTAACCAATTCGGGAGTGGCCCAGGCTGAATGGACGAAGGCCAGAATGAATAATAGGGATGTCAGAATTTTCATTCGTCTAGTGTTCCTGTTTTACAATGTTCCATGCTATTTCTTTCCTTGCGGCAGATTGAACAGGAACGCTCATGTTCAAAAATGCGATGATAAGCCATCGTTCGAAAGCCAGGCTTTATAGCCGCATGCCGCCTCCAGGCGTAGCCTGGGTTATCGGTGGAAATCGTTGCCTCCGTAATGATAGGGGGCGGTCGAAGGAATTACTTCCGGTTCCGGTTGCGTGAATGGATCCTCTATCGGAACGCTATCGGGATATTCCAATTTTTGCCCTGCCGATTCCACCGCATTCTGCCCATTAACCACACTTTGCTCACTGGTGCTCACTTCAGGCTGTGAAAAAGAATTTTCCAACGGAGGCATATCCATAAAATCCATTTCCTGTCCTGCCGATTCGGGCACACTTTGTTCATTGATAAAACTATCGACACCTGGGCTTACTTCCGCCTGGGGCTGGAACAAAGGCTCCACTTCAGGAAGCGGAGGAATTTCAGCTTTTGGCGGTTTCACGAACTTGTGCATGTCCAAAGAATAGAGTAAATCCTCTTCCTTACGAGGCGCTTCCAGGTTTAACAAGTTGTCCTGGTGTTGGGAATCGAAGGGAAACGAATCACGATCCAGATACTTCAAAAAGCCCGCCGACTTTAAATCAAAATAACGGTAGGCCTTGTACGCTTTTGAAGGGGTCATCAATTGTTTGATTTCTTTTGCATTCAAAAAACGCGCTTGTTGTGAAGCCGCACGGCTGTTCTGGATCGGGGCACCCTCTTCGGTCACCATCTGCTTGAGCTGAAACTCGGGAAGGAGCCGGTTGCCCGTATTCAGTTCGTCCAGAAACAGTTTCGCATTTTCCACCCGCTTGAGTAAAGGGTCGCCCAGCCCGATCGCAACATTGTTCTCATGACAGGACTCACAGGTGCGTGCCGTTTTGCGAATAGTATGTGGCGTGTGTGGGAGGACATTGAAACCAGGTTCTCCGTCCATAGTCAGTGGAACCTGCGCCCGCGCCGGTGGCAATTGTCCGACGCCGTCGCGAAGCGTTACGAAATATTGATAGCGGGGTTTGAGGATTGAATACTTGCCGCGCTTGTTTTTTCCCAGGATCATATCCTTCCAGCCCGCATCGCTGATGACATTCCACCACACGCCGTCCAATTGTTCCCCCTCAATGCCATTGGCAGTCGACCGTGCGCCCAGCCAATCCAGCATCGTTCCGGAGAACAAGGGATCATTTACCGCTTTCGCTTTATCTCTCAACAATTGTTGCAGTGCCGGATCCGAAAAGCTCCAATCATTCCACATTTCCGAAACCGGATCATTTTCGCCGATGGCGTGCAGACCCCATTCAGAAGCCGACCAGCGCGCGTGGCAGGTGGCGCATTCCATATTTTTCATGTGGCCTCGCACTTTGTGCGCCAGGGGCATTCGTGTGTTTTTTAGCAGGGGAAGGGTATGCGCCTTACCGCTGACTTTAGAGTAAAGGACCCATTTGTTCTTTTCCCAAATCACATGTGGTACGCCATGTCCATCGTCATTCGCAAGAATAGAGTCGCCCGCCTTCACCACCTTTTCCAGGTTCGGGTTCAGGTGAATGGTTTTTAACGTCTCTTCCAAAAGTTTGTTGTCGGGATCCAGGGTCAACGATCTGGGTGCTTTGGAATGTGTGCCGTGGCAGGTTTCGCATTGAAGCGTCTTGAATGCATGAGTTTTTGGGATGGACTTCTTACCCTTCTTCGAACTTTGAATAGACACGTCCGTTGTGATATGGCAATCGACGCAATGCATGCCACGTTCGCGATGAATGTCCGGCAAGAGCAATTCGTGGCGTGCACCGTACAGCCGGGGTGAATCCGATTCCACTTTGTCCAGCGAGGGGATGGGCCGCGCGGGTTTACGGAACAGGCCTTCGAACTCGTTGCCGGGTCCGTTATGGTTGTGGCAGTGTTCGCATTGCACGCTGGGCACGGCTACTGTGAATTTGTGCAATACCGGATAGCCCCGTGAATTTTTTAAACTGTTACTCGTGTAGCCACTGGCGAAGCGATTGGAATGTTTCTTGCTTTCCTTGTTTTGACGCATCTGTATCGCCAGATCCTGACTGAACGATTTACCGTCATTCTTGTAAACCATATGGCAGGCGGCGCAACCGGTGGCGCGGTACTCACCGGCACGATGCGGTGAGGGACTGTTCAGGTGGCACCGCAGGCATTTGGTGCGCAGGAATCCATCGACTAAAGCAGGCTTCTCCGTTTCTCCAAATCCCTGTTGATCGGGTCTGGGTAACAAGGAAAACTCGGGATCCTCAACCGACTGTGAGCCCCAGGCAATGCGGGTTTGGTTGATTATATTTTTGGCTGTGGCCATAGGACTTCGTTTCAACTGCTCAATCTGATTGGCATGACACTTCCCGCAAAATTTGTCGACGTGATTTAAGTCTGATGGATTCGATACCAGGTTCGTGTGAGCTTTCGGAAGTTGTTTCGACTTCGAATTGCCCGCGTGACAAGTAGTGCATTCAAAGCGGTGATTGGCACTGATTTCCTCAATTCCCGCATGACAGTGGATACAACCCTGAGTGCTTTCATGCCGGTCGGTGGTGCCAAAAATTTTCTCAATGGAAAAGTTCGATTGCTGGTAGAGACGCTCCACAAACCCGTCCGAACCCGACTGTGCCTGAAAGCGGATGCCATCGACTGTGGTTCCGGGTTCCTGAATCACTCCCGAATCCTTACGCAATCCGCGCACCAGAAAAAAGGGATCGCGAAAATCTTCCGCGTTGGCGTATTGCTGTAGCAGATAATGAGGCGGTTCCACAAGAGACTTGCTAAAACGATTGGGTTGGGCCTGACTTAATGCGGCCACTTCTTTTTCTTCAAAAGAGGAGGCATCCGAATCCGGAGAGGGTGCTTGCAGGCTATCTTCGAAAGGTTCTGCTACAAAAGGTTCGGCTGAAGGTGTTTCAAAGGTTAAAGCTTCTTCCGGTGGCGCAACTTGAGGAATTTCTAATGTCACGGCCTCTTCGGGCACAGCTACTTTGGGCGTCACTTGTTGTGGCGTTTCAATCGTAAGAGCTTCTTCCGGTACCATTTCCGCCTGAGGTGTTTCTTGAGTCACAAATTCCTGTGCCATTCCCTGAGTCGTATCCTTCGGGACATGGGGAAGGCTTTCCACTATTTCTGCCTGGACGGTTTCGCTTTGAAGCTTTGGAGTTTTCGGCTCCAAAGGTATGGGCGCCGCCAGGGAATCTGTTCGTGATGCTTCCTCACTTAATAGAGGTGCCAGTTGCGTTTGCCTTTCCGGCGTGGGAGAAGAGGGTTCCATGAACGTCTCTTCCGTAATACCTTGCGGCTCTTTTAAAGTCTTTGCAGGTGATTCTTCCACGGCCCTTGTATGAGTTGGAGTTTCCACTTCAGCAAGCAGTTCTGTTGGTTGTTCCACAGGGTCACCTTCAGGAGTGCCCTCTTGGTCCGGGGTGGGTGCGGGATCATGTTGGGCTTCATATTCGTAGACTGGCACCTCGAAGCTGTTCATGAAATCACTGAAATCGTTATCGGGTTCAGCCGTTTCGGTTTTTGGAGTTGCCGGACCCGAAGCAGGTGCCTGCGCAACTTCGGGAATCGGCTCCCTCTCGGAAAACGCTTCCTCTATCATTTCCGCCAAGGGCCATTCCTTCATCAATCGATTGACATAATACTCAAGCGGTGTGAGGGGCAAAAGCGGAGGACTGGCTGTCGCTTGCTGGAGGAGCTTCCTCATGGGCAAGCGTTGAATCTGTTCGTACACATAGCTTTCCAGAGGCGTGAGCGGGAGCAAAATCCGTAGAGAGGAATTTTGATTTCCGGGAATCGCCGGCTCTTGCGCCTGAGAATACCCGAGGATTCCCCACAGTAAAAAAACAGAAAGGAGAAGTATGATTATCTTATTTAATGAGAGACGCATGGAAGCTGATTGTTATTTGAGAAGTAATTTATTGCGGTATTTTGTATGAGCGGCAGATTTCTGAAATTTGTAACTGGACCGAAGGTTTTGGTAAATCGGATCATTGTAACGGTCGTGGCAGGGAATGCAATTCCCAACACGAAGAATGCGCGTGATTTCTTCCTGATTCAGCAGACGAGCTCCCGCTTGCGATGTTCCCGCCAGAGCTTGTCCCTGAAGGTTTACGCTGGCTTCGTTACCTGCCAGGTTTTCTGAAACCTTGCGGACCGAATCCATGCGGTCGTTTTTACCGGTTTTGGAATTGCCGACGATCACATTTCCTTCTCCCAGACCCAGAGCTCGTGGATTGGCGTGGCAACTGGCGCAGGACCGGACTTTCGTTCCCACGGAATGAGGACTGAAGGCATACGCGTTGTGTCCACCAGGTTGCCGGTCGGGATTGCTGAACTGCCAGTTTTTGTAAAATCCCAGAGTCCTCCCCATCTCGTCACGTGCTGGTATGGGGTGACCCCCTTCGTCCAGCAGGTTCAAAAAATGCGGTCCACGCGAAAGCATCGGTGCGACCTTGCCACGGGGACCCACCATCAATGCCGGTTCGACGGCTTTCACTGTGAAACGGGACGTTTGCCAGGCATTGAAATTTTTGCCAGCCGCTTTTGTACTTTGATCCATGGTCAAATGACACCCATTGCAACGTGGAGTGGACTGCGAATGGCAGGCCGAGCATTCCATCTTTTGCATATGTTGCTTAATGGAATGGCCGATGTTCCTGCTCATCGGAATTTTATGCGGAGTTCCTGTGCGCTTCTCGAACAGGACCCAATCCTTTCCAACACGTTTTACATTTGAGATTTTGCGTCCGCGCGCAGAAACCGCCAGAGTGTCCCCTATGGCGTTTTGCATACCTGGATAAAGTTTACTGGAGCGGATGGCCGGATCCTGATTGTCGGTGATTTTCTGCGATTCGGGTAGCGTCAAGCCATCGCCATGGCACGTTTCGCACCGGATTTCGACTGCTTGATGTTGTTTGGAATAAATAACCCCGTCACCCATGATATCAAACTGGGTATGGCAGTCAATACAATCCAGTCCTGCAGAAACATGGATGTCCAACTTTGGTTGGCCCATACCCGGCAAGGCTCTGGGTTGGTCGCGAAATCCCTGATGGCAGGTGGTACACACCTGAGCTTTCGGCAACGCCGTCATTTTATGGTAACGCGGATGGCCAGTCTCGGATTTGGAGATGGTGGCGTCGGCTCCTTCGTACTTTCCTTCTTTGGAGTACTCGAAATGGCAAGCGGCGCATCCCTGGGAACGCCAGGTCCCTTGCGCCGGTGGCGAATCGATATGGCATTGGAAACAAGACCCGCGCAGTAGGCTGTCGGCCGGATGATTCGAAATTTTGGGATCGGATATTAATCGCTTTCGATGGGCAAAGGCCTCTCCTTCGAAGGCATAAGGCAGAGGCGAAAGTTTGTTTATAGTTTCAGCGAAAGCCTCTTCATCACCAGCCTCTTCGGGTTTGTCAGCTTTTTCGATACCGTAAACCCCATAGTGGGCTTTGCGATCCGCTTGAGCTCCCCATCGGTAACGCAGTCCGGAGATCATCCCTGCCAAAGTGCCCATCATGGAAGAGCGTACCCTGGAGACGATATTGCGGTCGGCCTGCGCGTGACCCGAATGGCATCCCGCCAGGCCGCAGGACTTTTCGACAACATCTAAACTTGATGGATTACGTTTGCCGGTTCCAGCGGACTCCGAATAGATCAAACCTTCGTGCGCCGTTTCCGCGTTGACTGAGTTGCCGTTGCCGCCGTGGCAGACGGTGCACCCGAAAGAGCGCGGATGGGTCTGGTCAATCTCTTCAATACCTTCGTGGCAGGTCACACAAAGTTCCGAGGAGAAACCTCTGAAGTCCGCCACCGGTTTGTGCGGAGGATCGGGTAACACGGCGGTCACCGCGATTTCGCGCATCTCTTTTACCGTGCTGGGTAGAAAAAATCCGCCGGCTCCGGGAGTGTGGAGAAGAACACTTTCTGAATCAGAAGAAGATGTTTGCGGTTGCAAAACGGGTGTCGATATTTCTTGTGCTTCTGGAAAAGACAAGCCACCACTGAGTGAGATTAATAAGGCAATAAGGAAGATGCTGAAACGAATCACGAAAACAAATATTTTATGGATGAAATAAAGAAAGCCAGGAATTTAATGCCCAGGCTCAGTTGGATTAGAATGACCCGAATCATACACGATGGAAATCCGGTCCAGATAAGAGGTCAAATCACGAACCGTTTGCGTCACCGACCCCGCGTCCTTAAGGTTAGCGGCTTTTTCCAGCAAGTATCCAAACTTGGATATCGGGTCCAGACCATAACCTGCGCCACTGCCCCTCATCTTATGACCCATGGTGTAGACCGAATCGAAATCTTTGCGATCCAGAGCTTGATAAATCAGATCAATGCACTTGCGCCGGTTGTCGAGGTAGACCGGTATCAGTTCTTTTAAATCGGGATCCAGGTACACGGTGATTTTCTCTAGAGGTTCAGTCATCAGGGATCAATCGAATCGGAGAGTTTGGAGCCATAAGGAAAAAAAAGGTGGATTTGGTACTGAGAAGATTTTATCACATTCCAGGCGGCGAGGGTGAGACTTTGTGGAGAATCTCAAATTTTTAAAAACCGTTTGAGAAAGAAAGCAGGCCTTTGCCAATACAAACCCAAACTTAAACCTAAACCAGATAATCCAAAACTGGTTTTTATTTTCCAGGTACTTTATCCTGTACCTGTTAATCCTTAAAAACATTCAAACGGACTGGAAAATATGGAAACGAAGGAAACGAAGGAGCTTTGTACAATTGCGGTAATGCCTCGAGACCGTTTTTCTACACTGGAACGCTGTCTGGAGGCAATATTTGAAAACACTAAAGCTCCCTTCGAGTTAATGGTGATCGCAGGCGGCGCACCTGAAAGAGTTAAAAAACAATTGCAGGATAAATTTGGTTCCAGGGTCACCTTTGTTTTTGAACCGGAATATATGAATGGGTGCGAACTTCGCAACAAAGCGTTGAGTTTAATCAAGACACCTTTAATAGTTTTTGTCGATTCAGATATTTTTGTCAGGCCCGGATGGCTGGAGACCATGCTGGAATGCCAAAAGGAAACCAATGCGGATGCGGTCTCTCCTATCATCGTCGACCGCGATGAGCTCATTCATACAGCGGGTAATGATTTTTACATCACCGAGCATAATGGCCGAACCATAGGGTCGATGGAACTTCGATACGCCAACCAGTTTATAGGGGAGACGACCAATATCCCACGCCGGGAAACAGACTTTTGCGAAGTGCATTGCCAAATGGTAGTAGCCGAAACCGCTAGGAAATTGAAGGCGTTTGACGACCGGTTTCGGGAAAATGAGGAGATGGATGCAGGGTTGATTTTTAAAAAGGCAGGTTGTGTCCAAATGTGCGAACCCAGGTCGAAGGTCTACCTTTTTTACCCGGAACTGCTGGACGACGTGGATGACATCAAATTGTATCGATGGAAATGGGATCTGGAGGAAATGCAGAGCAATCTGGATCTCTTCAAGGAAAAGTGGGGAATCGATATCAACCACCGCGATCACTTCATGAAATATTTTCGATGGGTGAATCACCGCGTTGGATTTTTCTCCCGCCTCTGCCCATCAAAACCGTCGATTGCCCTGGACTATTTTTTTCTACGTTGCAGAAAACTCATTCGCATTACACTTAAAGGCTTAGCCGGATTGATGACAAACCAAAAGTAATCATTCTACTATGATTCAAATAGAAAACCTTTGTAAGGCTCAATAAACTCCCGCGATCAACAGTATCTTTTTGAAACCTCATAAATCCAGGTTCGGAAGAACATAGGATCAAGATAAGGATACAGGTCGTTTTGACCGTATGTCTGGCCGCACCTATTTTGGGGGATTGTTAAGGCAATGTCATTTAATAGAGTTTCTGTACATAATTCCAAATTCAATATGACAAGTATACTATCGGCGGATTAATAAGGTGATGACTTATAATTTGGATTAGAACCTCTGGTGCGGGCCAGTTTTAAAATCCGCCTTTTCCGCTTCCAAAAACTTTGTGCAGGCTTTTTTATCTTGCTGACCTAATCTGACTAATATTATAAAATCCTTTGTGATTAATTCGTTCCATATTCGAGTGGCCTGGCTTACGGTTTGTATTTGAAGTGATTTGTTTAAAGAAAAATAAACAATTCTGGAATATTTTTGATGTTTAAGAATCCTGATTCAATAGGGAGAATATTATGAATAAAAAAAGACGAATCCATGATGGAATAGCGGGGGCGGTGATTGCTTTGGGCGTTGGGCTTGGAGTTTGGGTCGATCCTATATGGTTGTGGGTTCCCGGCTTGTTGGGGGTCACTTTATTGCAAAGTGCCTTTACCGGATTTTGTCCTGTTTATTTTATTTTAGACCAAACTTGCGAAGAGGAATCGGCTTCCGGGCAGAATCAGTAGGGGCAGGGTTTACAAAAGCACTCAATTGTATTAATTTGAGCCTCAAAACCAGTTGCAACCTTTATCGAAAATTATTAAATCATGGCTGAATTTCCTACGTCGTCAGGTCCGGTTTTTAATGAAGACCACCTGATCAATTTATATTTTTTAAACGAGCTCTACCAAAACATTGCCGCGCACGTGTCCCAAAAAATATCACGTGACCTCAATACCGAAATTCCGCTCACCGCCGGTATTTGGGGAGGGACCTATTTAATAGCCCGCCCAAATGGATTGTCCAAGCGCAGGATATGGCGATTGTACAGTATGGTCAATCTTCCGCAGAACTCGCCCCTCGATAAGCAGGATAATCTGGAACGGTTGATCTATGAATATTCAAAAGCGTTCGAGCAGGCTTTTGAACCTTATGGCCTGAACCTGGATCTCAATAACTGGGGAGGGGTACTACCCTACAGTAGTGAAAAAAAACCCAGTTTCACGATGCATATGACCGATTCTACTGAAACGGTTCGCTGGTTGAGAGCCTTCTTCATATGGAACCAGGCGAGCTGGGAAGAATCGATCATATTTGATCTGGTCCGTATATTAAAAGAATACATGCCCTATTTTGATAAAGATCGTGGACCTTCTGTCGAAGATCCCCAAGAGGTCAAGTACTTGCTTCAGGATATTATTATCATCTACCAGACTTTGAAATCGGCTTGCCATGAAGATTTCATAGAGCACGCAGAGCCCATCATTGAAGAACTCACCAGCCATTTCATGCTGGGTCTTCACGATCCGCGTCACATTATGGACCTGTACCGAACTGTTTGGGAAAACCTTCTGATCTATGGCTACGAACAAACCCTTGAAGGGCCTTACGCCGAAGCCGGACTCAATATACGGCAAATCGATCAATGGCCGATAGAAAAAATCAACTGGGTTCCCGATGCTTTAAAAGAAACTTTGATACCCCCCATTCAAGATTTGTTTAAAGGATTCGCATCCAATCTTGCTCTGGAATCCTCCGGCAAATAATCCTTTCTTTTTTATGCCTTGTTTTTATGAAACCCCTATTCAAAAAATAAGGCAATCCGGGCTTTAGGAAAATCTCGCCCATTGAATTTTAAGCTTTTTTCCTATCAAAAAAAATTTATTTCCTAAATAAAAAAAAGATATTCACCGATTTTTAAGGCTTGGTGAATGGTTTAAACTCCTTTTTTCCAGAATGTGTAAAGGTAACTTCGGCTAAGGAAAGTAGGGTTTCCGCAAACATTACCTTTTTCACCCCTGTTTTCAGGTGGGAATACGCACCTTTTGGGATGCTTCGGTTCCAAAGTTTATTCAGAGCTGGGACTTGCCCTCCCTCCCTTGTCTCGTGATGAGGGGCTCTGACTAAGCTTTGGACTCAGAAGTTTTTGTAGTTAGTAAGAGGAGAAGAGTTTTAATGGCAGTGCTTTTGAGATTTTATTATTTAATAGAAAAGCATTGCAAAGGGAGGTAGTTGTTTCTTTCAACAATTATTGGAGGACACAAGAATTATGAGATTAAATCGCAGAAAATTCTTGCAGGTGAGTGCTGGTGTAGCAACGGCTATGGCACTGTCAAGCAAGAAGGTCGGCGCACAGTTGAAGCCGGTCGTAAAGGTAGGGAATCCTTTGGAAGCTTATCCTGACCGTCGTTGGGAAGAAGTTTACCGGGATCAGTACAAGTACGAGCGCAGTTTTACCTATTGTTGTTCCCCGAACGACACTCATCAGTGTCGTGTTCGTGGATTCGTACGTAACGGCATTCTGATGCGTATCGAGCAGAACTACGATCACCACAAAGTTAAGGATCTGTACGGTAACCAGGCCGACGCCGCTTGGAACCCCCGCATGT
>JACAVV010000034.1 GCA_024648695.1 Nitrospina sp.
TGAAAATACGGTTCCTACTTGGGTCATGGCTTGATCCTCCAGTTTAGATAACGTTTTTTCGCAATCACATTATCTCATTGCTGAAGGGGTTAAGCCATGACTCTCATTTTTTACCGGACACTAGTGATAAAATATAATTCCTTACCCTTACTTTTTGAAGCCAATCGAGGCCAGGTAGACAAACAGGTGCAATACCTGTCCCGTGGGAAAGGTTATGGATTTTTTTTCACGCCCAAGGAAGCGGTTATGACATTTAATCGTCAGGACCCCTATTCAGGTCAGGTTACAAACTCCACCATTAGCATGCATTTAATAGGGGCGAATCCAAATCCGGAAGTTTTGGGTAAAAATTCACTTGTTACAAAAACGAACTATTTGATTGGTAACGATCCCTCCAAATGGAAACGCAATGTTTCCAATTACGAGAAAGTACTTTATAAAGAAGTTTATCCAGGGATTGATCTGATTTATTATGGAAACAAAAATACCCTTGAATATGATTTTATCGTTTTTCCTGGAGCCGACTCCAAAGTAATTAATATGGAATTTGAAGGGGTCGAATCGATGGAGCTGGATGATGAAGGCCACTTGGTTTTAATCTCTCTGCATGGAAATTTGATTCAGCGTGCTCCAATGATTTACCAGGAAATTGACGGCAAGAGAAACTTGGTGAATGGCAATTACCGGTTGCTTGGGAAAAATCAAGTGGGCTATGAAGTGAATTCATATGACCGTGAAAAACCGTTAGTGATCGACCCCTTTTTTGACTTTTCCACATTTTTTGGAGGTAATGGTTTGGCTATAAGAGCCGCGGCTTATCCCTATGATATTGCTGTCGCCGAGTCAGGAGAAGTTTATATTATCGGTACTTCAAATGGTCTACCTTATCCATCGCCTCCCGACGTTTTTCAAAAAGAATTATCAGGTACCAACGATATTTTTGTCGCTCAACTTAACGCGAATGGAAGCACCCTTGAATTTTTCACCTATTTAGGCGGAACAAGCATTGAATCGAATGCGTCGTTAACCTTAGATTCGGATTTAAACATCTACATCGCGGGAACAACGACGTCGATTGATTTCCCTACTGCGGGCAATCCTGTTTCCGCAACCTCGGGTGGGCTTACGGACGCCTTTGTGGCAATTTTATCGGCTGATGGTAAGGACCTTACGTATTCCACTTATATTGGAGGAATCGGCCATGATTATGCCACGGATATCGCCATTGATGGAAACCGGGATATATATATTACAGGCCAAACCAATGGATTTTTTTTTCCTCTAGTCAACTCCTTTCAGGGGACGGAGATCTTTGGTAACGATGCATTTCTGACCAAATTAAACCCTTCCGAGGTCCTCTATTCAACGTATTTTGGTGGTAGTGGAGAGGATGATGCTTTGGCAATAGCCATAGATAATTCTAACCGCCCTTTTATCGTTGGCTCAACCCAATCCATTGATTTACCCTTCGGAACCTCTAACGGTTTTGATTCCACAATGAATGGAACAACAGATGGATTTGTAGTCGGGTTTCTTGACGATGGTTCCGATATATTTTATGGAACCTACCTCGGTGGGGTGGAAGGAGAGACTATCATTCGAGATATTTCGTTGAGCCCGAAAACTCAAGATGTCTATATAACTGGATTAACGACCGCCTCTGATTTTCCCACCAAAAATGCTTTCCAAACAAAACTTGCCCATTTAAAGGGTGATACCATAATTTCCAAACTGGCCCCCAATACACCAGGTGAGGGATCTCTCCTATTTTCCTCCTTTTTTAGTTCTGGTTTTGATCCTGGTTCAGACTTCCATAAGGCCGGTGGTTATAGCATTTCCGTAGATGACTCAAATAACATCTTTATTGCCGGACACGGTAATGATATACCCCTAGTTGACCCTATTTCTGAGGGGACTCTGGGTTTTGTTGCAGCAATCAATATTCCTGACTCCGGAAAAGGAAATATACTTTTCTCCACCCCATTGGATTTGTACGGATTTAGTCAACCTATTCCCCTTGCCATCGACTCCGCTTCAAATATATATGTAACAAGCAATACCCCGTCAGAAGATTTCCCGGTTACCAAGGGTGCTTTTCAAACGAGCACCAAAATAGCAATATCAGGCTCTACAACCTTTGTGAGTAAGATCAATCCAGAATTACCAAGGCCACCAATAGATATCAAAGGCTTGCCTCTGGACATCGTATCCCCATATTGGCAAGCGGATACTCAAACCTACAGCTTTATATCTGTCGCCCACCCTTCCCTTTCCGGCATGAGCACTCAAATGGGCATCGTGATGCATGCGCTTTTAGGAGATGGCGACCCTTCAGGAATATTTAAGGGACGGGGCAATTCGGACGCCACCGGAAAGGTCCAGTTTACGATTAACGCAGACGATATAAAGAGAGTATTTATAGTCTCGACAAACCACTTATTTTTCCAACCAGAGAATGTTCCCGATGGGGTGGAAGTGATTTTGGTTCGCACGAATTCAGGAGGACAATTCGGGCAATTGCAGTTTTTTAACACATCAAAAAACTTAAACACCTGTGTGAGCAGTGTCGAAAACCATTGCGGATTCCCGGACTTAAACCAACTGTCCCTATGGGGAGCCGTTGTCGTACAAGACACCAGCACTGGTTTCGCAATGAGTTTTATTGGCGATAATCAGGATTCGAGAGCAGTGAATTATCCACAGGTGAGTGGAGTCAACTAAACCTCAAGTCAAGGCCATTTAAAGAGTTTTAAATTTTCGTATTTGGTCTGTAAAGATAGAGGTAAAATTTCATATAAAAGTTTGCACTTATCGAAGCCTCCTACCATTGGTTGATACCCGTATGATCCATAATTAGGGTCAATCCAGGTCGTGGACCATGCGGATGGCTTTGATGTGGGCGAAGACTTTTTGTCCTTCCTTCAATTTCAGGTTAGCCAGGGATTTCCGCGTGATGGTGGCCCAGAGGGGTGCGCCAACATCCAGCAGGACTTTTGCCATATAGGGGTCCTCTTCGTTTTGAACTACTTTCTTTATGACCGCCGGTAACACGTTGAGCACACTGGTTTGATGTTGCACTGGAGAAACCGCAAGGGCCACATCGCCGGCGTGAATGTTTACGCGTAAGCGGCTTCCCTGTTTTACATTCTGCCGTGGGACATACAAGGTTTGCTCTTTGAATTGAAGAACGGTCAGGTGGTAATCTTCGTCCTGGCGTATCACTTGCGTCTCCAGTATGCCGCCGATGGGTAGAGCGGAACTGCCTGGCATGCTTTCGACATGTGAGAAGACTTCATCTAAGGGACCGGTTTGTGTGACCCGGCCTTGCTCCATTAAAACCAGGGTGTCGACCAGTTGCAGTACTTCGCTTATGGAATGGGTCACGTAAAAAACGGGGATTCCTAATTCCTCCTGGACTCTTTGAAAATAGGGCAGGATCTCCTGTTTGCGTTTCGCATCCAGCGCCGCCAGGGGTTCGTCCATGAGCAGTAAGCCGGGTTCGGTGAGTAAGGCGCGGGCTACGGCGACGCGTTGTTTTTCTCCGCCGGATAACTGGTGGGCCCGGTTTTTTAATAGAGGACCGAGGTCCAGGATATTCACTACCTGGTCGAACCGGGAAGATGCGTTCTTGCCTGAACTCCGTTTCAGCGCGTAGTTCAAATTACCGTCCACGCTCAAATGATTGAACAGTCGTGCTTCCTGAAACACATACCCGACAGGCCGTTTCGGAACCGGAAGAAAGATGCCTCTGGATTCGTCCTGCCAAACGGTATCTCCAATTTGTAGAAAACCGTCCGGGCATCGCTCCAGTCCGGAAAGGCACCGAAGCAATGTCGTCTTGCCGCACCCTGAGGGGCCGAACAGGACGGTGAATCCTTCCACGGGGACCTCCAGGCTGGCGTCCAGTTGGAAATTGGGAAAGTCTAATTTGAATCGTGCGATCAGTCGGCTCATGAAACGTGAACGGGTAAGCGGCGGTTGAGGGTGTATACCGTCAGCAATACCAGAAAAGAGAAGATGAGGAGTCCGCCGGAAAGAATATGCGCCTGAGTGTATTCGAGAGTTTCAACATGATCATAAATTTCGATGGAGACCACTTTTGTTTTTCCGGGAATACTGCCGCCTACCATCAAGACCACGCCGAATTCTCCCAGGGTATGAGCGAATCCCAATACGATGGCGGTGATGTAGCCGCGCAAGGCCAGGGGCGTGGCCACGGTCCAGAATGCATCCCATTTCGAGGCCCCTAAAGTCCAGGCCGCTTCCAAAGGAGATTTCCCGATGGCTTCAAAGGTCGTGTGCAAAGGTTGCACCACGAAGGGAAGCGAGTATAAAGTCGAAGCGATCACGAGTCCGGCGAAGCTGAAAGATAAAGGGTCGCCGGTTAACGCTGAAAACGGTTGGCCAAGCCAGCCATGGGGTCCAAGGAGAATCAACAGGTAAAATCCCAGAACCGTCGGTGGCAGGACCAGGGGCAAAGCGACCACGGCTTCAACGATGGGGCGGATGCGTGAGCCCGTATGGGCGAGCCACCATGCGATGGGAATTCCCACCACCAGCAAAACACCCACTGTGGTGAGAGCCAGCTTCAAGGTTAAGAGAATGGGTTGAAAATTCAGTGCGGCATAGTCCATGAATAATTTCTCTATTTACTCCAGTTGTGGATTGAATCCCCTCTCTCCCCTGGCGGGAGAGGGTTTCTTTTTCCAAAACCTGGGTTACTTAATCGCCTGGTAATCCCGGCCCATATCCATACCTATTAATTACATCAGTCGGAAAACCGCCTTGCATATATTTCCAGAACGCTTTGGCTGTGGAATTGTTTTTGGCCTTTTTTAAAATCACAGCATCCTGATTGATGGGCTTGTAATAGGTTTCCGGGACGAGCCACCTGGAACCCTTCATTTTGTTTTTTGGATCCAGAATTTGCGACAGCGCGACAAACCCAAGGTCAGCGTTTTCGGAAGAAACGAATTGAAACGTTTGGCTGATATTTTCCCCCTGCACCAAACGTTGGCGCAAAGAATCCCACAACCCGAGTTTCTGCAAGGTTTGACGCGCGGCTGAACCGTATGGCGCGGTTTTCGGATTGGCTATCGCCAGGTGTTTGAATCGTTTGGCTTTGAGTGTAGAAATACCGTCTTCAGAAACCTTCCCCTGCTTTGGGCTCCACAACGCGATCTTCCCCTGGGCATAGGTAAAGGCAGAGTCTTTCACGGCCAATCCCCTTTTCAGCAAAAGCGCAGGCCTTGTTTGGTCGGCCGCCAGAAAAATTTCGAAAGGAGCTCCATGAACGATTTGAGCAAACAGTTTTCCCGTAGAGCCGGAAATGATTTGCACGCGGTCGCCCGTTTCTTTTTGGAAACTGCGTGCGATCTCGCGAAGCGGATTCAAAAAGTTGGAAGCCACCGCCACTTGTACTTCCCCCGCATAAGAAGGGGAATTCCAAATAAGAATCAAGGCCACAAGAAAAAAGAAGGTTGGCCTGCAGGCTTTAAGCCTTTTATTAATCACCTGGATCTCCAATTGAAACGATTGCAAGCGTTATATTCTCAGATATATAAGGCTTTGTCAAATCGTTTCGGTGATCAGATCCAGATTCTTCTGTAATGCGCCCTGGTGATCCAGTACCGCTTGTCTTGCCTGGTCGCCTCGGCGTTTGCGGTCTTCGGGATTTTGCAGGAGATTTAGAATCACAGGATAGAGCTGGTCCGGGCTCTCTATTTGCAGGCCGCCTCCGGATTCCACCAGCACTTTGGCCTCTTCTTCAAAGTTCGCCATGTGGTTTCCGAAAATTACAGGTTGACTGTGAAGAGCGGGTTCAATTATATTCTGTCCCCCAAACTCCGCAGACAATCCTCCGCCAACATAGGCGAAGCAACTGTGGGCATACAAGGCATTCAACATGCCCAGGCGGTCGAGGAGGAGTAGGGTTGGAAGGTCCTCGCCGGGGACGTACTCGGAGTAGCGTTTGTAAGAAAGGCCACTTTGCTGGATGAGGGATTCAACTTCCGGGCAACGGTTCACATGGCGAGGTGCTAAAACAAACTTCAGATCCGGAAACACTTTTAGCAAGCGCGCCATCGCATTCAGCGCCGGTTCTTCATCGCCCGGACGGGTCGAGCCGAACGCCACGACTTGAGCATCGGAAGGATGGAGTTTGACTGTGCTATCGAAGCTTATACTCGCATCGAATTTGATGTTTCCCGTGATTTTCACTTTGGATTCTGAAACGCCTAACTCAATCAAACGTCGTGCATCGGTTTCCGAGCGCATGGAAAACCGGGTGATCCCTTCGCATAGCCAATGGAAAACACATTTGAATGTTGCGTAACTTTTAAAAGAACGTTCCGATAACCTGCCATTGACGAGAAGAACCGGAGTTCGAGTGACCCAACATTTTCTTAACAGACAGGGCCACAGTTCGGCTTCTACCAGAACCAGCGCTTTTGGTTTTAATTTCCTGAAAAGAGGATGAATCCAGAAAGGAACATCCGGGGGCAAACGAAATACCGGGCACAGGTTTGCTTCCTGGGCTAATTGGTATCCATGTGGGGTGAATGTAGATAAGACGACAGGCGGTGAGTCTGAAATTACTTTAAGGGCTTTAATAAGGGTTTTGGCGATTCCCACTTCACCCACGGAGGAAGCGTGAATCCAAAGGCATCCCCGGGTGTTGGGCAAGGACTTGAAATTCCCGATTCTTTCAAATAGTTCGCGGCGAAAATCTGCGTCGAAGGCTATTTTAAACAGAACCCAGGGAGATGCCGCTATCAAAGCGATTAAAAGGATGAGATAGTAAGCAAGATCCATAGATCCATATCATACCCGAAACCCGCAATTTTTCGATGCGGCGTTTGGCTTTTAATATACAAATTTGATCAGGATGGAAGGGTGTTGATAATATAGCAACACCTGGGAGGAATAAGATTCCGTGCAAAAAAACCTGAAATTCTAATAAATTTAAAACATTGAAGATTGGATGAATTTAATATAATTAAACAAAATCTCATCCTCCCTGTTATTTAAAGCTCTAACCTTTCATTCAGAGCGCAAGCACAGATGTTTCAGAAATTTTTAGGTGCCCTATTAAAAAATCGGTCGACGCATTCTTATTTGTGGGTGCTGATTTTGTTTTTGGCTGGGGGAATTGTTGGTCTGGGAGGCTTTACATTTATTTACGGTCAGGGATTTTCTTATCTGCTGGATGACCCTAAAGCCTGTTCCAACTGCCACATTATGCAATCCGTCTATAACCGGTGGAACCACGGTACCCACAAGGCGGTTGCGACTTGCAACGACTGCCACACCCCTGATCTTTTATACGGTAAGTATATTGTGAAGGCCATCAACGGTTGGAACCACAGTGTGGCCTTTTCCAGCGGAAACTTCCCTGAGCCTTTGCGAATCACAGAATTTAATAAGAAGATCACCCAAAAGCAATGCCTTAAATGCCATTCTACGTTTGCGGCTTCGGTTTTTCAGTTGCATAAAAATGAGGAATTGCAATGCCTGAGGTGTCATTCGGGTGTCGGGCATGGAAATTGACCCGGGTATACCTATTTGGAGAAAAAAATGAACAATCGTTTTGAAAAGTTTTCAATAGATTTTGTAATCGCTCTGGGTGTTTCTTTCATCCTCGGCGTTGGGCTCATGTGGGGAATCGGAATGTTGTTGGTGAATATTCAGGAGAGAAAATTTGAAGCCCAAATCCCATTTCAAAAAGTGGTTGAAATTGGGCCAGACGAACTGGACCCTGCTGTTTGGGGAAAAAATTTTCCAAATCAATTTGACACATTCATGAAAACGAAGGATTCCTCCCAGGGAACGCCATTTGGAGGCTCCTTTCCCTACAGCAAACTGGAGAAGACCCCCTCACTCATCCGCCTCTGGGCAGGTTACGCATTCAGTAAAGACCATAATGAAGACCGAGGTCATTTTTATGCTTTGGAAGATCAAATAAATACGCAAAGGGTGAAACTGGTCAGCCAACCGGGGGCTTGTGCCAACTGCCACGCCGCTGAAACTCCGAAACTGATACAGTCCATGGGATGGGAAGCTTTCAATAGAACACCATTTAATGAACTGAAAGACAAACTTCATCTGGGGACCTCCTGCGCGGATTGCCATGATCCTGAAACGATGGATCTGCGCATTACCCGTCCCGCTTTCAAATTTGCCATGGAAAAGAGAGGAGTTGACCTCTCAAAAGCCACCCGCCAGGAGATGCGCAGTTATGTTTGCGGTCAATGTCATGTGGAATATTATTTCAAAGGTGAGGACAAGCTCTTAACCTTTCCCTGGGATGGCGGATTGAGCGTGGAAAGCATTGAGGCATATTATGATGCCAATGGATTTAAAGACTGGACGCATAAGGAGACAAAAACACCCATGGTAAAAATCCAGCATCCGGAATTTGAAATGTGGAGTTCGGGACTTCATGCCAAATCGGGCGTAACCTGTCCGGACTGCCACATGCCCTACACGAGGGTCGGGTCAATGAAAATTTCGGACCATTGGTTGCGAAGTCCACTGAACAATATCAACAAGGCTTGCCAGACATGCCATAAGGCCAACGAGCAAAAACTACGGGACCGGGTGATTACCATTCAAAACCGGACGACCGAGTTGTTAGGGGTTGCGGAGGAATCTATTCTTCAGGCAATGGATGCCATTGTAGCGGCTCAAAACAAGGGTGTTGCAGATGATAAGCTGGAGGAAGCAAGAAACCTGCACAGAAAAAGTGAAATCCGCTGGGATTTTGTTTCTTCCGAAAACAGCACGGGGTTTCACAGCCCTCAGGAATCGGCTCGCATCCTGGCAAACGCTATCAACTTCGCTCGTCTGTCGCAAATATCTGCTGTGAAAGCCCAGAATTAACAAGATTCCTTTTGGGGGAAGTGAGTAATTGAACCAAGGTGCAAAAGCAACGTCCGTTTGGGAGAAGTTATTCCTTAATCTAGATTATAGAACAATAGGACTTTTTTCAGATTAGTTATATGATCTTGTAACAATTCTAAACTTAAAAGTTTATACGGCAAAATAAAACTATTTAATGAACCTGGAAACGATTTATTATCAAATTATTGCTGAGGATCGTAAACCCTTACTCCACCCTCTTTTCTGGATCTTGCGCGGGTTGGCCGGGTGTTATGAAGTGATCCTGAAAGTCCGGGCCGGTTTTTATCGACGCAAGATTTTCAGGAGCTACCACCTGGACAAACCCGTAATCAGCGTGGGCAACTTGACCCTGGGGGGAACGGGCAAGACGCCCATGGTGATTAAAACCGCAGAAGCGGTAATGGGTTTAGGATGGAAACCGGCCATACTGAGCCGGGGTTATGGCGGCGTTTCAAAAAAGCAGGTTAATGTGGTTTGCGATGGAGAGCGGGTATTGCTTTCAGCCCAAGAGGCAGGTGATGAACCGGTGATGATCGCGCGGCGATTGCAATCCGTTCCTGTAGTCACTGGACGCGACCGCGTGGCGACAGGGCGCTACGCGATTGAATCATTGAAAGCCGACTGCCTCATTCTCGACGATGGCTTCCAGCGCCTTTCTTTGCACCGCGATTTAAATTTACTGTTGCTGGACTGTAAACATCCGATTGGCAACGCCCAGCTATTCCCGGCAGGAACTTTACGGGAACCGATGGAATCGGCGAGCCGGGCGGATGTTCTGGTATGGACTCGTTGTGTGGGCCCGGAAAGCCCCGACAAAAGTTTCCTGGCGGAAAAAGAGTTTGTGGAAATCAAAACGGAATTAAGCTTTAAAGATTTCGTTAGTTTGAAGGATGGTAAGGGACAGGAGGCCAGTGGTTTAGAAGGGCAAGGCGTTTTTGCATTTTGTGGGATCGCCCAGCCGGAAAGTTTCCTCTCTTTGATCAAGCAAAAGGGAGCGAAAATTTTTGGGTTTTACTGTTTTCCGGATCATCATAACTATTCAGCAAAAGAAATTTCAATAATACAGGAAGAGGCCAAAAGTGCGGGCGCTTCTGTTTTGGTGACGACGGAAAAAGACGCTGTCAAATTAGATCCGGAAGAAATAAATTTGCCCGTATGGACGGTTCGTGTGGAAATGAATTTTCTGGATGGAGAAGAATGCTTTGATAGTATTTTGAGGGAAACACTTGAATCCGGCGGCCAACGGATTTCCCAAGGCAGGGACATTTCGTGAATCTGAATTTTTGGAAGCATCTCAACTCCAACCAGAAGTTGCTGGTCGACATAGCCGTGCCTTTGATTTATTTGATCCCTTTGGTCGTTGCATTTTTTTCAGAGAAAAATTTCGGATTTGGCCACAGATGGCTCGTATATGCCGGTTTGGGCATTGGAGGCACGGGAGTGATTTTATGGATCGCCGCCATGTTTTTTCTGGGGAATTCGTTGGCCGTCCTTCCAGGGTCGGACAAACTGGTCACCCGGGGATTGTACAAGTACATTCGTCATCCTGTATATTTGGGTATCGAGCTCAATTTATTCGGTTTGTTTTTGGCCTGCGGCTCGGTGTTTGGAATGTGTTATTTGCTGGTTCTTGTGATTCCATTAAATGTTGCGCGCTCCAGATTGGAAGAGGAAACCCTGATTCACCAGTTTGGTGAGCATTATGAAGACTATAAAAAGTCAACCTGGTTTTAAGTTTTATGATCGGTCTCCATTGAATTGCTGGGTGTGGAAGGTACAATAGAGAATCAAAAGAATCACCTCGAAAAATTTTGTCTTGAGGGTACCCCTTTATAGAAAAGGAATTTACTTATTATGAAAATCGTCACCTTACTACCCTCCGCAACAGAGATTGTTTGTCGGCTGGGATTGGAAAAAAACCTGGTCGGGCGATCCCACGAATGCGATTATCCCGAATCGATCACCCACTTGCCGGTGCTCACCAAATCCAAAGTAAATGCCAAGGCGGATAGCGGAACGATTCACAACTCGGTCCTTGATATTCTAAAAAACTCCATTTCCGTATACGATCTCGATCTAGAGCTTCTTAAAGAACTTCAACCCGACTTTGTGATCACCCAGGACCTGTGCGATGTGTGCGCGGTTTCTTTTGATCAGGTAGACTCCGCGTGTAAGGAATTCTTCGGCGAATCGACGGAGATCATAAGTTTGCGTCCCAATCGTTTGCAGGACATTTGGGACGATATACAACGCGTCGCGGGAATTTTGGGGGCTCGGTCGCAAATGATATTCCTGGATCAAGAAATCCAGGGTCGAATCGCTTTTGTCCAGGATAATATTCTCGCCTCTTCATCTGCACGACGCCGCAAACGAATATTAACCATCGAATGGATGGATCCGGTGATGATTGGAGGACTTTGGGTCCCGGATATGATCAAAAAGATAAACGGAAAAAGCCTGCTGGCCAAATCAGGAGAAAAAGCCCAAACGGTCAATAGAGAAACCTTGATGGAAATTGATCCGCAAGTGGTGGTCATTAAACCCTGTGGATTTGATCTGGAACAAACCCAGGGAGAACTGGGCACTTTGAAGAATAATATTCCCTGGGACCAGTGGAGCGCTGTGAAAAACGGTCAAGCCTATATAGTTGATGGCAACGCATATTTCAATCGTCCGGGACCCCGCATTATCGAGTCTATCGAAATTTTAGGGTATTGCGCCTTTCCCGAAGTGTTTCCCACTTTTAAAAACAAATTTAAGGATGAAATTATCCAGTTGACACCGGAATTTTGCGTTCCATAAGATGAATATGCCTTTAAAACATGTTAACCTGTTACTGTATTATGTAACAGATTTTGAAGGAGAAGAATGGAACAATGATGTTGAAAATCATGACCTGGATGTTTGTGTTGAGCATAGTCTTTGGGTTTTTGTTAATGATTTTTAAAATGTGATTTGGGTTTGAAGGCTTTTTCCAGGGTCCTTTTGAGACCTGTGTTGTTTTCGGTTTAGCCACGAATTGTTTGCGAAGAGACATATTTCCCCTTGAAAAAGAAACATCTGCAAATGGCTCCAAAGACGGTTTCGAAGGTCGATGAGGCGAACTGTTAAAAAGCGGATGGCCTCAATGCAGTGAATGTAAAAAAAGGGGTGCGGTTATGAAACAGATATTCATCCTTATCGCCATAATGGTTTTTTTAACTTTGGGTTCAGGATTTTCCCAGGGGCAGGAAAATGAGGGCATCCAGATCTATCAAATGGAGGATGATCTCGCCAGAGCGATTCAAATGCTCAATAAAAAACGGGCCGAAAGTGAAAAACGACAGGATGCTCCTGAGCCGGAAAAGGGCTTGAACAAAACCCAAAAAGAATTATCGAGGCACGAATCGGTTCGTGATAAATCCCACAATCTTCCACCTGTGGGAAAAGATGTAAAAAATGCCAAACGCTTTGTTACAAAACAAAAGCTCAATCCTACCGATAAAATTTCAAACACTAAAGAAAAGTTTATTCCAAGGGAAGCGATGCCCATTGAGGCCACAAAAGATGATATTGAAATGTGGCAAGGCTTTGCGGACAACGTAAAAATCAAATTAAAAAAAGAAGCGCAGGAGAATAAATCCGGGAAAAGCAAAGGGGAATAAGGAAAAGGATTTACTCCAAGCCCAGTCATGGTTAATGACATTAGGCCTGATAACTAATTAGCACAACAGATCAGCTTTAGGCCTTAATTCTTTCTCCTCACCCCACCACTCTTCCTCCAGGAAAGAGTGTTTTAATAATTGGACCCGTCCAAAAACAAAAAATAATTTCGTGACTGAAAACAACAAGCCCCTGAAGGTTTGCTCCAGGGGCTTTGAGTTGTTGCAATTCAAATCTCTTGCCACTTTTAAAACGCCTAAAAATTTTGCAGGAAGGTTACATCCGTCCTGAATTTTAACGCCTTAATTTATAGAAACCATTGTGATTTCAAAAACCAGGGTTTTTCCTGCGAGAAAATGATTGGCGTCGATCACTGCTGTTTCTTTTTTCAATTCCTTCACGGTCACCATGTACCCTTGAGGGCTCTGCAACTGGCTACCGATTTTAACATCCGGCGGCAGATTTTTTAACGGCACGTCGATCAAGAGGCTTTTGTCATATTCACCATAAGCTTCCTTGGGTAGAATGTTGATGGTTTTTTTATCCCCTACTTTCATTCCGATCACTCCATTGCTCATTCCCGGAATAATCTGGGGCGATCCGACTTTAAATTTCAACGGCCCTCTGCCTTCGGATTTATCGAACACGGTATCGTCTGGGAGTTTACCTACATAATGAACTGCCACTTCACTGCCATTTTTGACCACGGCATCACCCGCCAGGGCCTGCGACGTTAACAGAAAGCATGCCACCAGGCATAATGCAACGCTGGCTACACGGGACTTAATACTTAGAAACATATGGATCTCCTATGGTTTAAAGGATGCATAGAGGTCTGATTGCGGGACTAAGCGGTCCGGTATCGGCAGGAATGAAAAGGGAGCCGGTCAGGAATAGAAGTGTAGAAGCGGTTCGCTTGCTTACCTTTAAACAGGGATCTCTAA
This sequence comes from Nitrospina sp., assembly GCA_024648695.1. Lineage (GTDB taxonomy): Bacteria > Nitrospinota > Nitrospinia > Nitrospinales > JACRGP01 > JACAVV01. The sequence goes on from JACAVV010000034.1 coordinate 13,488, forward strand.
ACAATCGTTGGGTGGCTTGAACTCTATTTTCAGGACCACCAAAGGCTTCGGCTTGGCCGGATAATGAAATTGGGTAATGGCTTCCTTAAGTTTAGTCAACGGGTGATTAAAAACCTTTCCGGATGGAGATGGCTTTTTAATGGAATTTCCTTTTTAACACCTCGACAGGACTTTCATATTTCTCACAGGATATAACGTTTTCCTGACTTTCTACCCGTTCCTTTAAAAGTTCTATATCCCCACTAAAGATCGGCTTGGCCTGGCATTTACTGAACTCGAAAGAACAAAAATCGCACATATTCAGTATTCGATACAGTTTTTCAGATTTTGGTTGATCCGCCACAGCGAAGCCTTTGTCTATGGAAAATTTAGGATAGATACCCAAATTATAGCACACGAATCGCTAGCACCCTGCCGATTTTTATTGAATTTGGGAAAATCAGGCGTTTTGCCCAGCAACAATGAACAGACGATGTGGGGGAAGCTGATTCCCTAATTGATTTTAAGAGGCATGCCTTTGATGGGCTTCCCGTTCACCTCAAGCTGACCTTCCAGGAAAGTCAATTCTGCGACATAACTGCCGTCCTGCTTGATGAGATACCCTTTTTTCAGCAGGGTTTTAAGCTCTTTCCTGGCCTTTCGTGGGCTCATGCTTTTGCCGGGAAGTGAGCGGGAATTTTTTAATAGGTGATCCATCAAGGATTCAGGAATTTTGACCCCCGCTTCCGCTTCGATTTTTGTTAAAGCCATGAGCGGGTTTTGTGCCAAACTTCCATCGCTTCCATCAATAGATACTCGGGCAAACGATGAAAATTCTCCATGTTCGGTACCAATATTGAACTGGGAAATTTCGAACTCGGGAACTTTAGTGGTGAGGTCCGCCATCAATTTCATCATTTCCTGCTGATTCTTCATGGTTTGTTGCATATCCGGTTTGCCGGACGCCAGGTTGGCCTGATTTTGAGTATTCAGGTCTTGCAGTTTTTTAAGAGTGAGACCGTCTATATTTTTAACCTTCGTTTTGAAAGTGACCGGGCCAAATCTGGTTTTGTCCAATTGGGCTCTTTGCAGGCTCAGGTTCATAATAAAATTATACAAATTTCCATTGGCATTGGCAGACTGGTAAACCTTAAAATTGTTAACCGTTCCCATTCCCATTGCGGAATCGAGTTTGACGGAACCGACTTCTATATTTGAACTGCCAATATACATTCCAAGGGGGCCTTCCTGAACATCCCCGGTGAACCTGGAGTTTGCCAAAGTAAGTTTTCCTTCCTTACTTTCGATAGCAAGAGGTTTGCTGGTCAGGTTGCCATGAATATTTTGCCAGTCGAGCGCAGAGGTTATGGTCCCACTCATCCCTTGCCAATTGACCCGGACGGCGTCTTTTTTGGGGCTATAAAAAGGAGCAACGGTAATTTCTTCTTTAACATCACCCTTAAAAGGTATCAGGGTGGTCACAAGCATTTCGGGTAGTTTGGGAGCTGGTTTTTTACCAGGCATTTTTACTTGGGCCTTAAGGCTGGAATCCGCCCTGGCTTGCATTATTTGAAAACCTTCAAAACTAAAGTTTCCCTGCATCAACTGGTCGAACAAGTCCTTAAACGGGATCGGTCCATGAATGATATGACTATCCACTTGAACGCTTAATGGCAATTTAAGGGAACGAACGGAAAATTTTGCATTCGTATCGAGCCAACCGCGTTGATAGTCCACGATCTGGATAAGAACTCCCTTTTTCGACCAGTGGTCCACTTGTTTCTGCACCAGCTTCTCCGCTTCCATGCCAAACCAGAAAGGAGCCACCGCACCGGCACCTAAAATGAGAATCAACAAAACAGCAAAAATACTGCCGGCGGAACTTTTCCCTTTCGGCCTTTTCGGTTTTTTCGGCTTGGGGGGTTTGCCCGGTTTGGGGGGTGGAGGCACATCGGCCTGACCAGATTTCTTTTTGCCGAATCCGAACAGACCACCTTTTTTCTCCTTGGGGGCTTTCTCTTTCCCCCCTCTTTTAAATCCAAACAGGGATTTGCGTTGCGGACGATCCTCTTCCAGAAGTTCATCATCAAAACTGGCGAAGGAAGGTTCACCCGAGGTCAATTCGGCAGAAAACCCCATTGCATTCAGATAATCCATAGCTTTCTGGCTTTGCGCAAGCGGAATGGGCTTGTCGAATTGCCAGGAATTTCCTTTTTGCAGACCTTTAACGATGGAGGCGGCTTCTTTTGGCGACAATTTGAACATTTTTGCCAAACGTTGAGAAACGCCTTTGGGGTCGGTTCCGGACCAGCTGTGAATTTGAATAAAATTGCTCATGGTTTTATGCCGAATCAGGTTATTTGTTGTGGACAGGAAGAGGTCGCGTCACCCGTCCAATTGAATCGCCTTTGACCGCCTTTCGAAGTTTTCCTCATATTCCTGGTCGATGCGTTTCTGGCGTTCACCACGGCGATCCAATACTTCTTCCTGCAAGTGTTCGTACAAATCCGCATCCATATTTTGCGACGGCAGGGTTTTCCACTCTGGTTTTAATTCGGACCGGTTCAGTAAAGCCACGGTGGTTTCGTGAATCGAAAAATCCAATGCAATGGATTTTAAAATTTCAATAGGGTCACCACCGTCTGCCATTTTTTGCTTGAACGCATCTTCTATAGGCCGGTTTCGCCCTAACAAGGCGTCATGAGGGTAATCCGGTTTGGACAACAACATGAAATCAAGATGCTCCCAATAGTTATTGACAAAATCGTCGAAGTCGACTTTCTTGCCCTGACTCAATTGGATGTCGTGGGCTTTACCGGGTTCATTCCGTAAAAATTCGTTATATATTTCTATGATGTTGTTCGTGCAATCGTATAGCACCACCCAATGGTAGGTATTTGGGATTTCCTGCGTGCGAAAGGAATCCATGGCCTTTATCAGGATCACCAGTAAATCATGCATGTCTTCCATTTCCAGGAAGGAGCCTGTCCAGGGAAAACGTGAACGGTACCAGGCATTGGCATCTGACGGGTAATCTTTACGTTCGGAATCGGGAGGCGGCTGGTAATCGTTATCGATGAAATTCAATATGTCATCGAGTTCCTTATAGGCTAGATCCAGACCGGCACGAATGATCGTATAAGGAAACAATTGCCGCTGATAATCCATGTACTCCTTTAGCCCGGGGTCGGAAGCCTCGCGCGCATGTACATGGTCCCGTTCAGAGATATCTTTGTGAAACACCACCATTTCAAATAAACCCTCTAAATTCAATAATTAATCCCATAGTTGTAACATAAACCAAGGGGGATTTGGAAATGGATTTTACTTTAGAAACTAAAAACAAGGCGGCAATTTAAATAGTGATGCCCAATTCCTTCTTTAATTTCTGGAAGGTCTGGGACAATTTGACATAGGCTTTCAATATATCGGTCGCTGAGAGAATGCCCACCAGGCGGCCGTTTTTAGCCACGGGCAAACATCCGATCTTGCGCTTGGCCATGATGGCCGCGGCATCGGAAGAAAGCTCTTCGGGTCCCACTGTTAAAACATTGCGTCGCATGATTGTCCGTACTTTCCTCGGCGAAATGTTAAATTGCTTGTCGTTACCTGACTTCAACGTTGTTTGGGTTTTAGGACCCAGAATTTTTTTCATATCACGGTCGGAAACGATTCCTACAACTTTTTTCTTTTCCACCACCGGAACATGCCGAATGCCTTCATAATGAAACAGCACAAAAACCTTGTCTACAGGATCGTCCGGACCCACGGTATAGACTTTTTCGGTCATTAAATCCTTAACTTTCATTGCCGTCTCCTTTCAGGATAGATAAAGTTTCCAAAGTTGACCAGACGAACCCGGCTGGCTCTTATTCCTTTTCGGGAGGATTCAGGTTGGAAATCATTTTCAGGATCTCTACCTTTTCCTCATCACTCATGTTCTCAACCTTTTCCCTGATTTCCTGAATCTGCCCCGGGTCCATTTGGGCCATTTGTTGTTGGGCCATTTGTTGCAAACCGGCCAGGGACCCCATTTGATTCATCAACGGCGGCAAACTGCCCTGGTTATTTTCTTGCCTGGCCGCGGTTTCGAGATATTGATTTTGTTTTTCTTTGGAGCGAAACTCAATGAAATCTCCGGCGATGGTTGCGAACACGTCATCACTTTTCAAATCGGTCAAAACGTCTTTAAGGGGCACCTGATGGTTTTTGCAACTGGCGAACACGGGCTTGAACGGAAGTTTCACCACCTTGTCGGGAAACCCGTTCTTGATGATCGATTGAAGAATACTGGTTTTTACAGGATTGCTGTCCATAGATAAAATTCTTAAAAAGCTGGAAATCTTTTCCTTGTGCCTTGTTTGGTTTTCGAAAAAACGATGCAACTGATTGTAGTATAATCCCAAAACGTGGCCTACCAAAAAATAATTACAAAAGGCTCCCAGGATAAAATTAACCCGGTTCTCCACCAATTGAAAGCGATAGAATTTTTGAAATCTTCCCGAAACCAGAAAACCAAAAAAGCGTCTACAAAAACCAAACCCTCCAATCGAGTGGGCAAAAACAATCCGGTGCCTGTCCGATTGGCCCTGGGCCAGATCAACGCGGTGGTGGGCGACTTTAAAACTAATTCGCGAAAAATCATCTCGGCCATAAAAAAAGCCCGACAGGGGGACGCGGACCTGATTGTGTTTCCGGAGCTGGTTGTATGCGGCTATCCTCCGGAAGATTTATTGCTGAAAGAAAATTTTCTCCGTGCCAATCGGGACGCCCTAGAGTCAATCGTTCCAAATACCCAGGGCATCACTGCCATTGTCGGTTTTACGGAATCAGATAAAACGGGCATCTATAATTCTGCCGCTCTGATCGCCGACGGCAAGCTGAGGGGCGTCTATCGGAAACATCTGCTTCCCAATTACGGAGTGTTCGATGAAAAGCGCTATTTTAGGGAAGGCCGTTCCCTGCTTCGCTTTGTTTTAAACAAGGCCGTGTTCGGTATCACCATCTGTGAAGACATCTGGGAGAGCGAAGGCCCCGGTAAATCCTTATGCTCGGAAGGTCAGGTGGATGTGCTCATCAATATCTCCTCCTCCCCTTTTCACATAGGGAAAGTACGGGACCGAGAATCCATGATTCGCATGCGCGCCAAACAATATCAATGCTATCTGGCCTACGCCAATCTGGTGGGTGGGCAGGACGAACTTGTGTTCGACGGCAACAGCCTCATCGCCGCGCCGGACGGGTCCCTGATTTACCACTGCCAGGGATTCGATGAAGATGTCAGCCTGACGGATTTCTGGATCGGCTACCCCAAATCCAATGGAGGCAAACTGGAAAAACCGGAAGGCAGGGCAACCAAAACGGTCAAATTGGGCACGAGGAAAGAATCGGGAAAACGTGCTGATTTATTTTCCGCAGACTACACCGCAGAATCAGAAATCGCCGAAGTCCAGAAGGCCCTGATACTGGGCACCCGCGATTATGTGCTAAAAAACGGATTCCAGAAAGTGTTAATCGGCTTGAGCGGCGGCATTGATTCAGCGCTAACTGCCGCAATCGCAGTGGAGGCTTTGGGACCCGGGAACGTGATCGGCGTGCTGATGCCCTCGCGCTATTCCTCACAGGGGAGCATTGATGATTCCCTGGACCTGGCACTAAACCTGGGAATAGAAACTTATACTTTACCTATAGAAAAAGCGGTAAAAGCTTACGACACTATATTAAAGATTCCCTTTAAAGGCACTGAACCTGGAATCGCAGAAGAAAACCTGCAAGCCCGCGTGCGCGGAAATCTGCTGATGGCCCTTTCCAATAAAAACCGCTGGCTTGTGCTGACCACCGGAAACAAAAGCGAAATCAGTGTCGGCTATTGCACGCTCTATGGAGACATGGCAGGCGGTTACGCCGTGATTAAGGACGTTCCCAAAACACTCGTTTATGAATTATCCCGGTACTACAATAATATAAAGGGAAGCGATGTTATTCCAGATAATATCATGACCAAAGAACCCTCAGCCGAACTGCGACCCGACCAAAAAGACAGCGACTCCTTACCTCCCTATGATGTCCTCGACAAAATCCTTTACCACTATGTCGAACTGGATTGGGACTTAACGCAATTGAAGACTTTGGGCATTTCCAAAAAAACTATCGAAAGAGTCATACGTCTGGTAGACCTTAACGAATACAAACGCCGCCAGGCTCCCCCCGGAGTAAAAATCACCCCCAAAGCTTTTGGGAAAGATCGCAGGTTGCCACTGACGAATGGGTTTAGATGATTCTAGATAGTGTTTGGAATGATGCGGAATCCAACTTAAATAAGGCTTCATTTTTAACTTGAATCCAAAAGGACAAATCCAAACCATTATATTTCCCGGAATGCATGGGACCGAAGGGCTTTTAACTGACTTTTGTTTATTGTCTCCTGAAAGATTTCTGGTGGTTTTAAAAAATCTGCCTTTGAATATTTTGAATGGGTATGGTTCCATTGCCAATGGTATTGCCGAGACACTTCCTGCCAAAGATAAGCTTTTGCTCATAGCAGAATCTTTTTCAGGTCCAATTGCAGTGAAAATGGCTTCAGGTTATCCGGATAAAATATGGGGTGTCGTGCTGGTAGCCAGTTTTATAGATCCACCGGTCACTTCTTTGATCCAACGGCTCCCCTGGAAATTATTATTTAGCTGGCCATTGCCTGAAATTATTTGTCGGTGGTTATTGCTATCAAACGAGGCTTCTCGAAGGGATGTGCGGAAAATTCAAAAGTCCTTGAGTCAGATTCCACCTGAGGTGATGGCAAATCGATTGGATCTGATTTTGGGAGTCGATGAAACGGAATCACTTAAAAATGTCCGATGCCCTCTACTCTATATTCAACCTACGAAGGACAAACTGGTGCCGGATCGTTGTTGGCAAACGATCAAGCGGATTAAACCTGACGCCAAATGCGTCTCAATAGATGGACCTCATTTCATCTTGCAGAGAAACCCCAAAGAAGCCTGGCGTCATATTGAAGAGTTCGTCAAATCAATCGATCTAGGGTGACTATTTCTTCGCCACGAAATAACAATTCTGTATGTCGTGATCGAGCCGGTTGATTTTGATGTTTTTGAACCCCGCTTCCTCCAACATTTCCTGGGCTTTTTCGATGCCCCACATGGCCCCCAACCCTTCGCCTCCCTGCTCCAGGGAAACGGTCATGCAATGCAGGCAGGAAATGGTGTACAGAAGCGTTCCCAGAGGATGATCAACGTTTTTATGAACATGCGAGGACCCGGAAATATCCTGCATCATGAAACTCCCGCTCGGATGCAGGGCCTGATGAACGTTCTTCAACACCTGCCGCGGATGGGCCTGATCGTGAATAGCATCCAAAGCCAAAATCAAATGAAAGCGATCCTTCGCCTCCGACTTGGAAACATCCTGCGCCTGGTAAGATATGTTTGTCAGCCCTTTTCTGGAGGCTTCTTGTGTGGCGTGCGATACAGCTTCTTCGGAAAGGTCGTACCCGACAAACCGGCTTTTCGGAAACGCTTTCGCCAACTCCTGCAATGCCCGGCCGCGCCCGCAACCGATGTCGAGCACCTCCACGCCAGATTGCAAAGCTTCCTTCATACCATCCATCATGGGCACGACCTGATCGACAATCACGGGAACAATCGATTGTCCGCTATCCTCTTCCATGATTTCGTGAAAACGTTTGAACGACGAATAAGGAACGCCGCCGCCACTTTTGAAGCAGGCTAAAATCTCTTCTTCAATCGTTCCAAGTTGAGATATATACTGAGCGAACACTGCGATATTTCCTTCGGGAGATTGACGCGATAACCAGGCGGCATGTTCGGGAGGAAGAAAATAGGTTTTTTGTTCAGGATCATATTCCATCACTTTACCCGTGACCATCGAACCCAACCATTCACGTACATAACGCTCGTTCAGATTTGCCGCCCTGGAAATTTCCTCGCTGGTTGCCGGCTTGCTGTCCCGAAGAGCATCGAACAGGCCGGTACGGTGGCCGAGAGAAAGCATGAGCGACAAAGCGCCGTGGTTCAAAGTTTCCACAAGTTGGCCGGCAAACTGTTCCGATTTTTTGTCGTTGAATTCGTTCACACTCAAGGCAATGTCTCCTTTACGTTTTAAAAAACCTGTTATTAAGTTTTTCGTTTCAATTGCTCAATGGAATAAAACGTATCCCGCCATTGTATACCACCTTGTTTCAGAGTGCTGAAGGCAGAGTTCCAAAGTGTGACTATTTCGATAAAGGCAACCACTGGGATCGTGCAGGTGGTCAACCACCCGCCCTGCACCTTTTTGGCGAAATAGGCGAATATCAAATGCATCTCCACCAGCAGTAAAGCAAAAATCCAGGTCGCCGCTTCTTGTGTCCAGATAAAGGCAAGGTAAGGGAAGAGGTACATGGCAAAGAAAATGAAAGTCACAAAAACTGTTTTTCCCAGGGAAAAGTCTAATGAGGCAAACATATTTTTCTTCAACCCTCGTACGGTTTCGCCGACACCATCGTACCAGCGCAACCGCAAAGCCTCCAAACCCAATAATAAATCCTGAGAAAATCCGCCTTGCTTGATATTCTTGCCCAAAAGCAAATCATCGACGATTTCCATTCGCAGGGCCTCGTGTCCGCCCACCGCATCATAGGCGGATCTTTTAACCAGATTGAATGCGCCCATTCCCACATAGACATCGGGCGATTTGGAACGAATGCTTCCCGCTTTCACGAACAAAAGAAATCCGAACAGGATGAAATACTTGAACGCCCTTTCCAGAAAACCGTCCGCCAACCCGGCAGGCACCAATACCAAATGATCCGTTTGGGTGCCCATAGCGTAACGAATCGACTGCTTTAGAGCGGATGGTTCGAACAGAACATCACCATCGGTGAACAGCAAATACTCTCCCTGGGCCATTTGGGAACCCTGGTGCAGGGCATTGTTTTTTCCAAGCCAACCTTTGGGAAGCTCATGGATGATCAATGGCCGGATTCTGCTATCACGCTTCGCCAAATCGCAAATGATCGAGCCGGTCCCATCGGTAGAACGGTCATCAATTGCGATGATCTCAAAAACGGGATAATCCAATTCCAGCAAACGGGACAGGCAATGCCGGATCTCCCGCTCTTCATTTCGGGCGGGGACTAGAATAGACACAAAGGGCCATTTCTCCGGAACCTTAACCTCGTTCACCAATCTCTCCAACCGCCGATGCTTCAGGAAACCCGTCAAAGTCCACCCTTGCAAGGCCCAAAACATACACAATAATCCACCTATCCAAATCATATCTGCTCAATAGAAATTAAATAAATATTATCCATCAAAACGGGTATTCTGGAATTACCCTACTTCGGTTCAAACTCTTTCCACATTCAATTTAAGAAAATGGGTGGCGCAGGATATGCAAGGGTCGTAATTGCGAATGGCTTGTTCACATTGCCAGGTCAATTCTTCCTGGGTAAGATCAAGGTGGTCGGGAACGTAATGCCACAGATCGTTTTCGATGGTTTTCTGGTTTTGAGAGGTAGGAGGAATGATGTTCGCTTCCAGTATTTTGCCGTCTCCATCAATTTTGTAACGATGGTACAACATGCCCCGGGGCGCTTCTGTAAAGGCGTGCCCCTCTGCTTCCTTATTCTCTACTTCAATAAAAGGTCGTTCTGGTTTTTCGTAGGTTTCGATGATCCGGAGCGCCTCGTCAAAGGCGTACAGGACTTCTATGCTTCGAACGACGATACTTTTAAAGGGATTCGTGCAAGCGCCATTCAACCCAACTTCCCTCGCCGATTCCCGGGCCAAAGGAGACAAGCGGTCAAAATTTAAATTGAACCGCGCCATGGGTCCCACAAAATAAGCTCCGCGTTCTTTTAGCACCGAATGCAGGGCATTGGAATGGGCGACATGCTCCTCTTCGAAATGATCTTCGTACTCGGAAGCTTCGATATTCAACCCTTTGTTGGAAATCAACCGGCCTTCATTGAAAGGATATTCGTCGGGATGACTCAAAGAAATGAATTCGTAGTCGCGATCAAAATCCGGAAAATCCAATTGCGATGTCCACAACACCGTATCCCAGGCGGCATCGCGAGCCCATTTGAGTTTATCCGTCAGGCTCGACAATTCTTTTTTGGAAAATACTTTGTAAAATCCACCCACCCGCACATTGACAGGATGAATCTCCCTTCCGCCCAGAAACGCGACGATATCGTTACCCGCTTTTTTCATCTGCAAACCGCGTTGGACAATTTCTTTATGATCCTTGGCCATTTGAATGGCGTCCTGGTACCCGAGAAAATCAGGGGCGTGCAACATATAGATGTGAAGCACGTGACTCTCGATCCATTCCCCACAATATAGCAGGCGGCGAAGTTCCCTGAGGGGACCTTCAACACGAATTCCCAATCCGTTCTCAATGGCGTGAACGGCGCTCATTTGATACGCCACCGGACAAATCCCGCAAATACGAGCTGTGATGTCCGGTGCTTCTCGAAAATCACGGCCTTGCAAAAAAGCTTCGAAGAAACGTGGCGGCTCGAAAATTTTTAATTTAACGTCGACGACCTGATCGTCCTGGATTTTAAGATACAGCGCGCCTTCCCCCTCGACGCGAGCGAGGTAGTCGACTTTAATGGTTCGCGTTTTTTTAGTCATGAGATTCGCTTTCTTTTCGAAACGGTTCGGACCAGGCATTGAACCCTCTGAAAGCCCGCATCATTTGATCATCATTCGCACCGCTTTGTTTCAGCCAGGAACTCAGAGAATTCGTATTGGGCGTTTCTTTCGGTCCGAAACAGCCGTAGCACCCGCGATTGTAGGTGGGGCAAAGCGCACCGCAACCAGTATGGGTGACGGGCCCAAGGCAGGGAGTGCCCTGTGCAACCATCACACACACATTGCCTTCCAACTTGCAATCAATACATGTGCTATGCGGTGGCGTATTGGGTTTTCGGCTATTGAGAAAAGCGTTGATCACTTCCACCAACTGCATTTTGTTAATGGGACAACCGCGTAATTCGAAATCCACTTTTACGTGGTCCGCAATGGGAGTCGATTGATCCAGAGTATCGATGAATTCCGGATTCGCGTAAACTGTGTTGATGAAATCCTTCACATCCTTGAAATTCCGCAACGCCTGAATGCCGCCTGCAGTGGCGCAGGCTCCGATGGTGATCAGCACTTTCGAACTTTTGCGTACCATTTGAATCCGTTCGCGATCATGCGGCGTGGTGACCGACCCTTCTACCAGGGAGACGTCATAAGGACCCTCAATGACTTCCCGGGACGCTTCGGGAAAATTGGCGATCTGAATTTCCTCAGCCACTGCCAGCAGTTCATCCTCACAATCCAGAAGGCTCAACTGACATCCGTCGCAGGAAGCGAATTTCCAAACGGCGACTTTAGGTTTTGACCTTTCCGCCATCCTCACACCTCTCTCAAACTGAATAACGGTTTCACCCGGTCATAGCGAAATACCGGTCCATCTTTGCAAATAAAGGCTGGCCCAAACTGGCAATGCCCGCAAAAGCCCACAGCACATTTCATGTTCCGTTCCATGGTGACATAAATGTTTTCCTCAGAAACACCGTTCTGCCTGAGTTCCAGTACCGCATAGCGCATCATGATCTCCGGTCCGCAGATCATCGCTACTGTTTGTAGCGGATCGAAGTTCACACGAGGAATCATGGTCGTAACCACTCCCACGTTTCCGGACCATGTCCGGTCGGCATTATCCACCGTCACTCGCACCTGCACTCCGTATTTACCACGCCAGGATTCAAACTCATCGGTGTACAGCAAGTCTTCCGGTTTGCGCGCGCCATAAAGCAGAGCAATGTCACCGAAATTTTTTCGCGACTCCATCAGCGCGTAAAGAGCGGGACGCAAGGGAGCCAGACCAATGCCACCCGCCATTATAACTACATCCGAACCTTTGCTTTCATCAATCGGCCACGCACTGCCAAAAGGTCCGCGCAGGCCGATGGTGTCTCCCTCCCTCAATTGATGAAGCGCATGCGTGACCGTTCCGACATCGCGAATGGTATGAATCCAACCGTCTCCGTTTTTGGAACAGGCACTAATCGAGATGGGCACCTCTCCCACGCCAAAGGCATACAACATGTTGAACTGGCCAGGAGCGAATTCGGAATGCAGTGAGGGGCCCTTTGGTTCCAGGTCCAGAGAAAAGGTGTCATGTGTTTCTTGCCAAATTTGCCTCACCTTATAAGGTTGAGGCACCATAGGATCCGGTTCAGAAAAATTCATACTCCCTCTGAACTCTTGATTCCATATACATTCATCAACTGCAATCGGCTCGCGTCCATGGTTTTCCCAACGACAGGTAGAAGCCGACTCAATAATTCGTAGCCCAGACCGTGATCCTCCTGGCATTTATTTCGTAAACATTTGCCGTCGAAAGCAATCGTCCGTGTCAACTCGACCGCTTGCGCATCGAACTTCCAGTGATAGGGTGGGACAATCCAGGCCCAACCCAGGATCTCTCCTTCACTGACTGTTTGCAGGACCATGGGCTCGTGTCCCGGTTGACATATTTCGAGCGACACCTTACCTTGCCGAATGATATAAAATGTATCCGCTTCCTCATCCTGCCGATAGATGAACTCTCCCGCATTGAACCTCACGTTGGAAGCGCACCCGGTCACCAGTTCCAGGTAAGGTTCATCCAGACCTTTAAAGAACGGATGCGTTTCAATTATGGATTGTAAAGATTTCATTATTCCTTTCCTCCTTGAGATGGCGTGGAGGTTTTTGATCCTGCATTTTCTATAGCACGGACTTCTTCGGTGATGTCGATTCCTACCGGACACCACGTCACACACCGTCCACATCCGACACATCCTGACGATCCGAATTGATCGATCCAGGACGCCAGTTTATGCGTCATCCATTGCCGGTAGCGGGATTTGGTGGAAGACCGCACACTGCCACCATGCAGGTAGCTGAAGTCCATCGTGAAACAGGAGTCCCACCTCTGCCAACGCTCGGCATGATCCCCCGTGATGTCGGTAACATCCTCGACTGTTGAGCAAAAGCAGGTGGGGCAGACCATGGTGCAATTGGCGCACGACAAACAACGCTCAGCCACCTCGTCCCACCGGGGATGTTCCAGATTCTCAAACAACAATTCCTTGATGCCGTCCGTTTTCATCGACCGACTCATCTGTTGAGCGGCCTGTTCAATTCCCTTCTCAGCTTTGGAAATATCGGATTCTTTCGCCGGTCTGGGGTCAAGCTCACCCAATAATTCCAGTCCCTTCTCACTACCTGCTTGCACAAGAAAATGATGAATGTTGTTTTCAAGAATTTCAGTGAGCACAAGATCATATCCCGATTCTGCTTTAGGACCTGTGTTCATCGACACGCAAAAACAGGTCGGCGCAGATTGCGTGCAATTGACCGCAATGATCAAGGCGTTTTCCCTTCGCAGACGGTAATCGTTATCCACATGGGGACCTTTGATAAATACTTCGTCCTGAATAGTGATGGCATGCAGTTCGCAGGACCTGACGCCCAAAAAGGCGAAACGTGTGGATTCAGCAGACTCCGGTATGATATCAACCTCGCCGTCCTTTTGTTCTGCCCTCCATAGGCGGCGTCTGGGCGGATGCAAATACTTTTTCCAGGAATGGGGTCCTACGACATAACCAAAATACGCGTTATCGTCCCGCTTCTTTATGCGGTAATGCCCCGCTTCCTGTTCGTCAGTCCAGCCTTGGGGAAGATCGTTAATCGAGTCCAGAGTATCGTACACAATCGCTTCGTCACGCACGGTGGGACCCATCACCTGATACCCTTTTTTCTGAAGCAATTTAATCAGTTGGCCAAGGCCTATAGTGTCTATAAGAACAGGTGCATTCATAATATCTGGGTTCCGGTTTTTCCTTCCATGGCAGGGATCAGGTCGTTCAAATTAGCGATCACGGCCCTTTTACCACCATTCTTTAAAAAGTTCAACGCCGCTTCAACCTTGGGTTTCATGCTACCCTCTGCAAATTCCCCACGGTTCAAATATACTTCTAATTTATCAGAGGATATGTTTGAAATTGGAAAGGATTGTTCGGTATTGAAATTTAAATACGCATGATCAATTTGCGTCAGAATGATCAACTCGTCTATATCGCATTCCGTCGCCAACAGCGAACTGGTGTGGTCCTTATCAATCACCGCTTCCACTCCAGACAAAGCTCCATCGGCCGAACGGGTCACCGGCACCCCGCCGCCACCACCTCCAATGGTAATAAATCCCTGACCCAGCAAATCATAAAACAAGTCTTTTTCAATAATCTCCAGAGGTTTGGGAGACGGCACCACGCGGCGAAAACCGCGTCCCGCATCCTCTATCATATTCCAGCCACGTTCCTTCATCAGCTTTTCCGCATTCGGTTGATCGTAATACAAGCCTATTGGTTTGGTTGGACGCTCAAATGCCGGGTCATTGGAATCAACCATAACCTGGGTGATGATAGCCGCGGCTTTTTTGGAGAGTCCTTTGGTTTTTCCGAGATTATCAAACACGTTTTGCAAAAGATAACCGATTCGGCCCTGGCTATCGGCAACACAAACATCCAGAGTGATTTGCCTGGGGAACTCGTCCCGAGTCAGTTCCTGTTGCAAAAAAATCTGGCCCACCTGGGGCCCGTTGCCGTGAGTCAGGATCATGCGATCATAACCCATTTCAATCAGGGCAATGACCCCTTGCATGCTTTTTCGGGCAATCTCGAATTCTTCTCTTTGATGGTAGTGAACCTGATCCGGGACATTGAGCGCATTGCCTCCAAAGGAAATGAGGAGACTCGGCTTGTTATTCATTTTCCAAAAAATGTTTCAAAACCGATACCAGATCCGGCTTTCCAATCTCTTCCAGTTCATAACGCACCCGGACGGTGGTCTTGTTGATTTTTATAATTCTGCTCAAATCGATAGGCGTTCCAATGACCACCACATCACAATCCGTGGCATTGATAGTAGTTTCCAGATCATGAATCTGGTCCTTTCCATAGCCCATAGCCGGTAATAAATTGCCGATGTGCGGATATTTCTCAAAGGTATCTTTTAGTGAACCCGTCAACCAGGGACGGGGATCAACAATTTCTTTAGCCCCAAATTTTTCAGCCGCAACGGTTCCAGCCCCGTATTTCATACCACCGTGAGTCAGGGTGGGGCCATCCTCAAGCACAAGTACCTTGCTATCCAGAATGCTTTCGGGATCGTCGACCGTCACCGGCGACGCCGCCTCGATAACCGTGGCTCCGGGATTGATGCGGCGAATATTTTTCTTTACCTGCAAAATATTTTCCCGATCCGCCGTATCCATTTTATTGATCACCACAACATGCGCCCGTTTTAAATTCACCTCGCCGGGGAAATACGCCAGTTCGTCACCCGGCCGGTGCGGATCCGTGATCACAATTTCCAGGTCGGGTTTATAAAAGGAGAAATCGTTGTTGCCCCCGTCCCAGACGATGACATCCGCCTCCTTTTCAGCTTCACGCAAAATCGCTGAGTAATCGACCCCAGCGTAAACCGTACAACCCATATCGATATAAGGTTCGTATTCTTCCATCTCTTCGATGGTGCACTCGTGCGTTTCAAGGTCTTCCAGACTGGAGAACCGTTGCACCTTTTGTTTATCCAGATTTCCGTAGGGCATGGCGTGACGAATGGCAACCACGCTTTGATTCCATTCCTTTAACAAACGGACAACTTTTCTTGAAGTTTGGGACTTGCCGCATCCTGTTCGAACGGCACAAATGGAAATGATTTTTTTGGAAGATGGAATCATCGAGCGTCCGGTTCCCATCAACCAGAAATCGGCGCCTTCGGCCACCACGTCGGAGGCCTTGTGCATGACGTATTCATGCGACACATCGCTGTACGCGAAAATCACGGCATCGATGTTTTCTTTTTTAATGAGCGTGGGTAATTGATCTTCAGGCAGAATGGGTATGCCCTCCGGGTACAGCTCTCCAGCCAGACTGGCGGGATACAGCTTTCCCTCAATACCGGGGATTTGAGTGGCGGTGAAGGCCACCACCTCGTATGCATCCGCGTATCGGAATTGCGTGTTGAAGGTATGAAAGTCGCGGCCCGCCGCCCCCATTATGATTATTTGTTTGCGTTTCAGGTTCATCGTTTCTCAAGGAGATGCAATAGTAACAGGAATAATTTTAACGTTTCATTCAGAACGATTTTAAACTTCCAAACAAGAATACACAATAGTGTCATTCTGAGGCAGAACCAGGTTAAACTTCAGGATGACACGCTGTACCCTTTACAGCAAAACTATTTTCATTTCAATGCTTATGCTATAACCTGAAAAAGTTTCTTACTAAAACCATTACCAAACAATTCACATAATCTTTTTACCTTTCACTAAATATGCGCCCGAAAGGCCATAGCTTGGGAAATGCGTTCCTGGGCCATTTGCAAAGCGGCATCGTGAGGTGTTACTGCACCTTTGGCCGTGCGCTCGAAAATCTCCCTGGTGTTTCCTCCAATCGTGTTTTTAACACGCTCAAAGGCCAGAGATTCGGTCATGCCCTGGTACTCGGTGGCGGCACAAATCACGCCTCCGCTGTTGGCGATAACATCCGGAACAATCATGATTCCCCGTTGAAACATTTTCTTTGCGGCCTCGTGTGTGATCGGAATGTTGGCACCTTCCAGAACCAGTTTGGTATTCAACAGATACTGGTTCAGTTCCGTAAAAACATCAGGCCGTGCGGCCGGAATAAATATATCAGACTCCAATGCCAGCAATTCCCCCTGACTGATGGGACTACCCAATCCGGATTCCTGTACGCTATTCCCCTGCTGTCTTGCCTTTATCAGTTCCAGAACATCCAGTCCGTCCTTGTTAACTATCGCACCTTGAGAATCGCAGGTAGCGATCAGTTTAGCTCCTTTTTGGTCCAGAAATCTGGCGACCGCTTTGCCGACATTGCCAAATCCCTGAATCACCACACGTGCGTCTTCCAATGGTAAATCGAGATAGTCACCGGCAACTTCAGCGGCAACGGCCAACCCATACCCTGTCATTCCCAGTTCGTCCAAAGGGATGCCACCCAGAACTTTGGGAAGCCCGACGGCGCGGCCAATCTCGTCGTGAATCCAGGCCATGCAGGTTTCATCCGTCCCCATATCCGGACCGGGAATATAGTCCGTCAAATGTTTTATAGATTGGGCGAATTCGCGAACGAGGAGTTCTTTGTTTTCGCATCGGGAATTGGCCAAAATCGCGGATTTTGCACCTCCATGTGGAAGTTCGCTCAACGCATTTTTCAAGGTCATGGCACGAGCGAGACGAAATACTTCCCGCGTGCTGACATCGGTCGCCATCCGGCAACCTCCCACGGCCGGTCCTAATGAAATGTTATCGATCACAACGGTTGCTTTAAGACCAGACTTCGGTTCAAAAATATGAATAATTTTTTCTGGACCCAGATCATCTGCAAAATCTTCAATATAATGTGTCCTCATGACCGTCACCCCCTTTTGGGAATTGTTTTTCACATAGCGATTTTTGCATCCAGAACAACCAGGCGGTCGACAAAAAGACGCACCGGGTTGAAATCGAGAGATTGCAAGGCAGGTTCCAAATCGGCCCAACCTGCAGTCAAATTGGCAAAACCTAACAGTTTATCAAGGGCCAGCGATTTTTTACTGCGATACCCCTGGACAATCTTACCAGCCTGCGTCCGGTTAAAAGCTTTTAGTATATCTTCGTTTGAAACAGGCAATACCAGTCGTTCAATATCCTTATATAGTTCCACATAGCTCCCTCCGCTACCCAGCAACAGCACCGGGCCAAAATCCGGATCCCGGTTCATGCCAACCATTAAATCCAGTCCCGCGGGCACCTGTTCTTCGGCCCAGACCAAACCGGGCCAAGTGTCATTCATCTCCTTCCAGGCGCTAATCAGTTCTTTCGGGTCACTAACAGGTCCACGTACTGCCCCCAATTCCGTTTTATGCCGAATGTCCGGATCGTCCACTTTTAGCACCAGTGGAAAATTCAGTGATTGACTTGCGATTTGCAGGTCCTCTACTTTAAATATAGTTTTTGCTTCAGGAATTTCAACACCACAAGCCGAAAGTATTTTTTTTATCTGTCTTTCATTGAATAAAACACCTTTCCCACTGGGGCGATTCTTCAAAATATTTTCATCATAATGACAGGACGTTGCCTGTTGAAATTTTCCTGCACACCGATTGTTTTTGTTCCATGTCAGCATAAGGTTGAGAGCCCAGGCGGCTTCTTCTCCAGACCGAAAAACGGGAATGCCCATTTTGCCAAAAGCGGCTTCAAAAGATAAAAACATTCGGTCGCCATAAGTTGAAACCACCACGGGAAACCGTTCCGGTAACACGCTCTTTAATTTTTCTCCCAACTCCCAGGTAATTCCTTCTGTACCCGGCAGGGCTACCAGAAGCAGGCAATCAAACAATCCGCTTTCCAGCAAACGATCCACCACACGGACGCATTGTTCATTGGTTCCCGATCCCGTGAGATCAATGGGATTCCTTAAAGAAAAGTACTCCGGTAAATGCTGTTTCAACTCTTTCTGCAGACTCATGGGAACTTCTTTGATCTCACACGGACCCGCTTCGCACAAATCGGTGAGTAAAACGCCCATGCCCCCGCCGTTGGATACGATCAAAACCTTTTCACCTTTAAAATCTACAGGCCGCGAAAAAATTTTCAGGGCAAGGATCAGTTCTTCTAACCCCTGAACTTCGATCATCCCGGTTTGCCTGCAAACCGATCGGAACACTTCATAAGATCCTGCCAGCGATGCCGAATGTGCTTTTACAGCTTTTCCACCAGTACCCCGTTTGCCTCCTTTACAAATGATTACAGGTTTTCGCCTGGCGACCTCACGCGCAATATCCAAAAACCGCCTGCCATTCTGGAAGCCCTCCAGATACAAGCCAATCACCTTCACCTGCGGGTCCTGGGCAAATGCTTCCAAAGCATCACATTCCCCAACGTCGACGCGGTTACCAAAATTGACAGCCCGATGCACACCCACGCCATGACCGGCCAGGCGATTCAGTATCACCGAAAGAAACGCTCCACTTTGGGAGATCAGTGCCGTCGAACCCGGTTGAGGATAATGAATTGCATTCCCGGACAAAAAGAAACTGTTGAAATGATCCGGTGCGCTAAATGTTCCAAGTCCATTGGGCCCCACGATGCGGACACCATACTGTTTTGCCAGATCCTGCAATTCAGTTTGCAGTTGGCGGCCAGTGTCATCCGTCTCCGCAAAGCCTCCGCTTACAACAATCAAATGATGCATTCCATGGGCGGCCAGGTCCGGAACCAGTTTCGGAATGTGCGAAGCGGACAGGCATGCAATCGCAAGGTCGGTTTCTTCCGGCAACTCCGCCAGGGTCTTCACTGTATGGAAATTAGCCAGATGCATTTCATCCGGATGCACCGCTGTAATTTTTCCTCGATAACCCTGGCCTTGCATGCTTGCTATGATCCTCCCACCGAGATTATCTTTTTTGGAAGACGCACCGATAACAGCGACTCCTTTAGGCGAGAAAAACGGCTCCAGCGAAGCCCTGTCTTTCACCGGGACCCTACCAATATTCGGTTGTGTGGTCTCATTCATATTGGCTCCAGTAAGCGTCTACCCGGCTTTGTATTTGTGCAAGAGTCTCTTCCTGCCGAACCGGAATGAACAAATGCTGAAACCTTTTTTGTCTTTCCAGATACCTTTCCACGGGCACCCGTTTGCGCGGAACCTTGTTATGCATCACCTTGCCCTCAAAAAATTCTTTCAGAGGGAAGATGCCCGTATCCCGAGCCAGTTTGGCAATCAGGTGAGTTTCCTTCGGATCAAAGCCCCAGCCCGTCGGACAAGGCGAGAGACAAATGAACAAACGCGGTCCCTTCATCAATTTCGCTTTGGCAAACTTGTTCGCCAGGTCGATGGGCTCTCTGGGAGACACGGTGGCAATATACGTCGGGTTTTGCGCTCTCCAGATTTCGAACAGATCTTTTTTCGGCAACTCCGCACCCGCAGGATGGAGTCCGGTGCTCGGCGCGGTTTGCGTGGCTCCCCCAAATGGAGATGCGGCAGACAGTTGAAAGCCCGTGTTGCCATAGGCTTCATTGTCGTAACAGAAGTAGATGAAATCCAGTTTGCGGTGAATCGCTGACGAGGTCGGCCCCATACCCATATCGTTGGAAGACCCGTCGCCTGCGAGAACCATCACTTGCAGGTTTTCACTTTCCGGCATATCTCCCTGCTGAATGCGAATGTCCAAGGCGTCGCGCACCCCTTGCGCCGCCGGAACGGGTCCCCCCATAGTTGTGTACAACCAGGAACCCCGCAATGGCGTGAAGGGATAAACAGACAACAAAGTCATGCACCCTGCGGCATTACAAATAATCACATCATCCCCCAACTCCTTTAAAGCCAGACGCAACCCTTCCAATCCTCCGCACCCCGCGCACAGGCTGGTTCCGGCGCTCAGGCTTTCGTGAGGATTCAAATCTTTAATTTTTTTGTAGTTCGATGTGATAGCGCTCATGACCTTGCCACCTCCTCGGGTTTGGCGATCCGTTCAAATTTCAGGAACGTGTTCAAATCCTGTTCTCCATACAAATAAAGCGGTCCTTCCGGTTTGGGGTTACCCAGATGCTGAATAATGGTTCCGAAATCCTCTTCACGAATGTCCTTTCCTCCGAGACCTCCTATGACCGACAGTACCTTTTGCCCGGCAGTTTTCTCCGGAAATAAAGCACTGACAATTTCCGGGTAAATAATGCCGCCTCTTCCGGGAGCGATGTTCTGGTCGATGACCGCAATTTTTTTGCAACCCTTCAAAGCTTTGGCAATCGCCTTTTCGGGGAAAGGCCGGATCATGCAAAGTTTAAGAAGCCCGGCTTTAATTCCCTGATCCCTCAGTTTCAACACAGCGGATTTGCCTTTGGTCGCGAAGGAATTGCTCATGACAAAAACGTATTCAGCGTCTTCCATTCGAAAACTTTCCACGGGGAGGTAATAACGTCCAAACATTTCACTGAACCGCCAGGCTTTCTCGATAAACACCTTTTCTGCATGCCGTACAGCAAGATCCTGCTGAATTTTGAACCAGGAATACGTTTCTCCGCCAAAAACGGCAGACGCCCGGGCTTGAGGTTGTGAGGCCTGGAACACCGGCTGTACCGCTTTAAACTTAGGCAGAAATTTCTCGACAAGCCCCGGATCGGGAATCGATACGGGCTCGCGAGTGAACGAAAGGTAAAAGCCATCCATGTTTACCAGAACAGGCAGGCACACCTTGGGATCTTCGGCCATGTGGTAGCCGATTAGAATCAGGTCCAGAACCTCCTGACAGGTTTCGGCATGCAATTGAATGAGTCCGCTGTCGCGCGTGATGAGCACGTCGTTGTGATCCGGTTCCAGAGTGATCGGCGTTGCTAACGCCCGGGAAACGTTCACCATAACAAGAGGCACTCTCCAGCCACAAAGGGTGTGCAGGGATTCCAGCCCATGCAAAATACCCTGACTGGAAGAAGCCGTGAATACGCGAACACCGGAAGCAGACGCCGCACCTGCGGCCATGAACATGGAGTGTTCCGAATCCATGTTGGTGAACTTACCCTGCATGGTTCCATCTGCAAACCAGCCCGCCAGAGTTTCGACGATTTCCGTTTGCGGTGTGATGGGAAACGCAGGAACATACTCGACCCGTGCCAGGCGTGCTGCCCAGGCGGCGGCCTTGTTACCGGTCAGCATCATTTTCCGATTCGGTTTCATGACCCATCCTCCGTTTCGCTAACGGTTTGAATAACATTGCCTGGGCATTCTTCGGCACAAATCATACATCCCTTGCAATGCTCGTAATCGATTTCGGGGCTCCCCGATTCCTGAACGGAAATGGCTCCCTCGGGACAACGGGCGTAGCATATCAGGCACTGGTTGCAACGCTTGTAATCAATCTCAGGCCGGTCCACACGCCAGTTACCGGTTTTCCTCAACGCCATATTGCCAGCGGCAAGAATGATAGGTGCGGAATCGGCGGCCAGGCGTGGTTCCAGTAAAGCCAGCGACCCCGCTTTAATCACGGTTCGCTCACGTTCCTGCAAATTTACGGAAGTCAGAGATTCAAACACCTTCTGAGCAAGCTCCTTGTTGTGTTCTATTTGTTTTTCGGCCAATCCCTGTTGTTCCAATTCGATCTCCACTGCTTCTAATAGAAAACCCATATCAATCGATCCCATCAACCGTGCTCCCACTGAGGCCAAGGCGGAACTATACAGGTTCGCTTTTTTAAGGTAATGCCGGCAAAGTGGAATCAGATTCAAGCCCACCGGAAGCGAAGGCAACTGGTAGTATTGCTGTAACGTTTCAGGGGCTAATGAAGAATTAATAAATATAGTTGTGGACTCATCGGCCCCGTTCAATGGGACCGGACGCACGCTTTCAAGAAGAGTGGCGTCGGCGATGAGCAAAAGATCTGGAATGCCAATCGGTCCCCGCTCCAAAACGGGTTCGGGGCTCACGCGAGTAAAAGAAGTAACGGGAGCGCCTCGCCTCTCGGCACCATAGAGAGGAAAATCCTGTGCCTGAAAACCCGCAAGAAACGCGGCGCTCCCTAAAATCTGGCCAGCGGTTTTTATTCCCTGGCCACCTCGACCATGCATTCGTATGCGTAACATTGCTTTTCTCCTGAATTTATCTCTCTATATATAAGACTTCCCGGAAGAAGCCAATATTCCAAAATTCGACCATTCTAGCGTCACTCTGGAGCGAATTTCCCAGAGGGGCTATCGTAGAATTGTTCATTTCCGTTCACACCATCCTCCATCACATCTTTGTACATAAGATCCCAATGACCATCCTCGTCTGTATCGAAAACATAAAACAAGGGTTGAGGAGCGGCAATGTAGAAATAGCAATCCCATTCGTAATCAACGAAGAAAACCAGGTTGTCGGGCCAAATTCCAGCAATCGTCGCAACGGACTCTGCAGATGGGTAGGCCCGTACGACGAATCTCAGGGTCAAATAATCAGCTCGACCGTTACCGTCCCTGTCAAAATCAACGACCAGCAAACCGGAAGGTGCGAGGTCCCAACCCATTGCGTTTGCCAAATCGGGCTCCTGAACGGGAAGAGGCACTCCCCAGACCAATCCAGGTAAAGCGGCCAAAAGCACTACCAATACAAAGAGCGTTGCAAAGCGTTTCATGACCCACACCCCCCTTCGAGGTGCAGTTCCTAAGGGATGTTATTTCTGGATTTTTCCAAAAAAAAGCCTGTCTTTCTTCAGGTTGACCCGAATAAGGACAGGCAGTAAAACCAATAATCGTTAATAAATAATTCTGCTTTTCTTCTAAAGATCAAAATATCAGGTCAACCACACCCCTTAAACCATGTTCGCTCGCAAGTACATCCTGTTTTTCCCCTTCTATATATTAGATGACATAAAAATTCGGGCCGATTCTCTCGTTCAAACAAATATGAAAAATTACCCATAGACGGGCAGATGTGTCCTAAATTGGATCCTTTTTTATAGAAAATCACCCAGAACGAAAGCTTATTACTTCAATCCTGAATAAGGGGTGCAAACAAATGATTTCTTGCTATTGGTGAGAAATAGAATATATTGTTTATATATACCGAATCCGTATCCTAAACCGGCCTTTTTTCTTACCATTACATCCATTCAATGTAACGCGAAGAAAAAACATCACGCTTAAAAGGTTTCTTGAAGGTATTCAAGTCCAAACAATTTGCGGATATTGTAAAGTATCCAGGTCAACTTTTCGAAGATTCATAATGACCCGTCTAATTTAGTGCGGGAAGTTGATTCATTTCCGGTCATAACGTCTCTCATCGAAACCTGTATGTAATCAAAGGAGCAAATGCTTGGGGGAAGGCCATTGGCTTTCGGTCTGCAATAATGCCGTATCGCGGGGTTGGGAATAAGCATTCTTATCTAGTAACTTTCGCTTTTCCCGACCTTTGACATCGCGGTCGATCATTCTTGCATAATAAAGGCAGGTTAAATCGAGGTCGATCAATGTACGAAGTAAAGGTATTCGATGGATCAGGAAACTTGAAGCAGGTTATTTCAGTTCGAAAACTGAATCTTCGATCACAAAAACAACTGGAAAACCCGGGTTTTTTCAGAAAAAACAAAAAAGCCGCAGGTCGGATCAAAAATTCGGCTACCTGCGTAAGCAATGAAGTTTGAAGGAATCCCGGTAATCACAGGTGCAACAGAAAACCTTTAAAAAGGGTTTTAAAATTGAAATGTCAAAAAATCACCTTTATATATAAATAATCGGATTTTTCGAATTTCACAGATCGGCATTTTTTCAACGGTTCCCTGAGGTAAAACCTTTGTTTATTCAAGGGTTTCATTACCAGGGACTCTCTTGATTATGAGGTACTTATTTCTTACGTCATCGTTTATCAAAATCAAGTAGAACAGGCATTAAAGCAATTAAAACGCAAGCTCAATAAAGAAGGTTTTTTCAAGGATCTTAAACGCCGGAAGTTTTTCATGAAACCTTCAGTTAAAAAAAAATTAAAAATAAAAGAAGCCAAGAAAAAACGCAAAGCGGCAAAAGTACGAATGAAATCTGCCTGGCATTAACGAATCGGGCTTATTTCGGGTTATTAGAAATACTTTGAATGAGTGAGAATATTATGGAATCCCAGGCATTTTTTATATTAGTGACATCCATGATATTAAACTTCATAGTACTGGGAATCTCATTGAATCGGCCGAATTCCCTGTTTCCGGTCAGTCTTTCGGCGATCTCAATATCTCTTCAGGGTTATGCTTTACGGCTTATTGCAATTGGCTCTATTGGTTAATTGATCCAATGAATGCTATCAAATCACCGCATTCCATAAATTTCGCCTTCTTTGAAATCGATATTCTGTGCATTGGGCGTTTTAGGTAAGCCCGGCATCCGCAAAATATCTCCCGTCAGAGGAATAAGGAATCCGGCCCCTGCGGCGATGAGGATTTCGCGGACGGTGATACTGAAATTTTGCGGCCTACCGCGTAGCTTGGGGTCATCGGTGAGTGAGGTGGGAGTTTTCGCTATACAAACGGGAAGCCCTTCGTATCCTAAAGACGCAATCGATTTCAAGTCACGATTGGCTTTTTTGGCATAGTGGATGGATTCGGCCCCATACATTCCGCGGGCCACTTTTTCGATTTTGGTTTTGACGGGTTCATTCCAGTCATAAAGCGGACAAAAGGGTTTGCTTCTCTTTTCCGCGTGATCCATCACGGCTCGAGCCAAATCCACGGCACCTTTTCCACCTTCGGCAAATCCATTGTTTACGGCAAAAGGGACTTTCAGTGTATTTTCACAATGAGAGCGGATCGCTTCTATTTCTTCTTCCGAATCGTTTTCAAAACGGTTGAGGCAAACGATTGGCGGTTCGCAAAACTTTTTAATATTTTCGATATGTTTTTCCAGGTTGGGGAATCCGCGCTCTACCGCAGGCACATCGACCTTTTTAAAATCAGCTTTAGCTACACCTCCATGCATTTTAAGAGCCCGGCACGTCGCCACTAAAACCACTGCGGCCGTATCCAGTCCGGCACCCTGGCATTTGATGTCAAAAAACTTTTCCGCACCCAAATCGAAACCGAACCCCGCTTCCGTGATGGTCCAGTCCGAGAAGGCCAACCCCATCTTTGTAGCAAGCACCGAACTGCAACCGTGGGCGATATTGGCAAAGGGTCCTCCGTGGATCAACGCGGGAACCCCTTCGGTAGTTTGAACCAGGTTTGGCAATAATGCATCTTTGAGCAAGGCCAACATAGCACCGGAGGTTTTTAGGGCTTTGGCGGTCACCGGCTCGCCGTCAAATGTAAATGCAACGAGGATATTGTCGAGACGCCTTTGCAGATCTTCATGGTTTTCGGACAGACACAGAATCGCCATGATCTCAGATGCGGCGGTGATGTCGAATCCTGTTTCCCGCGGTACGCCCTGCAACACTCCGCCGAGACCGACCACCACATTACGCAAAGCACGGTCGTTCATGTCCATCACCCTCTGCCAACAAATGCGTCTGGGGTCGATTCCGGACAATCCTTCGTGATATATTTTATTATCCAGCATGGCGGCCAACAAATTATGCGCCGAAGTGATGGCATGAAAATCTCCGGTAAAATGCAGGTTGATGTCCTCCAACGGCAACACCTGGCTCAAGCCGCCACCGGTCGCTCCTCCCTTCATTCCAAAACAGGGACCCAGCGACGGTTCCCTCAGTGCCAGGCAAACAGATTCCCCCAAGTGGCCAAAGGCCTGCGCCAATCCGATACTGGTGGTGGTTTTTCCTTCTCCTGCAGGGGTGGGGGTGATCGCCGATACCAGAATCAATTTTCCACGAGGGGGATGCTTGTCCAGGGTTTCCAGGCGAATTTTCGCTTTGTCGGTACCGTAAGGAATAATATCATTATCATTTAAAGCCAGTTTTTGGGCGATTTCGCGGATGGGTCTCATTAGATTCTCATTTGATTGTTGTCAATAACATTATTATTTTATCAAAATCAATCGCAGGAAGTTTGCATATTTTCCTGTGAAGGATTAATACTATTAATAGTACAGGCAAAGGGAATAGCCACCCCTGTATTTCGATCTTATATTACAAAAGAGCGTTTAACAACGAAGTCCTCGACCCCCTGACCAAGAGCGATTATGTACACGATTCTGGAAAAAGAAAATTTGGCCCCTCGCGTGTTCCGTTACATCATTCAAGCACCGGATATCGCAAAAAAGGCGCGACCCGGACAATTCGTCATCATTCGTCTGGATGAAACCGGAGAACGATTTCCCATCACAATATCAGACATGGATTCGAATTCGGGAACCCTCACCGTGTATGTCCAGGCCATCGGCAAGTCGTCCCTGGAAATGAGCGAATTGCATGACGGCGACTCCATTCTGGATGTGGTCGGCCCTTTGGGTAATGCCAGTGAAATTGCAAAGTTTGGTACCGTTGTGCTGGTGGGGGGAGGATTCGGCATTGCCGCGATTCATCCCATCGCCCGCGCTCTGACCGAGGCCGGAAATCATACCCTTTCCATTCTAGGAGCACGGACCGCCGAACTGGTGCTTTTAGAAGACGCTATGCGCAAGGTTTCATCTGAAGTTTGCATCGTCACCAACGATGGTTCTTCGGGAAGTGAAGGATTGGTCACCGATGTACTTCTTCAAAAAATTAAGGAAGGGATACCCATAGACCGGGTAATCGCTATTGGTCCCCTGGTCATGATGAAATCGGTTGCCGACCTGACACGTTCCTATAACATTAAAACAACTGTCAGCCTGAATCCCATCATGATCGATGGTACAGGCATGTGCGGCGCTTGCCGGGTGACGGTAGGAAACCAAATGAAATTCGCTTGTGTCGACGGACCCGAATTTGATGGGCATGAGGTCGATTTTGAATCCTTGTTCAACCGCTTGAATTCCTATGTCTCGGAAGAATACGAAGCCAGGCAAAGGTATATTCAGGACACTCAGGATAAGGAACCCTGCCGATTGGAAGCCTCGTCCCAGACGGTTTCAAGCTCATAAGACAGATAGATTTATTTCCAGCGGAGATGATAATGAAATCAGGAAAAAAAATTCCACGCACGCAACCACCCGAACAAAAGCCGGAAGTGCGACGCCATAATTTTCAGGAGGTGAGTTTGGGGTATACCCCCGCCATGGCGCAATTGGAGGCTTCCCGGTGCATACAATGTAAAAAACCAAAATGCATGATTGGGTGTCCCGTGCGGGTGCATATTCCTGAATTTATCGATCTGGTGGCCCAGGGCAAATTTCTCGAGGCGGCTGAAAAAATTAAGGAATCCAATTCCCTTCCGGGAATTACCGGTCGGGTGTGTCCACAGGAAGACCAGTGCGAAAAGCATTGTGTCGTTGGCATTAAGGGAGAACCCCTGGCTATAGGAAAACTCGAGCGCTTTGTCGCCGATTTTGAACGTTTGCACAAAAGTGGGGATTCCCTCATCCAGACCCAACCCACCGGAAAACGAATCGCCATCATCGGTGCCGGTCCGGCAGGATTGACGGCGGCAGGTGACCTGGCCAAAATGGGTCATGAGGTGGTGATCTTCGAAGCCCTGCATCAACCGGGTGGCGTTTTATTTTATGGTATTCCCCAGTTCAGACTGCCCAAAGATGTGGTTGAGGCGGAAATCGATTACCTGCGTAAATTGGGTGTCGAGATCAAGGTCAATTACGTGATTGGCCAAATCAAATCTCTGGACGAACTGATGAAGGAAGAAGGATTCCATGCGGTCTTCATTGGAACCGGGGCTGGCCTTCCGCACTTTTTGGACATTCCTGGAGAAAACCTGAATGGTGTGTATTCAGCCAATGAATTTTTGACCCGCGTCAACCTCATGCACGCCTGGGAGTTTCCCCGGTTCGACACGCCGATTCATCCACACAAAGTAATCGCCGTTGTTGGAGGTGGCAACACGGCGCTTGATGCCGCCCGCACCGCTTTGCGGTTACCCACCACTGAAAAGGTAATCGTTTTGTATCGGCGTTCGCGCGAAGAAATGCCGGCACGGCAAGAGGAAATCCAGCATGCGGAAGAAGAGGGTATCGATTTCCAGTTTCTCACCGCACCCTTCGAGTTTCGCGGTAAGAATGGATGGCTATCGCAAATTGCCTGCTATCGAATGGCTCTGGGAAAGCCAGATGCCTCCGATCGAAGACGTCCTGAACGGATTCCCGACAGTGAGTTTGAGGTGAAGGCAGATGCGGTGATCATCGCTTTGGGAAGCGGTGTGAATCCGCTGATCGCCAAAAGCGCCGAGGATTTACAAACCGACTCAAAAGGCCATATTGAATTGGCGGATGAGGATATTAATGTCACCTCCAAGCCAGGGGTGTTTGCGGGCGGTGACATTGTCACTGGGGCGGCAACGGTCATCTCGGCGATGGGGGCAGGCAAAAAGGCGGCGCAGGGAATTCATGAGTATGTAATGAAGGGAAACCATTAATCTCCTTTTTAATCTAGCGCCAATCGGAGGTAGGTAATGAAAGCACTGGTAATCGACGTTCAGCCTGAAGATTGGGCAGTCACCCAGGGAATGGTCTTGCGCGAAGTTCCGAAGCCGGTTCTGGACGAAGCCAATTGCCTGGAAGATGCAGGCAAGTGCATCATCAAACCACTGTATACCGGCTTTTGCGGGTCGGACAAAGGCATCTGGTACCGAAAAGCATTTAAGGAGATGATCTTTGATTCGCTGGAAAAGGAAGATAAACCGTACCGCATTTGTGGCCACGAATTGCTGGGCGAAATCATCGAAGTTGGTTCCTACGCCACCAAACATTATGGCTACCGTCCTGGAGATATCGTGTCCACCGAATCACATATTTTTTGCGGCCGATGCCATCAATGCAAAATTGGGGATGCCCATGTGTGCTCGGATCACCTGATTATAGGAATTTCCACCGATGGGTGTTTTGCCGAATCCATCAAACTCCCCGCCAAAGAATTGTGGCGGACGGATCTGGATAAAATCCGGCCCGAGGTCGCGGCTATTCAGGAGCCCCTTGGCAATGCGGTACATGCCTGTAGCAAGGTGGATTTGAGGGGCAAAACTGTTGCGATCTTCGGTTGTGGGACCATTGGTTTGTTCAGCATTTTAGTGGCGCGTTCCATGGGCGCTTCCAAAATCATCGGCATAGATCCCGGCAAGGGAAATTTAAAAATGGCCGAAGACCTGGGCGTGGATGCCTCTCTCCGCGCTCCTCGTGATCGCCTGAACGAACTGGGCACGGCCCCCGATCTGGAAGTGGCCAATAAAATCAAAAGCCTTTGTTTCGATGAAGGCGTGGACGTGGCTTTTGAAATGTCGGGGAGCAATCAGGCCTTGAATACTGCGATTGCCTCAACTCGCGCGGGCGGTGACATCATTCTTTTCGGCTTATCCGCGGGAGATTACACGATTCATAATTTCCAGGAAATCATCATGTACGGAAAATCCTTACACAGTGTGGTGGGGCGAAAAGTGTTTCAAACCTGGTACATTTTGAGTAACCTGCTCATGTCCGGTGGACACAACCTGCAGGATAAAATTTACGATGTCATATTAAATCGAGGACAGGGAACCGTGTTTCCATTTTCCGATTTTGACGGGGACCAGTTCGAAAACGTCCTCAATGCCCGGCCTAAAGTAATTTTGAAATATGAATGATACTCACAAAAATTTTACCGATACATTGCAATCCGAATTGAATGCCCTTCGTGAATCGGGTTTGTTTAAAGACGAACGTGTTTTGCTATCGCCGCAGGGTGCGCATATCGCCACGGCTTCTGGAGAGGTTCTCAATTTTTGCGCGAATAATTACCTGGGCCTTGCCAACCACCCTGAAATTATAAAATCGGCCCATGAGGCTTTGGACCGTTATGGTTACGGTATGGCCTCCGTGCGTTTCATTTGCGGCACTCAGGAAATCCACAAGCAACTGGAAGAAAAAGTTTCAGCGTTTTTTGGAATGGAGGACACGATATTATACTCTTCCTGCTTCGATGCCAACGGCGGTTTGTTCGAAACCCTGCTCACCGAAAAAGATGCAGTGATCAGCGACCGCTTGAATCATGCCAGCATCATCGACGGTGTGCGCTTGTGCAAAGCCACCCGGTTTCGCTACCAGCATTCTGATCTCAATCATCTGGAAACCCAATTAAAGCGGGCGCAAAAATATCGCAACCGATTAATCGCTACCGACGGCGTGTTCAGCATGGATGGCGATGTGGCTTTATTGAATGAAATATGCGATCTTGCCGAACGCTACTCAGCCTGGGTCATGGTGGACGATTCCCACGCCACCGGTTTTTTCGGAGCCACCGGTCGCGGCAGTCTGGAATACCGCAACGTTTTGGAACGTGTCGACCTGGTGACCTCCACTTTCGGGAAAGCCCTGGGAGGAGCCTCGGGAGGCTTCACCAGTGGAAGTAAGGAAGCGGTCACGCTTCTACGACAGAGGTCTCGGCCTTACCTGTTTTCCAATAGCCTGTCGCCAGTGATCACGTCTACCACTCTAAAAGCTATAGAGCTGATAGAACAAACTCCAAATTTGCTCAAGCAGTTGGCCGAAAATGTAAAATATTTTCGCTCGAAGATTTCGGCATCGGGATTTGACATTCGTCCGGGAGACCACCCCATCATTCCCATTATGCTTGGTGAGGCCCACCTGGCCAAAAAGATGGCTGACGAGCTTTTAAAGGAAGGTATCTACGTGATTGGGTTCAGTTATCCTGTGGTCCCCCAAGGACAAGCTCGCATTCGCATTCAAATTTCCGCGGCCCATCAGAAAAACGATCTGGACCGGGCTCTCAACGCTCTTGTTAAAATTCATAATACTCATTCAAGTCAGGATTCTTTATGAACGATTTCCGTGTTTGGCTCACTCTTTGTCCATTCGGTATAGGGCTTTCGGTAAATCATCTCAGATAAGCCTCCATTTTTGACCCAAAAAGCAAGATTCGAGAAACCTGGTTCAATTCAATAACGTATTTAATCTCGAAAAAAAGTTCGCTCATCAGTCCTGATCTCTGTCAACTCAAATGATCCTTTGGAGAATCTTTGTTTAAACAATTTGATAAAAACCTGCATTTAGCAGAATAGACTCTTGGTTATGACTAAACAACAATCCGCAAATATCCCTTGGCACTCCAAAGAAGTTCCAGAGCTTCTGGCAGAACTGTCAACCCCTAATAATGGCCTGACCAAGGAAGAGGCCGAAAAACGACTCAAAACTCATGGGCCAAACATACTTCCCAGCAAACCCCCTCCTACCTGGTGGGAAATTTTAGGTCGGCAGTTTAAAAGCGCGCTCATTTACATTTTAGGTCTGGCCGCGCTCGTGTCATTTGTGATTGGCGATTATACCGATGCTTTTTTTATTGCGGCGGTTCTTGCTATCAACGCATTGATTGGCGGGTTCCAGGAATGGCGGGCAGAGCAAAACGCCCAGGCCCTGAAAAAACTTCTTCAAATCCGCGCGAACGTAGAGCGTGATGGTGATATTCAAGAAATCAATGCGGAGGATGTTGTCCCTGGGGATGTGATCTGGTTGGAATCGGGAAATCGGGTTCCCGCCGACATTCGGATCCTTACGGCCCACAAGCTGGAAGTGGATGAGTCTTTGTTGACCGGCGAATCCTTTGGAGTTTTTAAAGATCCTTTATGGATTGGAAAACCCGAAACCCCCATGGCGGACCGGCTCAATATCGGCCATGCAGGATCGACCATTATTCGAGGACGTGGAAAAGGAGTGGTGGTGGCTACTGGAATGAAAACCTCCATCGGTCAACTTGCCAAAAATGTCATGCTGACCTCCGGCGGAAAGTCTCCTCTCCTGGTACGTATGGAACAGTTTAGTAAAATGGTGGCAATCGCTGTTCTTACTGCGGCTTCGCTTTTGGCAATTATTGGCATTATAGGGCAAGGACACGGGATAAAAGAAATGTTCATGTTTGGCGTCGCTTTGGCGGTATCCGCAATTCCAGAAGGATTGCCGGTCGCTATGACCGTCGCACTTGCGGTGGGTTCCTCACGTATGGCGGAAAGGGGGGTCATCATTCGTCAACTTGCGGCTGTTGAAGGGCTGGGAAGTTGCACCCTCATCGCCAGCGACAAAACCGGCACCCTGACTTGCAATGAACTCACCGTCCGGGAAATTCGTTTGGCCCAGGGAGAAATGTTCGAAGTGACGGGAGAGGGTTTCATTCCGGAGGGCCAGATCCTTTTTCAGGGATGCCCTGTCAAGGCTACCGAACATCCGGGACTGGAATGGCTGACCCGTGCGGCAGTTCTTTGTAATGAGGCGGATTTGCATCATCGCGGGGAAACCTGGACCTGGAGGGGAGACCCTACGGACATCGCCTTTCTTTCTATGGGCTACAAAATGGATGGCAAACCCCACACCGCTCTCGAACAATTCCCTATAGTCAACCAGATCCCCTTTGAGCCGGAATACCAGTTTTCCGCCTCCTATCATAAAGTCAATGGTGAAACGATGGTATTCGTCAAAGGAGCTCCCGAGCGTGTTCTTTCCATGTGCGGTATGACACAAAGTGGTGAAGATACGAAGAAGCTTCATTTGGTTGCTGAGGATATGGCACAACAGGGCTACAGGGTTTTAGCCTTTGCCCACAAAAAAATTACTGAGGATATAAATCCCTCACATGTGCCTCCCGAACCCGCTGGTTTAGATTTTCTGGGATTTGTTGGCATGATTGATCCCTTGCGTCCCGGTGTTCGGGAAGCGGTTGCGGCTTGTGGATCTTCGGGTATAAAAGTCTCGATGGTGACGGGGGATCATCCCAAAACCGCCTTGGCGATCGCTCGGGGACTCGGTTTGGCGACCGATCCGGCGCAGGTGGTCAACGGTCAGGACCTGACAGGAAAATCGGATGAAGATCTAAGGGAAATTGTTCAGCAGGCCCGTGTGTTTGCCCGGGTGGCGCCGCATCAAAAACTGAGTCTGGTCAAGGCTTTACAGGATACAGGACATTTTGTTGCGGTCACCGGAGACGGTATCAACGACGCGCCGGCCCTGAGGGCGGCCAATATTGGCGTTGCCATGGGAAAATGTGGCACCGACGTCGCGCGTGAGGCGGCCGAACTGGTCATAAGTGATGACAATTTCGCAACCATTGTTAATGGGATCGAAGAAGGACGCGTCACCTACGACAATATCCGCAAGGTCATATACCTGCTGATTTCCACGGGTGCGGCCGAGATCGTGATGATCACTTTGGCGGTAACCCTGGGGATGCCTCTCCCATTATTGCCTGTGCAAATATTGTGGCTGAACCTGATCACTAACGGCATTCAGGACGTGGCCCTGGCCTTTGAACCCAGCGAGGGCGACGTGCTCACCCGACCACCCCGCCCATCTCGCGAACCCATATTTAATCGGCTGATGATCGAGCGAACGGTCATCGCCGCTCTGGTAATGGGATTGGTGGGGTTTTTCCTGTTCAAATATCTTCTGCAAACAGGCTGGACCGAATCCGCCGCACGCAACACTTTGCTTCTTCTCATGGTGCTGTTTGAAAACGTTCACATTGCCAATTGCCGGTCTGAAACAAAATCGGCATTTTCCATGTCGGTTTTTCGTAGTCCAATTTTATTTTACGGCGTCATAACAGCATTTACCATTCATGTGATGACCATGTACCTCCCGTTGGGGCAGAAGGTCTTAAACACTGAACCTGTGGTTTTTTCTACCTGGTTACTGGTCCTGGGTTGTGCACTTTCTATTCTGGTGGTCATGGAAATTCATAAATGGTTTTGGAATCACCGTCATCCGCAAAGTAAAATATCCTCTGATTAATCTGAGTGATGAATCCATGTTGAAACTGATTTGTATTTTATCAACCTTATGAAAGTAACCTCCTAGGGCAAGAATTGATTTTTAAAGTGGGTTGTTTGAGACAAGCCCAAGGGTTCTCTAAACTAACTGGTTTTGACTCTAAATATTAGTGGATAAGGATTGGTAATTGATTTCTTTAAGAATGGATTTTACCTATCCAGGGGATGAACCTTCTGTTTACTTTAATTTGATTTGCGGTTTAAAGCTTCTCCGACAGTTCTTCCGCGGGGTAGGTCCAGATTTCTGCAAGGGTGGGATGATAATGAGGGATTTTCAGAAGGTCGAATACGGTCCCTCTAAAATGCATGTGGGTGATTAGCTGATGAATGAGTTCGCCCGCTTCCGGTCCAACGATATGAGCACCAAGCACCTCTCCCAAATCGGGTCGGCACAGGAGTTTGACGTGTCCCTCTGTTTCTCCCAAACACAGGGACTTGCCATGGTCGTTGAAAGGATAAGAAGCGGCAAGATAGGGTATCCATTGGGCTTTACACTGCTTTTCATTTAATCCCACACTGGCAACGGCGGGGTCGGTGAAGGTGACTCGGGCATTCAGCCGGTCGTCCATCTCTTGCGCCTTGTCATCAGGGTGCATCGCATTATAGGCGGCGATCTCACCTTGCTGGATGGCGATATGCACCACTTCGTGCAAACCGTTCACATCACCTACGGCAAATATATGCGGGTGATTGGTCCGCATTTGGGGATTCACTTTTATTCGGGCGCCATCTGTTTCCACACCCGCTTTATCGAGGTCTAATGAATTGACATTGGGTTTTCGACCCAACGCCTGAAAGATGACTTGCGAGGTAACCGACTTTTCCTGTCCCCCGTGCTCGAAAATGACCGTCCTCTTCTCACCGTTTCGCTCTACGCGAAGCAAACGGGTACCGGTGAATAATTCCATCCCCTCTTCCCGCAAACGGTCCTCAACAGGCCGCGCCAGGTCTTCGTCTTCTGAGGATAATATGTGCTGGCTCCGTTGAATCAACGTCACATGGGTTCCTAACCGGCAATAAAATTGGGCGAGTTCTACCGCCACCGGTCCGGCACCAAGAACAATCATGGATTCCGGAAGGTCCCGAAGTTCCAAAGCTTCGTCGCTGGTGATATATCCGCTTTCTTCCAGGCCGGGTATGGGATAACGTCCCGGCACAGATCCTGTGGCTATGATAAAGTTTTTGGCTTGGATTCGTTTTCCGCCCACCTGCACTTCCTGAGGCGAAAGGAATCGGGCCGGTTCTTCAAACAATTCGAAGCGAGGGTTTTTGAGTTGCCCGATACGATAATCGGCAAACTCCTTTATCAACCTGTCCTTGCGGTCGATGATCGCACCAAGATTTGCTTGCAAGGGACCCGAGTTCAAACCAAATTCGCCAGCCCGTCGCATTAGGGACATTACGTCTGACGAACGGAGAATGGTCTTCGTGGGCATGCATCCACGCAGGATGCAAAGTCCACCCAGAGGCCCCGGATCGGCAATACCTACACGGGCACCGAAATCATGCGCTGATCTGGCGGCGGCGTACCCTGCCGAACCTCCTCCCAAAATAAAAACATCAAAATTCATAAAAAGTGAAAGTCGTTTTACCGGAGTTATTGAATTTCTTCGTCAGGGCTGATACCAAACTCTTTATAGCAATCGTTCAGAATACTGCTAGCATTTGCGGCCAGCTGGGGATCATTGCT
The DNA here is from genome assembly GCA_024648695.1 of Nitrospina sp. Classification (GTDB taxonomy): domain Bacteria; phylum Nitrospinota; class Nitrospinia; order Nitrospinales; family JACRGP01; genus JACAVV01. The sequence goes on from JACAVV010000034.1 coordinate 49,590, forward strand.
TTGCTCCTCGAACAATTTCTTTGCGATGCGCAAATGCTTTACCGTCTGATGACCCTGCTTGAAAGAGTAATACAGCATAGCCAGGTTACTATGAGCCTTCGCGAAATCGGGGTTGATTTCGATGGCTTCCTTATAGTGAGACAACGCCTGGTCCGTTTCGCCAATCAAATTGCTGACGTAAGCCAGGCTGTAATGAACCATGGGGTCTTTGGGTTTCAATTCGAGGGCTTTTCTGAAACTTTGGGCGGCTTTGAGGTTTTGCGGAATTTTACCGTACCGGATGCCCATATTGAAATAGGCCTTGAAATGTTCCGGGTCCAGTTCGACCGCTTTTTCGTAAGCGGCAATCGATCCATGATTATCGCCTGCGCGTCCCAGCGTAAGGCCTTGTTGAAACCATTGTTCAGCAGTTTTTTCTGATTCGGACATGTTGCTTCCTTCTATATAATGATAAAGTTTAATTGTTAAGAAAAACAGGCATCGTTGCCACACGCAGTTGCCCCATCCGCAACCAGCTATAAGGATTTACGAACACGACGGGAATCAAACCCGCGGGTGGGATTGAATTTTCGTGGTGAGTTATGCTACCTTATAATCCCTTAAAAAAGCAAGCATCTACCCCTAAACATGGCAAGGTGCCCGGTAGAACACAGGACCGTTCGGCAGGCTTGCAATGATTTCCGGATAATATTTGTATGAGAGGTTATTTAAATTATGGCGATTGAGCCCGGCTCCGAAGAGGAGAAGAAAATTTTAGCAAAATGGATTCGAACCGGTAGAGGGCTGATTGTAGGTGGCTCCCCCCTGGGCGATTCCTATATCGATCCCAATGTTGTTCGTGATGACGATGTGGGACAACGCACCAAAGAATATGTTGAACTGGATCATCAATTGGGCGAACAGCTTCCCCACTTAAAAGGAAAGTTCCGCTACGAGCTGGAAAAATATTTCAGCGATAATTGGGGACCCTACCTCCCCCTGGAAGATTAAAAACAGGAGTCCCCATGTCACAGGTCAAACTCATTGATGTCGCTGAAGCCCCTCCAGAAGGGGGCAAGATGCGCGTTCACCTTCAGCATCCCGTAACATTTTTTGAATACGAAATCGGTCTGTTTCACGTCAAAGGCAGATATTTCGCCATTTTGGACGAATGCAAAAGTTGCGGTACCAGTTTAGCCAAAGGGGCCTTGAAAGGCCTTGTGGCGTATTGTACAGGTGAAGAACATACCTGGAATGTAAAAACCGGGGTTTGCCAATACGACCGAAGCCAATCCACGCCCACCTATAGAATCACCCTTCAGGACGATGCGATTTTTTTGGAGATATGACGGTGCCTGAGTTGAGATGTTTTAAATCCTGTGAACCCAGAATTCAATACAACCCACTCAAAAAAATTTATTGCACTGAAGCTTCCATTTCCGCTTCTTTCTTCTTAGCCTTCTTTTTGGCTTTTCTGGCTCCTTTATCGATATGCATTTTTTCTCGAGCGTGGTAGGGGATCACCCATTCCAACAGGCTGGGCAAATGTTCGCAGGGAACGTTCTCCAAAACCTTGACCGCCTTTTTCGGGTTGGGACCCGCTCGACCACCCATGAACACATCCACAGCCTCCACGGTCTTGCCATTGTATTTGGCACGCTTTCCCAAAAACCCTATATCTGCAAGCAAATGATTCCCGCAAGAGGCAGGACACCCCGACCAGTGCATCGAGATGGGACCGGCGGATTCCATTGATGAGGACAACTTATCTGCTATTTCCACTGCACGCGATTTGGTTTCAATTGTTGCCAAGCCGCAATAATCGTTGCCCACACAACTCACCAGGTTCCTGTGAACCGGAACCGGGTTGTAAGGAAATTTTTTAATCAATGGTTCCTCAAGAAAGGCTCCGAGCTTGTTGTCTGAAACGTTGGGAATGATAAATCCCTGATTCGCCGTCAATCGGATTTTACCATCACCATACTTTTCAGCCTGATCCGCAATGTCCGTTAAGTCGGACGCCTGCATTCTTCCTACCGTCACCTTGAGCCCCACATAATTCATCAAGGGCTGGCGCTGACGGTAGATTCCGATATGGTCTTTGTGAGCCTTGTTGCGGTAATCTTCTCCCGCTCTGGGTAAAGACCTCTGCAACCGTTTGACCAGTTCGAAACGAAAGCGGTCGACTCCCCATTCGTCAATTAAAAATCCTAACCGATTGGTGGTGCGCGATTCGCGATCCCCAAACTCGTTATAAATAGCGATCACCACAGAACACAACTCAATCGCTTCTTCGGGCAAAACGAAAATGTCCAGCGAAGACGCGATCCGGTACCCTCCGGACCCAAGCTTGCCTCCCGCCATCACGTTGAACCCTGCAATCGGATTGTCTCCATCGCCATGCAGGGCAGGCACCAATGCCAGGTCCTGGGACTCGGAGTGGATGCAGTTATCCGGGCATCCGGTAATGGCGACATTAACTTTTCTGGGCAAGTTGGTGAACGCCGGATTGTTCAGAATCTTTTCGGTGAGTCCCTGAACGATTGGTGACGCGTCTAACAATTCCTTCGGATGCAAGCCGGCCACGGGACACCCCATTATATTGCGGACATTATCAAGTCCGGTTTGCATACTCGTCAATCCGACATCATCCATAAGCCGGTGAATTTCTTCGATATTTTCAATTTTCAAGTTTCTGAGTTCGATCGCCATACGGGTGGTCAGATCAATCACTCCGTTTCCAAACCGCTTTGAGATATCCGCCAACACTCGGATCTGATGCGAATAGGTGAAACCGTTTGGAACCCGTACCCGAATCATAAAATAGCCGGGAGTGGGAACTCGCAGGAACCAACCGAACCATTTGAGCCTTTGCACATCGTCTTCGCTAATGCTTTCCCAACCTTCTTTGGCAAAGCGCGAAAATTCCATATTGATTTTCAAAGGATCTTTTTCGGTTTTCATCCGTTCGAATTTATTCACTTGAGTACCCTCTCTTGAAAGTGGATTCCAGACATTACTTCTAAGCCGGATTGAAATACAATTCCGATGCCAAAATCAGGAAACCTATAAAAACCTTACAAAATGGCTTTAAAACCGGCCTTTAATAGAGAGGTGATATCTATATAAGTAACATTCAGCGGACAAGACCCATTTCTTGAGTTATCAAAGACTCAACAATACGCTCAATTATTAAGCGTCGGACTTGAATCCGCTCCAAATTTAAGCAAAGCCTGAATTTTTCGAATGCTTAAAAATTCATCACGATAAAAAGAGCGCCACCATTTCGATGAAATAGTTTTTTTAGCTTTGGCTTATTTGAAAAGCGCTTTTTAGTTTAACTATGTATTTCTAAAGTGCCTGAAGGAGACAGGCATACCCTCCAAACAGAATCCTTTTATTAAATTTTATGAACTTTGTTTGATTTTGGAATAGAACTTGAAACATTCCTTTTCAACAAACCCGGATCGTTTTCCAGGAGTAGGCGCAATCAATTATTTTTTAAAATACCTATGGAAGGGAGGTTCAACATGTATTCCAGGGAAATAAAACAAATCGAAGACAGTTCTCTAAAAAAAATTGAATATCTCAAACAGTCCCCCTGGGGTTACTTGTTGTTATCAGCATTGGCGGGGGCGTATATCGGATTCGGTATCATCCTCATATTTTCCATTGGAGGCCCCTTCTCGGTTTCTGCAGACGCACATTTTTTGAAACTGATCATGGGAGTCAGTTTTGGTATTGCCTTGAGCCTGGTCATTTTTTCTGGCGCCGAACTGTTTACAGGAAACAATATGGTATTCGCGGTGGGCAGGCTTGGGAATAAAGTCGGCTGGGGAGCCATTGTCGTTTTATTTGTCATGTGTTATGTGGGCAACTTTATAGGTTCCATACTTCTGGCCTTTTTGGTTTCCAAAGGGGGTAGTCTGCCGGATGCATCCCATCAACTGATCTTGAAAGTCAGTAGCCAGAAAATGAATCTTGAACCTATGGAACTTTTCATTCGAGGAATTTTATGCAACTGGTTGGTGTGCCTGGCAATCTGGATGTCCAACCGAACTTCCAGTGACTCGGCCAAATTGATGGTGATCTTCTGGTGCCTGTTCGCTTTCATCGCCAGCGGATTCGAACACAGCATCGCCAACATGACCTTGCTGGGATACGCCCTTATGATTCCGCATGGGCTGGATATCTCAATATGGGGGTTTATTTACAATCAAATTTGGGTCGTTGCAGGTAATCTTTGTGGCGGAGCTTTGATGGTGGGAAGCATCTACTGGTTCATCGCGTCCAACCCTGAAAAAAAAGAAACCGCTATAGAAAAGGTCGAGCTATCCAGATTGACAAAATTGCAAATCCAAAAACATCACTCTTCCCCTTGATGATCAGCAGGTGGCCCCAGTAATCCCATATCAATAGCATCCGGTATGTCTGGGGCCACATTTTTTCAACAAACGTCGATTAAAATGAAGCTTATAACTGTAGTGAGAACCTTCCGTTTTAAATTGCTTCTTGGCCCCAATACCGTTAGATAAAGGAATCAGATAACCTAAAAAACCTTCTCCCCTGGCGAGAGAAGACTTCGATGATTCTTTCCTTTTAAGCCCGAAAACCCTCCTTAAATTAATTTAAGGGTGCCTCTAAAAATAGGGCAAAAAGTTATTGAATGAATTAAAATACGTATGTTAAGCGTTTTACAGCATTCCCCCCTGTTTGAAAGGAACCCTGCCATGTCCCAACCTGGATTTTTTG
>JACAVV010000035.1 GCA_024648695.1 Nitrospina sp.
TCCAAATCCACTTTTTATTTGCATCTTAAAGAGTGTGAGTTTAGGTTTAATCATAGAGATCAAGATCTCTATAAATTGCTACTAAAAATCATCAAAAAACGACCTCTTAACTAGTCTTGTACCTTTTTTAATTCTTACTATTTAAAGCTTTGCTCCGGAATAATTATGGCTGTAACCATCGCTCAACTCTTTGTAATAGGTCATGATGCTTGCCATAACAGTCTCACACCTAGCAAAACAATCAATCAATTTGTAGGTCGGTTGGCTTTTTTGCCTTCCCTTCATTCGTATACTTTGTGGGAGTACGGACACAACAGATATCATCATAAATTTGTCATGCTAAAAGAAAAGGATCCGTTTGGAGTCCCTTTGAGCAAAATGGAATATGATTCCTTATCACCTTTAAATAAAACTATAGAGCGGTTTTATCGAAGCCCTATTGGAATTCTTTTTTGCCATTTAACAAGAGGGTGGTGGTTAAAAATGTTTGTTCCCCCACCTTATAATAAGATGCTCAAATCCTATTTTCCTAAAAGCACTAAAGAGATCATTATTTTTATTCTCGATTGCTTTTTAGTCTGGTTCTTTTTTATTTTTGCAGTTGTCATCTTACCTCTGGCAATATCCAAAACTGGTTCTTTCATCATTTATCTGGAGTTCTTAATCTTTACTGTTCTGGTTCCATTTTTACTTTGGAACTTTTTAATGTCGTTTGTTACTTACCTCCACCACACCCACCCTCAAATTAAATGGTATTTAAAGGAGAATGATTTAGGTTTCATTAACGCTCAGGTTCATTCCTCCACCCATGTGATTTTTCCATTCCACTTCAATACGATATTTCTATTCATAATGGAGCATACGGCTCATCACCTTATGAGAGAAAAAATTCCCTTTTATCATTTGAATATCGTCCAACAGAAAATAGAGGAGGCATTTCCAGATAAGGTGATTACTTATCGTTGGACATTTAAAAAATATCTGGAAATTTCCAGAATTTGCAAACTTTACGATTTTAAGAATCAACGATGGTTGGATTTTCAAGGAAACCCCACATCACCAGAGCTTATAGGCCAGAAAGGAAAATCAAGATCATCATCACTCGTATTTCAAAAGAACTTCTAGCAGATTGAAGATCTTTCCAATTTTGAAAAAGCTCTATGGATATTTGGGAGCAGATAATACCTTGCCTAAAATTTGTTTTTCAAAACCCGTTGCACTAACGCCAAAAATATTATTCTTCTTAATATTTTTTATTTTACATATTGCCATTCCCTCTAAAGCCAAGGGCGAATTGTATCGATTATTAGGCCAAAGCGCGAGAGCAACGGGCCAATCATTTGCTGTTGTATCCGATGCGTCTGACCCATCGGCCATTTTTTTTAATCCTGCAGGGCTCTCCCAGTTAGAGGGAATACAGTTCTTTATGGGAACAAACTTGGTAGGAGGTTATCTTCATCATTCTGGAGAAACAGGAGGAAAATCTCAGGGAGATTTTGATGGGACCCTGGCATTTCCCCCTCCCAGCGCTTTTTGGGCAACAGCAAATCTAAAGGATTTAGGGGTAATAAAAAAAAAGGGAATTAACATAGGGTTTGGAGTCAATACTCCGTATGGTCTTAGAACCAGGTACTCAAACAAAGACCCGATTGCCAATGTAGCAACCCTTTCACATTTTTCACTTTTGGATTTTAAGTTCAGTTTAGGTTTTAATATCAGCGAAAAGATTTCAATTGGGCTGGGCCTGGATTATTATTTTTTCCCGGGTTTTTTAGGGCAAGGAAATGTAGTTCAAAATTGGGTCGCTGGACCGGAGTTTTCGGCATTTGGAATCTCTGAAGGGACCCCTCTTGAAATCCGAGGAAATGATTCTGCCTTTGGATTCAATGTTGGCATTCTATACACCCACATTAGAAACCCTGAAGGAAAACCTCTTTTAAATTTTGCTTTCGTTTATAAAAAAGGAATCGAATTGGATTTGGAGGGAGAATTTCGAATAAATGGAGTCAAAACAACTGAGGCTCTGGCAGATTTCAATTTGCCCGATATCTATACCATGGGAACTGCTTTTTGGCCCATTCGAAACAAAGATCATGAATGGAAATTGGAATTGAACTTTGAGATAGCCAACTGGAATTCAGCAAATGACTTAAATATTCGATTGTCTAATGGTTTGGCTCTTTCCCAACCTCAAAACCTGAGGGAAGCTTTTCTCGTATTACTGGGAACAGAGTTTATTTGGTTAAATCCAAAAATACTGCCGAATTGGGAAATCGCTCTTCGAGGCGGGTATGGTCATACTCAAACTCCAAACCCAAAAGAAACTTTAGCCCCAGCCATACCGGACTCAAACAGTAATAATTTAAATATAGGAGGGGGTTTTTTCTGTAAATCTGGCGGTAAACTTTTCAGTATAATTAGCTGTGGCAACCCGGCTTCTAAAAGTATCGGTTTCAAAGGAATGGGGATCGATTTAGCTTATCAAGCCATTATCTTTGAGCCAAGATCCGTAACAAACCATACAAACCCAAGAGTGAATGGGAATTGGGAAACATTGATACATGTAGGAAGTTTAAATTTTAACTTTAAGTTTTAGTTAGTCCCCTTCCAGTTTTAACGAATTAAGGCATCTTTTTAGGATTTGAAAAAACAGAAGGAAATCGCCTTCCTCCTCTCTAAACTACAAAAACCATTTTTAATCAGTGGAGTCTAAACTGATTACCCTGTCAGGATGGAATTCTTTGCTTTGGAAAATCAATATGTAAAATTCCTGCTTAAATGAATCGTCCCTGAACCGGATTCAGGGCTTTCATAAAACGTTTAATGGAAAAATCCTCTTTCAGAATTTGGACTTTGAAGTGAGTCGAGGCGAAGTGGCTGTGTTGATCGGCTCTTCCGGGAGTGGCAAAAGCACTTTGCTTAGGTGTATCTCCGGATTGGAACCTTTCGAGCGGGGACAGCTAAGTGTGGCAGACCAGATCCTTCGCGGAACGGAACACTCGTCCTGGACATGCAGAGAACAGGAACATTTACGGAATCTTCGGATTCGCGTGGGAATGGTGTTCCAGCAGTTCAATTTATTTCCGCATAGGACCGTTTTGGAAAACGTCATTGAGGGTCCGACTCAGGTATTAGGGATCGAACTGGAGGAAGCAACACTCAGTACGTGCAAGGTTCTGGAGCGTGTGCGCATGGAAGCTTTATCGGATCGTTACCCCGCCAATCTTTCCGGCGGCGAACAGCAACGCGTGGCCATCGCGCGGGCGCTTGCGATGGAACCGCGAGTCATATTGTTCGATGAGCCCACATCGGCTCTGGACCCTGAAACCGTGGGAGATGTGCTGGATGTATTACGCAGTCTGGCGAAAGAAGGGAGAACCATGCTCATTGCCACTCATGAAATGCAATTCGCCCGGGAGGTAGCGGACAGCATTCATATGCTGGATGCCGGCAGGATTATTGAATCGGGTAAGCCGAACGAGATGTTTCAATCGCCAAAAACTGAGCGTACGCGAAATTTTCTGAAACGAATTTTGAAGCGTTGAAGCGGAGTTTTGCCTAATCCGCAAACACGCGAAAATCTGTTGCCCTCGGAAAGTGAGGACGGTATACTTCCCCACCATGAAAACCGAAAGTCCAAAACACAGAGGTCTCTGGACCACCCGTCTCGGATTCATCCTGGCCGCTTCCGGTTCTGCCGTGGGCCTGGGCAATATCTGGAAATTCCCCTATATCGCGGGACAAAACGGTGGAGGCGCTTTTGTTCTGGTGTATCTGGTTTGTATCTTCGTGGTGGGACTCCCCATCATGTTGTCGGAGTTTGTCGTTGGCAGAAATACTCAGCAAAGCCCGGTCGGTGCCTTTCAAACATTGAGTCCCAAAACGCCGTGGGTGGGCATCGGGTTCATAGGTGTCCTTGCCGGGTTTTTGATCCTTTCATTTTACGGCGTGGTTGGCGGCTGGACCCTGGCTTACATTGTGAAGTCGATATCAGGGTCAGTGGATCATTTTGGCTCGCCCAAGGAAGCCGGTGATTTTTTCGGCCAGTTTATTGGACACACCTGGGAGATCGTTTTTTTTCACGCCCTGTTCATGGTGCTCTGCGTTCTGATTGTCATCAAAGGCGTGCATGGCGGCATTGAACGCGCCTGCGATGTGTTGATGCCGACACTGGTGGTGATTTTATTGGTTCTCATGATTCGCTCTCTCACTCTGGACGGGGCGATGGAAGGGGTTCGCTTTTACCTGTACCCTGATTTCAGTAAGCTCAATCCGCAGGTCATACTCATCGCCTTGGGCCAGGCCTTCTTTTCATTGAGCCTGGGAATGGGTTGCATGATCACTTACGGCAGTTACCTGTCCGAAAAGGAAAACCTGGCGTCCTCAACCATATATGTTGTCATTTTCGATACCCTCATTGCCCTGCTGATGGGAATGGTGATATTTCCGGCCGTATTCGCCATGAACCTGGAACCCACCGAGGGGCCGAGTTTGGTTTTTATCGTATTGCCCGCCGTATTTTCCCAAATGCCCTTCGGGACCCTGGTGTCGATCATATTTTTCACCCTGCTGGCTATTGCGGCACTCACTTCCGGAATTTCCTTGCTGGAAGTGGTGGTGGCGTATTTCATCGACCAGCGGGGCTGGACCCGAAAACAGGCGGTGCTGATTGCGTGTACGGTGATCTTTCTGTTTGGAGTTCCGTCCGGACTTTCCTTTGGTGCTCTCGGAGATTTCAAGATATTTGGAATGACCTTTTTCGACAATGTGGACAACATAACTTCCAACTACCTCCTGCCTATTGGAGGGATGCTGACCGCCATTTTCGTCGGCTGGATCTGGGGACCGAAAGCCGCAAAACAGGAAATTGAGCAAAACGGCGTGCGCTTTGGATGGGTTGGACCGTGGTCCTTTTTAGTAAAATACGTCACCCCTGTTGCCGTCGGATTCGTTTTCCTGGCGAAATTTTTTAAATAGACTTTTTGACCTTGCCGCCACAAATGGTGGATTTAATTCTGTTTTAAATGGATTTGGAGTAAAATAAATTTATGCCTGTTTTTTTGCGTAAATAATTAGCAAATGAAGTGTCAAAGCTTTTTTTTTAGGCTGTTTTGCTCAGGTTTTGAGCTTGAAAGATTTTGGTAGAATGTTGGGTCCTTCAGTAACTATTTAAAAAATAAGGGTTAATTTAAAAGCGATGACCTTGCTGGGCGAATCGCAAGATTGGCATAACTTTTGAATAAAGAAATACTTAAAAACTGAAATTAACCAAAAAAAGCGTTACATATTTAATGAAGGATTTTCGATTCGGAAAACACTATTGAATTATTTGAAGCCAGGTAAAAGCTCTGATAGAATTCGGCTGTCTTTCCTGATTAGAATGAAATGGCAACTCTCCTGATTGGAAAACCAGGATTAGGGGAAATCTGGCATGGCCAAAGGTGTCCAATCGGGCTGATTGTTTTCTGCAAAATGGACCCCCATAAGCTGATTGAATTTTTCCTTATTGAGGAGGTAGGTAGTATATGAAAAAAGTTGAGGCGATTATCAAACCATTCAAACTGGATGAAGTCAAAGACAAATTGAATGAGATAGGGATCAAAGGTATCACCGTCAGCGAGGTAAAAGGATTTGGCCGGCAAAAGGGACATACCGAACTTTACCGGGGCGCAGAATATGTGGTCGATTTTTTACCCAAAATCAAACTCGAAATAGTCATTGCCGATGACCAGGAAGAAGAAACTATCAACACGATTATGAAATCGGCCCAAACCGGTAGAATCGGCGACGGTAAAATTTTCGTGACCGACTTGAGAGACATCGTCCGTATTCGTACAGGTGAACGAGGGGAAGACGCCATTTAATTCTACCGCATTCGTTATTTTTAACCCGTTCCTGTTACCAGGGCGTCAGCCCGAAACAGGAACGGGACATACTGGTTTCAGCATTTTTTCATTTTGATATTTACAGTCTACAAAAATTTATTGAACACCTTAATTGGGAGGAGAGTGCTAGATGACACCTAAGGAGGTAATTGATTACGCCAAGAAGAACAATGCCCTGATGGTCGATATGAAGTTCATGGACCTTTTGGGCACCTGGCAACATTTTTCTGTGCCGGTGAGCGAGCTTGAAGAACATTTGTTTGAAGATGGACTCGGATTCGACGGGTCCAGTATCCGTGGCTGGCAGGCGATCAATGCCAGTGATATGCTGGTGGTCCCGGATTCCACCACGTCGGTTATGGATCCATTTACGGCGATACCCACCTTGAGCATGATTTGTAACATTGTCGACCCCATCACCAAGGAAAAATATTCCCGCGACCCCAGAAACATTGCTCAAAAAGCGGAAGCTTATTTGAAGTCTACAGGAATCGGCGACACCGCATTCTTCGGACCGGAAGCGGAGTTTTTTCTTTTCGACGACGTGCGCTATCAGTTGACCACAAACAGTTCTTCCTACTTTGTGGATTCGGTGGAAGGGAACTGGAACACCGGGCGCGACGAGCAACCCAATCTGGGATACAAGCCACGGCATAAAGAAGGCTACTTCCCGGTATCACCAACCGACAGCCTCCAGGACATTCGCTCGGAAATGACTTTGTTGATGGAAAAAGTCGGAATGGCTATGGAATGTCATCACCACGAAGTGGCCACCGGCGGACAGTGCGAAATCGATATGCGCTACGCTCCTCTGGTTCAGTGCGCTGATCAGTTGATGTGGTACAAATACATCGTTAAGAACGTTGCGAAAAAGCATAACAAAAGCGCCACGTTTATGCCCAAGCCTTTGTTCGCTGATAATGGATCGGGTATGCACGTTCACCAAAGTATCTGGAAAGACGGCAAGCCTTTGTTCGCGGGTAACGGCTATGCAGGAATCAGTGAATTAGGGTTGAATTATATCGGTGGTGTGTTGAAACATTCGCGTGCCCTGGCCGCCTTTGTAGCGCCGACCACCAATTCTTACAAGCGCCTGATTCCAGGTTTCGAAGCTCCTGTTAACCTGGCTTATTCCAGTCGAAACCGCAGTGCCGCCATTCGTATTCCCATGTATTCACCAAGCCCCAAAGCGAAACGTATTGAAGCGCGTTTCCCGGATCCATCATGCAACGGCTACCTGGCCTTCTCTGCAATGCTTATGGCGGGTCTTGACGGTATCGAGAACAAGATCGATCCCGGCGAGCCGTTGGACAAGGATATCTATTCTTTGGGACCGGAAGAGCTTGCGAACATCCCCACCCTGCCTGCTTCTCTGGACGAAGCCCTGGACGAGTTGGAAAAAGATCACGAATTCCTTCTGAAAGGCGATGTGTTTACCGAAGACATCATCACTCGCTGGATCGAATACAAGCGCGAAAACGAAATCGATCAATTGCGCAAACGTCCGCATCCGATGGAATTTTACATGTATTACGATATTTAAAGAATCGTTTACAAGGTTCTTTAACTGTTTATTGGCAAAATCGCCCCCCGGACTTTTCCGGGGGGTTTTTTTTTGATAAAGTATCGCACCTTAACTTTACCGCATTGAACTTATAATGAACCCTTGGTCAGCCAATCCATGAATTATCCTTTATTTCAGGTCGACGCTTTTACGGACAAACCATTCAAAGGGAACCCTGCCGCGGTGTGCCTGCTTCCCCATGCGGTTGAGGATGCCTGGATGCAGTCCCTGGCCTGCGAGATGAACCTTTCCGAAACTGCGTTCCTGCATCCCGAAAAAGGTGGTTACCGGCTACGTTGGTTCACGCCTCTCACGGAAGTCGACCTGTGTGGTCATGCCACTCTGGCCAGTGCCCATGTGCTATGGGAGCATAAGGTGTTGTCCGCAGACAAAACAGCGGTTTTTCTCACTCGCAGTGGAATGTTATACGCAAAAAAGAAGGGCGACTGGATTGAACTGGAGTTTCCCTCTACGCCTCCGCAACCCTGTCCTGTGCCTGCAGGCCTTGAAAGTGCTTTGGGTGTTCAGGCGATGTACTGTGGCTGGAATGAAACGGATTTCCTGATTGAGATTAAATCTCTGGAAACTTTGAAGCAATTGACTCCCGACCTGGAGCTTCTCAGGACAATTGAAACGCGGGGTGTTATAGTGACCTGTCCTTCAAATTCAAAAGAGTTTAACTTTTATTCACGCTTTTTTGCTCCCCGGGTGGGAATTGACGAAGACCCGGTAACTGGTTCGGCGCACTGTTGTTTGGCTCCTTACTGGAGTGAAAAATTGGGAATAAATAACCTTTCAGGATATCAATCTTCATCAAGGGGTGGGTTCGTGCGCATGGAAAACCATCCTGATAAAGTGATCCTGGGAGGCCAGGCAGTCACAATTTTTTCCGGGAAAACGACTTCCTGATGGACTTATGTTTTCCTCAACCCTGTTGCCTGAATAATAATGGATGCCATTGACAGCCTTATCATAGTCCTCTTCCAGTCTGAAGCTCCTGAGGATCCTCCGGCACAACTTTCTGAAACTTTAAATGTTGAGAACACCAAAGGTTGTTGGCGAATTTTGAAGAATTTATCAAGACAGGCAAATTTCAGAACGCTTTATCCACAGTTTTTTCCAACCCTCCTTAAACACACGGCCCAGTCTTATAACCCTGATCTGGCCCTTTCCAATCTCGAACGTTTTGCAGAAAAGATTTTGGACAAGGATCATTTGTATTCCTTGTTATCGGGCGATGAGAATCTTCTGCAGGCGCTACTGGTTCTTTTCTCAGGGAGCCAGATTCTTTCGGACACGCTTTTATACCACCCTTTTCATTTCGATTGGTTGCGTCAGCCGGAAACTTTGAACACCTCGAAATCCAAAGACGTTTTGTTTCGGGATTATCACGAAATGGCCGGGATAGATGTGTTGACCGACAAGACACCGAGCTTACTGAGGAAATTTAAAAAGCGCGAATACATTCGTATTGGCTTACGGGATCTGTTGGGTTACGCGGAAATGAAGGAAACCGTGGTGGATCTGGCGAACCTTGCCGATGTTTGTTTACATGTGGCTATTGAGTATTGCGAAACCCAACTGGAGAAACGCTTCGGAACACCCTTTTACAAGGATGCCGACGATAAAGAGAGAAAATGTGAGTTTGCCATTTTGGGCATGGGTAAGCTGGGCGGACAGGAATTGAATTTCAGTTCGGACATTGATCTCATTTATATCTACAGTTCCAGCCGGGGAGAAACCCGCGCGACCGAGCCGGGCCAATCGGTCACTCAAATCAGCAATCACGAATATTACACCAAGCTGGGCCAGGCTGTTACTAAAACGATCAACGAAATCACTGCCGAAGGCAATGTGTTTCGCGTCGACCTCGACCTCAGGCCAGAGGGTAAGAGTGGAGAAATTGCCAATTCTCTGGCGAGTTGCGAAATTTATTATGAGTCCTGGGGAAGGACCTGGGAGCGGCAAGCTCTCATCAAGGCCCGTACCTGTGCGGGAAGTGAAGCCTTGGGCCTGGAGTTTTTCCAACTGATCGAACCCTTCATTTATCGAAAAAGCCTGGACTTTGAGGCGATCGAAGAAATCAAGGGCATGAAGGAAAAAATCAATCAGCACATCAAACAAAAGAAGGAGGAGCACGGTAATATCAAACTGGGTTTTGGTGGGATTCGCGAAGTGGAATTTTTTGTGCAAGCTTACCAGCTTTTGTTCGGGGGACGGGATCCTTCCTTAAGGGAGCGCAATACACTCAAACTTCTGGACCGGCTCAAGCAGTGTAAATTCCTGGACGATTCTGAATATACCGGGCTCAAAGAGGCTTATGTGTTCTTAAGGAATCTGGAAAACCGGGTCCAGATTTCTTTCGGAATGCAAACGCATCTCATGCCAAAGGATCGCAGGGATCTGGCTATTCTGGCACGAAAAATGAAAATGGCAGGTGGAAGCCAGGACGAATTGATTCGAAATCTTCAACATGAATATAAGAAACATACTCAATGGGTTGGGAACTTATTTGCCCAACAATTTAAAAATCCGGACCCCAGGGAAGCTGAAGCGGCATCCGAAAACCTGGGACCTCGGGCACTTTCGGAATCTGATTTTTCGCCCGACCTGTTGCAATCGCCTCCTTTTGTCGATCCGGATCAGGCGTACCGGTTTCTAAAGTCTATGCGCGACGGACCCGAATTTTCGCATCCTTCAGAGAAAAGTATAAAAAACTTTTATGAGGTCCTTCCCCTAATCATCAAACATTGCGAAACCTTGCCTCAACCGAATTCAGCGGTTGAAAATCTGGTTCGATTTGTTGAAGCCAGTAAGGCCCGTGAATCTTTTCTAAGCTTGTTTTGTGAGAATGGCCGACTTCTGGAACTGCTATTGCGGTTATTTGGTGGAAGCGACCACTTGTCGCAAATTCTTGTCCAGCAACCTACATTAATGGACGTTTTGCTCAATCGCGATTCTTTGTACCGTTACAAATCACAAGCCAGGATGGCCGAGGAACTTGAAATTCAATTGGACAGGGCTGAATCGGAAGAGGAATTTCTGATAGGCTTGCGCAAGTTCAAACTGGGAGAAGAACTGCGAATCGGGATTCGATACCTGCTGGGCGAATCGGATTTGCCGGGTACTCTGGAAGACCTGTCGAATCTTGCGGATACCTTTTTGCAGGCGGTTACGGAAAAGGCTCTGGATGAGGCCCAGACAGAATCAGGTGACGGTGGTCTGGCATCAAAGGAATTTGCCATAATGGGCATGGGGAAGTTGGGTGGACAGGAACTGAATTTTGGCTCGGATCTGGATGTTGTCTTCGTATACGGAGAATCAGATTCGCCAATGGGTGAAGGCATCGATTTGATGTCGCATTATTCCAGTGTCAGCCAAAAAATCGTTCGCTGGACATCAGCCATGACAGCGGCGGGTTACGCTTACCAAATCGATACCGACCTGCGTCCTGAGGGCGGGGCCGGAACCTTGACTCATTCCCTGAAAGGCTACGAAAGGTATTTTGAGTCTCGTGCCCGCATATGGGAACGGCAAGCGCTGACACGCGCCAGATTCGTCGCGGGCAACCCGGATCTGGGAAAGCAGTTTTTGAAAATCGCTCACACTTTCGCGTTTGAGCAAAAACTGGAGCACGGTTCTCTCATAGAAATTTCGCGTCTTCGCGAGCGTATGGAAAAAGAGTTGGCCCAGGAAGATAAAAAAGGAAAAAATGTCAAGCTGGGATATGGCGGCCTGGCAGACATTGAGTTTACTTTGCAAATTCTGCAACTTAAACATGGTCACCAATACCCACGCCTTCGGCAACCTAATACGCTGAAGGGTCTGGAGGTGGTTGCCCAAAGTGGCATTTTATCGAATCAGGATGTTGATATGTTGAGGCTGTCTTATTTATTCCTGCGCAATCTGGAATGCGCTTTGAGAATCATTGGCAAAAGTCCGTCAAGCCATTTAACCGATTGCGAAACCACCTTGTCCGCACTGGCCCGCCTCCTTGATTACAATCAAAACACGAATGAACCCCAGGGTGAAGCCTTGATGGCGGACTACAAGGAAACCACAGAAAAGGTTCACGCCTTCTATCGCAAAACAATAGGCTCCCTCCTCCGCCAGGCGACGCCTGGAGGAAGTGTTGATCGAAGGGAATAGTCCTGTGAAACTGTTGCTCGGTCGGTGAATATGAATCCCTTCTTCACACTCAAGGAGATTGATGAATCGTTTGAGTAGCAGACCTAATGCAGAAATTTATTTCGTGGTGTGTTAGCCAAAATTGGTTGATATTGTGTTGATCTGTTACCGGCAGATATATTCCAGACAATTTTGCAAACGTGAGGTTGATTTGATGACATTTAATGGGCAAAAAAGATAAACTTTGAGGTATGCTTTTTCAAAATTCCACGCTGAGAGAAAAAATTTTCCATCAAATGGATTGAAATCCTCCAGAGTATATAAGAAATTGACAAATCTATGATCGCAAAGATCCTTCCCATATGGGCTTTATTTTTGGGAATAGGACTGATTACCATTGGCAATGGATTACAAGGAACCCTTCTTAGCCTCCGGGGAATTATTGAAGGGTTTTCCACCTTAAGCATTGGAACCATCATGTCTTCTTATTATGGTGGTTTTTTTATGGGATCGATTCTTATTCCCAAATTGGTTAAAAGGGTAGGGCATATAAGGGTTTTTGCCGCTTTTGCGTCATTGGCTTCGGTCACCATTCTTGCTCACTCCGTGATTTTACAGCCCTTCATTTGGGGAGTGATTCGATTCTTATCCGGATTTTCATTCGCGGGACTTTTTATTGTGGCTGAAAGTTGGTTGAACGATCAGAGCGAAAACGATACCCGGGGAAAGATTCTTTCCATTTACATGGGGGTAAATCATGGCGGTTTTTTTCTGGGCCAGATACTCCTTAACTTTGGGAATCCTGAAGGGTATTTTTTGTTTATTTTGATCTCCATACTGCTTTCTCTTTCCTTGGTACCCATTCTCCTTACAGCGAGTCCTGCTCCGAGTTTTGGAGATCCTGAACATATCAACCTGAATAAGCTTTACAACATTTCGCCAACAGGAGTCGTTGGTGCCGCTGTCGTAGGGTTGACCCATGGGAGTCTTTGGGGAATGGGGCCCGTTTTTGTTCAAAAACTAAATTTTGGTACCCAGTACATTTCTATTTATATGGGAGCCCTCATTCTTGGTGGGTTTATATTACAATGGCCCATAGGATTTTTATCCGATAAATTTGATCGCCGGTTCGTTCTCAATATTGTTTTGTGGTCCTCGTGTGCATTATCACTGCTTTGCGCTTTTCTTCCTCCAACTGGAGACCTAGTGTTATTGATTGGTGCCTTCCTGTTGGGCGGCGCATTACTTCCCTTGTATTCTTTATGTATAGCGCACACAAATGATCATTTATCTCGCAATCAAATGGTTTCAGCGAGTAGTACCATGGTGCTTGTGTATGGTGGGGGTGCTTTTATGGGCCCTGCCATAGCCTCGATTTGGATGGTCTTTACCGGACCCTTTGGCTTATTTTTTCATTTATGTGTCGTTCAATTTTGCTTAGGGATCTTTTTCTTTTATAGAATTCAGAAAAGCCCGCCTGTTTCTCTTGAACAACAAGAGCCGCTCACTTTGATTCCACCCAGAACCTCACCGGTTGTGGCCTGCTTGACCTCTGAAGAAGTCAAGGATGAAACGGATGCTAACTTTAATTATGACAATGTGGATAACCAGAGTCCTCAGAAAGGAACGTTAAATTAAAGGCTATTGCACAGGAATTGTCATTTTACTTAAAGAAAGGATGATTCGAAGTATCCTAAAAAATAGACATTAGTAATTTATTGTGTAATAAAAATTATTTGCGTGTTTTGCGTTGCCTGAAAGGCAAGCCGGTCTCCACGAAATAAATCCCCTTCTTTTACTGTCCTTCCATTGGCGATGCCTTCTCCCGAGGAAAGGTAAGCTAAGAATGGTTGATCGCAATCATAAGATTGATTGGCCTCAAGCAATCCTACCCGGATAAAAGTCTGGTTGTCGAAGGTTTCTGCCTGGTTGTCTGGTCCACCATGGACGGTCTTTACCTTACTCCGTTGAAGTTGATAGTGTTTGTATCCAGCCGCCTGGCCCGGTTGGTCGGGAAGTACCCATATTTGAATCATACGATTTTGAGTATCGTCCGGATTGACCTCATTGTGGGAAAAACCCTCACCGCCCGCACGTTGCACCTGGACTTCGTTGGCTTTCAATTCCCTTCCGTGTTCCAAAGAGCCTTCGTGGGCAATGCGGCCTTCCACCATTACTGAAATCACATCCACTTCGCGATGGGAATGCATGCGGGTTTCTCCATTAGGATTGAATCTCGCATCTGCAAGGTATACAAAATTTCCGAATCCTTCCCAGGTTCCGGGTTCTGTATAAGCGCCAAAAGCCCTGGCGCCCATGACCAGGCGGTGCTCGGTCAATCCGGCGAATCCGCCGAGTTTCAATTCATCGCGATGCAATATTTCCAAATTCATTCTTTAGTTCCGTTGTGTGTTGTGATAGGGGAGGACAGCCTCAGGCTCCCTCAGTTGTTGTTTTGACCTTGACTCTATTATAATAACGCATGTAAAACTGCTTATATATATCTGGAGTTCACATGTCAGTCATTCGGCATCGAGTGGGAATTAAAGGAGCCGTTGGGGATATATTTCGTGCGATAAGCGAAGCGGAAGGCCTGGCCGCCTGGTGGTCGGGAAAAGCTACCGGGTCGGGTGCCCTTGAATCCGAGATAGAACTGGATTTTCTGGGGCGTTACCCCAATCAGCTTTGGAAAGTGGTGGAATGGATTACCCACTTACGGTTTCGACTAAGAATGATGTCCAGCAATCCCCCGTGGCAAGGATCTGAACTTCTTTTCGAACTTAAGGAAGCTCCAGAGCAGGTGTTTGTGACCCTCACGCATTTCACAGCCGAAGATATTTCTGAGGATGCGTTTCTATTTTTCTCTACCAAGTGGCCAACTTTTCTTTTAAGCTTGAAAGACCTGATTGAAACCGGTGTAGGCAAACCCTTTCCCAACGATATCCGGATTCAACACGATATTCCCTACTAATTAAATTTAAACGTAGGCCCCTACCAATTCTTATGCGGCAAGAAACTTATGAAATCCAAACCCGCACGCAGGGCCGGAAACTATATAACATCAACCATGAGATCGTTTCCTGGGTTCACAAACAGGGTATGACCACTGGCGTACTGACCGTTTTCATTTCCCACACTTCCGCTTCGCTCACTATTCAGGAAAATGCCGATCCCGATGTCCTGCGCGATCTGGATGCGTTTTTTTCACGTATGGTCCCGGACGGCGATCCCCAATACTTGCATTCCGCTGAGGGACCAGATGACATGCCGGCCCATATCCGGTCTGCGCTTACACAAACGCAATTAAGTATTCCGCTGGTCCGGGGTCAACTTGCTTTGGGAACCTGGCAGGACATATATTTGTTCGAGCACCGCACCCATCCTCACACACGTCGAGTGGTTCTGCATTTATTGGGGGAATAAGGAAATCGTTTTAATATTCATTGCAGTCAGGGGGGGCTATGTTAAAATTATCAATTATTTATAAGTTTTTTTAAAACCGGATTTTAAAATTTTCAAAAAACATTCCTTTTTAATTTTATGGACTCCTTCAATTTAAGCGGTTTGATACTTTCGCTGGCGGTAGTGCTTGCGTGTATATTAAAGCAGGTGGCGCACTACGTTTCGAATTTGAAAGGCCCTAAACGCATTCATAATCTGATTCTGGAAACGGTGGACACGCGCGGTAATTTGAAAATGGTTGAGATTGATCCCAAAAACTTCGAAGAGGTTGAGCTTCTGGGTACCTGTTTAAATGAAAAGAAGAATCAACCCGAGATGAAAGTCTTCCTGGGTTCTATGGATGTAGACACGCCCACCAAACAACACATTTCGGTTTATTCTGTCAATGTCTAGGAAACCGGGTAAAAGGCCATCTGGGACTGCAGGGCTGGCAGGCATTGGAACCGGGACTGCCCTTGTCTTTTATGCAAATACCCTTACCGAACAAACCGCGCTGAAGCAGTTTCTGGTTATCATTGCACCGGCGGTCTCTGTCGGGGTTTGTTTTATCTGGTCATGGTGCCAGAATTACTTTTGGGAAAAACGCACCGTTAGAATAATTTACAAGTCACTTCAGGAGTGCAGGAAAACTCTGGAAAACACATTGAAAAACCCCCAGTCTTCAGATCGCTATAAAGCCCAGGTTCGTCAAACCAGAGATTTGCTGAAGAGTATAAAAATCGATGTTCACGAGCCCGAACCCGAGAGCTCTCCCACACCTGAAGAGTCCCAACCAAACGTAGATTCATCGAAAAATTAGACTGTAAACATGCCTGGATCCAATCCCTCCAAAGGAGAAAAAAAACATAAGGTTGTGGTCATCGACGATGATCAATCGGCTCTCAAAATGGTTAGCAACGCTGTGGAAAAGGCGGGGTATCAATGTTTAACCGCCACCAACGGGAAGGAAGGCGCCCAGCAGTTTAAAGCCCACCGTCCGATTTCCCTGGTGATTTGCGATCAGGTAATGCCGAAAATCACGGGCATAGAATTGTTAAGCAGAATCAAGCAGGCGTCGCCGCAGACCATTCGGGTGCTGATCACTTCTACTGAGGAATCGGAAGTGGTGCAAAACGCGGTCAATAAAGGTGAGGTGTTTCGTTTCATCAAAAAACCGGCTGATGTGGAGGAGATTAAAAAGGTTGTTCAGGCCGGCATTGAAGAATACGAAAAAAACCTGAAGACGAAAAAAATGCTCGCCGAAGCCGAAGGCCAAACCGTCCTGGTGAAAAAGTTTAAAGGCATTGCTGTGGTTTTGGGGGGCGTTGTTTTATTGTTGGCGGTATCTTTTGGGTATTTCAGTTGGCAATCGGGTCATGAAGAGGAGCCCGTTTCCGTTCATGAAGAAGAATTGCAGGTAGAGGGTTTGGCCGCAAACCCCAAGTGGCAGGAATTGCAAACGTTAATCTCCAACAGGCAATACGAAGACGCCCTGGCTTTGCTTGCGGAGTTCGATCCCCTGTTGCCCGAAGTTATGAATACCCATGCCCTGGTGTATTTAAAAATGAACCGCTCTCCGGATGCAGAAACCTGGGCTAAGGAATCGTTGAAAACTGATCCGCATCAAGGCATCCCGTATGCGGTTTTAGGAAGGGTCTACTTTTTAAGTGGTCGCTTTGACGAAGCCATGGACACTTCACGTCAAGCCATTCTTTATGATCCGAAATTGCCCATAGCTTACCGCACCATCGGAGAAGTCTATTTGCGTCGCAATCGGGTGAAAGATGCGTTGAAGGTTTTGCAGGAGTCGGATCGCCTGGAACCGGGCAATTCCGATGTATTAAATGTGATCAGTTCGACTTACGTAAGGAACAAGGATTTCGAAAATGCTCGCGATGCCGCATTAAAGGCTTTGAAAATCAATCCTGATCATCCGGGCGCGAATTTCAATCTGGCGATCATTTATTTCAATCTGGGGGAAGGGGAAAAAGCCATGACGCACAACCAGAAAGCTGAGGATCTTTTTCTGGAACTGGAAGAAACCCATTGGCTCGGCAAAGCCCGCCACAATAAAAAGCTGATCATGAAAAAATTCAACATCGAAGAACCACCTCCTCCCGAAATATCCGCCGAGTCTCCTGAATAATTTCGTTTAACCAAAAGCTCCGCCGCAGGGGCAGGGCATCCTCGGAATGAATAAGGCATAAGCCAAATTTAAAAATGACGATTGGAGCGGGGAAATGACAACAATACCATTCATAAGCAGAAAATTGGCCTTCAATAAGGGGCTGGCCTTTTCGAACTATTCTTTTTTATGTTCCATTTTATTTTTCCTTTGGGTTTCTGCAGGGCTGATACTATTGAAACCGTCGATTGGCTTTTGCGACTCTAAAATTCTTGAAGGCATAAAAGCGATATGGACCAGTGAAATAAAGGAGGATCAGTATGTCAATGATTTTCCAAATAACGGTGAGGCCCCGTTTGCCCCGATTTATTTATGGGTGAAATTTAAAGGCAATCAGGAAATGCTGGAAATTATTAAAGAAGGTGCTTTCCCTCCTTTATACACCAAATGGTTTTACTACACCACCATTCGTGCATCGTTTGTGGAAGACGCGCCCGAAAGGATTTACACCAGGAAATCCTTTGCCGAATACCAAAAAGAATTTGATGAAAGAGGATACGTTACCTGGACGTATATTCTCCTTTTAAATGAAAAAAAACGCAAGGGCCTTTGGGAGGTGGATTTGTTTTTTAAAGATCACTCTCCCATATCCTGCTATGTAAATAATCGTTTGGAAAACTGCAATTTTAAAATACATTTGGGGCGGCTCAATTGGGATACGGACTGAGGGGTTTATCATTGATCTATACGGGGGTTAGAAATGACAAGCGAAATCAATTCACCAAAAAAAAAGGATGGGTTGGCTAATGAATATTCGGAAATTTCTAAAATTCCACTTGTCCGGGAGTTCGAAGAATCGCTCCGGGACGCCCAGATTCTTCTGGCGTATACATGTAGAAATGGTCTGGTAGTGCCGGATGAGGTCATAGAGACCCTGACTCTGGCAAAGGCTTTGGTCGATTCAGATAAGCTGACCGTGCAGGATGAAGCTCGATTTTGGAAGGCGTATTCTATTTTATCCAATTTGGCTTTGCCAGTTTCGGTTGAAAGCTTAAAGGCAACCAAGGGAAGTCTGGTTACTTATAAAAGTGTATTTACCGGAAAAGACAAAAAAAGATGGGAATCCCCTGCCAAAGATGCTGTAAAAAAATACAAAAGGCTGACGATTTGCGTCTTCCTTTTCGTCCTGGTGACCCAGATTTACTGGTTTGTCGGAACCACCGCATTGAACGATTTTGAATACATTGCTCAACAATCCAACGAAATTGAACTGGAACTGAACAATCGCAATTCAATTCGAATCAAGAGAGGGGAAGTCAGGGCGTATCAAGCACTGCCCCAGGATGAGGCAAAAACGGTTCGGTTGAAAAAACTTCAGGAAGACCTGAAAGTCCTGGAGTTGAGGGCCAATAAAAAGTTTGCCGACTCCTATTCCGTAGACCTTGAAAGCAAATTGAAAAATTTGAATAATTCCTGGGACACGAATAATGAAATTCTTGAAAGGTGGAGCAAGTTATGGAAAATTGTCGTCGCCATTCCTTTATCTGTACTGGAATGGTTTGATCCTGACAACGACGAGGATCTGAGACTTGAAGACTCAATCCAGGCGGAAGTAAGCCCAGTAATTAAAAAATTGATTTCCGTAAATTCGGGTAATTTTGTTCTCTACGCTATTCAAAGTTACCTTTTGCCTTTACTTTACGGTTGGTTAGGGGCGTTGATTTTTGTATTGAGAACTCTGCCTCATGAAATCACGGAACTGACCTTTTCGGAAAAATCCAAAACTATTTATTCCTTGAGGCTTTATCTCGGGGCGTTGGCCGGCCTGGCCATCATTTTATTTCCTTCCGATCCAAACCATACGGTAATTTCTCCGGAATATTCCGGTATAGGTTTGCCCAATCCGTCGCAAAACGCAGAAGGAGCTTCGGGACAGAATGGAGTGGTGTCCACCAATAGTTTGTCTCCACTCGCCCTGGCATTTCTGGCAGGCTATAGCGTTGAGTTGCTGTTCACGGCCATGGATAAATTTGTCTACGCGTTCACTGGCGAGGGAAAAAAGTCCAAGGAGAAATAAAACATAAAGGGACCATCAAGCCCGTTTTTCCTTTTCTAATATGGGAATGGAAAAAAATAACCCCTCTCCCCTGGCAGGATAGGACTGGGGTGAGGGGGGAAATAAGGCCGAAGGCCCACATGTGATCAATATTTTTTATCAGAAACAGAAGTTAAAATCGGAATGGATTCTTTCATTTCGGGTTTTAACAAATCCCAATAAATTCCCTGGGGGCGCATGTGTGGTGACTTACATTTAATCACCTGAGTCGGTGTGATGATGTGATCGAGCGGGATATCATAAGGCTGGATCTCCCACGATTCGTCTACCACCTGCTCGTCGTGAACAGTGCTGATGATAACAGATTTATTTGTGATGATCCCCAACTCGCGTCCGATAGCAAATTCCAGATCCGAGTAGCCGCCCCCCTTACCGATCCGTGCACCATCACGACGCACTGCCACGGAACCCGCGCTGATCAAATCGATGACTGGCATATTTTGAGGCGTGACGGGGTGGCCAAAATCAAAGGCTCCCTTGATGCTTGACGCTTTACGGTAATCATCCGAATCGATTTTGTGCGGATCCAGACAAATGAAACACTTCTCCTCCCGCAAACGCGGCACCGCCATGAACACCATCTTGCCATCCTTCAAAGCCTGAAGCCTCAGCGGCAATTGCGGGCTGTCCGGATTGCATTTCAGGTTGGTAGCTTTTTGGTAAAAGCTTTGCTGACGCAACAACTCCACTGCCGCCTCCGCTCCCTTAAAATTCGGAATCCGGTTCTTGATAGGAAAAGGAAACCGTGCCAGCTTGTGTTCCTGCAGGCGAGTCCAAACCGATTCACGAATTGCGCGTTTGGATTTCATAGGAGAGCCTTCGGTCCAAGTGGATTCAATAAAATATAAATTTCATTTCTATTTCCCAGGCGGTATCTCTTTTTGCAATATCATAATTGCTTGCGGTTGTACATTCCCCACTGAACTAGGAAAAAACTAACCTTTTGGGACCCCGTTATTAGCGAAATTAAAATTCAAAAAAGTTAGAAAAACGAACGTACGTCATTCTGAGTAAAGTGAAGAGTCTCTGATTGAATAGTAAATTTGAGTTAAACCTTTGTTACCCCCATAACCTATTCTTTCCTGATTGAAAAAATTTGCATTCGATTTGGAAACAAACTGTCAAAGAAAAATCTTTCATGCGTTAAATAGTTTACCAGAGATCCTTCACTGCGTTCAGAATGACACTCTTTGCTTTTAACAGCAGAAGATTTTTTACTCATATGCTCGTATTTTCCCCAACTATGGTTTATTTGGGTCTTGAGCTGGTAAAGGAATCACGTATTCAACGTTTTCCCCAATTGCTTCTCCACGGATGCGATTTTAGACTCCAGTCTTCCGGTCTTCCCTTTGCGGTAGTCTATTTTGATGGAGCATGTGATGCGGTTGCAGTCGGAGCTCATTTTTTCGTAGCATTCTTTGATGACCGGCATCACTTCATCCCATTCGCCTTCCAGGCAGGTGCCCATGGGAGTCAGTTTGTAGCTGACGCCGCTTTTGGACACGATGTCCAGTGATCGGCTGACGTATTTGCTTAGGCTTTCTCCTTTATCCATAGGCGACATGCTGAATTCAAGTAATATCATGATGAAGAATCTCCTTATATTGGTTTGCTCGTTGAAAACTAATGAGTTTTGGCTGTTTTGCTAGCGATTTATAAAAAAATTTTTACTTGCATTTTAGGACCGAAATATGAAATGATCAACCTTTCCAGACATAGGGCACCTCTAAAAATTTCCAGAGGCCTCGCGCCTACCCTAATGATAAGGGAAAGCGAGTTGCCATTAGATAATAATTCGAATTTTTAGAGGCTCTCTTAAAAGTCCCTGGGAAGATTCCATTACGAAGGCGGTATTGTTTTTTTGCAAGAAGAAATTGAAAAGGTACGGGGTGAAATCGACAAAATTGATGAAGATATCGTTCGTCTTCTAAGCGCCCGAGCCGAAAAGTCCATTGAAATCGGAACTATTAAAAAGTCCGATCCTGAAAATTCCAAAGAAATTTTCGATCCCACTCGAGAAGAGAAAGTCCTTAAAAAAGTCATTTCGCTGAGCAATGGCGTCCTTAAGGAGAGGCATTGCAGGGCAATATATAAAGAGATTTTTTCCGCCTCTCGCGACCTTCAGAAACCTGTCAAAATTTCCTTTCTAGGCCCCAAAACTACGTTTACACACCAGGCGGCTGTGGAGAAATTCGGTCATTCTTGCGATTTCCAACGCCAATCCAGCATCAACGCCGTTTTCGCTTCCGTAGAAAAGGGGGAATCCGATTTTGGGGTGGTTCCTATTGAAAATTCCATTGAAGGGGTTGTGAACCCGACACTGGACGCATTCATCGATTCGTCTTTACATATTGTTGATGAAATTAAAATGAGCATTCGATTGCACCTGATGTCGCAATCGGAAAGCATGGGGGAGATCAAAGCCATCTTTTCTCATCCCCAGCCTTTTGGCCAATGCCGGAACTGGCTGTTCAATAACCTGCCCAATATCGAACAGATCGTAACCTCAAGCACTGCAGAAGCCGCCCGCATGGCCAGTGAACATGCTAAAAATGCGGCGATAGCGGGTTCTTTGTCCGCAGAGGCTTACAACTTGAATATCCTGGCTCATAATATTCAGGATCAGGCGGAAAATTTCACGCGCTTTCTATTTATAGGTAAATCAGCCGGCGAACGGGCTGATAAAAATAAAACGTCCATTCTGTTTTCTATCAAAGACGAAGCGGGTTCTTTGCTGAACGCTTTACAGTTGTTTGCGAGCAACCAGATCAATCTGACCAAAATTCAGTCGCGCCCCCTGCGCAACCGACCCTGGGAATATTTGTTTTTTGTGGATTTCGATGGCCACGCAGATGATCCTCCGATTCAGAAAGTTCTGGAAACTTTGAAAAAACAAAGCCTGTTTCTCAAGGTCCTGGGATCTTACCCCAGGAAAGTGTGAGGATCTGAAATGGAGGTGCGATTTGATCGCATGGCGATCATTGGCGTTGGTTTGCTAGGGGGATCTCTTGGCAAGGCTTGTATTGAAAAGGGATTGGTAAAGCGGATTGTGGGGTTTGGCAGAACAGAGATCAAACTCAAAATGGCTGTCGCATTGGGAGCGGTTCAAGAGTATTCGCTGGACTTGAAAAGCGCGGTGAAAGATGCGGACCTGGTGGTGTTGTGCACGCCGGTACTCAGTTTTGGCGACTTGATGGAACGCATGAAACCGCATTTGAAACCGGGATGTATTCTCACCGACGTGGGTTCGGTAAAAGGTCAGGTCATAAAAGATGTGTCGGCGCATTTGCCGGACGGCGTTCACTTCGTACCGTCACACCCCATCGCAGGTGGGGACCAGACGGGGGTGGAACATTCGTCTGCCGGGTTGTTCTGCAACCGCCATTGTATTGTGACGCCTGTGGAATCAAACGACCCTCAGGTTCAGGAACGTGTGGTCTCGCTTTGGGAATCAGTGGACGGACGTGTGACGGTGATGACGCCTGAAGAACACGACCGGATTTTTTCCGGAGTCAGCCACCTGCCTCATGTTGCCGCGTTTGCTTTGGTGAATTTGATTGGCGAAATGAAATCGAATGGTGTGACCATCGATACGTTTGCCGGGCAGGGCTATATGGATTCCACCCGCATTGCCAAAGGCGATCCGGCGATGTGGAGCGACATTTGTTTGGCCAATCGTGATGAGGTGTTAAAAGGAATCGATGGACTGCAAATGCATTTGAATCAGATGCGGTCCCTGATCGAAAACAATAATGGCGCCGAATTGCAAAAAGAGATTCGTAAGGCTCAGCAACAAAGGGAGTCGCTTGAAAGTAAGGTCCATCAACCTATCGTAGCCATAGATGGTCCGGTGGGAAGCGGCAAAAGTACTTTGGCCAAGGAGTTGGCCAGGCGATTGAATTTGCGCCACATCGAAACCGGGTCCATGTATCGGGCCGTGGCGTATAACGCCTTGCAGAAGAATATTGATATCGCTGAGGAAGACAAAGTGACGGACATAGCGAAAGCGCTATGCATTGATTTTGTTCCCAGTGATAACGGGCAGAGGGTGATGGTCAAAGGCAACGATGTCACTCAACTCCTGCGAGAAGAAAAGATCAGTCAGGCGGCATCCCTGGTGGCGAAATACCCTGGGGTGCGTGCGGTATTGACGGAGAAACAACGGGAAATGGGCCGCACCGGCAATGTGGTCATGGAAGGACGCGATATTGGCACGGTGGTGTTTCCCGACGCAGACAAGAAATTTTTTATCGACGCCGATCCGGTATTACGGGGTAAACGGCGTTATGAAGAACTGGTCACGAAAGACCCGGGTCTTGATCTGGAAGATGTGATTCATCAGGTCAGGCAAAGAGATCATGAAGACCGAAATCGTGAGGTGGCTCCGCTGAAGCAGGCGGAGGATGCAATTGCTATCGACACCACCCAATTAACTATTCAGGATGCCTTGGAAATTTTGGTGCGTTTGATTCAAACCTCCTGAACTTTTAAAAACCATTAACAGAGACACTTAATATCATGAAGAAAAGTAACAAACTCGTGGTGGAGGAAGAAGAATTCGATGAATACGATGATCAGGAGCCAATGTCCGATGAAGACAGAGCGGCTTTTGAGGAAATGGAACAGTATTTCGAAAGTAGCCTCCGCCAATTCAAGGAAGGAGAGATAATTACCGGCCGTGTGATCGGCATCAGCAAAGACACGGTAACTGTGGACGTTGGATTCAAATCCGAAGGCATCATCAATCTGCACGAATTCCCCGAAGCCGAACGTAAACTGGCGATTGGTGACGACGTTGAAGTGTTTCTCGAGCATGTGGAAGACAACGATGGAATCGTTGTACTCTCGAAAGAAAAGGCCACCAAAATCAAGATCTGGGACGAGTTGGTTCAGGCTTACGAAAAGGAAGCGATTATCACCGGAACCGTGGTGGCCAAGGCCAAGGGTGGTTTGACGGTCGATATTGGGTTGAAAGCATTTTTGCCAGGCTCCCAAATCGATTTGCGTCCGGTACGCAACCTGGAAAAGTTGATCAACGAAAAGTTCGAAATGAAGATCATCAAGATGAACAAAAAGCGCGGCAATATTGTGCTGTCCCGCCGAATCCTGCTCGAAGAGCAACGCAAGCAGGCGCGCGAAGAAACGCTCTACAAAATGGAAGAGGGCAATCAGGTCGAGGGTATCGTCAAAAACATCACGGAATACGGTGTGTTTATCGACCTCGGCGGTATCGACGGACTGCTCCACATCACCGACATGTCCTGGGGACGCGTGAATCATCCGTCCGAAATGTTTTCTATTGGCGACAAGGTCAATGTCATGGTCCTCAAATACGACCGCGAAAAGGAGCGTGTTTCTTTGGGGCTCAAACAGTGCACGCAGGATCCCTGGATCGATGTGGAAAAGAAATACCCTGTGGGTACGAAGATCTCCGGCAAGGTGGTCAGCATCACGGATTACGGTGCCTTTGTGGAACTGGAAAAGGGTATCGAAGGTTTGGTCCATATTTCCGAGATGACATGGAGCCGCCAACCGAAGCATCCGAACAAGATCGTGACTCTGGGCGATACGGTGGATGCTGTGGTGCTCACTCTCGACAAGGAAAAGAAACGTATCTCTCTGGGTATGAAGCAGATCGAGCCAAATCCCTGGGAAAACATCGAGGAAAAATATCCAATCGCTTCGGAAGTGGAAGGCATGGTTCGCAATCTCACCGATTTCGGCGCGTTCGTCGAGTTAGAAGATGGGGTGGATGGCTTGATCCACATTTCCGATTTGTCCTGGAGCAAAAAGATCAAGCATCCGTCAGAGGTTCTCAAGAAAAAGGAAAACCTCAAGGCCATCGTGCTCAGCATCGACAAGGAAAATTGTCGGATCTCCTTGGGTATCAAGCAATTGGAGCCGGATCCCTGGCAGGATATGGTTAAGAACTATCCGATTGGTACCGAAGTGGATGGTAAGATTGTCAAGGTAACCGGATTCGGTGCGTTTGCTGAGTTTGGCGATGGCCTGGAAGGTTTGATCCATATTTCGCAGTTGAGTTCCAAAAAGGTCAGCCACCCCGAAAAGCTTTATAAGGTGGATGATTCGATCAAGGCGAAGGTGATTAAGGTTGATATCGAAAACAAGAAAATCGGTCTCAGCATCAAAGCCTTCGAAGAAAACCTGGATGTGGCCGAAATCGAAAAAGAGCAGGCTCTTCTCGATCAGGCACCCGAATAACAGGCCGGCCCACGGCCGGAGGAAGCACCAGCCTCAGCGGTTGGTTGTATGCTATATCCTACGGGCTGGGGAATGCTGAGTGACACCTTGAATGGCGGTGTGGCTGGGGTCGCTTTGCTACCGCCGCGAAAGGGTGTTCGCCCTGTTTCTTATGTAAGTCTCTCATTAGCCAAGCCCTCTCCCCAGGTGGGAGAGGGTAGGTTGAGGGAGCAAAATAAGGCCGAAGGCCTACCTTTTAATAGTTTTCCATTTTCTCACTGAGTCCTTTAAAATATTTTCAGTGGGTTTTGGCTTGCCTGTTTAAATTTTATTAGTTTATTGACTCTAATTACCCCATGTTTGATACCAATTTAAGAACCCCTCCTATTCAACGCGAGAAATCTTCCTTTCGTAAAGGTTTCGTTGTGTTTCTGGGAGCTTTGGCCCTGTTATTCGGTCTCTCCTGGATTTTTTCCTTAATGGTTCCGGAAGATCTTTCTAAAATACGACCTAAAATCGCTTTGGTTGAAGTGACCGGCATGATTCTGGATTCCAAAGATGTGGTGCGCCAGCTTTCTGATTACCGTCGCGATGAAACCATTCAAGGCATCATTCTACGCGTCGATTCGCCCGGTGGCGTGGTCGCCCCTTCGCAGGAAATTTATAGTGAGGTGATTCGCGTCAAACAAAGCGGCAAACCCATATATGTTTCAATGGGTGCGCTGGCGGCGTCCGGGGGATATTACGTGGCTTGTCCAGCGGATAAAATTGTTGCCAATCCAGGAACCTTGACCGGCAGTATCGGAGTTATCATGACCTTTGCCAACAGTAAGCCCTTGCTGGATAAAATTGGTGTGAATCCTGAGATCATTAAGAGTGGACCGTTTAAAGACAGTGGCTCTGCCGTCCGTCCCATGAATCCTGAAGAACGCAAGGTTCTTCAAGGAGTTGTGGACGATGTGTATGACCAGTTTGTCGAGGCTGTGGCTAAAGGACGTAACCTCACCAAAGACGATGTGAAAAAATTTGCAGATGGTCGTATTTTTACAGGCCGCCAGGCTCAAGGATATCAATTGGTGGACTATTTGGGGGGCCTCGAAAAGACGATCGAATTGTTAAAAAAGGAGTTAGGGATTAAAGACCGGGCGCGCATCGTTCAGGAAAAGCCTCAAAGGACACTTATGGACTGGGTTATGGAGTCTAGAACCCCTGAAAAGCTTCTTCAATCATTAAACCCGATTCAGCAGGGACCGCGCTTGCAATTTTTGTGGACCCAAAACTAAAGTCAAGGAGGGGGAAAATAAGAGCCTTCGCTTTATTTCCAGAAAATGTTTCAAAAGCGTAAAACCCTTGACTTCATTGAACTTAAAGCTTATACTTCCTGTGATATTATCCCATTCAACCTATTCCAATTATTAATATCCTTAGGGGGGGCAAATTTGGGATGACCAAGGCTGAGTTGGTAGAAAAAGTTGCAGGAAAAATAAATTTAACGAAAAAGCAGACGGAAGTGATCGTCAACACGGTGTTCCAAAGCATCACCGAATCGCTGAGCCAGGGTAAGAAAGTTGAGCTTAGGGGTTTTGGTAGCTTCAGGATTCGTGACAGGAATGCCCGCATGGGAAGAAACCCCAAGTCGGGTGATAAGGTCGCTGTTCCTGCAAAAAGAGTTCCCTTTTTCAAAGCGGGTAAGGAGTTGCGGGAACTCGTGGATAGTGAAGACAGCTGATTCTTTCCTGTTGTAACTTATTAGATTATTTGTGTTAAAAGCAGGCTTGCCTGCTTTTTTTATGTTTGAATTTGTTTGGACCGGAAGCACGAGTTTCCTGATCCAATCCCCTCTACCTCGATGATTGTCCCTCAAATGGCCACCATCCCATCCATAATCTGAAATGTCCGGAAATTCGTTTGGCAAATTGTTTAAGATTTCCACCTGGGGAGAATCCCATGGTGCCGGAATAGGTGTGGTCCTGGAAGGTTGTCCTGCAGGACTTCCCATCACGGAAGAAGAAATTCAGATCGAACTGGATCGTCGTAAAACCGGGCAAAGCAAGGTGACCACATCACGCAAGGAAAGCGACAAGGTGCGTATCCTTTCCGGCGTGTTCAAGGGCAAAACGACCGGGACCCCTATCGGATTGTGGGTGGAAAACCAGGATGCCGACTCTTCAAAATACGAACTGATCAAGGATTTGTATCGGCCGGGTCACGCCGATTTCACCTACCAGATGAAGTACGGGTTCCGTGATTACCGGGGCGGTGGTAGGTCGAGCGCTCGCGAAACCGCTGGCCGTGTTGCCGCCGGAGCGATTGCTAAAAAACTGTTGGCCAAACACAAGATTCGGATCGTTGCCTACAGTAAACAAATTGGGCCGCACATTGCCAAAACTATTGATTATGATGAGATTGAAAACAATATTGTGCGTTGTCCCGACAAAACCATTGCCGAAAAAATGGTGAACCATATTTTGAAGGCAAGAAAGCAGGGTGATTCGGTAGGAGGTGTGGTTGAAGTGGTTGCTATGGGCGTTCCCCCTGGACTGGGTGAGCCCGTATTCGACAGGTTGGATGCCGATTTATCCAAAGCCATGATGAGTCTCCCCGCTGTGAAAGGTGTCGAGTTTGGCACCGGTTTTTCAGCCGCGACGATGAAAGGTTCGCAACACAATGATGCTTTCGAAATGGAAGGCAAACGAGTGCGTACGCGGACCAATCATGCAGGTGGTATTTTGGGCGGCATTAGCACAGGCGAAGATATTGTCCTTCGCTTTGTTGTGAAACCGACCTCTTCCATTCTAAAAGAACAAGACACCGTAACGAAGCAGGGAAAGCCAGCCACTATTCGGGTGGAAGGCCGGCACGACCCATGTGTGTCACCCAGGGCGGTTCCCATTGCCGAAGCCATGATGGCCCTCACTCTGGTGGATCATCTCATGCGAAACAAGGTGTCTCAGGCCAAAAATATTTAGGTCATTGTTATGAAAGCCGGTTTTATTCAAACGTATCCAGAGTTTGGGGAGGTGCAGTCAAACCTCAAGCGTGCATCGGCGCTTATGGAAAAAAAATCTGCTGAGCTTTGGGTTCTGCCGGAACTGTTCTCAACTGGTTACCAGTTTCATAATATTGACGAAGCACGGAATCTTGCCGAATCCATTCCCGACGGACCCGTATGCCGGGCCTTGATCGATTGGGCTGGACTGCATAAAACCCATATCATTGCAGGTTTAGCCGAGATTGACGGGGAATCTATTTACAACTCTGCGGTATTCATAGGGCCCGATGGATATATTGGAACCTATCGAAAAGCGCATATTTTTGATTCCGAGCGTGCCGTTTTTGAAGCCGGAGAACTTCCGTTAAAGGTGTATGATATTGGAACCGCCCGGGTCGGGATTATGATATGTTTCGACTGGCGATTTCCCGAGACCGCCAGGTCGCTGGCTTTGCAGGGAGCGGATATCATTGCGCATCCATCCAACCTGGTGTTGCCCCATTGTCCTCAGGCGATGATCACTCGATGTCTGGAAAATCGGGTTTACGCCATTACAGCGGACCGTGTGGGAGTAGAGGATCGCGATCTCGATAACCCATTAAAATTCATAGGTCAAAGTCAGATAGTGGATCCGGATGGCAACATTCTGTACCGGGCTTCAGAGGATAGTGAAGAAGTGTGTGTGGTGGAAATCGATATAGAAAAAGCGCGCAATAAGAAAATTAATTGCGAGAACGACCTTTTTTCTGACCGAAGAGTCGACCTTTATAAGTTACAATAAACCCATCAAATTCGAGCCAGGGCAATTGGATGCCTTTGGTGAAAATTAATCGCGAGTAAAAGAATTGCCTGCGCGCCCTCCGCGTTGGATCTTTGTACAGGAGAGGACATTGATATGGAGGAAAAATCCAGATTTTTAAAGGGTCCGGACGGAACCATTTACGATACGAAAACCAGTCTTACCTGGAAGGTCAACGATTCCTGGCTGGACCTGGAGCGTGAAGTTACCTGGTACGAAGCTGAGCGTTATTTGGAAGAAACCAATCAAACCCAGTTTGGCGGACATAGCGATTGGCGGATGCCCACCGTTCAAGAGGCATTATCCCTGTTTGATAAAGATAAACTGAATAAAGACTTTAAAAACGGGGACATTCACCTCGATCCCCAATTCGCGCCCGGTGGCGGAAACACCACATGGACCTGCGATACACGGGGAGAACGTGACGCCCAAATTCTTTTTTATGTTAATGGCTGTGCCTATTGGTACGAAAAAGACGATAAAACCATCTCGCATTCAGTACGCTTGGTTAGACGTTAAAAGATTGTGAAGGGCAGGGGGGAGATTGTCCCCCTTGCACAAAACTCCTGTAACCTTGAAAGGTATTTGGTAATTTTCTTGATCTCATCCGAAAAAAATTGACAACTGTCTAATTTTTTCTTACCTTAGGTTGGAAGCCTTGGTAAACTTTCCTCAATTCCTATGTAAATCAGTCGCTTACCTGAACCATCATTTTAATTTTTTTCTATATTTTATTTCCTGACTAATGATCCTATTTTGAGCTGTTTCCATGGTCAGGAATTTGGTCAAAAAAGTAAACCTGAAAAGGTTTCAAGGGCAGACCTATGAGTACTAGCGAGTCTAAACCGGAAGGATTAAAAATTGGTAATCTGGCGGAGGTCACCGGTATCAGTGTGCACACCTTACGCATGTGGGAACGGCGGTATGGTGTTCCCAAGCCCGTACGTCTTGCTTCCGGCCATCGTCGATACCCTCGCGAGGAGGTTCCAAGGTTATGCGCCGTGGCGCGGGCGTTGGAAGCGGGTTACCGGGCCAATCGCGTGGTCACCGCCACTCTGGATGAATTAAAAAGTTTATTGCATGAACCTCGTCCTTCTCTCGGGAACAGCGCGTCGGAGTCTGCCGGAAAACTTGAAGAGGCGGAAGTTTCCAAAAACCTGATAGAAGGTTGGATTGAATCGTCGCTGTTGTTTGAAAGCCAACCTTTGACCAACAGTTTTTATGAAGAATGGGGGCGCCGGGGACCGCATGCGTTTGTTGAGACTTTGGCAATCCCTTTTATCCATGAAATAGGAATCCGTTGGCAGGCGGGTGAGATGACGGTTTCCCAGGAGCATTTCGCGTCTCAGCATCTTAGTGATTTTTTAGGAACAAGCTGGCGCAATTTGAATGAACGCAACCAGGGCGCTCCGATTTTGTTCACCACGTTGCCCGGAGATGATCATTGTTTGGGGCTTCAGTTAGGTGCCGTGATGGCCGCTTCTGCCAGACGCCGTGTCGTTTTTCTGGGCACCAACACCCCTTGTGAAGAAATCATATCGGCGGTGTTGAAATCACAATCGCAAGCTCTTTGCGTTGGCGTATCGGTGACCATGCAATCTTATCAGGTTTTGCCTCACCTCAACAAAATCCGGCAAAGGTTGGAGGATTCTTTTCCAATCGTGTTGGGGGGTAAAGGGGTTCCGGAGGATATGCCGGGCTTTTTGTATTTTGAAAACTTCCAGGCTTTTTACGATTGGTGTCTTGGATTAAAATAGCCACATTAATTGCTTTATTAAATCGGTTCTTCTAAAATTATGTCTCATGGTTCATCATCAACGGGAATCCCCGTTACTTTACTATCCGGGTTTTTAGGCTCCGGAAAAACCACCCTGCTCAATTATATCCTGCAAGCTAACCACGGCAAGCGCATCGCCGTGATCGAAAACGAATTTGGTGAAATCGGGATCGATCATGATTTGGTGATTGGTGTTGATGAGGATATTTTTGAGATGAGCAACGGTTGTATCTGTTGCTCGATCAAAGGTGATCTTGTCGAAACCCTGAACCGGCTTTTGGATCGTAAGGATAAATTCGATTCCATTTTAATCGAGAGCACCGGTCTCGCTTCGCCGGGACCCATCGCGCAGGCTTTTTTGGTGGAGGAAACCGTTCAACACGGGTTGTACCTCGATGGCATCATCACCCTGGTCGATGCCAGGCACATTGAACAGCAACTTGTGGATGCCGATGTGGCCTGGGAGCAAATTGCATTTTCCCATGTAATCTTGATCAATAAAATCGATCTGGTCACGAAGGAAGAGTTGAAGGCGGTGGAGGAACGCGTTCGCCAGATCAACCCGGCGGCCGGGGTTCTGATTTCGGAACATGCCCAAACGGACCTGGACCGCATTATGAACATTGGAGGATTCGAACTGCATTCCGGTTTGGAAGATCTTCTGCAGGAGCACGATCACCACGATCATGAACTCGGAAACGATGCGTACAGCGCACAAGGAATCCAATCCGTATCCATCACGGATTCAGGAACACTTGATATCAACCGGTTTAATATTTGGCTTCAAACGCTTTTAATTGTTGAGGGGATGGATGTGTTTCGCGCCAAAGGCGTATTGAATCTACCCGATACCGACCAGCGCTATATTTTTCAAAGTGTCTATATGATGTTTGATGGCGAGCATGACCGTCCCTGGGGCGATAGTGAACGTCAGAACCGTATTGTTTTTATAGGCAGAAACCTGGACTCCGAAAAACTCAAGCAGGGGTTTCAAAATTGTTTGCTGGAACCGGACTCCCATTAAGCGAACAAGTTTCAAATTTTAGAGCTTCCCACTTTAAACCTTTTTTTGTTAGAGAGCTAACTTTGTCATTCCATCCATTTCCGCTAAAGGCGCAGAACTTACCATTCATCGCCATTGTTTCGTTACTTTTATTTACATTCAATGCTTCTTGGGTATTAGGACAGGAAGCGCCTAAAAATATTAAAGACGCGCCTGTAGAAAGTAAAAAGGATGAAAAAAAGAATGGTGATGCCAAAAAATCAGAAAATGGCAAGGAAGAAAAAAAGGAAGAAGTTAAAGAACCTGAACTGACGCCTCTGCAAAAACTTCAGTTTCAATTGTTTCAGGTGACCAAAAGAAGCGTCCTCATCCGCCAGGATCTAGTGGAGCTTCGCAAGAAACCCAGCACCAAAGAAAATGATGATCGAATCATCGAGCTTCAGTTAGAGCTGGATTCATTGAATCGTAACTTCGAATCTTTGGCCACCCAACTTCATGAAGAGCAAAGGCCGAAGACCAAGGAAGAGGAATTCAGCTGGACTCAGGAATTACAGGAAATCACCCAACCCATTTTGCAGGCTATTCGCGAGGTAACCTCCCGTCCCCGAAGAATTGAAACCCTCAAGGCTAAAATTGAATCACTGAAAGTCAAAATCAAGAATTACGAGTCAGCGCGGAAAAACCTGAAATCACTGCAAGAGTTGGAAAATGGAGTGCCCGATGTGATTGAGGAGGATAAAGCCAAAGACATCACCAAAAAAACTCTTAGCAAAACATTTCATTCCAATCTGGATACTCTTTATGACAAATACAACCCGGAAATATTAACCGTTGAATTGGAAGAAACATTACGCAAACTGATAAAAATTCAACAGGCAGACCGATCCGTCTTTGGAATCGTTGCCGAAGCAATGGCAGAGTTTTTTCAGGTGCGTGGCCGAAACTTTGGAATCGGCTTGGCCACGTTCGTTGGCCTGTGGTGGGTCTTGAACTATATATTTGTCTTCCTCAATGAAAAAACCAATTTATTTTCAGTGTTCAAACGCCCCATTCGCAAAATCATTAAAACGGCATTCAGCATTTTCGCTTTAGGCTTTTCCATCATGGCTAGCTTATTGACTCTTTACCTGTTGAATGACTGGTTGCTTCTCAGTATGGTAATCATGATTTTGATTGCCATTGGTTGGACATCACGTAATTTGCTTCCTAAATTTTTTAGAGAATTGCGTTTAATATTGAATTTGAGTACCGTCCGCGAAGGCGAACGTCTTTTTTGGAAAGGAGTGCCCTGGTTGATCAAGGAGTTGGGGGTTTACGCCACCCTGATGAATCCCAGGCTGGAAGGCGGTACTTTCAAACTTCCGGTAGGTGAATTGTTTGGACAACATTCCCGTCCCTTTGTAAAAGGAGAACCCTGGTTTCCGTGCCAACCCGGAGACTATGTGATCTTGTCCGATGACACCTTTGGGAAGGTGCTCAGCCAAACCCCGGAACAAGTCATTTTAGAAAGCTTCGGTTCACGAAAGTTTTATATGACGCCGGAGTTTCTCACTCTCAAGCCCAGGAACCTTACCGACGGCTATTTACTGGTCATTGTTTTTGGTCTGGATTATGGAATCCAGTCCAGAATTTCCAAGGAAATCCCTGCTATTTTTGAAGAAGGACTTAGGAATCGATATCAAAATGAAATGGAGTCAGTGCCTCCCGTCATTGAAACCCTTAAGGTGCAGTTTGATTCAGCCGCGGCGAGTTCCTTGAATATTAAAATTTTTGTCAAAGTGAATGGTAAGAACGCAGGTGAATATTATTATTATAATCGGCTCACCAATGCTTACCTGGTCGATATTTGTAACGAGCATGGATTGACCATTCCGTTTACCCAATTGACCCTCTCGCTCGATCCCGATTTAATGGAAGAAAAGAGTCTCGGGAAACAGTTGGGATTGCAACAGCCCTGAGCTTTGAATATTCGATCTCGTGAAGAATTAATAGATTGGGTCCGGCAGGGCCAAAAAATCAAATACATTTTTTTCTGGGGAAACGAAAAGCCAAAGTCCGGTGTCTCTAAAACCTGTTTTAGCCAGTGGTATAATTCACCCTTTACCCTGGATGATGCCACCTACTCCACCGCCGAACATTACATGATGGCCGAAAAAGCCAAACTGTTTGGTCAAAGGGACATCACGCAGAAAATAATTACCTGTGGTCACCCAGGAGAGGCCAAAAAGCTGGGCCGGGAAATAAAAGGTTTCAATGAAACGATTTGGGAAGAGCATCGATACCAGATTGTCATTGCCGCCAACTGCGCCAAGTTTGGCCAAAACCCCGAATTAAAAAGATTCCTACTGAATACAGGAAACCGGATACTGGTAGAAGCCAGTCCTGTCGATAAAATCTGGGGCGTGGGTTTGGCGGAGGGTCATCCGGACATAGAAAACCCGTCTCAATGGAAAGGGGAGAACCTTTTAGGCTTTGCGCTGATGGAAGTCCGTGACCAATTGCGGGAACAAAACTTAAGAAAATTATAGTCGAATCAAGGGGAGGGTAGCGGTTCCCTCCCCACTTGATTTTGTTATTTACAAAATTGCAAGGAAATTGCAGGCCTGGTAGCAGGCGTTGCAGTTGATGCACAAATCCATGTCGATGTGTGCCGCAACTTTTCTCGTTCCACCTGTGATCGCTCCTGTGGGACAGGGTTTGATACAAGCACCGCAGGCCACACAGTCCTCTTCTTTTACGTAATAACGATACAAGCCGGTACACATGGCGGCATCACAGATTTGATCCTGAATATGCCGCTCGTATTCTTTGCGGAAATACTTCAGTCCGGTGAGCACCGATTTCACAGCGGTTTCACCCAATCCGCATAAAGAGGTTATGTTGATCTCTTCACACATGGCTTGCAGTTTATCGAGATACTCCATCTTACCGCGGCCTTCGGCGATGTCGTCGAGCATATTCTTGATGAGAGTCAGCCCGATTCGGCACGGTGTACATTTTCCGCACGTTTCACCTTCATTGAAACCAATCGAGAAACGCGTCAGGTCGATGATGCAGGCCGAATGGTCGTAAGCCGCCATGCTGGCCTGACCCATGATAGCGCCCGCTTCAATGAGGCTCTCGTAATCAGTTTTGGTATCAGCTTTTTCTGGTGGAAGGAATCCGCCGGTGACCCCGCCTACATGGATCACCTTCAGTTTCTTTTTCTTCATGATACCACCACAATAGTCGTCGACGATTTCACCAAGGGTGGTGTTCATATCGAGTTCCATCAGGCCGTTATATTTGATGTTGCCCGCGATTGCCCAGGTTTTACAACCGTGAGCATTTTCGGGTCCCATTCCGCGGTACCAATCGGCACCTTTTTTAATGATGCTGGCCACGGTTGCATACGTTTCCGCATTATTCAAGCTGGTCGGATTACCCCACAATCCTTTTTCGGTGGAATGCGGCGGTTGCGCCTTCGGGAACGGACGGTTGCCTTCGATGGATGACAACAATGCCGTGGATTCCCCACCAATAAACGCTTCCATCCCTTCGTGTACCCGGATGTTGATGCTGAAATCAGAACCCATAATCTTGTCGCCCAGGAATCCACGTTCACGGCATTGCTCAAGGGCCATGTTGAGGCGTCTGACAGCAATCGAATAATCGGAACGGGTGTAGATGATTCCTTCCGTCGCCTGAATGGCATAAGCGGCAATGAGCAATCCTTCAATAACCTGATGCGGGTTTCCCTCCATGATACTGCGGTCCATGTAGGAAGCCGGATTCCCTTCGTCGCCATTGACCACGATAAATTTTTCGTCAGATTTCTGATTGGCCGCCTTTTCCCACTTGACACCTGTATAGAATCCGCCGCCCCCTTTACCACGCAGTCCGGATTTCTTGACTTCTTCAATGACTTCTTTGGGCTTCATGGATTTCAGCACTTTTTTCAGCGCTTCGTAGCCACCCACTTCAATGTATTCATCAATGTTTTCGGGATCGATTCGCCCACCGAACTCCAAAGCCACCCTGCTCTGTTTTTCCAGGGTTTCGTAATAATCTTTTTTCGCCGCCGCTTTCGCAAACACTTTACCACCGATAACGTGGTCATTGAGGATTTTGGTAACCATTTCCGGTTTGACTTTTTCGTAAGTCACACGGTCCTGTCCGGGAACGTAAACGTCCACCAGAACATCGCGACTGCAGTAGCCCCGGCAACCCACCTGACCCATTTTGCAACCACCTTTTTCGGCGAGTTCGGCATTGCCCTTCAATTCGGCAAGCTGTTTTTCGAATTCGTTATACACGTCCTGGGCACCTTCTGCCACGCCGCTCAAGCTCATGCAAACGGTGATCTTAACGGTTTCTTTTCCCTGTTCGGTTTTCTTAGGAGCCTCTTTAACAGCTTCCATGGGGGCGTTCTCCTTAATACTTGATATTTTCGAGGACGGTTAGGTCCTGACGGGTTGATTCAAAACAAATGTTCCCGCAATCAACGGAAATCTAATGTTATAACATCTCACAAAATGGATAGAAATGCCAAGTATTTTAGAATCAGAGGCCACTATTGTCAATCGTTGGAAAGGGATTTCTGAAAAATTATTGCTTGTTTTGGAAGTGTTGAGATAAAGCATTTAAAATAAAGGCTTTATGCTAACGGTTATCAGGTTGAGATTGTACGGAAACAGACAGATTTGGTTATAGTTTGGACATCTTTAGGGTAAAACTCTCATAATTCATTTAATAATGAAAGTATCTTGAAAGTTTTTATCTTTTACGGGTTTATCGATTTTGTTCTGATCCCTGCCCTTGTGGTGAATGTCTTAAATCAGAAATTGGAAGTTTGATTCTGAGTCACCCGGTTTGCGATGAATGCACCGCGCTAGAGCATTAGGAACATCTTTTCTTCCGGTGAAATCAAAAATTTGATTTTTTCCGCTATTGTCTTCTTTTTTTTTATTATTATAATACATCCATCCTTAGCCTGGGTATTATCCAAATTATTTTTGGGTCGAATCCCCCA
This sequence comes from Nitrospina sp., assembly GCA_024648695.1. Classification (GTDB taxonomy): domain Bacteria; phylum Nitrospinota; class Nitrospinia; order Nitrospinales; family JACRGP01; genus JACAVV01. The sequence continues at coordinate 37,043 of JACAVV010000035.1, forward strand.
AGGTCGTTTTGTTCCTGTAATTCAATTTCACTGATTTCATACCAGGTGTCGATAATGTTGTTTAGTCGTTTTAGAAAAAGGTTACGCAATATTTTTGTGACGGGCTTGCTGGTCACGGTCCCAGTGGTTTTCACTTTTTTTATTTTGAATTTTCTTTTTAAAACCCTGGACAATTCCCTGTCGCCAGTATTCACAAAACTCCTTATTTTTATGGGAGTCTCCCTAAAAGAGGGTTTTCGGGTGCCGGGGATCGGTCTTTCCATGACCGTTCTGATCATTCTTGTGGTGGGTTTGTTAACCACCAATATTTTTGGAAAAAAGCTGGTTGCCGTGGGTGAGGCTATTGTTGAAAAAATTCCATTCGTACGCAGTGTCTATAATGGAACAAAACAGGTAGTGTCTTCGGTGGCGCAGGCGGATACTAGGGCTTTCAGCAAGTGTGTGCTGGTAGAGTTTCCGCGGCAGGGAGTTTATGCTATGGGCTTCGTGACTGGTGTTGCCAAGGGTGAGGTGCAGGTCAAGACTGCGGAGAAGGTTTTAAATATATTCATTCCCACCACGCCCAATCCGACCTCGGGTTTTCTTGTTTTTGTCCCGGAGAAAGAAACCATTGAACTTACCATGACCATTGAAGATGGCATCAAACTTATCATCTCGGGTGGAATCGTCACTCCGGATTACCATGGAGCCGCTATCAAGGAACTGGAAGGGGTTCAGGGAGTCACCGAGCTAAAGGATATGAAAGTTTGAGCGGAAATGAGCTTGATGATCTCAATGTTCTGTTCCTTGATAACCACCTGATAGCCTTTGAAAAACCTTTCGGCTTGCTAACTCAATCGGACCATACCGGGTCACCTTCCTTACTGAACCTGGCAAAAGCCTGGATAAAAACTGAATTTAACAAGCCGGGCAATGTTTACCTTGGAATGATCCATCGCCTGGATCAACCGGTTGCCGGAGTGATATTATTTGCTCGAACCTCTAAAGCCGCTTCCCGCCTGTCGGCGCAATTTCGCGAAAAGAGCACACAAAAATTTTATCGAGCCATTGTAGAGAACCGGGTTCACCCGGAAGAAGCGTCTCTGGTTTCTTATTTGGTAAAGGGCAAAAACTGCAAGGCCACGGTGTATCCGCGCTCGACACCCGAAGCGAAACGGGCGGAATTGAGTTATCGGCAACTTTGTTCTTTCCCGGAAAACAGTGAACTGGAAATTTTGCTTCACACCGGCCGCTTTCACCAGATTCGCGCGCAGTTGGCCTTTGCAGGCCACCCCATTGTGGGCGATGTGAAATACGGAGCCAGGTATGATTTACCGAACCGGCACATTGCCCTTTTCGCAAGCAAGCTGGTGGTCCGACATCCGGTGAGCAAGGAAACTTTGACCATTGAATGCCCGGAGCCCAAAGGCTGGCCTTTTATTTAACTCCTACCTTTTTTCTGGAGGGTGTGGATGGTTCCGAAAAGGTTGTTGGCGATGGGGTTTCCGCTTTCCTGTCTTTAAATTTTGTGCGATTGCCATTTTTTCTGTTCCCTTTTGCGTTTCTTGTATTCCTGCCAAAGTTCCCTCGCCCGGTCTAGGTCGTTTTGCTGAAACTTCTTTGTTCCGCCACGGTGATCGGATTTTGAATCAACTAAATCGAAATTGAAAGATGCATATAAAAAGTTTACTGAAAGGATGTCATTTTTTAAGTTTAAAAATATGAGCTAGGTTTTTTTATTTTTTACGTTTGGTTTTACTGAAAACTCTGTAAGGTTTTGAATCATGCTGTAGAAGGAGGGAACCAGTAAGGTGCCGATTATGGCCGAGGCAAGCATTCCACCAAATACTATGGTTCCCAGAGACTGTCGGCTATTGGCTCCCGCCCCGGTGGCGATCACCAAAGGCAAGACTCCCAGAATGAAAGAAATTGCCGTCATCATCACCGCCCGAAAGCGAAGCCGGGCAGAGGTGATCGCCGCATCGTATATGGACTTCCCGTCTTCCCTAAGCGACTTGGAAAACTCAATGATCAGGATGGCATTTTTGGAGGCCATACCTACCAGCATGATCAATCCGATCTGGGCGTAGATATCGAGATTATGCCCAAATTGGCGTGATGCTAATAAGGCTCCTCCTAAAGCAAGCGGAACCGATAGAATGACTCCCCAGGGAATGGACCAACTTTCATACTGGGCAACCAGAAACAGGTAAACCAAAATCAGCGCCAACGCAAATACCAGGGCTCCCTGGTCTCCAGCTTTGATTTCCTGAAATGTCATGCCGGACCATTCAAACCCCATTCCTTCGGGAAGGACCCGTTGGGCCAGATCCCGGACCGCTACAATTGCCTGTCCGGTGCTGAAACCTTGTCCCGGCGACCCATTGATTTTAGCCGATCGGTACATATTGAAGCGGGTAAGCGATTCGGGACCCAGCGTGGATGAAGTTTTGGTCAGGGTATTTAACGGCACCATGGTTCCGTCTGCGCTCCTGACATAAATCCGTCCAATATCGCCAGGATCGTCACGATAGCTGGATTCTGCTTGTATCATGACTCGATAGACACGACCGAACTTATTAAAGTCATTCACATAAAATGAACCCAACTGAGATTGAAGGCTTGAAAAAATGTCCGCAACAGGAATTCCCAGGGCTTTCGCTTGAAGGCGGTCGATATCCAGGGTGATCTGTGGGACCTCAGCTGTAAATGTGCTGAACACATTTTGTAACTCCGGTACCTGGTTTGCTTCAAACACAAAGCCTCGCATTGCAGAGGCAAGGTTTTGAGGATCTCCCCCCCGTAGATCCTGCAATTGCATTTCAAAACCACTGGCGTTTCCAAGGCTCCTAATAGGAGGCGGTGTGAATGCGATGGCGCGGGCACCGGGCACGTGGCTTGTCATTTCCCAGAGCCGACCCAGAAGGGCCTGGCTTGAAAGAGCGGGTGTTTTCCGTTCCGCCCAGGGCTTTAGCACCGCAATGACGGTTCCTGAATTGGGCTTCGTACCGCTAATCAATCCCCTACCAACAAGGGCAACGATGTTTTCGACTCCGGGAAGGGTTGTCACCATATCTTCAACCTGTTGAATAATCTGGTCTGTTCGATTTATGGATGCTCCGTCCGGTAATTCAAGATCAACAAATAAAACGCCCTGATCTTCCTGTGGAATAAAACCCGTTGGTGAGTTGACAAAAACCCAATATGTCCCTCCGCCGATAATAAGAAACAGCAGGAAGCTGACGACTAGCCCTTTTAAAAGTAGCCTGACAAAAAACAGGTAGGCCGAGGAAATTCGGTCGAACACAGCCTCAAACCATCGCAGGGCAAACCAGGGGCGACTCTCTCTTTTTCGTAGCAAAATCGAGCATAAAGCGGGGCTCAAGGTTAATGCATTCAGGGAGGAGAAAGATACGGCGATGGCAATGGTTACCGAAAATTGTCTGTAGAGCTGGCCTGGAATTCCAGCCATAAATGCAATGGGCACAAACACCGCCAGTAAAACCAGGGTGGTGGCAACTACTGGTCCAAACACTTCGTTCATAGCTATGCGCGTGGCTTCTTTGGGTGGCATCCCGTCTTCAATATGTCTTTGGACATTTTCCACCACGACAATGGCATCGTCCACCACCACGCCAATAGCCAGGACAAGCGCAAAAAGGGTCAGCGAATTTATTGAATAATCGAAGGCCAGGAGCAGGGCGAATGTCCCGATTAATGATACCGGAATCGCCAAAGCGGGAATCAGGGTGGCGCGCCAGTCCTGAATAAAGATATAAACCACCAACACAACCAGGGCTAGCGCGATAAACAGGGTTTCGACCAGTTCCTGAAGGGAGCTTTCAATAAATGCAGTAGAGTCATAGCCGATTGTATAGTCAATATCATCCGGAAAGTTCTTCGACAACTCAGCGAGCTTGTCTCTGATTCTTTGGGCAACATCCAGAGCGTTTGCATCCGGCAATTGAAAAATGGCAAAGCTGACAGCCGGCGAATGGTTGAGGCGGGTAAAGGTTTCATAGGTTTGTGAACTAAGCTCTACCTGCGCAACATCTCTTATTCGCACCGCAGACCCGTTAGGTTTAGCGAGGATAATTATGTTTTCAAATTCGGAGACATCTGACAGCCGGCCTTTGGCCTGAATGGTGTATTGAAATTGCTGATTGGGAGATGCGGGTGCCTGACCCACTTTCCCCGCCGCGGCTTGAAGGTTTTGGTCGCGGATGGCGCTGATAACATCATTCGTGGTTATTCCCAAATCAACCATCTTGGCCGGATCCAGCCACATCCGCAAGGAGTAATCCAGTGCTCCAAAGATGACTACCTGGCTCACCCCCGGAACGCGGGATAAAACATCTTTTATATTTATAGAAATGAAGTTACTTAAAAATAATTGATCGTAAGTTTTATTTGGGGAAGAAAAACCGATGATCTGGAGCATTTCCGGGGACAGTTTTCTTACCGAAACTCCTGACCGGTTGACTTCCTCTGGTAATGACGGGGTGGCCAGGGACACTCGATTCTGAACATTAACCGCCGCCATATCGGGATCGGTTCCGACCTCAAATGTAACATCCAGCGTATAAGAACCACTATCCGTACTATTGGATGACATGTAAAGCATATCTTCCACGCCATTGACCTGGGCTTCTATTGGAACTGCCACTGTACTTTCGAGGACGGCGGCACTGGCTCCGGGATAACTTGTAGTGACCTGGACGACAGGTGGTGCAATTCGCGGGTATAGAGACACCGGTAGTTGAGGAAGCGCTACCAGACCGGCAATTACAATGATAATGGATATGACAAAAGCGAATCGTGGACGATTAATAAAGAAATGGCTGAACATTCTTTATTTTCTTTTGGGTTGAGGAATGCGTGAAGATGAAGTATCTACGGTTATTCCTGGTCTGACTTTCTGGAGGCCTTCAGAAATGACCCACTCCCCGACTTCCAGTCCCGACTTTACGATCCATTTCACCCCATGTTTTTCTCCCACTTTAATAGGTCGTTTATGGACCCGGTTTTCTGCATCCACGACCAGAACAAATTTTCCCTGCTGATCTTCTTGAATGGCGATCTGGGGAATGACTTTCTCCGAACGAATCTCGTCACGTTGAACAATCACCTTCACAAACTGTCCGGGCATTAACAAACGGATCGTATGTGGGATATCTGCCTTTCCCGGCAAAACATTTTTACTTGGATTGGAAAATATGGCGCGGATAGTGATCGTACCTGTTTTCTCATCAACGATATGGCTGACAAAATCTTCCGTCCCCTTGAAAGGGTAAAAGGTTCCATTGGGTAATAGAAGTTTGGGTGTAAATGTGGTGGCTCGGCCTTTTTTTAGCTGGTTTTGAAATTCGGTGAGCACTTCAGCCGAACTCACCGTAAAAAGAACATACCTCGGGTCCATTTGAACCAGGGTGGCGAGGGGACCCGTCTCCGGTGAAACCAGATTGCCTTCGTTTACCGTTACCAGGCCTATTCGACCTGCGATTGGAGATCGAATTTCGGTGTAGCTCAAGTTTAATTTCGCCTGTTCCAGATTGGCCTGGGCCTCCAGAAAACTGGCTTCGGCTTTAAGAACATCACTTTGCGCTTTGTCCAGATCGGATTGGGACACAGCGCCTTTTCGAACGGAACGAACCCGTTTTAAATAGATTTTCGCATTTTCAACTGTCGCCTGGGCCTTGGCAACATTGGCTTCGGCCGCCCTTACCGCAATTCTATAGGGTTTTTGCTCGATAATGAAAAGCAGGTCTCCCTTGGTAATTTCCTCTCCTTCCTTAAAATTTCTTTTTTCAAGGTAACCTTGTACACGGGCTACAAGGTTCACCGTTTTGACTGGAGTGATCCGCCCAACCAGTTCATGGGTTCGAATGACTTTTTCCAGAACAACAGGGGCCACCGTCACCGAAGGGGAAGGACGTTTAGTTACAGGCGCCGCGCTATTCACCTGCTGGCACCCATTCAGGGTGGCCAACAGCATAAGCCCTGGAATTAATAGATACTGCTTTTGAATTTTAAACAAAATTGAATCCCGGTCCTTGAGCCATTATGAGTTTATGTTGTTATTAAGAGCATCCACCATTAAGGGTTTCCAACCTCCCCCAAGGGCTTTGTATAGCCTTATCAAATTAGAAACCACTTTGCCTTCACTTGTGGCCAGTTTATCCTGAAAAGTAAAAAGGGATCTTTCCGCTTCGAGAACACCCAAAAAATCGGACAGGCCGGCCTTGTACAATTCCTGGGCGAGGTCTACCGCCTCTTTGGCGGATGCGATGGACTTGAGTAAGTATTCCCGCCGGATTTGTTCTTCGGCATAATCTATCAAAGCATTTTCAACTTCCTTCACCGCTTTCAATACTGCAGATTCATATCGAATCAGTGCCTGTTCCTGGATTTCATCTTCAACTTTAATGTTTTGCCTTATTCGGCCCGCACTAAAAATATTCCAGGTCACCTGAGGACCAATTTGATAAGCCGCGGCGGGTCCTGCGAAAAAGCTTGCCGCTGAAATGGATTCCAGCCCCACCGAACCTAACAATCTGAGCTTAGGGTAAAGATCCGCAGTGGCGACACCCACTCGGGCAGTCTGGGCCGCCAATTCTCTTTCTGCCTGACGGATATCCGGTCTTCTTCGTAAAAGGTCTGCCGGAACCCCCACAACCACTTCAATTGAAGTTAAAGGAATTTTGGAATTATCATCAAGGCTTTGCTTTAGTGTACCGGGAAACTCACCAAGTAATACAGCAAGACCATTCTTGGCCTTTTCAATTCCAATTTTCAGGGTGGGAATTTCTGATTTTGTACTCTCCAGGTTGTATTGGGCCTGTGCTTTGGTCAACGTTGTTGTCAATCCCGCTTCCAATCGGGCCTCTACAATTTCTAACGAATTTTCCTGGGAATCACGGTTCTTTTCTGCGGCCCGAAGCCGGGCTTGAAAAGTACGGATTTCCAGATAATTCAGAGCCACCTCGGCTCCTAAAGTGACGAGGATATCATTTAATTGTTCCTGTGTTGCTTGCAATGTTGCATCCGCCGCCTCAATGGAACGTTGAATGCCTCCAAATAAATCGATTTCCCAACTCGCATCAAAACCAGATGAGTATAAGGTGCTTGTTTGGCTTGTACCAAGTGCATTGAGGGATCTTTGTTTCGTAATGTCGCCCCCCAGGTTGACGTTTGGAGCCCGACCGGCACTGGCAATTTCCCGGCGAGCGCGTTCCTCTCTGACGCGGGACTGGGCCAGTTTTAAATCCAGGTTGTTTTCAACCGCTTTTTTAACCAATTGATTCAACAGGGGGTCTTCAAGAGTATTCCACCAGTCGGCCAGCATTTCGGGAGTCACCCGCTTGACAGGAATATCCGGGTAGTCTTCTTCAGAATTGGGATCTTTGGGTTTGAAGGATTGATTCTCAAGTTTTGTATTAAAACTTTTTGGTACTTTGGGTTCCGGAGGGATGTAATCGGGTCCAACCGTAATACACCCTCCTAAGAACAAAAAAAAGAACACCGCAGTAAAATTTATTAAAGGACTTGCATGGCCCATAATTTTTGAATGGCTTTCCCCAGATTGACGGATGGAGCTAATAGATAGCCTATTGAATTTTAACATCTTAGCGAAGAACAATCATTCGTGAATATATAAATTTTCAAGGAAGCTAAATTTGAATAACAATACTCTCACGAAACCTTTTGAGCCATTCATTAAAACGGGGTCAATGGAATAGGGACCCATGGGAGCAGAAATAGGAGTCAAAATGGGGAAAGTATTATTGTTTATATATTAAAGGAAGTTTTAGGAGGCAGGCTCCGATTTGGTAGCAGTGTGTGTATTTCGACTTTTGCCTGCCGTATTTGGTTTAGATTATTGATTTTGTCATCAAGACTATTTCCATGTCTCCATTTTCTTCCTCAATTGCGATAAAATAGAGGGATGGACATACAAATTCGCAAGGTGATCGGTTCAGATGAACAGGATATAACGAATGTTGTGGTTTCTGCATTTGGTGACGAGGAAGGGCAAGAAATTGCAGATCTAATTACTGCTTTGTTGGCTGATCCCAGTGCGCAACCCTTGTTATCGCTTGTGGCAACGGCCCATGAAAATATTGTTGGGCATGTACTTTTTTCCAACGTATGCATTAAGAATGCTCAGCGAGTCGTTTCGGCCACAATTCTTGCTCCTCTTTCAGTGCATCCTGAATATCAAAAGCAGGGTATTGGCGGTCGGCTTATTGAAGAAGGTCTGAACAGGTTGAAGGCGGCGGGTGTGGAACTGGTCTTCGTCCTTGGCCATCCTGACTATTACGCAAAGTATGGTTTTTCATCTGCCGGAATAAAGGCATTCGACGCACCCTATCCAATCCCGCCTCAAAACTCTGAGGCCTGGATGGTCCAGGAACTCCGTCCCGGCATCATCGGTCATGTGCGCGGACAAGTGGTGTGCGCTGATACGCTCAATGAAGAAAAGTATTGGCAAGAGTGAGTTTAGGAGTAATCGCAAATAAGCCGGTAATTGTTGATGAGGGAATGTCAGAGGTTCTTCTTTGATATCTGTTTGAGGGCTATGCGCCGTTGTGTTTGGCTTGGTTTATGCCGGTCATCTTGTTAGGGGGGGAAGGAACCTGTTGCGCCCCTTTTCCCCACCCCGAGAGAGAGTGGGGATGAGGGGCGCTTTCGAAACCCTTGACTTGAAAAGATTTCGCTAAAACCCGTCACCTGATGGTAGAGGTCAGGTTGATAAGAAATATCGGTTACGCAATCTGCTATTCCTTTTTGGCTTCCGGGACCTTGGCGCCGATGGCTTTGAGGCCGGCTTTGGCGCAGGCTTCGTCCAGATGCGCTCCTGGAGCGCCGCCAACGCCGATCCCACCAACGGTAACTCCATCGAATTGGATAGGCAGACCGCCTCCCAGCAACAGGATGTTTTCATTCATCTTGCCCAGTGCCTGGATGGCAGGCATTTTCACGACAAGTTTCGCCAAATCCATCGTGGGTCGTCCCAGGCTGGCAGACGTGTAGGCTTTTCTGAAACTGCTGTCAACAGTGTGAGGTCCCGCGCCATCACCGCGAATCTGCGCCTTCAGGTTGCCGCCCATATCGACTACGGCGACACTTACTTTGTAACCGTCTTTTTCGCATTGCGCCCTTGTGGCCTCTGCGGCCTTGTATGCGCTTGCAAGATTGATGTTACGTACCTGCACCGTCGTTTCCGCTACGGCGGATGCAGTCCACGTGGTCATTGCCAGAACCACCAGGGTTGCCGTAATCCATGTTGTTTTAAAATTCATAATGATACCTTTGTTAGGTTGTAATGATAATGTGAGTGAGGGTTCCCACTAAAGAGCAATAAAACCTGAAGTTTTCCTGCTCTGGGCTATGGTTGTTTTTATGATGATTATTTCCATAATGAGGAATTATACCTCAATCTTTAAAGCGGCAACAAAGAGACTTAATCGTTTTACCTTTTAGGATCGTTTTCCCTGATATCGAAATGATTTTGATTGAAGCCAGGTTTTATTTAAAAATGTTTTTCAGGTCCTGTTCAGGCCGGACTTTTTTGGGGCCAGGCAAAACGCAGGCAAAAAAAACCCTCTCCCCACGAGGGGAGAGGGTATTGCAAGGAGGTCAAGCTAGGGAGATAAAGATGAAAAAACTTCGGTTGCCGTTGGTCAGGCGGCTGATTAATTCTGTATGATCATCGCGATGT
>JACAVV010000036.1 GCA_024648695.1 Nitrospina sp.
TATAAGGGAAACACTCATGGATAAGAAAGCTTTAATCGACATTTTGACTCTAAACCCACAACGATTGAGAAAAATCAACTTAGAACCTATACAATATCAGCTAAGTTTCCCCGGACACTAGTGATATTTTATTAGTGAAAAGTTATTCGTTTTCAAATTACTTTGAAATGTATCCGTTTGTATGGGATTGGGTATCAATCCCTTCTTTTCCGAGGAGTAGGGTGAGTTATATTCAACCAGGATGAAGGCGTAAAATACCGTTATAGAAAGTAAGCCCATAAAAAATTTCTTTGTCATGGATATCTCCTCCCCCAAAAAGAAACTTTCTCTAAAACTTTGGAATAATTAATACCGCTAACAAACGGTTGATTCACCGCCCGCGAATCCTGGTTATCTCCAATAAACTACATAGCGAAGCCGGTGCTGGTGTCTTGCACGACTACGGCACCCCAGAAGTTGAGCATCGTGATGTCGGAAGGCGGGTTCATATAATAAGGCGAATTCAATTCATAAGTGCAATTCCAATTACCAATTATGAAGAGGTCAAGTATACTATTGGCTATATCTTTTTATTTGAATAATCCGTTCTCAAGTTGATTATATAAGACCCAATGACCGTATGATTGTAATAAGTGCTAATTTTTTACCATTTATTCTAGAAATCCTTGATTGCGTGTTTTTTCGGCTCAGTTGAGAAAAATTTCCCTGATATCTAAACGTTCATGGTCGAGCTTATTAATGAATAACACTAACGCCTAAATTGCCCTATTTTCCAAACAGTTTTTCCGCTTGCTTTCGGCGGTAGAGGAAAATGGTTTCCAGGTCCTTTCGAATGAAAGGATGGACTGGCAAATCCGTGAACACATCAAAGGGTAAGCGGTACATCACACGGTCGCGTAATATGGTTCCGCCGTCCTGTTCGTAAAACTCGTGGGTGTGAAACCAGTGGGCATAGGGTCCTTTGGTTTGCGTGTCGGAAAACTTTTTATTCGGCTCCCAGCCGATGATTTTCGATTGCCACTCAAACGGGATGCCATGCAGTTTCAAACTGTAATCGATGGTGGTGCCTTCCCGAACCGATTCGGTGGATATTCTTAAAAATTTGAAATTCAGAAATTCCGGTGTGAGGTGCTCCAGGTTTTTCGCGTCCGAGAAAAAAGGAAACACCTCGTCGAGGGGTTTGGGAACCCATTGCTCCATCAGGAACTCATGGTCGAAATGATTGACCACCTGTCTTAAAGCCAAATTCAGTTTGGGATACAGGAACTGGTAACCACTGGCTTTCGCTTTTTCTGCTGAAACCTTTTGACTGGACAGCACCATTTTGGCCAGGTCGTTCAAGGCCAGCTTCATAGCAAACGCGGGAACGGGAATGAGGGCGGGGCGCTTGAGTTCCTTTCCCAGGGTCTTCGAAAACTCCAGGTTGGTGACCTGATGTGGCGCCACAGTGTTCACGGGACCCGACAACGCATCGGTTTCGATAGCGTGGACGGCCATTCCCGCAACATCCCGCACATGTACCCAGGGCAACCATTGTTTCCCATTACCCAGGGGACCTCCCAGTCCAAGACGAAATGCAGGAAGCATCAGTTTCATAGCGCCTCCTTCTTTTCCCAGGACCACTCCGATGCGCAGAGCTACTGTGCGAATCCCCAAACTTTCTATGCGGAAAACCTCCTGTTCCCAACTCCGGCAAACATCGGCGAGAAAACCTGTGCCGTTGGCTTTTGACTCGTCCAGAGATTCCTCTCCCCCATCGCCATAAATCCCGACGGCGGAAGCGGACACGACCACTTTCGGTTTCACCTCCAGGTTTTTAAGAGCGCGGTATAAATTGCGAGTGGAGAACACCCGGGACCCCAGGATCCGGTTTTTTCGCGAATCGGTCCAGAGTCCGCCAGCCACATTTTCACCCAGCAGATGAATGACCGCATCGACTCCGTTGAAGGCCGCGCGCGGCGGTTCCAATTGCGTCGGTAGCCAGCGGTGAACTTCGGTATGGATCGGCAAGCGCACACCGGCCTTTTCCGGATCGCGAGTGAGAACAACGGTTTGGTGGCCTTTTTCACGCAATAACAACAGCAACTGTTTTCCAACAAAACCGGTGGCACCGGTAACAAGAACTTTCATGCGATCCCTCCCAATGGACAGATTTAGGGTGCTTTGCGACCTTTAAAATTTTAAATTCGGATTTGACAAATTCCAGGGATTTTGAGAGTTTATTGCATCAAGAGAACTCTCAATAATTCATTGTCAAAATTTGGGGTTCTTAGCTATTATCCCTTACTTTTAAGATAATGTTAATCCCCTATTCATAAGGAGCGTTATGCCCTACCAGAATTTACCTGTCCGCGTTCAGGAAACTGCCGGAACCAAATTTTACTGCACCTGTGGAGAGTCAAACAACAAACCCTATTGCGACGGCAACCATTCCAAAAAAAATACGGGTAAGGAACCGATTCGATACGAAATTCCTGAAGCGCGCATGTGCTCGATTTGTGACTGCGGTGAGTCCAAAAACGCTCCGTTCTGCGACGGGTCCCATTCCAAAAAAGGGTAACGGGATCAACCGCGATTGTTATCCTCCCGACACGGCTTGCAAAATAGTGATCTCGCTGTCTGGTTCCAGAGGAATATCGAGATTCGGGAGCCAGCGGATGTCCTGCTTTCCATAATAAATCAACACATGAGGACGCTGACGGCCGTCTTCTTCGAACAAATGCACTTTCATCAAAGGATGGGCTTGCTGTAATTGGCCGAGGCAATCCTTCAAAGTCGCGGCTTTGAAATACATTCTCGTCTTTCCGCCAGTCGCATGGGCAATCAACTGGCTGAGACAGACAGTCACCTGTACTTTTTCCATCCTGCTCCCCCTAATCCAAAGTGCAGGTCGTGACGCTATAAATCCTTGGGTAGGTTCCCGGCAGGGGTTGCCAGTTTTCCCCTCGATCTTCGCTAAAATACACCTGCCCGGAACTGGTTCCGAAAACCACGCTACCCTCGTCGGATACCGTTAAAGCCTGGCGCAATACTCCGGTATAAATGTTGTTTGGCAATCCGGAGGTCAGGGGTTGCCAGGAATCGCCACCATCCTGCGACCGGTACACGGTCAATTGGCCTTGAGGAAAAATTCTGAATTCATCACTTTCCAGTGGAATGGTATACAGCTCATTGGAGTTTTTGGGAGACATCGCCATGGGAAACCCGAAGGTTCCAGGCAGGCCGTTTTCAATCCGTTCCCAAGAATCTCCGCCATCCCGACTGCGAAACACGCCGCGGTGGTTTTGCTGAAACAAGCGGTCCGGGTTGCGCGGGTCCATTACCAGACGATGGACGCAGTAAACAATGCCCTCGAAAGATTCCGATTCCACAACCTTTTCCAATCCATCGTTTTTCAGTTGCCAGGTGGTTCCCCCGTCATCGCTTCTCAGCACCCCGACGGCGGAAATGCCGACCCAGATTCGGTCCGGATTTTCAGGATGAACCTGCACCGAATGACAACACAGCCCACCGGCGCCTCCCATCCATTCAGCTCGCGTTGGATGCTTGGACAACCCCTTCAATTCGCGCCAACTGTTCCCATCATCTTCCGACACGAATAATCCCGCTTCATCCACCCCTGCGTAAAGCTTGGTGGAGGCTTCTCCCGATCCGGAAACCAGAGTCCAGATCGCGTTGATTGTTTGTCCGCTGTCGGCTTCATATTGAGGGACCCCGGTCAAAGCTTGCCAGGTTTCGCCGCCATCTTCGGATTTTTGTATAGAGGGGCCAAAAACAAAATGACTCATGGCGGCGTACATGCGGAGGGGTTTTTCAGGCGCAACCATAACATCGTGAACCTTCCAACCTTTTAAGAAGGGGCCTTTTTCCTGCCATTCAACCCTATTCCTGGATTTCGATAGAAAAAACGCCCCTTTTTCAGTTCCTAGAATTACCAATATTGTATTCATTTCCTTGTTCTTTCAGAGATTTATAAAATATAGTCGAATAATTCGTTCTAAATAACCCACAACTGATCACTTTATTATAAATTCCAGCTAAAAACTTTAACTGGATTCAGTTTAAAATCTTCTGAAACCAACCTTTTTTATAAATCAATAAAAATATTTTCTTTTAAAAACAATGACTTAAATAAAAAAATCAAATTGCCTGTGAGTTTTTGGCAAACTCTTTGCACATAATAAATTATAAACATAATTTAAGCTTTATGAATAATTAAACATGAATAAAAAGTTCGGAACTATAAACATTAATACCCTTTTCGGTGTAACCAAAACGTAACATGCTCTTGATATTAACTAAATATTTAATTGGTACTCTTTTTACAAGACAGGGAAGAAAGTTTTAAAAGTCATTTCAAATTAACTATCACAAGGAGGTTTCCAATGTTTCATGATGTAAGAGTTTTCAATCCGAATGGTCAGTTAACACATATGATCCCCAGTTCTGAGCTTAGCAGAATGCACTGGAGAAAATTTGAAAAAATGGAAGATGAGATTTCTTTGACCCATACGGGCCAAATGAAAGTTCCCGGTTGGGTTAAACGACGTCTCGACCTTGAGTTCCCTGATATTCCCGAAGGCATCCAATACTATTAATCGAAAGGATCCCGAATGGGAATATTTTGCACGATGCATGTACCCTGTCCCGTGTTATCAGGAAATCATGGGGCGGACTGAGGGTTGCAATAAGTTCATTGCCTTCGAGTCTCAGGACCACGAACTATTCGCTACTTGCGTTTCATCTTTATCAACCTGAATCCGTCCCATCGTTTCCAGTCACTTGGCATTTCCCGTTTGCCGGGATGCGTTATGCACTAATATCCGGATAAGCACCCTTCCTGAAAAGTTCAGCTTTGGCTCCAATTGCCTTCGTAGACAAAATTCGCAAAATCACTTTTGACCGATCTCTCGGTTATCTCTCCCTTAACTAAATTTTCTTGATAGATATTGCCGCAATGTTTACCATAGTCCTTGCTCTATGGGGTGGATGTGGTTCGCCCAAATCATCTTAAGCACCTGAACGGAATACCGGTTCGGATCCTGTCCAGACGGCCCTTGCACTTTTATCACACCTCTTTTCCAGATTCGCTATAAATGAAAACCATATTACATACAGAAGCCTCTATGGGTCTTGGCGGACAAGAGTTGCGTATTTTGATGGAGTTGTCCGGATTTGAAAAGAAGGGCTACCGCGTTTTGCTGGCCTGCCAACCCGGTGCCCACATTCAAAACCTGGCGGAACAAAAAGGATTCAAAGTCCTGCCCGTTAAAATCCGCAACAGTATCGACCCCATTGCGATCGCGTCCTTTTACCGCATCCTGCGCAAATACCGCGTAGACATCCTCAACACTCACAGCTCCCTGGATGCCTGGACGGCAGGAATCGCTGGCCGTATGGCTCGCACGCCTTTACTGGTGCGCACACGACACGTTTCTTTACCGATCAAAAACCATTGGGTGTATACCTGGCTGGCAGACAAAATTATCACCACAAGCGAATCGATTCGACATTACATTCATGAACGATGCGGGTTTCCTGAAAACAGAATTTACGCCATCCCCACTGGAGTCGATTTGACGCGTTTTCATCCTGATTCGCACGACCCGGAACTGCTTTCTAAAGAAATGAAGCTGGAATCGGGATTGGTATGGGTGGGCATCATCGGTATGATCCGCTGGTGCAAGGGGCATTCGGTTTTTTTGCAAAGCGCCCGGCACCTGGTCCAAAAATATTCCCAGGTGCGGTTCGCGGTGGTGGGATTCGACCCCGATGGCCATATTGACTTTCAAAGGGAAATCGACGAGCACGGGCTTCAAGACAAGGTTTTCTATCTTGGATTCCGCGAAGACATTCCTGAAATACTTGGCGGGCTGGATATTTTAGTGTCTGCGTCCACTGCGGCGGAAGGGGTCTCGCAAGCCATTGTGCAAGGAATGGCCATGGAGCGGGCGGTGGTAGCCACCGACATTGGCGGATCTCCGGAAGTGGTGCGTCCAAATGAGACGGGACTGCTGGTTCCCCCAAATGATGCCGAGGCTTTGAGTGCGGCCCTTGGGGAATTGATCGAATCTCCCGAAAAACGACTGGAATTTGGTGCGCGGGGAGCCCAGTGGGTGCGCGCGCATTTGGGAACGGACAATATGATTGAACTCGTCGAGAACGTTTATTCTTGATATGAATATCCTGGTGACTGCCAATTGCTTTCCACCCAAAGTCGGTGGCACCGAGGTGTACAGCCACGAAGTTTCTCTGGGGCTTGCGCACCAGAAAGACACTCGCGTGATTGTATTGGCGCCTTATTGTGAGGGGGCACCGGATTGGGATGGCGAATCGGAGCTTGAAATTTATCGATACCGTTCCTCATGGGCAAGGGTTGTCCTGTTTTTCAAGTTACTGCGTTCCGGAAAAATCAATCGTGTGCTGGTGACGCATCGTTCTCATTTTTTGAGCCTGGCCTGTATTGCGAAAGCGATGTTTTCGATTCCGTTTTGGGTGGTATTGCACGGCACAGAATATTTTGGCCCCGATAAGGCAGAAAAAATTGTGACCCAGCTTTCCAAAGCTCAAAAGGTGGTTGCGGTCAGCAGTTTCGTTCGAAAACAAACGGAAGATAAAGGTTTGGCTCCTGCTAAAATAGTCCAACTGCCTCCCCCTATAAACACGAAAAAGTTTCTCCCGAACCTGGATGTCTCTCCCCTGAAACAAAACCTGGGATTGAAAAACGAAACGGTTTTTCTGACAGCGGCCCGGCTGGTTCCTGAAAAAGGCATCGACCAGGTTATAACAGCCATGAGCAAAGTCCGCGACCGGTTGCCCCTCTTTCAGTACTATATCCTTGGGGAAGGAAAGGAAGAGGTTCAATTAAAAAACCTGGTAGAAAAGCTGGGCATGCAAGACTGCATTCATTTCCTAGGAGCCATTCCCCACGATGCCCTGTTTCAGCAAGAAACAGCTTACATGAACCTGCCGGATGTGTTTGTTCTCACGAGCACCGCCGAACCCTTTGGGATCGTTTACACCGAAGCAGGCGCATGCGGGAAACCGGTGATCGCCTATGCTTCTGGTGGTGTGGTGGATATTATCGATCATGAACAAACGGGACTTTTGGTGGAGCCTGGAAATATAGATGCTTTGGCAGAAGCTTTGGTGAACATCACTTCAGATCCCGAGAAGGCCCGAAAAATGGGAACCGCGGGCAGAGCAAAAATCGTTCAGGAGTTCGACACTCAAATTCTGGCCAAGAGACTGTGGGCGATGATGGTGTTTCATGAAATCTGATCTGGCTTTCATACAACGAACACTGGTGCCGGGGGGTGGCAACGAGGCCTTTGCCTTGCGGTTTTTAAACGAACTTGCAAAGCGAGGAATGCGCGTCACCCTGTTCGCACACCGGGTAGCCCCGGAATTGAAAGAACGGTTCGAGTGCATCCATGTTCCTGTTTTCAAGCCGTCTTCCTTTTTGAAAAACCTGAGCTTCGCCTGGTTCTGCAAACGACTGGTGAGAGAACACGAGTTCGATCTCATTCTGAGTAACGAACGGACCCCCTGGCAAAACGTTTATTTTGCAGGAGAGGGGTGCCACGAGGAATGGCTTAAACAACGCTTGAAACAGGTATCGGCCTGGAAGCGATGGTTGATCCGGATCAATCCCCTGCATTTCCTGCTCCACCTTCTGGAAAAAAAATGCCTGACCAATGCCCGGCTCGATGGGGTGATCGCGTTCTCCGAGCGCACTCGTAAGGAATTGCTCCAAAAGTACAACCTGCCCGAAGATAAAATCCGTGTCGTTTACCACAGCACGCTGGAACCACGGCCAGACGATGAATTACCGGATCGGGCCCAGTTGAGAAAAGACTGGGGTGTTCCGGAAAATAAGTTGGTGATCCTGTTTGTCGGGTCCGGCTTTGAACGAAAAGGGCTTCGTTTTCTAATCGAAAGCCTGCCTCACTTAAAATCTCAAGAGTACAGCTTGTGGGTGCTTGGCAAAGGAAACATCAGACCCTATAAACGGCTTGCGATCCGATTGGGCGTTTCAGAAAACATTCGGTTTTTCGGCCAAAATCCGCACGCCGACCTGTTTTACCGGGCTGGAGATGTTTTCGTATTGCCCACCCTTTACGAACCCTTCGGCTTGACCGTCCTGGAGGCTATGAGCCAGGGGCTTCCCGTCGTCGTGAGTAGTCATGCAGGCGCTTCGGAAATTATTTCTCACGGAGAAAACGGCCTGGTGATACAGGACCCTTTCAGTCCTTCCGAAATCGCTGAATGCCTGAACGGGCTATTTGAGGCCGGCAAGCGAAACTCCCTTGGAGTACGCGGCCGGGACCGGGCTAAAGAATTCAGTTTGCAGAGGCAAGTCGACGAAACCTTCAAAGCGCTGGATCACTTCAAACAATCGAGGAAATCGGGAGGCATGGATTGAAGCGCATTCTGGTGATAAGCAGTACAGGAATGGGCGACAGCCTGTGGGCAACTCCCGGTTTGCGTGCACTTAAAAAATCTTTTTCCGACTGCCACATCAGCCTCCTGCTGGACACTCGATGGAAGGTCTTTTTTAATTGTAATCCTTATGTGGATCGAATCTTTGATTACAAAAAACAGTGGTACCGTCAAATCACTCGGGGCATGCGCCTGTTTCCCCACGCATTCGACCACACCCTTATTTTTCACGGCAACAAGGATATCCGGCGGTTTCTGTTCTGGATTCGGTCCGATAAAGTTTGGACCTATCAACCATTTCCCTGGCTCAAAGACGAAGACAGAATCATTCTGCCACCCACCACTCACGAAATCGACCGTCGACGCGCTTTATTAGAGTGTATTGGAGCCAAACATGATGGCGGGGACATGGAAATTTTTTATTCTGGAGAGGAAAAAAATTCCGCAAAGGAATTTATGACAGCCCGTGGACTTCATGCAAAGGAATTCGTTTATTTCAATTTGGGGGGGTCTCGTGAGAACAGGCGATGGCCCCTGCCCGGCTTCCTAAAGCTCACAAAAAAATTTCTGGACCAAACGGAATTTCCCATCGTTTTTGGGTCGGGACCGGGCGAAGAACACCTTCCAAATAATTTAATGTCTCACTTTAAAAATCATCCGAAACTCATGAAAGGTTGTTCCGAATTGAAGTTAGACAGCTTTGTGATTGGTCAAGCCCGATTGATGGTGACCGCCGATACGGGACCGATGCATCTGGCCCTCGCGCAAAAGGTTCCGACCGTGTCCTTGTTTCCCAATACCGATCCCGCACTAACAGGTCCGTACGACCCCACCGTGGAATATATACGTATTATTCTTCCCACACCCAATGGGGAGGAAAACGAAGATAAAGGAATTTCTCCGAAAAAGGTTTGGGAAAAGTGTCACGAACTTTTGGAATTATCTAAATAAATTTTATCAAACACAAACCGATAGGGAGCACGAAAGAGGACTCTTTTAATACATGCTGTGGCGAGATGATTCTTTAGCCAAACCGTGATCATCTTTTTAAAATGGCCTCAACCTTTTCCAGCACTTCCTCCACCGTTATCAGACGCTTGCATTCAGCGTCACCTTGGTAACACTCGGGTTTGCGGGTTTGCTTGTTGCACGGACTGCACTCGAGTCCACTGTACATGATGGCGTGTCCAGAACCTTGCGGCTTCCAGACGTTTGGGCTCACCGGACCAAAAAAGGCGACCACGGGAGTCCCCATCGCGGCGACCAGATGCATGAATCCGCCATTGTGGCACACTGCGAACCGCGCCTGCCTGGAAAGCGCGGCCAGAATTTTCAAACTGGTTTGAAAGTACACGTATGTTTTTGGAGAAGCATACTGCATCACCTTCTGCACCTGGTGTTCCTGTCCCGGACCGGTGGTGAGAACGACTTTCAATTTAAAGTCCGCTTGCAGGGACGCAATCAGACTGGCGAATTTTTCGTATTGCCATTGATCGTATACACGCTTGGTGCCGGGATGCACGATGCAAAACGGCTCGTCCCAGGCGATTCCATGATCCACCAGTAATTCACGGGCATACTTTTCTGCGGAGTCGGGTAAATAAATGGCAGGAGCCGGTTCTCCATCAAAACGGCCTCCCATTTTCCGAATCAGGGCCACCTGATAATCGATGGGATATTTCGGCTGAAATTCCTCCAGGCCTAAACGGACATTATACATAAATGATCGCTTGGCCAACTTATGCCCTACCCGGAAACGAGCTCCGGACCAACGGGTCATGAACGCCCCACGGGGGCCTTCGTGCATATCGATAGCAATGTCCCACTGGCTTTTTAAGAGACCCCAATAAAATTTTATCTGTTCCCGAAACGGTTTTTTCCGAAAACACAGAACCGTATCCACAGCGGGATGGCTCTCCACCAATTCGTCGGAAGGCGCTTCCACTACAACCGTCAAATGCGAATCCGGCCACTTCGCTTTGATGGCCGAATAGACTGCCGTGTTGTAAATAACATCCCCGATGGACCGTAGTTTGATCAACAGGATTCTTGGTCGGGGGGATATTAATTGCTCTGGAAACTCAAAATGGATCATTATATTTGGGTTGCATATTGATTTTTAATTGTATGTAATGAAATTTGTAGCAGGACAGTGTTCTCCACTATAGTTTTAGCCGGAGAAGGCTTCCGCAGATGACAGGCTTTGCGCGAATCTTACTGGAATCCAAAAGAAAAGAAAACCGCAATCGAATCCCGACCCCCTAATCAAATGACCTGAACATGAACGATTCGAAATTAATATCATCTCCCGTCTCCCCGTCATGTCCGGTTCCACTGAGCAGGCAACCGACAATCACCCTGGCGCATGGCGGGGGCGGAAAATGGACCCGGCACCTGATCGATTCGGTGTTTTATCCGGCCTTTGAAAATCCGGATCTTGAAACCCACCACGACAGCGCACTTTTGAAACTGGGTTCGGATCGATTAGCGCTCACAACTGATTCTTTTGTGGTGGATCCCATCTTGTTCCCGGGCGGCAACATTGGAACATTAGCGGTCAATGGAACCGTGAACGATCTGGCCATGAGCGGCGCGCGGCCCTTGTTCCTGACGGCCGCTTTTATTCTGGAGGAAGGCCTGTCCATCGAAACGCTTCAAACCGTTGTCCAGTCCATGCGGCAGGCGGTGGATGCTTCGGGAGTGAAAATCGTCACCGGAGATACCAAGGTGGTACCCAAAGGCAAGGGAGATCAATTGTTCATAAACACCACCGGGGTGGGTAGGGTGGAACATGATCTCAAGATTCACCCTGCATCCATACGGTCCGGCGACGCAGTGTTGGTGAGCGGGGACATTGGCAGGCATGGTATCGCAGTGATGGCGGCGCGCGAAAACCTGGGATTCGAAAACGTCATCGAAAGCGACTGCGCCGGGCTTTGGAAATCAGTCCACGCTTTGCTTGAAACCGGAATTGAGGTCCACTGTCTGCGTGACTGCACCCGTGGTGGACTCGCCACCGCGCTTATCGAACTTTCACATTCCGCAGGGGTGGCGATTGAATTGGATGAATCGGCTATTCCTATACAAGAAGAAATTCAGGGCGCATGCGAACTGCTCGGATTTGATCCACTCTATGTAGCGAACGAAGGATGCTTTGTTGCTATTGTCCCTCCCAACGACAGGGACCGTGCTTTGGAAATCCTGCAGGAGCACAAGCAGGAAGCTACCGTGCGAATTGCTGGTCAGGTTTACGAATCCGCATCCCCCCGCGTCCGCCTGAAAACGAAAATAGGCACCTCGCGCCTCCTCGAATTATTGAGCGGAGAACAGCTTCCACGAATCTGTTAATAAAATTCTCAGTAAAGTTTGCTGTTATTTTTTCAAAAAATATGGTATATTCTTGCTAGATTGGTTAGTAGAAGTCATTTGCGTTTTTTTTCGAAGCACCCATTGGGCAAAGCCCGAACGCTTTACGTGCAGTTTAGGCAGGTCTTTAACAAGATCCGTCGAAAATTTTTAGTACGAGCTATTGCATGAACGTGCTGAATCGAGTGAAAACATCAAGTTTTTTCGGAAGCCATCCTTAGCGATGGTTTTTTTTTGACTTGAGAACCTTTTTCAGGGTTTATTAGTACAACCGATCTTTAATTAGAATCGGGGGGTTGGTTTCAAAATCACTTGAAAGGCCGCCTCGAACACTTAGGAGAGTCTTTAAATGACAGCAGGTACTGTAAAGTGGTTTAATGAAAGCAAAGGTTATGGTTTTATTCAATCGGAAGATGGCGAAGATTGTTTCGTGCACTTCTCGGAAATTCAATCCGACGGGTTCAAAACCCTGAATGAAGGTCAAGCCGTAGAATTTGAAAAATCAATGGGTCAAAAGGGTCCGCAAGCTTCCAAAGTAATCCCAAAATAATCAGATTCAATCCAGCTTTTGCCGGCAGAGCTCAGGCTCTGCCGGTTTTTTCGTGTTTAAACATCTTTTGAGAAAGGAGAGAATATGATGCATCCGGTAAAAGTTTACGATGCCTCCGGTAAACTTAAAAAAGTGATCTCGGTTAAAACATTAACCGAACGGTCTGAAAAATTGATTGAAAGTCCGACCATGTTTCGCAAAAATGCCAGAACCGCCAAAGCACAGGCACAATCGACAGAAGTTGCCACCCCCGAAAGTGAATGATCCCAAAGGGCCGCAAGGCCCGTTCACTGTTTAAATTCCTCGCTGTTTTGCAAGCTCTCCTCTCTTATAAATATTTGCTTTTTCCCGCCGGGTTTCCACATGGGAATTTTGGTCCCCAGCCCGACACTATCCTTTTATCCAATACGCCAGAGCCGTTCCTAAAAAGGTGGCGATGGAGTAGCCCAGTGTTCCACATAAAATAGCAGGTGTGATCAACGACTCCCATTCGCGGCTCGCGGCCATGGCGGCGGCGGTGGTTGGTCCGCCCATATTGGCGTTGGAGGCGATGACGAGTTCTTCCAGGGCCAAACCGAATACTTTGCCTAACACCAGTAAAACGATTAAATGAATGGATAGAATCATTCCTGCAAAGTACAGGAGGATGGGACCGGATTGCAAAATGGCGTTTATATTTGCACTGGCACCGATCACTGCAAAAAACACCTGCATCAAGCCGATGCCGATTTTTTCTGCCCCCTTCAATTTGCCAAAGGCGGACGGAAAGGCTGTCGCGGCGGATACGGTAAGAAGGGTTATAAACAGGATCGCGCTACTGTTCAGTTCAAACCAATCTGCCAGTTGGAACCCTGTCCAGCAAACGACAATGCTGAAAATCAATCCCAGAATGCTTTTAACTACTCTATCTTTCGAAAAGAGTTTTTGATACCCGTCCTTTCCTTCGTCTGCACCCGCAACCCGTATTTCCGGAGGATCGGGATACCACTTGCGCAAAAAAGTTATTGACGGAAGCGTGAAAAGAATCATGAAGTACAAGGTCATCATCAAATTATCGGCCGCGATGGCGGCGGCTAATAAGGGACCTTGCCTGAACTCCAGGATTTCCGCAACTCCGGCAAAGTTGATGGATCCACCGATATAAGTCGCGCCGAAGATGCCTGCCAGTTTCCATCCGTCCGCACCCAGGGGAAGCAGGTGACAGGCTATCACCGTGCCGACGAGGGTCCCAACGGCACCGAGACCAAAGGCAATTAATGTGGGACCCGCCTCTTTCAGGATTTTAGCCAGATTGGCTTGCAGGAGCAAAAGTGGAATTGCCAAAGGAACCCAGGTCGACCAAACGGTACCATAGACGCTGGAAGTGGACGGCAGAATATTAATATTAGACAGCAGGAAGGTGGTCAATAAAGTGACCATGGCTCCGGAAACTTTAGCACCCCAGACGGTCTTTTCGGCCCACAAGCCGAATCCGCTCGCGACAATCAAAACGGTCCAGATCAGGGCATCCGGATACGAGTCCATAAGGCTCTAATATTTTACCTGGAGCGAGTTTCCTGCGGAACCATATATTTGGGATTGGGAACTTCCAGGCCAAAAGCAGGAACGGTTTCATCCTGTCGCGTTAGCTTCCGATACAATTCCTGAAACTGAACGGTATCCAGTGCGCGGTTCTTCAATTGGGCCACCTGGTCGCTGTCAACAGGTTGTTGCGAGTTTTCGGCAAACAGGGAGGTACCGATCCCAATCCAGTAAGGGGAGATGAAGGATTGATGCACCAGGCTGTTCACTTTCCCTAAATAGTGTTCCGTCAAGTTCAAGGCGTGACGTGCAATGTAGCCGGGAACACATCGGCCAATGGCAACGGTTCGCGACGGGTTCTCCGCCGGGTACACCCACAAGCTGGCGCGTGTGGTTCCCATGGCTTCAAACTCCTTGCGCAGTCGTCTTAAATTTTTCTCGTATTTTTTCGAGAGCCAGGCTTCCATTTTAATCGGCTGGTCTTCGGGTAACTTGCATTGCGCCCAAACAGGCTTACCAGATGCCAGGGTTATCAGGCAAACCAGCAGGAATCCTGCAAAAACTCTTGTACATTGGGTCTTCAAGGGGACACCTATTTGCTTTCCGAAGGTTTCTCGGGAATTTTTGCGTTCGGAACTTTCAATCCAAAGTATGGGACTTTTTTATCCTGAACCGTATATTTGGCATAGAGGGCATGAAACTGTTCGGTGCTGAGCGATTCGTCCAACAGTTTTTCAACCTGCTGGGCATTGACAATCTGTTGGGAGGGCTCGTCGAACATGGTGACGCCCACTCCAATCCAGTACGGAGAAATGAAAGCCTGTGTGACCAGGGATTCTATGCCCGAAGTGTATTTCAAAGCAGTTTTTAAAACGTGGCGTGCGATGTAGGCAGGCACACAACGCCCGACAGCCACCACCTTCGCAGTATCTCCCATGGGAAAAGCGCGTAAACGGGTGAGAGTGTGTCCCATTTCCTTGAATTCTTTTTTAATGGCTTTACGCTGTTTGCGAAATTTTTTTGAAAAGTAACCTTCCACCTTAATGGATTTGGATTCCAACGGCTTGCATTCCTCTTGCTCGGCAAAGGAGATCCCAGGCACTGCGACCAACGTAATGAGCAAAATGCCAATCAAAACACTTAATTTACTTTTTAAGAACATATAATTCCTTTTAAAACTTAAAATATTATTATTCCGCGATTTAAAATCTGTAATATGGAAAAGTCATAATTCCACTCACCCCTACTTCTCTCATCAAGAGAAAAGGGGGACAATAAACAAGCCGCAAGTTTCCTCCAGAGGTAACCTAGCTTGACAAAGGGGAAGTGTGATACTATAGGGCATTAAACAAAAAGGCAAGCCAACAGCTCCTGAGAGAAAACAGATCAACCGGTTTTCGAGGTGTTTTTATTGTTTTGGGCAAACTCTTCGGCGCAACGGTCACTGCAAAAAAAATGTGGCGTACCGGAAATATCCCTTTGGACAGACTCCTTTTTGGGAATATACAATTCACAATTGGGGTCCTGAATCATTTCAGAATCACTACCTTCAACCTTGTTTTCTTCAACCGCAGGCGGGAAAAACGAGCGTATTAGATAATAGAATACCCCGATCAAAAATATCAAAATGGCTAAACGATACATATTTTCATTGTATGAGTAAACATTACAGAATTCAATTTAATTTAAAATACTCCGCCAAGGACTTAACCGATTTCAGAAAGCCGCAAGAATGAGCGATCCCTCCATCGATGATGACGAATTTCCGGATGACGACATCATAGATACCACCTATGATGATATCAGTGCGGGGAACGATGAATCCCAACCGGAAGTCGAAGCTGAGGACCCAGAACCGAGAAACCTGCCGATCCTGAAACCGAAAAGCTCGCTGGTTCCTCTGGACCCGCTGACGGCCTACCTCAACGAAATTCGACAATACTCCGAACTGTCTGCAGAAGAAGAGTTCGAACTGGCCACGCGCTACAAAAAAAACGAAGATCCCGCCGCCGTTTACAGCCTCATCACCTCCAATTTATCGCTGGTGGTGAAAATCGCTATGGGATTCAAACGCGAATGGCAAAACCTGATGGATCTGGTGCAGGAAGGTAACGTCGGGCTCATGAAGGCGGTGCAGAACTTCGATCCTCTGCGCGGGGTTCGGTTGCCTGCTTACGCAAGCTGGTGGATCAAAGCGTATATTCTGAAATACATTTTGGATAACTGGCGGCTCGTCAAGGTGGGAACCACCAATACACGCCGAAAATTATTGTATAACCTGCGCAAAGAAAAAGAGAATCTGGAACGCCAGGGGTTTGTCCCGACCACCAAGTTGCTTGCCGAGCATTTTGGTGTCAAGGAACAGGAAGTGATCGACGTCGAAGCGGGCCTGGGCGCGTCCGATGTTTCCATCGACACACCGACTCATGATGACGGAAGCCATCCCGGGCAATGGCTCAGCGGTGGGGAATCACCGGGAGCGGAAATAGAAAAAGAAGAAATTCAATCCTTGCTGAGAGAAAAGCTCAAGGATTTTATGGTCTCCGCCAAACCCATTGAGCGGGACATCGTCGACCAACGCATTTTGGCAGATAAACCGAAGCCCCTGCAAGAAATCGGGACGCAATATGGAATCACCCGCGAGGCGGTCAGGCAAGCGGAACAACGGTTAATGAAAAAACTGAAAGCCCATTTGCTGGAAACCATGCCCGAAGTGGCGGATTTATTTAAATAAAGTAGGAAACAAACCCCCCTCTCCATCTGAGGGAGAGGGAGATTTTGCTCAAAGTTTTCTAAAAAACCCGCCCTGCCTTATTGTAAAAACAAGGTATGCAATTTGGGCAGGGATTTGGATTTATCCAGCGCGTTCAAAGTGTCCTGGTCCTGTTCCGCATTCCAGGTTAAATCCATGAACTCCAGGTTTACAAGGGTTTTTGAGTTCAATAAAGCCTCGATTCCCTTTTTGCTGATCTTGTTCTTGTAAAGATCCAGTCGTTTTAGATTTTTTAGTTTGGGAGACGTTGCCAGCGCTTTGGCACCCTCGTCAGTGATGTCATTGGCGCTCAAATCAAGCAATTCCAATCCATCCAGAAGAGAAGATTCCAACAATGTATTCACTCCTGCATCACCCAACTGATTCTTCATCAAGTTCAGGTGCTTCAGTTTTTTGAGGTAGGGAGAGTCGGCCAACTGTTTGGCCCCATTGCTTGAAATCTGATTATCCCAAAGCGATAACCGTTCGACATTCTGAAAGGTAGCCGACCCTGCCAGAATCGCGGTCCCTTCATCACCCAGCTTGTTACCCTTTAATGCCATCGACGAGACATTTTTCAATGGCTCGTAGGTGGTCATGAACTGGATACCCTTCACACCAACCTGCGAACCATTCAGATTGACCCCGGTTCCATCTTCGCTGGTCCTTGACTTTACATGTGCGGGAATATCCGCTGGAGGACCTTTTCGCCGACCATAGCCGTGATGGCCTCCATGCCCGCTATGTCCACTTTTGGATTTTCCGCCGTGGCTGTAGGACCCATGCCCCCCCGGTTTGCCTTGGGGATGTTTGCCTCCAGGGTGTCCGCCAGAAGGATGTCCCGCTTGCGGATGTTCTGTGGGTGCGGGATGCTCCCCTTCATACGCCCAAACGGGATTCGACAATAATACCATGCTACAAAAAACAATAAATTGACGACACAAAAATTTCATCAATATCTCTCCATATCAGAAGGAATGTATTTTTATTGGGGACTTGCGGATTTAGCGCAACGAAACCCGACATAGTGCAGTTCCTGTTCCGGCAGAACTTTTCCCCGCACTGCCGAACGGGCCAGATCGTTATTGGAATTCCACGAACCACCTTTAATTACTTTATACGTTTGTCCGTACATATCGTTTTTATGAGTGTTTCCGGGAAAAGGCAAATACCAGCCGCTGACCCATTCCCAAACGTTCCCACCCATGTCGTGAGCGCCATAAGGACTCTTGCCCTCAGGAAAACTTCCCACAGGTGCAGTGTAGCGATAAGAATCTTTTTTCCCCATCACGTTGGCTTTGGTGGGGTCCGGACGGTCTCCCCAGGGATACATCCTGCCATCTTCACCCCGGGCAGCTTTTTCCCATTCACCCTCATTGGGAAGCCGTTTGCCGGTCCACTTGCAATAATCGTTCGCGTCTTGCCATTGCACTCCTACCACCGGATGCTGAGGGTGATTGAAACGTTTGTCGTTGAAAAACTTGGGCTTTTTTCGGTTCGTTTGCTGAATGAATTTTTGGTATTCCGCGACAGTCACTTCGAAACGATCAATGTAGAAGGCATCCATATAAATTTTTTGAGAAGGCATTTCATCCAGGTACCACTCGCGTGATTCGGAGAAGAAGGTTTCCATCACCCAATCGATATTCTTATCGGTGCTTCCCAGGAGGAACTCACCGGCGGGAACAAAAATCATATCGGAGCTTCCGGAATCAGGCATCTTGACGGTAAGAATGTTTCCTCTGGACTCAGCCGCGAAGACACCACCGGCATGGGCCAAAACCATTCCACAAAGCAGGGCGGCGGACCAAAACCGTTTCAATTTTAAAATCATAGCTTGACTTTCTTTAAAAGGTGAAATCAAAACCTTGCTGGTGTTTGCCAGTCACGATTCCCAAATAATAAGAGCTTCAAACAACCAGTATATAAAGAAAAAGAAGAATTATCCCTTAAAATTTTTTCATTTAAAAGCTGAACTCGTCAGTTCTCCATCGCGGCGTGCGAGTAAAGCGAGCCCAGTCGCATTGTCATGTGAGTTTGCCCACCGCCATCTCCGGTCAGTAGTGCACTGCATAAGATCATCCATTTGCGGCCGTGGGCCTCCCGGAGCCTTCAGGGATTGAGTGTCGCATTTTGGTGTTGACTCGGAAGGCGAATTTTTTTAGGATCTTTCCTTCAATAATAATCGAATCCACCTACGGGGAGAAAAGCATTCCCCTTCAATAGAGGCAATTATGAAACCCGGCGACAGCATCAAATTCGAATTTGCAGGAAAAAAGAAAGAAGGCGTGGTCCACAAGGTATTCCCAAACACTGTTTACCTGAAAGTCGACTTCGAAAAAGACAAAGGTAAAATCGTGAAAAGAAAACTCAGCCAGGTTGGCGGCAAAAAAGCCAAAAAATAGGTTTATCCGGGCATTCCCAATCATGAATGCCCGCGCTTTCCATTCCTTTTAAAAGTAAATCGTTACCTTGGCGTTTGTTTTTAACGAATCCGTAAACACCCTCGTTTCCTGTCGCACCTTCTTTTTCTTCAAATAGCCTCTGATCGATTCTCTGGCCTCTTCCACCGACTGCGCATCTTTGTAATCGGTTACCTGAAGCAGGTGGAGACCGTGAGAAGAACGAAAAATCTCACTCGTTTCACCAGGTTTTAATTTGAACGCCCACTCAGCGAACTCCGGAAGCATCCTGTTTTTGGGGAGGAATCCCAAATCACCCCCCCGGGAGCGCAAACTGTCCTGGGAAAACTTTTTCGCCAATTCACCGAATTTTGCGCCCCTATTGATCTGGTCGACAATGGATTCCATCTTTTTGAGTGCTTTGCGTTCACTGTCGCTATCCTTGGGTTTTACCTTCAGCAGAATGACGCTGGCTCTTACTCTCTCCTGAAACTTCCCTTTATTTTTTTTATAATAATCCGCAACTTCCGCATTCGAGATCGTGACTCTGGGGCTCACTTTTTTGGCAATGACCTGTTGCAGAACATCGTTTAACTTAGCCTTATCATCTAAAGCCCCTTCTGTGTCGATTCCCAATCCCTTACCTTCCTCCAGTAACAGGATTTTACGGATTTCTCCTTCAACCAGTTTTTTTGCGGCTACTTTTTCCTGGTCCACATTGAGCGGCACCCCTTTTTCCTTGTACAATTCGACGGTTTTTTTCAAATCCGGCCAGATACTGTCTTTGGAAATACTCGTATCATTGACCTTTGCCAAAACGTTGGGGAGTTTTACCTGAGGCTCGCTGGCATCATGACTGTGGCCGGCATGCGCCCAAACGTTGGTTACCGGAGTAGAAGCCAGCAAGACCGGTAATAAAAGGAAATACAATAAACGAACAATTTTATGAGGCAAGAAAAGCATGGTTTTCCTTTCTTCTATGCGGATAGTAGTTTGATGGAATGCAATGGATTTACCCTATGGATTAAGTTTAAAATAAAACGTTCCGGAACGTGATGTCAACCCGTTAATTTTTCTCCTCAAGTGAAACACGTCTCCAGATTTTCGAAACAGGTGACCTTGACGCAGACAATACGCCATTTTATTAATAAGACAGCTATAAAATATCTGGCAATTAAAACTATTGAGGATCAAAAATAAATCCCGAATAAGGAAAAATCATTGTTCCCCCTCACCCCTCCCTCTCCCGCCAGGGGAGAGGGAGGGGTGAGGGAGTTAAATAAGGCCGAAGGCCATCTTTGTTAAATTAACAATTTGATGGTTTTATTTTCGGCGGATTATTAGTATGAAATAGACCACTCGAATCCATCCAAACCAAGGAGCTTTACTATGCAACCGAGTACCCGATATATGAGCCAGGACGCCGTCGCCACAGAGCAACAACGCTTCATGATGCGCGTGTACAACTGGATGACCGCCGGACTGATATTGACTGGCGGCATGGCCCTTTACATCGCCAATAACGAATTCATGATCAACCTGATATTCGGCAACAAGGCGGTCCCCTTCATTTTAATGATCGTACAAATCGGATTGGTCTTCTGGCTGGCAGGTTGGGTTGAACGTATGTCCGCAAGCCAGGCCACCGGTGTGTTTATGTTGTATTCCGGATTGATGGGGCTCACCTTGTCTTCAATCTTTCTGGTCTACAGCACCGCTTCCGTTGCCTGGACCTTTTTCGTGACCGCCGGCACCTTTGGTTCGCTTAGCCTGTTTGGCTACGTGACCAAGAAAGACTTGAGCGGCATGGGTCAGTTTTTGTTCATGGGGCTGGTGGGCCTGATCCTATGTTACATCGCCAATATGTTCGTACAAAGCGCGTCTTTCAGTTTTGCCCTGAACGTGATTGGTATTCTCATCTTCGCAGGCCTTACGGTTTACGACACGCAGAAAATCAAGCAAATGAATATCATCGGCAATGAAGGCACCGATGAAGATACCAAGGAAGCCATTCGTGGCGCTCTGACCCTTTACCTGGATTTCATCAACCTGTTCCTGCATCTGCTCAGGTTTATGGGAAACGAGCGGTAACCGGATACTGAAGTAAAAGCCATTATGAGTCTGTTCCCCTCATTTATTTGTTGCGGGGAACAGATTCGTAAATTTTCAACCGTCGGGAGAGCGACCGAAACGAAAATAAGGTCCCAAACGTAATCAGAAGCAAGGTCCCCACGGCGGCCCGGTATTTGAACGTTGCGGTCTCCTGAAAAATCCACACCACACTTCCCCATAGCAGTGGACCCAGAATCGATGCCATCTTACCTGCTAAGCCGTAGATACCGAAAAACTCACCGATTTTTTCTGGCGGACATAGCTCAATGAGCAAAGTACGACTGACCACCCACACGCCGCCCATTCCCGCTCCCGCCAAAGGTCCTACACACCAGAATAAGGTTTCACTGGGGCTGATGATTGCCAGGCCTAACGCCGCAACCCACAACCAGAGCACCATCCAGTAACAAGCCACCGATCCCTTCTTTTTCACCAGCAAGCCGATGAACCAGGACCCCAGCATGGCGGCCACCGTGGATGTGATCAAAAATTTTGTGATTTGGGAATCGCTGAAACCGATCACCTTGTTTGCGTAAACCGACATAAAAGCGACGATGGTATTGACCACATCAAGAATCAGGAAATGAATCAGAACGAAGTGCAGAAGATTTTTGTATTGCTTCGCTTCAGCGAAGGTTCGCTTTAAAGTCGCTAAAGCCTCCGCCAGCTTCACTTTACCTGCTTTTAGATCAACGTCTTTAATGAACAAAAAGCAGGGAATGGAGAAGATCAAATACAACACTGCCGTAGGAAAAAATGCCGCCATTCGGCCACCTGACTCCACAAAAGGTTTGACCAGCATCAACCCGGCAATCGAACCCAAATAACCGAGCGCCACGCCATAACCCGATACTGTACCGATAGAGCGGCCGCGGGCGACGCCCGGAAGCATGCCGTTATAAAACACCAAAGCCGACTGATAACAGTAGTTGGCAATCCCGAATAAAACCAATCCTGCAAAAAGATGATCCGCGAATCCGATCGCCGCAGTGCAGGCGACCGATATCAATGTGAGCACCGTCAGCGGTCCACGGCGCCTGCCGGTTTTGTCGGAAACCGCACCAAACACGGGAACACTCAGCGCGACCGCCAGCATTGAGCCGGACAAGGCAACACTGTACAGAATATCCGCTCCACCCTGGTCCACGGTCACCCACAGCGCGAAGTACAAAGAAATCACGTTCATGGAAAAAATGGTGTTGGCAAAATCGTAGAGCGCCCAGGAATGGACGGGTAGGGCGGGTGTGGCTGGCTTCATCTTACCGGTTGAACGGTGCGAAACCCATACATGTTGTTTTTCTGGTGTGGATAATTCCTGGCCCGTTTGGAGGTGGTGACGTTTTCGATATCGTTGGCCCAGGATCCGCCGCGCAACACCTTCATTCCGGTGCTGTCGGTGGGACCTTTGGGATCGATTTCCGGACTCTTTTTGTAATAGTCCTTCTCGTACCAGTCCAGGCACCACTCCCAAACATTGCCCGCCAGATTGTACACGCCAAAAGGACTTCTGCCGGTCTCGTAATACGTAGTGGGGGCCGTGAACTCGTAATTGTCCGCCACGCCAAATATATTGACGAAATAAAACAGGGCACCTTTACTCAATTTATCGCCCCAGGGGTAAGGCCTGGCATCACGGCCACGGGCGGCTTTCTCCCATTCCGCCTCCGTCGGCAGTCGGCGCGATTTCCAACGCGCATAGGCCATAGCGTCGTACCAACTCACACCCACCACCGGATGATCCTGCTGATTGAAGCGTTCGTCTTCCCAAAACTCTGGTTCCGGGTGACCCGTGGCTTCTATGAAACTTCTGTATTGTGCGTTACTGACTTCATATTTGTCGATGAAATAGGGAGAGGTGTAGACGAAGTGTTGCGGAGATTCATCGGCGAATTTACTATCGGAATCTCCCATCGGGAAATAGCCTTCCGGAATGTACAGCATACCCTCCGGGGCCAGAGGCTCCGCTTTAGCAATCGAAAGTTGGAAAAAGTTGAGAATTAGAGAGAAAAGAAAAATTCCCACGAGAACGGGGAGAGATGGTATTGGGGGGGCCTTCATTTGAGATCAAAGAAGCCGATATAGGTCACGACATTAGTTTCCGGATCGGCCGCCAATTCTTCCAGATCCTTGATGTTGATCCACTTGTAATGGCCGTTCCAGCAATTCAGGGTAGTCACCGTGTTTCCGAACCAGTCGGTGGTTTCGTTAAAGAAAACCGGTGCTTGGCATTTTTTACAATATCCTCGGCATTCCATGACAATTCAAGTTTAATAAAGCACTTGTTCCTCAAAGGGTTCAATCTAAAAAGCTCAGTATGTATAGCAGATTTTAAGGCAAAAACAAAAGAAATCCCAAAAAAAAATGATCCACCAACACGATTCAAACCCGCGAAGATTAGCATTTGTCAAGGGTTTTATGAGGTTGGGTGTTTTGGAACCGGCTTGTTACGGGAAATCCTACTTTAAAAAAACTGCATGCCCGAGCGTACCAGTAGGCTTCGAAGCGTTTCCACAGGAAGGCCCACGATGTTTGAAAAACTCCCTTCATGGGATTCTACCAGAGCAGAACCTACTCCCTGAATCGCATAAGCCCCCGCCTTGTCCATAGGCTCCCCTGATTGAATATATTCATCTACTTGGTCGGCCTGCAAAGACTTCATCCGCACCTGGGAAATTTCACAGTCCTGATACACCTTGCCTTCAGGCGAAATAACGGCGAGACCTGTCATTACCTGATGCACTTGCCCGCTCAGGCGTTCAAGGATTTCTTTAGCATCTTCCGCGTTTCGAGGTTTTCCAATGATATCGCCTTCAAAAACGACAATGGTATCGGCGCCGATCACCGTATGCGCGACGTGATTGTCCGCCACCCAGCGGGCTTTCTGCAATGCCAGAGACTTTACATTTTCGACAGGGTCCAGGTTTTCGTCGATCACTTCGTCGACAGAACTGGGAATCACTTCAAAGTGGTCGGTGATCTTTTGTAACAGTTCAACCCGCCGAGGCGAACCGGAAGCTAAAATAAGTGGGGTGTGGCTGGTGTTCATGAGTGGCCTGAAATTGAGGGCTCGTATTAAAGAAACTTCCAAATCGTGGAAAATCGGTTTAAATTAAACTATTATTATGGATCAAAATTGTTTAATTTGCTGAGTATCAGCAAATTGTTATCTTTCTAATTATGGAAAGGTGCTTATATATAATTTTTTCTCAGGATAACACATGGTTGGATTTTCGTATCAGATACAAATCAGGCACATTCTTGTCGATAAAGAAAGTGTCGCGCAACTTTTAAAAGAAACTATCGAAGAGGTAAAAGACCAGGTCGGTAAAGTAAAAATGCTGATGCGTCTGGCGGAAAAATACAGCCTCTGCTCTACCAAGGAGGACGGGGGCAATTTAGGCTGGTTGGAGATGGCCTGTGATGATCCACGCATCCGCGAATACCGTCCGGTGTTCGAGAACCAGGAACTGGAAAAGATCGTTCGCGAAGGCATACAAAACCGCACGCTGGTAGCCGAAGAGGTGTTTGGTCCGGTTAAAACAAATGAGGGCTACCATATTTTAATGATCGCCAACCAGTTCGGCGAAGAGCGCTACACCGAATTCACCGGCTCTGCCATTTAAGGTTCGAACTGCTTTTTGCGACGGATGATCTGGCCGCTTCCGCATTGCACCACCAGGCGCATTTCAAACGGATAGGTCCGGCACACGTTGTGAATCGCCTGCACCGCCTGATCTTTGGCGTCACTTTCGTCGTCCGCTTCGACCTTGATTTCCCAGGCTTGTGCCTGGGTGAGGGTGGGTATTTTTTCCAGTCCGTGTTCTTCCAGACGATCAAAGATCTCTTTTTTCGAGCTTTCTTCCAGGCCTTGAAATTCTGTGACTATCAAAACATTATACGCCTCTGCCATTGATTCCTCCCTGATTGATGATGAATATTTAATCCTTATCTAAAATTCTTCTAAGCATGCCAATTGTTGGGGCAGATTTCAAGGGGGGAACGTCGTATAAATATTCTCTTGCTATTACCAGTTTCCAGTCCTTTTCAGATTTTTAAATAAAGAGAAAGTGCCTTGTCTTCCGTCCGCCAGTTTGTCGTTAATATTTCCTGGAACGCCGTGGGGAAAACGCTGACTCAAATCATCCTGTTTGGCGTCTCCATCGCTCTCACACGTTATCTGGGAAAGGAACGTCTCGGTATTTACGCCTCCTTGCTGGTGATCCCCGCTATCCTGCGTCTGATCAATTCACTGGGCCTGGAAGCGGTGTTGAACAAAAAGCTACCGGAACTCAAGGTTCAGGATCCGACTCTCCAGCAGGGGCGTTTTCTGTTAAACAGAGTTCTGAGCATCAGAATCGTCTCCACTGCCATTCTATTGCTATTAGCATATTTGGGCCTGCCTGTTTATTTCGATTGGGTAGACACGCCGGACCTGGTCCAGTACCGGTCTCTCATATTAGTTTATTTTACAGCGGTCAGTCTGCACTCCCTGGCAAGCACCCTTTTCATGACCTATTTAAGGTTCAAGGTGACCGCGTTCATGGATGTGTTCAATGCCATTGCCAATCTGGTATTGCTGGTCCTGTTCATCCGCCTCGGTCTGGGAATCCCTGGCGCCTTGTGGGCCTATGCCTTATCCACTCTACTGACGCTTCTCATCTATATAGTAATTGCAAAACCCTATTGGTGGGGCCCGTCGCAGAAAGTCGGCATGGAAGGCACTGCACAATTGGGGTTGGCGGCCTATGGAGTGGGGTTTCTGGGTTTCGGTTTGCTGGCACAAAGCGATGTGGTGTTGATGAACTTTTTCAATGTCCCTAACGAGGGTATCGGATTCTACCACCTGGCTACAGGTCTCGGTGCCATGCTTACATTTGTGTTCACGGGAATCGGACCGTTAGCCATGTCGATCTTTTCCGAGTCCTTTGCCAAAACATCTTATGAAGGATTGAGCGCATCCTGGAAGCAAATCATGAGCTTCCATTTTTTTTGCAGTGCCCCTATCTTCATATTCGCGTTTGTTTACAGTCAGTCACTGATCATTTTTTTGTATGGAAATGAATATCATCCTGCAGGACCACTTTTGTCCCTTTATTTGTTTTTCCTGTTTGGCACACTGGTGCTTGGCGGAGGCTTTGCGGTGTCAACTCTGTACGTGATTCGTAAACACCCGTTCGCATTACGCACAACCGTGGAGGGGAGTGTCCTCAATATTATGCTAGACGTAATCCTGATCCCATTTTACGGAGAATGGGGCGCGGTGATCGCAACCGGAACCAGCTTGGTATACATGGCTTTCAGGCAGTGGTGGTGTTTACGGGAAATGATAGACGTGGCCTCAGTATTTCCTTTTTTCGGCAAATGCGTCGGTTTGGCTCTGCTGGGTTTGTTGGCATCGTTTGGACTCGCAATGGTTCTGAGTAACACATTGCCCGTTCAGGCTATCGGTTACGGACTGGGTATTGTGCTGGTTATGTTATGGACGAAGCCATTGGCTCCGGAACATCATGCAGTGGCCGGGGATATTCATCCTCGCCTGGGAAAAGTTACCGGTTGGTTTGTGAAGGGAGGTTAATCCTTTTTCTAATCACTGAAATATTCGGGAAGTAGGGCTTGCCCTTTCGCCAGGGAGCAATTGAGGGTCTTCCCCAGGACCCGCCACTCTTCCCCCGGGGGCAGTCCGTTGCCGGGACGGACCCAGTCGATGAGATCCCAATGGATCACATCCCCCGCTTTTAAATCCTGATTTGCAACGATGGAGCGTCGCGCCGCTGAGGCGGTGCCTTGCTCGTTTTTTCCGGAGAAGGCTCCGTAATTTCCAAGCAGGGATTGCACTTCCGGAATACGCTCCATCAATTGGCGCAAATCGTCCGGGTCCATCGAGATGGGGTGATCGGGAAAGTCAGAATAATTCTTGTCCAGGGTAAAATGCTTTTCGATGACTCTCGCACCCAGGGTGACAGCGAATAAGGTGGCCACGATGCCAATGGTGTGATCCGAGAAACCAATCACGCCTCCCAGCTTCTCCTTCAAAAATGGAATCGACAACAAATTGGCGTCTTCAGGCGGGGTCGGGTATTGAGAAACACAATGCAAAACGATTAATTCCTGCTCAATTTCCTCTCGCGACCACACGTCTTCGATAAATTGTTTAGCCCGCCGGATCTCCGGGTACCCGGCCATACCTGTCGAAAGGATGATGGGTTTTCCCGTCTGGCACACCGCTTCCATCAGAGGCCAGAAATTATTGTCGCCAGAGGCTATTTTGAATGCAGGAACCAGCTCGTCCAGAAACTGTGCGCTTTCGATGTCGAAGGGAGTCGATAGAAACATCACGCCTTCGCTATCTGCAACCTGCTTCAGTTTCCGAAACTGCTCCTGAGAAAACTGGAATTTGGTGAACAGGTCGAAGGCGGGTGTATCTGGAGCCACCAGGCGTTCCGGCACGATGGTCTGAAATTTGACCGCTCCCGCACCGGTCCGGGCGGCTTCGACGATCATTCGTTCTGCCAGAGAAAAATCGCCTTCATGATTGTTACCGATTTCCGCGATGACCAGGATATTCTCATCCAGGTCGAAGGAGCCTATTTTCATGGTGTCCTTATTAATGGTGGAAATTAAATTGAGAGAGAGGTGCCCGACTTTACCGCCAGGAAGCCCGCAAAATTGTACCACTTGAAAAAGATGTCCACAGATTCAAATCCACAGCGTTTGAGCAGGTCGAGGTTTTCATCAATGCGGTAGGGGACGAGTACGTTTTCCAGTGCCTCACGTTTCTGGCTGATTTCCAGCTTCGAATATCCCTGCGCCTTTTTGTATTCGTGATGAAGCTCAATGTACATGCGGTTGAACAGGGAATCGTTGCCCAACACCTTTTCCACCAGGATCAGACATCCATTGGGTGCCAACCCCGTATAAATGCTTTTCAGCAAACTCTCGCGTTGCAAGGGACGGACAAACTGAAGCGTGTAATTCATAAAGACGATGGACGCATTGGCAATGTCCAGTCCGGCAGAAAGGTCCTGATGCCGAAACTCGACGCGGTTCTTTTGCGGCAGGTCCGCAAATTTTTCCGACGCTTTTTTAAGCATCGGCTCCGAGTTGTCGATACCGATAAAGCGCACCGTGTCGTCAGAAACCGATTTGGAAAAGTTCAGTAACAAGGTGCCTGTGGAACACCCCAAATCGTAAACACAGGTATCCGATTGCAAAAAACGGTGTGCCAGACGCAAGGTCATCGCCTGCGTTTCATCGTAGAAGGGAACGCTACGATGAATCATATCTTCGAACACGCCCGCGACCTTCTCGTCGAATTTAAACTCCTGTCCGCTGACAGGCCCAGCAAACACCGAATCTTTGTTTTTGGATTTGGACACAACGGCTCCTGAAATTTCCATCAATTAAAAGCTATTTTCCAGATTGTATCCAAGGGCGAAGAGAATCTCCAGAACTAGTTTTCACATTTTTCCCGCATCCCTTAATTCCTTGAAAAGAGGCATGAGGCGTTGGGTGAACTTGGTGGCGTCCTGGCGGTTGAGGTGGGACCATTCGGGACAGTCGAACTCACTCAATTCCGGATAGTCTTCGAAGTGGATTCCTGGTGCACCGGTGGTGGACAGGAGACGGTCCCAAAATTCTGCGCGAGGCGTTTTTTCGTTTTCCAGTTCCCGTAGCTGACCGGTCGATGGCAGGCGCAGGTAAACAACATGGCCTCCACGTGCGCGGATTTTATCGACGCGGGCTTTGTTTGCCTTAAGTGTCTTTTTCACGGCAGGGGGGGGCGGGGCTCTGCTGAACAGGGGCAACCAGATTTGCTGGATACGGTGTTGCAAGGCTTCGTCTTTCGCGGCAAATTTCCACATCCAGCCCTGACGTTTTTCGTCCACTCCGTGAAAATAAGGCGGCAGTTCCGGCGATGTTTTTACTTTTTCACGATTGGGTATTTTCAGGTCCTGCAAGAGTTCGTTCAGTGTCAGGTCACCCTCATTAAGGAAGGCGAAGACGCGCTCCAGCATCATTCCCAGATAGTGTCCCGAGCGTTGCGACGGACTCCATTCTCGATAATGTTTCAGGTGTTCTCGGGGACTGTCCATCGGCGGTCCGCCTGGAGCGAAGTACAGGCTGGGAACCACACCGACGATCACGGTTCCCGAAAAAGTCGGGTCATTTGCCAAATCTTCCAGGTACGGATTGGGATTCGTCCCCACGGTGGCCAGTTGCAAGGGCCGTTCGCCCATGGCTTTTTCGTAGACGTCCATATTGAAGTCGAACAACAAGCGGGACGCGCCGATCAACACGGTGCGGTTGTATTCCGTTTCCAGGATTTCGCGTCTGCTGGCCCAAAGATCTTTGGTGTCGTTCAAGGTGGGAATGTAACTTTTCGAGCGCCAATACATCTCCCATCCCAGGGTGAACACCGATGCGATGGCAAAAGACAACACTGCAAGCAGGACCCAATGATGTTTCGGAACAACACGCGTCAGTTCGTAGGTTTTAAAACTGGAAGTAGATGAACGCATTCGCGCCTCCCTGAGTGACGATCAATCCGATTAACATCGTGCTCCACAAGGTGACCACCCACCATGCGGGCAAATTCTGAATGGCGTGTTCCAGATGTTTCTCGTGCAAATACCAGTGGGAGCAAAGGAGTCCAATCACGACCCCGCTGACTTGAAGGATCTCCAGTGTCGGGAGAATCTGGGTTCCGTTGAAGTTGAACAGAGACCCGAACAGCAAACACGCAGTAGAGAAATCTCCCGCACGAAAAAATATCCAGGTGACGCTGACAATGAGAAAGGTCAGCATACCGAGCCCAAAACGACCCATCCGGGTTTTCACCAAGGCAATATCAGGAAAACATTGGCGAAGCAGATGTTCGACCACCAGATAGAACCCGTGCAAAAGACCCCAAACAATGAAGGTCCAGGACGCACCGTGCCAGAGTCCGCCGAGAAACATGGTGAACATTAAATTGAACAAGGTTCGAAGCGTACCGCGCCGGTTGCCGCCCAGCGGAATGTAAAGATAATCGCGGAGCCACGTTGACAGCGTTATGTGCCAGCGTCGCCAAAAATCCGAGAAACCGATGGCGGCGTAGGGTGAACGAAAATTGTCCGGCAAGATAAAGCCCAGACATAAAGCGGTGCCAATGGCGCAAGTTGAGTAACCGGCGAAGTCGCAGAATATCTGGGCCGAAAACGCCAGAACCCCTATCCAGGTATCAAAGAAATGCAGGGCCGTTCCGGAATGGCTGAACACTTTATCAGCGGCCGAGGAAAGCAGGGTATCCGCTAAAACGACTTTCTGGAACATTCCCAGGGTCATGAAATACAATCCCCAGCCAAACTGGTCGCGTGTGGCCCGGCGCGGTTTTATACACTGCGGAAGGAAATCGACCGCACGGACAATGGGTCCGGCTACCAACTGCGGAAAGAAAGTCACATATAAAGCAAAATCCAGGAACGATTGGCACCGGTCGGTTTTCCTGAAATACACGTCCAAAGTGTAAGAAAGCGTTTGGAAAGTATAAAACGAAATCCCGACAGGAAGAATGATGCTAGGAGTCGCGGCTTCAAAAGGAATCCCGGCCAGATCCATCAAGGCTTTAAAGTTTTCCAGTAGGAAGTTGCCATACTTAAAAAATCCCAGCAAACCCAAATTGACGGCGAGGCTAATGAAAAGCAATCCTTTCCGCTTGCCGGGCCCCTCTTCCCTGACCAGAGCTTTGGCGACATACCAGTCCACCAGCGTCGAAATCCAGAGAAGGATTACGAAAGGTGGATTCCAGGCCGCGTAAAAAATATAGCTGGCTGTCAGAAGAACGGTTTTCTGTGTTTTCCAGGAGGAGACCGTGTAATGGAGGCCCAGAACCACAATAAAGAAAACGATAAACGTGAGGGAATTGAATAGCATGTAATGATTATCAGGATAGACATGTACAGGCAGGGATCTGAAGAGAACCTTACGAGCCGGGAAGGTTTATTATACTCATAATTCCTTCGACAGCCAAAACTATAAATCCGACGCTCTAAATACCTGCCCGATTGCGTTTGAAATTAATTTAGCAACCTAAAAGAAGCTTGTTAAAAAATGAAATTTTTTACTAAATACTAAATAAAATGCTTACAACTGTCATTTTTTAATTTACATTTTCTTGCTATTTAATGCTATAATTTTCAGGAAGTCGAATATTACCAGTAAAATCATTTTTGTTTTGCATGCAAAAATCGGTTATTGGGTCAATTAGAGAGGTTGATTTCACCTTGAAAACGCTTAGTCTAAGCCGCATTGCGAATAAAAATGAGAGCCCCACCTTTTTTTGTGACGAGAATAACCAGATTGAACTCCAGTTATTTCTTGAAGCTATATATTTGAAATACGGCTACGATTTTCGGAATTATTCCCGCGGCACCCTGGAGCGGCGTATATTAAATCGTATGACCATTTTGAATTTAAAAAGCGTCAGCCAATTGATGTCCAAAGTGCTTCGGGACCCTAAATTATTAAATTCATTGATTTTGGATTTATCGATAGGTGTCACAGAGATGTTCAGGGACCCGTCGTCCTTTTTGGCCCTTAGAAAAGAAGTGCTTCCACTTTTAAAGCCCTATGATTCTATAAATGTCTGGGTGGCGGGATGTTGTACGGGAGAAGAAGCGTATTCTATGGCTATTCTCCTTAAAGAAGAGGGGTTGGGAGAAAAATCCCGGGTTTATGCGACTGATTTGAACGAGACCAGCCTGGAAATCGCAATGCGTGGTGCTTATTGTCCTGAGAAAATCAAGCAGTACACGCAAAACTATCAAAATTCAGGGGGACGGGAATCTTTTGTCAATTATTACCGTGTTGAAAAAGGATTCGCCGTAATGGAACCCGAATTGAAGTCGATGATATTATTTGCCCCTCATAACCTTGCCACCGATCAGGCTTTTAGCGAAATTCACCTGATTTTGTGCCGTAATGTTTTAATTTATTTTAATAATGACTTAAAAACCCGCGTGTTTGATTTGTTTTTCCAGAGCCTGGTCCTCCAGGGTTTACTAAATCTTGGAATGAAAGAGTCACAAATTGCACCCCTGCAAAGCAACAAATTTCAGGGGTTTGATGTTTCGCATAGAATTTTCAGGAAACAAAATTAAAGCCATTATTTGCGAAAGATGAAAATTACAAACAATACAATTGGCAAAAAGATAGCCTGGGGTTTTGTCCTGTTAGGGCTGATTTTGTCAGGTGTGGTCGGAGGCACCTTTTTCGAAATGAAGGAGGTTCAATCCCGGTTTAACCGTGTCACAAACTTGAGAGTGGTCACAGCCGAAACCACACTGAAAATGTTAAATGGTGTCAATCAATCCCTGGCGGCCCTCCGGGGTTGGATTATTCTTAAACAGAACCAGTTTAAAGAGAACAGGAGAAACGCTTGGGATCAGGAAATAAGACCTTCCTTTAATGTCCTGCGAGACCTTTCCCGCAAATGGACAGATTCCCAAAACGTTAAATACTTACAACTGATTGAAGGCAAGCTTGACGCCTTTCAAAAAATTCAAACCGAAATCGAATTCAACGCTTCGACTCTCCAAAACACTCCCGCCCAAAAGATTTTAGTGGAAACCGTTGTTCCTGCTTCAGAACAATACCTCGCTCAAATCACGTCCCTTATCGATCAAGAGCTGATTATTGATGAAGGAGAGTCCAGGAAAATGTTCCTTGGAATATTGGCTGATTTGCGGGGGAGTATGGCTTCTGCCATTTCCAATATCAGGGGATTCCTGATAAC
This sequence comes from Nitrospina sp., assembly GCA_024648695.1. Taxonomy (GTDB): domain Bacteria; phylum Nitrospinota; class Nitrospinia; order Nitrospinales; family JACRGP01; genus JACAVV01. Next base: position 32,919 of record JACAVV010000036.1, read on the forward strand.
CCAGGATCCAAAGTTTAAAATTCAGTTTGAACAGGAATGGAATAAAAATTCGCGCCGATTTAAAGATCTCCTTTCCCAACAGGACCTGATGACACAACAGCAACGCCTGGCATTTGAAAAAATAGTTGAGGCGCGTGAAATTATTCAACCACTGCCCGAGAAGATGTTCGAAATCCTGGAGAGCCCAAATTGGAATAAAGCCCAATATTTACTTTCAACAAAGGCTATCCCCCTTTCAAAAGAAATTATTTCACTTTTAAAGAGCATGGCGGAAAGCCAGGTCTTGCTAAGAAATAAAGATTTACAGGAAACTCAAAAGGGATTGAATGCAACATTAAATTTTGGATTTCTGTTCTTGTTTTTCGGGTTACTAGCCTGCGCCTTTTTGGGATTTCGAATCACCCGTTCAGTAAGTCTTCCTATTCAAGAGGCGATCAAGGTTTCCGATAGGATTGCCGAGGGACACCTGGATGAAAGTTTCAAAATTTCCGGATCTGAGGAAGTGGAACATCTCGGTCAAACGCTGGAAACCATGCGGCAAAATTTATTGTGGGAAAGAAACCGGCTTCAGGATGAAAAATGGGTTCAAACGCAATACGGCATTCTAATCGACAAATTGCAAGGGTGGAAAAATCTGGAAGACTTTTCTTCCATCTTCATTGAAGAGCTTTGCCCTTTGTTGAAAACCCCCCTGGGGTTGATTTATTTGAATGGAGCAGAATTGGGAGACCGCGATCCCGATTTGGTTTTAAAAGGAACCTATTGCTATGTGACCCATGAATCCTCTCCCTCCAGGTTTGAAATAGGCGAAGGCCTTGTAGGGCAATGTGCCGTTAATCAAAAGCAAATGTCATTGAAAGAGATTCCTGAAGGATATATAAACATTCGGTCGGGGACCGGAGAGTCTCCACCCAGGTATTTGGATCTATGGCCCATTTGTATTGAAGATCGTTTGTTAGCTGTTATTGAACTGGCTTCTTTTCAAGAATTCAATCCACTGCAACGGATCTTGCTGGAAAGGCTTTCAAACAGCGTTGGTATCATTTTAAACAATATTGCACAGGGATTGAAAACTGAGAAGTTACTGGAAGAATCCCAGGCTCTGACAGAAGAATACCATTCCCAATCGCAAGAACTTCAGATTGCTTATGAAAAACTGACCGAAAAAACCCAAAGCCTGAACGAGCAAAAGGTAGCTCTGGAAAAAAGAGGCCAGGAAATTTCCAGCGCGAAAAAAGATCTGGAAATCAAGGCTCATGAATTGACTATGGCCTCCAAGTATAAATCCGAGTTTTTAGCAAATATGTCTCACGAGTTACGGACCCCTTTAAACAGTTTGCTGGTGCTATCCAAACTGCTCGCTGAAAACAAGGAAAACAACCTGAGTGTAAAAGAAATGGAATTCGCCCAAACTATTTTTGATTCGGGAAATGATTTATTGAGACTTCTTAATGATGTTCTGGATTTGTCAAAAATAGAGGCTGGAAAGATTGACATATTATGTTCCGGGTTTGATCTGACGGAGATTCGAAACCATATTCAAAGAAATTTCAAAGAGGTTGCCAGGCAAAAAAATCTGGACCTAAGGGTTATATTGCCCGAAAACGAATCGATTCAATTGTTCACAGACATTAAGCGTCTGCAACAGATTCTTACCAACCTGTTATCTAATGCTTTCAAATTTACTGAATCGGGTTATGTAGAAGTCGAATTCTATTTTCCGGATAGTGAACGATTAATATACCTGGGTAGCCCTAAAAGGAAAGAACCTTTTGTAGCTTTTTCCGTGAGGGATACAGGTATCGGGATATCCAAAGAAAAACAAGGTTCAATCATGGAAGCATTTCAGCAGGTGGATGGCAGTACCAGTCGAAAATATGGGGGAACGGGCCTTGGGCTCTCCATTTGTCGTGAAATGTCAAGATTGCTGGGAGGAGAGGTATACCTCTCCAGTCAACCGGGAAAAGGAACGGAAGTCACTCTTTTGATTCCAGTCAACCATCCGGATGCAGACACTAATGTCTCCACGCCAGTTTCAGAGGTGGTTTCAAAGCAGGTTCCTGATTTGAAAACTGCTCAGGCAAACCAAGATAATTCGGGGGGCAGGAAATGGGAGTCTCCCATAGGAACCCGCCCTATACGTCAACCATATTCCCAAACCATTCATGAGCCCTCGCTGACGCCACATGTGCTTATCGTGGAGGATGATGTGGCCTTCGCCAATGTCCTGCTGGAAATGGTTGAAAGGTATGGTCTGGCAGGAATTCTGGCTACCGAAGGGGAGTCGGCGCTAAGCCTGGCAAGGGAATATTGTCCGGATGTTATCATTCTCGACATCAAAATCCCTCTCCTCAATGGTTGGGCCTTGCTGGATTTAATTAAACATGATCCCGAATTAAAACATATTCCGGTCCATGTCGTCTCGGTTGTGGAAGATCCCAAACGGGCATTAGACCAGGGAGCCAGCAGTTATCTTGAAAAACCGGTCGGTAAGGACGATTTGGAATCCATGTTCAATGAAATGATCGATATTGCGAATCAATCCCAAATCCGCGTATTGATTCTGGAAAGTGATCACTTGAAACTGGAATCGATAAATAGTTTTCTGGCAGACTCCAAAACCATTGTGGCAGAGTCCTCCCCCCAGGAGCAGGTGCTGGATCATTTGCAAACCGGATCTTTCGATTGTTTGGTTCTGGATTGGAGCACTGATTGGCAATTGCAAATCGAGTTTTTGAAAGAGATCAGATCACAATCCACCAAAGAGCTAACTGTAATAACGCATACGGAAACTGAAATACCCGGGGATAAGGAGGCTGAATTGGAAAAACTCTCGGACTCCATTATCATCAAAGGTGACAAATCTGAAGAGCGTTTGATCGAAGAACTGGTTGAGATTCAGAAAACCAAAAGAAAGAATCTGTTTCGATCCAAACAGGAAGACGTTACGCCGGATGTTTTCGAAAACAAAGATGATATTCTGTATGGAAAAACTGTTCTGATTGTAGACGATGACGTTAGAAATATTTTTGCTCTGACAAGTGCCCTGGAAAATGAAGGCTTGAATGTTATCTATGCAGAAAATGGAGAGGATAGCATGGAAACCCTGGTGGATGTTGTCAAGGTGGATATCATTCTCATGGATATAATGATGCCCGGCATAGACGGGTATGAAACCATGAGAAAGATTCGAAAAATGGAGAACTTTAAAGAACTGCCTATCCTTGCCCTTACAGCTAAAGCCATGAAAGAAGACAGGCAAAAATGCCTGGATGCCGGAGCTTCCGATTACATCACAAAACCCGTGGAAATGGACCGCCTCCTTTCCCTCATGCGTATTTGGTTATATTGTTAAATATGTTAAAATGTCATTAGTGTCCGGGGAAAATCAAAATATTCTTTGAAAACGTGAGGCTTAATTGGGCTGTTTTTTAACCGGACAGCACGAATAAGCTCCTAAAATGGCTGTAAATGCCTGTTCCCACACTGATAAGGATTTTCAGCGATCTCAGAAAACTCTTTCAGGGGATGTAGATTCAGGTTTTCCCGGACAGCATGGATCGAAAACAGGTAACTCCTTAAAAAACAATGAAATATTTTTTAATACTGGACTATCAACCCAATGTTAAAAATTTCCCCGGACAGTAGTGTTAAAATGTAATTCATAAAAAAGATAAAATAATTTTTTTTGACCCCCATGACGACTATAACCTCAATTGAATCCAATCCCGTTAACATATTGATTGTTGACGATAACCCTCGTAACCTGTTGACCCTTGAAGCCACTTTGGGGGCAGATGAATATAACCTGATTCAAACATCCTCCGGTAAAGAAGCCTTGAAATGCTTACTTGAAAACCCGGATTTGGCGTTGATTATTATGGATGTTCAAATGCCGGGTATGGACGGATTCGAAACTGCCCAAATAATAAAACAGCGTCAGCAAACAAGAGGAATTCCCTTCATTTTTCTTTCGGCCAACAATATTACCGAAGGAGATTTTGTTACGGGATATGATCTGGGAGCATTCGACTACATAACCAAACCTTTTTCCCCGGGAATTCTAAGGTCAAAAGTGAAAGCCTTTGTGGACCAATACAGGCTCCATCAGGAAAAAGAACTCCTGTTGCGGGAACTGGAAAAAAAGAACAGGGACCTGTCTGTTTTCACTTCGCTCGCTTCCCATGATTTAAAATCACCGCTCCGGAAAGTATCCACACTGGTATCATTCATTCAAAAGGACTGTGGTGACCAACTGGACTCTTTAGGCAAAGAATACCTGAACCGTATCAATCAGATAATTATCAGGATGGCAAGCTTGCTACAAAGCCTGTTAAGTTATTCCCAACTCTCGATTCGCAAATTAAAATTTACGAAAATTGATCTCAATTTATTAATGGATTCGCTGGTTGATGAAATAAAGCTTGAGCTTGAAGAATCTCAGGGAAACATTGAATTTGAAAGTTTACCGAGTATTTATGGGGAGCCCAACCTTATCAATCAAATTTTTCATAATCTGATTTCCAACAGTCTTAAATTCCGCAGGGAAGGGATTCCTCCAGTAATTAACATCAGCCATCGATTTGTTAAAGAGGGTTGGATTGAAATTAAAATTAAAGATAATGGCATTGGATTTGAAAATAAATTTGCAGAAAGAATTTTTCAGCCTTTTGAGCGATTATTTAGCGCCGAACAGTTCGAAGGTCATGGTATAGGATTAGCCAGTTGCGAAAAAATCATTCAATTTCACAAAGGCTCCATTCGTGCCGAGGGTGAGTTGAGCAAAGGCGCCATATTCACTCTGACCCTTCCAACAAAAGCAACCGAATAAGACGGTTTACACCTTCTCTCACCTCCTGGACGTTCCCTTTACCCAATAGCCTTTAAATTCTTTAAGGCAAAAGTCTTTTATATTCAAACGCTTACGAAAAGTTTTAAAAAATCTCATCTTTCTATTAAAGATTCTCCTTTTTTTGCCGTTAAGCAGACTAGGAAACCTGTGTCAGTTGAAGATTAAATTTTTGCGCCTTGTTTATCAGGCCTGAAATGCTGAGACAGGTATCAAAAAACGCTTATTGGAGGCATTAAAATTATGGACGCGGAAGCTGTACAAGGGGCCAATGCCCCTAATGTTCAGTCAATTTCCCCACGTCCGGTTAGAGAACCGTCAAGTGCACCAACGCCACCGGACGGTCCGCAAAGGAATGCGACGGATACAGTATCCCTCTCCAATCAAGGAAGACAGGCTCTGGAAGAAGCCGCAGGAGTGTTGTCACCACCGGAACCCGGTTCCGCGCCTGACAACCCGGAGGTTTCTACAGGTTCGGGAAACAACAATTCCCAGCGCCAGATTGATTTAACGGACGATCAGCAAGTGGTCCTGAAAATTGTCGATCAGGCGACCCGGGAAGTTGTCAAGCAGGTTCCACCGGAGGAACAGATCCGCCTGAACCGCGCGATCAAAAACAGCGTGGAAGATTTGACTGAAAGTAATAACACCAACCCGCAAGGTTAACAGCGGTTTCTAAAGGAGCATTATCATGGAAGTGACGAGTGTAGGCAATTTTGCGGCGGCAAGTAAAGTAGCGACTCCCAATCAGTCTGTTGAAACGGGCAGTGAAGGTTCCAGTGGATCCGCCCAGGCGACTCAATCTGTTGACACGACCGAAGCTTCCGCGACTCTGCCACCGGCAAACCCAACGGAAAGTACTGGGGAAGAGGAAAGCACAACGCAAAATCAAACCGATACCGGTGCACCCCAGGATACCGGCAATAATGTGGATACCATTGTATAGTTGGTAAAAATGGTGTCTGGTCTGGAATCAAAAGTCGATGGGGAATCGATGGCTATAGTTTCCTTTCGTTTGAAACTGGGGTTTCAAACGAAAAGGACAAACGCCACGTTGGGCAAATTCCAGCAAGTAACCCCCGGTCCGGATACCGAACCGCCCGGTTGATGGTTAACTCCTGGAATGTTTTGTCCGGCGTGGCGAGTAAACTTTGATCAGAGACTGGAAAGATATCAGCGGTTAACCGCTTCCATGAACCTGTCAGTAATTTCTTCCGGAGTGTGAGTCACCCGGCCGGTTCCATGGTCGAACTCGGGCTTGGCTTTGACCAATAAAAAGCTGGGTCCCTCGGAGTTCATGAATTTCTTAAACGCGTCATTCAATTCATCACGCGTGCTTACTTTAGCCACCCGCGGGTAACCTGTGGCTCGTGCCACCTCTTCCAGAGCCACTTCAGAGGATAAACTTCTCTGCTTGCCGGTGGATTCGTACACCTCATTATCAATCACAACATGCACCAGGTTTTTGGGTGCCGCCGCGGCAATCATGGCCAGGGTTCCCATGGCCATCAAAACATTGCCGTCACCATCCATCACGATCACCTTTTTATCAGGTTGGCTCAACGCAACCCCCAATCCTATTGAGGAAGCCAGTCCCATCGACCCGATCATGTAAAAACTTGCTTTACGGTCTTTAACATTAAAGGATTCCCTGCCGATGAATCCGTTCGCATGCACCACCGGCTCGTCTTTCAGATGGGCCAGAATCTCATTAAATACATCAGTGCCGTTCATCGAATAATCCTTTCTTCACCAGAAGCGTGTAGGGGAGTTTTTCGTTTTGAATCGTGTTCAAGGCTTCTTGCAGAACCGTTTCGTAATTGTCTGAAGTCAGTTCAGCGTATTTCATCTGGGAGGTTTCCAGCAATTGCTCGTTGATGTCTCCCATGATGATGTGTTCCGGTGCATCCTTGCCGCCAAACCCGCGCCAACTCATGATCACCAGCACCGGGATTTTATAAATCAGATTCAATGAAGTGAAAGCGTTTAAACAGTAACCCAGGCCGGAGTTTTGCATCATGAGAACAGGAAGCTTGCCACCCATATAGGCCCCGGCACATAATCCCACACAAGCGTCTTCCCGAACACCGGGATAATATTTTACATCCGGGATATTCTCGATGGTGGAGATCAACCCTGAAAGCAACGAACAAGGCACCCCGGCGAAAAAATCAAACCCGCGGTCGCGTAATTCCTGAATGAACAATTGGGATGTCAACATCAGCACCTACCAGGCTGTGATTTGCCGTTCGCCGCCATATTCCATTTGCAAGCGGTGAACTAGTTTAATGTATTCCTTGATTCCTTCCTCCCCTTTAAACTCGACCCCCAATTCCAGAGCGGCTTTATTGGACATCGGGATTCCAGCTTCTCCTTTCACCCCTTCCACTTCGCCGAAGGAATCGACCACATCCACAATCATGTTGGCCAAATCCATATTATGAATATGCCCATCGACCAGCGTGTAAATATTACCTGAGGCATCAGGGTTGCCCAGACACAACTGAATGGCCTGACAAACTGAGTCTACGGAAACGTATTTGGTGCTTCCCCGTACGCTCACATTGTAATTGGTAGCCAGGTAATCGATGGTCTGGAACCACTCCGACTTGTCGATTTGGGGTCGCACGCCATAAATGGTGACCGGACGCAGTACCGTCACGTCGAAACACTTGGATTTATGATAAAACCAGGAAAACGATTCAATGGAAGATTTCACTGCGCCATAAAGCGAACCCGGCCAAACCGGATGGTTTTCATCCAGGGGATGTTCCTCATCGACCGAGTCCATTACCTGTCCAAAAATTGAACAGGCGCTCATGAAAATAACCTGCTTGACCTTGGCTTTTTTGGCCTCTTCCAGCAGGTTATAGCTACCGGTGACATTGGCTTCTACCAATTCCAGGGCGTCTTGAACGGGACCCGGAAAATGTGCCAGGTGAATGAGAATATCCCGGTCTTCTACCAGTTTCGCAAGCGATTCGCGGTCTGATAAATCACCGATGATATAGTCGACTTCTTCGTAAGGTTTCAGGTGGTCGACCACACTGCCTTCACGGATCAAGGCCCGCACATCATACTTGGCACTGTCCGGGTTTTCCGGGTTTTGCAGGCATTTTATCAAATGGGAACCCACCATTCCGGTGATCCCAGTAAGCGCAATTTTCATTTCATCCTCCAGTTATTTCTTTCAGGCAGATCCGCTTGAGTTTCTGGTGCCGGCACAGGTTTTTCCTATACAAACACGGTTGTGGTCAAACGGGATCGGCTTTGGATTCTGGACGCACTGAAGCCCTATTGGAATTCCAGAAGATTGGAACAGGCCTTATCCTCGGGTCTAAGAGGGAAGAGCAGGTGGCACCAAGGTCCTTCTGTGGATGGTCATTTCAGGGCACTATAAGATTTTCCCATAATACCACTCAGGGAAAACCGGAAAAACACCACGATCCAGGTTCAATTTTTAAGTCATTATGGGGAGTGGGTTGTGGGAAGTCAACCGTTTTTGCCGGAACTATTTCTTACGTCTGGATTTATGCTCGATAGCCGCCTGTGCGGCAGATAACAAGGCGGTCGGAACCCGGAAAGGGGAACAACTCACATATTCGAGGCCTGTTTTGTGAAAGAAGGAGATGGATGCAGGGTCACCTCCATGCTCACCACAGATTCCCATATGAATCTTCTTATTGGCTTCTCTCCCTTTTTTAACGGCGATTTCCACCAGTTGGCCTGTCCCTGTTTGATCGAGACTGACAAAGGGGTCTTCCTCTAAAATTCCCTTTTCAATGTAGCTTGGCAGAAAACTTCCCGCATCGTCGCGGCTTAGCCCGAAGGTGGTCTGGGTCAAATCATTGGTCCCAAACGAAAAGAAATCCGCTTCCTTAGCGATTTCGTCCGCTGTGAGAGCGGCTCGTGGAAGTTCAATCATGGTTCCGATTTTATAGGGCAATTTCACATCTGCCTTCTGAATCACCTCTTCAGCCACTTCAAGCACCAGGTCTTTACTGTACTTGAATTCGTTGATGTGCCCGACCAGCGGAATCATGATTTCGGGAAACACCTTGAGGCCCTTTTTCAGCAGTTTGCAGGCACCCTCAAAAATGGCACGGACCTGCATCCGATAAATCTCGGGAAAAGTGATTCCCAAACGGCATCCCCTGTGCCCCAACATGGGATTGATCTCTTTCATGGATTCGATCTTTTTGGTCATGACCGATGGTTTCCAACCCATTTCCTTTGCGAGATTCTTGATTTCTTCGGCAGAAGCGGGCAGAAATTCGTGTAAAGGCGGATCCAGCAGGCGAATGGTCACCGGCAAGCCTTCCATTACCCGAAAGATTTCAGTGAAATCCACACGTTGTATCGGGAGCAGTTTTTTAAGAGGCTCTTCGCGTTCTTTTGCATCTTCCGCAACAATCATCCGGCGTACCAGGCTGATACGTTCCTCGTCAAAAAACATATGCTCGGTCCGGCACAGTCCGATCCCTTCGGCCCCAAAATCCCTTGCTACCCAGGCATCGTGGGGCGTATCTGCGTTGGCCCGCACTTTCAAGGTACGGACTTCATCGACCCAGGACATGACTTTGGTGAAATTGCCTGTAACTCTTGGTTGGACCAAAGGCAATTGGTCTTTCATCACTCGTCCCGTTGTACCATCGAGAGTGATATAGTCCAACTCGTTGATTTTCACACCATTTAGGACACAACGCTTTTTTTTCGTTTCAACGCTTAATGAACCGCATCCGGAAACACAGGGTTTTCCCATAGCGCGGGCCACTACCGCCGCGTGGGAGGTCATTCCCCCTTTGGCGGTCAGAATCCCTTGTGCCACGTTCATTCCATGAATATCCTCCGGAGAGGTATCCATCCGAACCAGAATCACTTTTTCTTTTTCTTCCGCCAGTTTTTGTGCTTTTTCTGGAGTGAAAACTACCTTTCCGGTAGCGGCCCCTGGAGAGGCTCCCAATCCCTTGGCCAAAACCTTAACTTTGGTTTTGGGATCGATCATAGGATGAAAAATCTGGTCCAGTTGAGACGCTTCAAGGCGAGTGAGAGCGGTTTTTTTATCGATTAAATTTTCTTCCACCATGTCAACAGCCACTTTCAAGGCCGCATCTGCTGTGCGTTTGCCGTTGCGCGTTTGCAGTAGGTATAGTTTCTCTTCCTGAATCGTGAATTCCAGGTCCTGCATATCGCGATAATGGTTTTCCAGCTTGACGTATATTTTTTCCAGTTCCTCATAGACGGCGGGCATTTCGTCTTTCAATTCAGATATCGGCTTTGGTGTGCGCACCCCCGCAACGACATCTTCACCCTGGGCATTGACCATGTATTCGCCGTAAAACTTTTTCTCGCCTGTGGCCGGATTGCGCGTGAAAGCCACGCCGGTGGCAGAGGTGTTCCCCATATTTCCAAAAACCATCGCCTGCACATTGACAGCGGTTCCCCAATCGTGGGAAAAGTTGTTCATTTTGCGATAGGCAACAGCCCGTGGGGTGTTCCAGGAATCAAATACGGCATTAATCGCCAGACGCAACTGCTCGGCAGGGTCGTCCGGAAAATCGTTTTTGGTTTTCTTTTTGACCAGTGCTTTAAACTTCTTGATGATCGAACGCAAATCCTGAACCGATAATTCCGTGTCCGATTCAATATTCCGTGCGGCCTTGGTATTGGAAAGAATATCTTCGAAATCTTCACCCTCAATCCCCAAAACCACATTGCCAAACATCGAGATAAAACGGCGGTAACAGTCGTGTGCGAAAAATTCGTTCCCGGTATTTTCCGCCAGTCCCTGCATGGTGATTTCGTTCAGGCCCAGATTGAGGATGGTATCCATCATACCCGGCATGGAAACGCGGGCGCCGCTTCTTACGGAAAGGAGGAGCGGGTTGGCTGGATCGCCAAACTTTTTACCGACAATCGATTCAATTTTTTTAAGAGATGAAGGAATTTTGTCTTCCAGGCCTGGAGGGAAGGTTGAATTATTCTTAAAATAATAGGTGCAAGCCTTGGTGGTGATAGTGAATCCGGGGGGAACGGCAATTCCAAGTCCAGCCATTTCGGCCAGGTTGGCTCCTTTGCCACCTAACAGATCTCTCATTCCGGCTTTGCCTTCGGTTTGTTTCCCTCCAAAAAAATAGATATATTTTTCTGCCATAGTATTTATTCGCGCTACAGACCCCGGTTCGCGTTAAACCTGGTTCTTTGGTAAAAGGTTTTTTAGAATTAATTGCATAACTAAGGGTGGGATTCGTATCCACTCAGTCCTTGAGAGGAAGCACTCCAGGAAAACTAATGCTTGCATGGACCCAATCGAATCAACGCGATTAGAGTATCCAAACGGCATTTTCTTTGCAACTGTTTTTAGCGGATTCAGTTTTTTTTCACAACAATTTTCGAAAAATCAGCCAATTTGGAGAATAAACCGGAGATATGCTTTAATAAAGCCAGGCGATTCTTTTTCACGCGCTCATCCTCAACCATCACCATCACCTGATCGAAAAAACCATCGACCGCTGGTTTGATCTCGACGATTTTTTCCAAAGCCTGGGCAAACTCTTTATTCCGAATGTGCTGTTCCACCGGACCCGATATCTTCTGGTACGCTTCAAAAAGGTTCGATTCTCCGGCCTCCTGGAACAAGGCAGGGTCGACTTCGCCCTCTCCGCCTTCCTTTAAAATACTGACCACCCGGCGAAAGGCAATTGCCAGGGGCTCGAAGTGAGACTGTTTTTTTAAATCCGAAAAAGCGGCCACTTTGGCGCGAACATCGACAAAGGAATCAATCCCGGTAGACAAAACGGCGTCCACCGCATCATAAGGGAACCCCTCGGAATTAAACATACTCTTGAACCTCTGCTGAAACAGATCCAGAGTATGTTGCCGGATCTCCTCCGGTTTCAATTTGATTTTTGCAGACAATAATTGCAAACCGATATCGATCCACTGATCCAGGGAAATCGCCCAACCGCGATCCTGAACGATCTGGATGATTCCCAAAGAATGCCGCCGCAAACCATAGGGATCCTCAGATCCGGAGGGAAGTAATCCCACTCCGATGCATCCCAGAATGGTATCCAGTTTATCCGCCACCGCAACGATGGCGCCGACCGGCGTGCTTGGCAAGTCGTCGCCGGAAAAGGCGGGCCGGTAATGTTCCTGAATTGCCTTCGCCACTTCCGAGGATTCATTGGAATGCGTGGCATAATAACCACCCATGATGCCCTGCAGTTCGGGAAACTCGTAAACCATTTGAGTTTCCAAGTCTGCTTTACATAATCGTGCCGCCCGTTGAACTGACTCCACGCCCTCAGGGTATACGGATTCGGCTATCGATTGCGCGATCCTGGAAAAACGTTCCATCTTTTCATAAGAAGTCCCGAGGTCCTTTTGAAACACCACACCCTGCAAACGGTCGACATAGGATTCCAGCGGCCGCTTCTTATCTTCTTCATAGAAGAAACGAGCATCTTCCAGGCGGGCTCGTAATACACGTTCATTGCCGTTTTTGATCTCCTGTCCGGGACCCGGTTCCATATTGCTGATAGTTATGAAATATGGAAGCAGTTTACCTTCGGCATCCTCCACCGGAAAATAGCGCTGATGGTGGCGCATGGTGATGACCAGCAATTCTTTTGGCAGTTCAAGGTATGCGCTTTCAAAATCACACAGTACAGGATAGGGATACTCAACCAGGAAATTGACCTCGTCCAACAGTTCCGGGTCGTCGGCAACTTGCCCCTTTACACCCCTGGCCAGATCCTTAACCTGCGCCTGAATGCTTTGTTTGCGCTCTTCCGGATCAATCATCACGTTTCGGCTTTTGCACTCGGTCAGATAGGAATCCAGTCCATCCACGCTAAAGAGCTCTGGATTTAGAAATCGATGGCCCCGTGACGTGTTGGAGGACACGACTGGCCCCACTTCGAAGTTTAACAGATCCCTGCCAAACAGGGCGGTCACCCAGTGCAAGGGGCGAGCGTAAGGCAATGCGTGGCTCCCCCAACGCATTTTCTTGGGAAATGGCAAAGCGCAGATCAGTTGAGGCAAATACTCCTCCAGCAATGCCCTGGTGGCCTGCCCCTTCTTTTCGATCCGGGCACATAACACTTCACCCTTGGGCGTACTTTCTCTCTCCAGCGCAGAGACATCGATTCCTTTTCCGCGGGCAAAGCCGATAGCGGCTTTGGTCGGTTTCCCCTCGGAGTCAAAGGCGATTTTTACATTAGGACCCAGATGCTTTTCCAGTACATCTTTTTGCCTAGCTTCCATATTGGAGCAGGCTATGACCAATCGGCGCGGAGTTCCCAACTTGCGCAGAGAACCCAATGAGATATGGCTCTTGTTCAAAAAACCGGTCAATTCGCGTTCCAGGTAATTGAGGGCCGGAGTCAGATAACCTGCAGGAATTTCTTCACTCCCTATCTCCAAAAATAAATCAGGCATGTATGTTCGATTAGATTAAGGTTTCAATGAATTGCTGAAAAATGGACTTGCCGGATCAGGAAGCCATTCTGTCCTGAAGTGTGGGTATGTATCAAACAAACTCGACAAAGTCAATGCCGGTTAAGATGACTCGTTTTTAACTTTTAGCCATTTTAGCTTTTTTGATTCATTTTAGGCACACTATTCTTTTGCCATTTGTATATAATATATTAGGGCACCTCTAAAAATTGAGAAATTAGAGGAATTTAGAATTTAAGATTGAAAAAGTAGGTAATAAATTTTTGTATTCGATTTATGCCGGGTATATGTTGTCCCGTTTTACCCCTGAATTTATCTCG
>JACAVV010000037.1 GCA_024648695.1 Nitrospina sp.
TCCAAATCCACTTTTTATTTGCATCTTAAAGAGTGTGAGTTTAGGTTTAATCATAGAGATCAAGATCTCTATAAATTGCTACTAAAAATCATCAAAAAACGACCTCTTAACTAGTCTTGTACCTAATATATTTATTGTGGATCAATCAAGAGATTAATTTGATAGGTTTGCCCTCATTTAAATTAATATGACGCATTTCTTGTTTCAGAACAGGTTCCTTTGGAAGAAACTACTCTATAGTATTATAAATCAATGTAATAACAAATAAAGTTCAGGTGGGTTTCAAAAAGGCAATCTGAAATTTGTTATAGTGTGGAATGCTTCCTTAAAATGGACTTCGCAAATATATAAAATTAATGTCATTAAATTATTACTCGATTCAGGTGGAATTAAATATGAAAAAAACTGTTGTTGTTACCGGGGCAGGCAGTGGAATCGGAAGATCCATAGCTATGGAACTCGCAGAAAGAAATTATCGGCTGGTTTTATTGGGAAGGGACTCTGCCCGGCTTAAACAAACGCAATCGGCTTTGACCAATCCTGATGAGCACTGTTTTTTCGGGTGTGACATTCAGGATGCCAAAAGTATCCGAAAAGCTTTGGAGTCCATGGGGGCCGATTCTCTTTACGGGCTAATTGCAAATGCGGGAATTGGAGGGGAAAACATATACGGTCCGGAGGATAGATGGGAACAGATTGTCTCTACTAATCTTACTGGAAGTTATTACTCGGTGCATGAATGCTTGCCATATTTAAAAAATACCAACGAAGGTTATAAAAAAATTATTTTTATTTCGTCGATTTTAGCAAGGTTGGGGGTGCCGGGTTATTCTGCCTATTGCGCTTCCAAGGCAGGTTTATTGGGGTTGTGCCGTTCGCTCGCGCAAGAACTTAGCGGCGATAAAATACTGGTAAATGCTATTTGTCCGGGCTGGGTGAATACGCAAATGGCTCATGAAGGTATTCAAGGGTTTGCGGATGCATTATCGATCTCCAAAGAGGAAGCCTTTAATAAAGCGATGGAAGTGGTTCCTTTAGGCAAAATGTCTGAACCTGAAGAGGTTGCCAAACTTACAGGATTTTTAATGTCTGAGGATCAATCTTCTTTTACCGGCCAAACCATTGATATCAATAATGGGGCGCTAATGGATTGAAATAAAATTCTCATTACGCCTCAACAGCTTTATCGGATGCCGATTGCTCAGGGTTGGCCTCAACATTTTGGTTGTCATTATTCTGGCCAAAAAGGTTGGCGGCGAATTCCCCCAGTTTGTCCTTCAAGGCGTTCAGTAAATCTTCCAGGCTTTGCGGAATACTGACATTTTCAGTGAAAGCGGAAGCTTGCTCGCGGAACACCGATTCCACAACCGAAGACACCAGGGATCGTATGTCCTGGATGGAAGGTTGAGGGTCCAATCCTCCGGTTTCCTGGTTTACAGTATCCGCTTCTGAACTCGGTACAGCGTTACCGGTTTGTTCGACCACAGCAAAACTTCGCGTGGCGAAGGTTTGTTCGACGCTTCGTTCGAGACGCAATTCCACTTCTTCAATCACTCCCAGGGAACCGGAAAGATCATCCACCGCAGATGCGAGGTCGATTTCTCCATCCTCAAAGAAGCTTTGGGCAATGGGAGCTACCCGTTCTGCCAGTTCATTAATAGCCGATAACTCCTCTTCATTCAGGTCCCCTTCAACGGAAAACGAATATTGGGAAGCCGCACGCGCTGCGGAGGAAAACTCTTGAACCGTTGCGCCATCCTCAAACTGCGTTTCGCTGGCGGATTGCTGAATGCTTTCAGCGATATCCAGTGAAAAATTAACTACATCCCCTTCCTGGGTCCGGATCGATAAATCTGTAGAACCTTTACCCGATACTCCCACGGCCACTTGGTTTTGGCTGACTACGGTGTTTTCCGCGGGTAAATTGTTTTCTATCATGATTTAACTCCTTTTCGATTCAAAGCCCGGAAGATGGATTATTTTTCACCTGCTCTTTCTTAAATCGGCATCCTTAAAAAAAAACATAAGAAAAAAACACGTTTTTTTCAAAATTATTTTGTGGGGAAGTTGAGTGGTCTGGGTCCTTATGGAGTATGATAAACTTTGATTATTCTTATCATCCCCCCGAGGGAATATTGTAAAGCATTTAATTATGGACGATTACAAGCCATTATTCCAGGAAGAAGCGTTGCGAACGGAAACGTATCGCAAGCTTATCATCAGGCAAGCAATCCAAACGATTCGCAAATTTCCCCAT
The DNA here is from genome assembly GCA_024648695.1 of Nitrospina sp. Lineage (GTDB taxonomy): Bacteria > Nitrospinota > Nitrospinia > Nitrospinales > JACRGP01 > JACAVV01. The sequence continues at coordinate 2,258 of JACAVV010000037.1, forward strand.
TTGAGTGAAGAGGAATTGGTCGAAAAGATCCACCGGTCAACCCTGAAAGCTTGCGATTTGTGTGTGGAATCGTCTCTGGATGAAAATGCCGGGGATTTGGCGGGTAAATTTTTTACCGGGAGCAAAGAGGATCCGCGCAAGGACCATGTGGGCCGGTTTTTTATGCATTATTTGAAAAAACATTTGCGTAAGGAACATTTAAAGGACTACTTTATACCGGTGTTTGCTGAATCGGTTAAATTTTTGTTGAGTCAAAGTGAGTTTGAACAACTTTCTATTAAGACTTATGGTTTGGTTGATCAATTTTGTAAAAAGGGTTTAACGTATAAAGAAACTCTTGCCAGCACAGAAGGTATTTCGGTCAGCCAGGAAATTGTGGATGCTTATAAAAGGGAACTAAAACATTCTCCTTTATTTGTGAGGTCATTAAGAAATAAACTGGATAACGAGTTGGTTGCCTGCATATCTGTATCCCGTTCCAGAGTGAATATTGAAGAAATCATCGGTCAGGCATTGGCGGAGTTTTTGTCCCTGTTGGAGTGCAATAAAAGTAACCTCGAATAATATCCTATAAATTATGGATCAAGATTCTAAATCGCCATCTCCCGAGTTGATTCGCATCAATCAACTTCGAAAAGCGATCCTTCATAAAACGGTTGAGATTTGCAAATCCAACCCTGGTTTGGATACAGCCAGTTTGACGGTTCGATTGGAAAGTGAAACCAGGGAACTCTTTGATCAGTTTCATTCCCAGGCTATTGCTTTAAAATCTATTCCGCTTAAACCCAAAAGCCGCCGTACCGGTATTAAGGAAAGAAAGGATCATGTCGGACGTTTTTTCCTGTTTTTGCTGGAGACAGAACTGCGCCGGGAAGGAATTCAGGAATGTTTGATCCCCGTTTTCGCCAAATCGATTCAGTCTCTGATTGGTAATGAGGCCTATGATGCCTTTGCCATGAAAATTAGCCATTTGATGGAGTACGGAGAAAATAACGGATTTTCTTATGATCAGGTTTTGAGGAGCAAATCCGGCAAAGAGATCATGCAACATATAATCGCGCTTTACAGGAGTGAAATGAGTAAAAATCCCCCCTTTGCAGAACGTTTAAAAAACAAGCTTGACGAAGCGCTGGTTTTAAAGTTTAAGGAGGGGGAAAGCGAGTCCCTGGACATCGATGCGGCCATCAAAAAAGCTTACCATTTGTTTGTTCACCTGATCGCCTCCGCCCGACTAGAATCTCCTAAATAGTAATTTTTTGATATCAACCCATTTCTTCCAGATTCAATCCGCTGAGTTGAGGGTATTTGGTGTCTTTTTCTGATAACAGGGGTTCTTTAACAGGCCAATCAATGCCTACCTCCGAGTCGTTCCAGATAAGGCCGCGTTCATCGGGAGGAGAATAGTAATCGGAACATTTATATAAAACGGTGACGGTTTTGCTGGTCACACAGAATCCGTGGGCGAATCCTGCCGGTACAAATAATTGATGCTTGTTTTCGCTGGAAAGATAGTGGCCCGTCCACTTTCCAAAGGTTGGCGATCCGGGCCGGATGTCTACCGCGACATCAAAGATTTCGCCCTCGACCACACGTACCAGTTTCGCCTGGGGCTGGTTTACCTGAAAGTGCAAACCCCTTAACACGCCGTAGGAGGAATAAGAATGATTGTCTTGGACCAGTTCCGGCTCAATCCCGTTTTCCTGAAACACTTTTTTGGAATAAGTTTCCATAAAGAATCCCCGGGGATCATTAAACACTCTGGGTTCTACTAATAAAACCCCATCCAGATTTGTTTTGGTAACTTTCATAGCGCTTCCTGATGAATCTCCAGTTTGTGGGCGGCTTTCCAGGTCCTTGCCTGAATTGTAATTTCGGGAATGATATTCGCTTTTGAGAATTAATTCAATGAATACCCGTGAAATTCCAAAAAGGCCCCTATTTAAAGAGCAATATAATCATTCTGTTTCTTCCATTCGGGATCAATGGCCAAAGATACCCCCATTAAAAAATAAACCAGCATGATAACCTCAGAATCATAAAAATTTACTTCAAACAGGCCTCCGGCCAGAAAGGCCAGGACCGCAGAGCAACAACCCAGGTCGACCCACCGGTCGTAGGGGGTCCCCCGCTTTTGACGTTCCAGGCGAAACACATTGAAGAAATACAATCCCCAAATGGAAACGAATGCGGCCAAACCAAGGATGCCTGTGTCCACCGCAATCTGAACAAAATTGTTGTGCATTCCCAGATAACGTTTCAATATTTTTGCGTGCTCCGGGTATTGGGCATACACCGTGTCGACGCATTTAAATCCACAGCCGGTGATGGGGTGGTCTTTGAATACCGCGAGTCCCCCTTTCCAGAGGTCCAGGCGAATCACGAAAGTGACGTCTTTCAAATTTACAAAACTGTTCATGCGTTCTTTGACGGCTGGAGGCGATACGGTGTAAGCGAAAAAAAAGACCACCGGTAGCAACCATAATAAAACCGGCTTTCGAACAGCTATCAAAAACACAGCTCCGACAAACAGTCCCAGCCAGGCTTGGCGAGTCAGGGTTAGCAACAGGCAAAAAACCAAAACTCCTAAAATGAGAGTCACAGAAACTTTTCCCTTTTCCTTGAAAAGGAGGCGACTGAAGGCCAGCAAACCGGCCAGCATCAGGAGGCCCGCATAGGTCATGTACACACTGAAAGTTCCTTCCACTCGAGTTTCGGTGGAAACTCCAAATGCCAGAGCCTGAAAAAAACCATAAAAAGTCGACAGACAAGCGGTAATCAGTAACAGGCCAATAAAAAACTCCCGCGTCCGGACTCCTTCCAGAATATTTGTCAGCTTGTGAGCCAATCTTTGGAGCCAGGAAAACTTAAGCCCAGCGGCAGTTTGTTTGAGAAAATCTTGAGGCTTAAAATCCCAAAGTGTATTGGCGACCCAGAACACGATCAAAATCTCCAAAAACTTTTTCAATGAAGAAAAGCTGTTGGCAGGGTCCACAGCGGTGATCACAGCTAAAATTGCTGAAAGTGAAAACAAGGCAAACGGTATACCCAAAGGCCAATACACTGATTTCCATCCGCGCTGAATTTGGACCCGGCACAACCATAAAATCCCTCCAAGCCCTCCGAACAATTGTGTGAGGCTGATAGAAAACAGAGAAAAACAGGTAAAGCCGATCAGGCAAAAATAATTTAATCGTTTTAAAGTTTCCGGGGTTTTGTTCATGGAAAGGAATCTAATTCTTGAGGAAATGGTCAATTGAATCCGGTTTGTTGGATCGGATCGATTATAGGAGGAAGCGTAAAGGGAGTAAACGTCTAACTTGATAATTGTTTGACCCTCATTTTAGGAAGGACTCATTGGTACCCTGGATTGACTCCTTTCGCCGTGAACCTTATAATCCCACGGATACTTTTTATAGCAAACCTTTACAATGAGTGCGTAATCAATGAAAATCATTCCCGCTGTTGATATCAAGGGAGGTAAATGCGTTCGCCTGGTTCAGGGCAAAGCCGATCAGGAAACCGTGTATTCCGATGACCCCGTAGCCATGGCCTGCCACTGGGACGAGCAAAATGCCCGTTTGATCCATGTCGTGGACCTGGATGGGGCTTTTGACGGTGTTCCGGTAAACGCCGATTTGATTCGGGATATCATCTATAATAGCTCCGTTGATATTCAGGTTGGAGGCGGTATTCGTAACCTGAAAACAATAGAAACCTATGTTCATGCCGGGGCCTATCGTGTGATTCTCGGAACCATTGCTCAAAAAGACCCCGAATTTGTCCGCGAAGCATGTAAAGAGTTTCCAGAAAAGATCATGGTCGGAATTGATGCGAGAGATGGAAAGGTCGCCATTCAGGGTTGGGTGGAGGTTTCCGATCAAAAAGCGGAAACCCTGGCAAAGTTGCTGGAACCTATGGGGGTTGCAGGCTTTATTTTCACCGATATCTCACGCGACGGTATGATGCAGGGACCAAATATTGATAGCATCAGAAATTTTGCTTCGTCTGTGAACACCCCGGTAATCGCCTCTGGTGGCGTGAGCCAACTGGAAGATCTGTCTAATTTGTTAACACTTAAAGGTGAAGGTGTGGAAGGTGTGATTGTCGGCAAAGCGCTTTACGATAAAAGCATCGATTTTAAATCCGCTCAAAAACTGGTGGACGATAATGCTGGCTAAACGAATCATCCCGTGTCTGGATGTTAAAGGTGGTCGAGTGGTCAAAGGAGTGAATTTCGTTAATTTGCGCGACGCAGGTGACCCGGTCGAAATCGCCGCCGCCTATGAACAGGAGGGGGCAGACGAATTGACGTTTCTGGATATCACCGCTTCCCATGAGAAAAGAGACATCATAATCGATGTGGTTGCCCGAACCGCTGAAACGGTGTTTATGCCGCTTACAGTTGGAGGAGGGATTCGTACTTTGGATGATATTCGCAATCTTCTGAAAGCGGGAGCTGACAAGGTAGCGATCAATACTGCCGCTGTGCATGATCCCGAGTTCGTCGAAAAAGCCGCAAGGCGTTTTGGCAGTCAATGCATTGTAGTTGCTATTGATGCCAAACAGGTCAGTACCATCGATCCCGATTTTACACCAACCGTTTCCTGGAAGGACGAAAAACCGGAACTGTTTTTGAAGTCAGATGATGCGTTTCCCTGCTGGGAGGTATTCACTCACGGAGGTCGAAAGCCCACAGGCATCAATGCGGTGTCCTGGGCGCAACGCATGGAACGGTACGGGGCAGGGGAGATCCTGTTAACGAGTATGGACAGGGATGGAACCAAACAAGGATATGATTTGCCCCTGAACCGTACGATTTCCGAATCCACCACAATTCCATTGATCGCATCTGGCGGAGCTGGCAACCTGGAGCACCTTTATCATGGAATTGAAGAAGGAAAAGCTGATGCAGTTCTCGCCGCTTCCATTTTTCATTTCAAGGAATTCACCATCGGCGAAACCAAAGAGTACCTCAAGTCCAAAGGCGTCATAGTCCGAATTTGATAATTCAACTCAAGCGATGGATCATAAAATTAAGGAAATTAATAATCTTCCAATGATTAAACATTCACCCTCTCCCTTGGAGAGAGAGGATTAAGGTTAGGGGGGATGAGGCCGAAGGCCTACTTTCTAGATTTTTTGTTTAGCCTATTTGGCAGTAAAAAGGATTTCCTGGGTAAAACTCTTATCTGTAAGCCGGGTTTTTTAAAGCACACCGCAATGCTCAAACTCAAGCGATTTAGGATTGGTACTCAAGGTTCCGCTCACCCCCACAGGAATTGTCCACATTTCCTTGCCATGCCCAATCGGGCAATTGATCAGGATGGGGAAAGTGTCGTCTCTGAAAAAATCTCCAATCGCATCGTCCAGGGTCCAGTTTTGTCTGGGACCTGGATGGCAATTGATCATCTCCCCGAATACGATACCTTTTACGTGCCGAAATTTTCCTGCCTGCTGAAGTTGGCACAGCATACCGTCAATCCGGTAAGGCGCCTCATTGACATCTTCGATCAATACAATCCTGTCACGCGTGTCAATTTCCCAGGGAGTTCCCAGTGACCGGCACAGAAGGGTCAAACATCCTCCTACGATGGTTCCTTTCGCAGTTCCTTCCTTTAAAACCCGGGATCCGGAAAATTTAAAATGTCGTCCCGCTTCGTTGCCTGACAAGAGTTGGATGCACTGTGATTTGGTTCGCGTCATTTGGTGCCGACCAAAGTTGCCCGCCACCATTGGGCCGTGGAACGAAACCAGGCCACAATTTTGATGCAGGAAGTTTAACATGATGGTGATATCACTGGCACCAATGAAAATCTTCGGATTGGCCCGAATGACTTTTTTTGAAAGCATGGGAAGGATTCGCCCGATTCCATAACCACCGCGTGCGCAAAAGATGGCTTTGATATCCTTATTGGAAAACATCTCCATTATTTCCTCTGCGCGGGTTTCATCAGGACTGGACAGGTAGCGATATTTGCTTCCGAGTGTTCTCCCAGGGACCGTTTGAAATCCCATTCGTTTTAAAAAGCGCAATCCTTTTTCCAAAGGTTCCTGTTGAACAGGGCCGGCGGGAGCGATCACGCCAATGCGGTCACCGGGAAACAATCGTTGGGGACGCAATAACTTCAGTTTTTTTCCCATACGCGTTCACTCAAATTTGGTTACAATGATTTCAAAAAGGAATCTGCCTGAAAATATGTCTAACAAAGTCACCGCCGTCATTCAAGCCCGAATGGGATCCACACGTTCTCCTGGAAAAGTTTTGCGTTCATTGGGGCATTACTCCATAGTGGAGCACATTGTATTTCGACTCAGGCAAATTTCTGCGATCAAAAAAATGATTCTTGCCGTTCCGGATTTGCCATCTGAAGCCCCTCTCATTGATCTTGCAAAGAATCTAGAGATCGATTCCTTTAAGGGAGATGAGGAGGATGTGTTGTCCCGTTTCGTGAATGCCTGTGAAGGTACAGGGACTGACCATATCGTCCGGATATGCGCTGACAATCCTTTAATTGACCCAAATTTAATCGCCTCCCTCATTGCGGGGCATTTAAAGGAAAAAGCTGATTATACCATTCCGGAAGATCCGGTTCCACGGGGAACGGGAGCCGAAGTGGTGCGCTATGAGTCCTTGATTAATATCGCCCGGCGCGCAACATTAAAACCCTACCGGGAGCATGTGACCGCCTATATCCTGGATCATGTGGATGATTTTAAAATTCTCCGAGTGGCCCCACCCGCTTATTTAAAGGGCAGAGAGTTTCGGCTGACAGTGGATACGGCGGAGGATATTTTATTGATGGATGAAATCTTCAATCGGTTCAGTGAAGAGGACTCCCCTGTATTCAGCCTTGAGCCTGTTATTCAATTCCTCGAACAAAACCCACAAATCGCGAACCGGAACTCGCACGTCCTTCAAAAGGACTGGCGTCAGGAAAAATAATTTTCTATCCCGCCCTAAAGTTCTAAGTATTTTGGCCGATAGTGAAAATAAGGCAATTTCTGCTTTTAATTTTTTTAAAGTAAATCCTTAACTTAACTTGATTATCGGAAAAAACATGAAGCCCTTTAGCCAATTAATTGCATTTAAGCTTTTTTCAAAAAAAGTAACTTCTCAGGCTAAAGTCTTAAGGGTTTTTTCCGATAAAGGCAATACGGGAAATATTTTCCTGAAATAATATCTAGCAATTATTATGCTTATCTGACTTATCGGCCAGTATCATGAATAACAATATGACAAAAAAGGCGAGAAATAAAAATGAGTCAAAAAAGGAAAAAAGCTTATTGTTTAAGGTTTTTTTTCGTTAAGTCAGATAAGAAGTAAATTGACAAAAAATTAGTTTAATTAACACTTTACCTAATCTGCTTAACGGTATCTTTTCAATATACTTTAGTTTTGCAAATCGACCGGATACTGAATAATTTTTTAAAGGAACAAACTTTTTTTAATAAATTAGGTGGAGGCCTAAAATGCCAGTTCGAATCTTCAACAACATCACATCGTTAAATGCGCAAAGAATTTTAGGTGACAATAACCAACGATTGTCTACTTCAATTGAACGAATTGCATCTGGTATCCGGATCAACAGAGGGGCGGACGATGCCGCGGGCCTGGCGATATCAGAAGCTTTACGGTCAGATATCAGGGCGCTTCGGCAGGCGGTAAGGAACGCGAATGACGGAATTTCCCTGATTAATGTAGCGGAAGGGGGCTTGAATGAACAATCAGGTATTCTTATCCGTCTTCGGGAGCTTTCTTCTCAGGCGGCCACCGGTACGGTGGGTTCCACAGAACGCGCGACCATCCAATTGGAGTTCAATGCATTGAGAAATGAAATCGACCGAATTTCTGCGACTACGGAATTTAATGGCCAGGCTCTTTTAGATGGATCGTTGGCTTCAAGCGTCACTTCGGACAATCAGATTTTAATTCAAATTGGAATTGACAGTACGGCCAATAGTCGGATCAATTTGAACCAGCAGGTCGATTTGCAGGCGATCACCTCGTCCAGCCTGGGAATCGATACCCTTTCTGTAACTTCGGCAGGGGGCGCATTGACCGCGCTTGAATCCATCAACTCCGCTTTGGCGGTAGTGACCCAGGGCCGAGGTCAAATCGGTGCGGTTCAAAACCGGTTGGTCCGTTCTATCAGTAATATTTCGATTGGAGTGGAGAATCTGCAAGCGGCGGAATCTGAAATTCGAGATGCGGACATTGCCGCTGAAGTGGCATTGCTCACAAGAAATCAGATTTTGGTGCAATCGTCTACCGCTGTGCTGGGTCAGGCAAATTTGTTGCCGCAATCGATTTTGCAGTTATTGGCATAGGAAGCATAGATTTAAATTCAACGTTACAAAGTAAGGGAGTCCGAAAGGTTTCGGACTCCCTTCAACCTACCAGACAACACCCCAATCCGCATTGACTTCCTGAAAAAAATCAGGAGGCTTACCCGGTTCTGCGCGAAAAATAAAAAATCAAAAACTAAAGTTTAACCCGGCCCTACCGATAACAGATATGAGGCTAGGAATAAGCTAAGAAAATGAGGCAAACATATAAGTCCTGTATTTTCTATCGGCAATGGAGTGAAATGCCTTGATAGCTTTTTCTACCCATTTATTTCCAGGGCATGACCAGGTAATCGATTGCCCGGATGGTTTTCAGCGGGAGGCTGAAAGTGTTATTGGCATTTTTCGTACTCAAGGTGGAGGAAAGAAAAGTGAAGGGGCTCATCCTAAAACCAGATCAAATCCCTTTTTGGGCGGTTCGAGGAAATCCCCGAAAGAATCGCCCCCCGACCCCGGGGGGCAATTATTCCGCTAATGCCGGAACCCGTTCCCCTTCCCCAATTTTATTTTATTTGCCTGATTTAGCATATAAATTCAGGAAAAATATTGTGTGTGGTTTAAAGGCCAAGTTGACCGTTGGGCACACAAACTTGGAAAAATTTGTACAAAATAAAATTAAAGTTAAATTCCAACCATCCGATAACGGAAATAAGGTAAGAATTGCTCTGAAAGAATTAAACGTCATTTTAGGCTTATCTTACTTATCGGAATATGAGTGGAGGCTCATGAGGTAAAAAACAAGTGGCATGGTGGAAACCGCCACGTGACACAAGTGTTTCCAGACAAATTTTCAGCGGGAGGCTGAAAATCTTAAAAACATTTCCATACTCAAGGTGGAGGTAAGGAAAATGCCAGTTCGAATCTTCAACAACATACCCTCGTTAAATGCACAAAGAATTTTAGACACGAACAATGACCGTCTTGCTCAATCGGTAGAGCGAATTGCATCCGGTATCCGGATCAATCGTGGTGCCGATGACGCCGCAGGCCTTGCTATTTCGGAAACTTTGCGATCCGACATCCGGGCGCTCCGTCAAGCAGTTAGAAACGCAAACGATGGAATTTCCCTCATCAATGTGGCCGAAGGGGCCTTGAACGAACAAGCCGGAATCCTGATCCGATTGAGAGAACTGGCTTCCCAGGCATCAACAGGAACGGTTGGTTCGACAGAGCGACAGACCATTCAGTTGGAGTTCGACGCACTTCGAAACGAAATCAATCGTATCGCCGCAACTACTGAATTCAACGGACAAAACCTGATCGATGGTTCTTTGGGGTCCACAGTTGCCGCTGACGCCCAGATCTTTATTCAAATCGGTATTGACAACACAGCTGACAGCCGGATCAATTTGAATCAACAGGTTGATTTGCAATCGATCACCTCGACCGCTTTGGTCACGACCGCTTCGGCCAATCAGGTGACAGTGGGCACGACTTTGGAAAGCTTGTCAGTAACCTCTGCGGCGGGGGCTTTGACGGCTTTGGAATCAATCAACGAATTCATTTCGACGGTAACCGCCAGCCGGGGTAAAGTGGGTGCGGTACAAAACCGTCTAGTTCGAACGATCAGTAACCTCAACATCGGAATCGAAAACCTGCAGGCCGCGGAATCTGAAATCCGTGATGCAGACATCGCCGGTGAAGTTGCCTTACTTACCAGAAACCAGATTCTGGTTCAGTCTTCGACAGCTATGGTGGGACAAGCTAATTTGCTCCCTCAGTCAGTGCTTCAGTTATTGAGTTAAAGTTTCGAGCGGGTTTTTATTCTTATCATATCCTAGGGCATTTCTGCCGCCCCTCGTGGGGCGGCCCTAAACCCTCGGAACCGTTCTCGATAACCGGGTTTTAGAAAGCGCCCCTCCCTCGGGGCGCTTTTTTTGCTTCTGGCAGTGTGTTTCCACTACTCCTTCCTTCTATTTCCTAAAATTATTTAAAAAAAAGATAAAGGAAAAAATTTTATTTTCCGATACAGGGGATGAAATGCCCAAACTTTATTCCATGTAACCTTTTCAAAAGGAGAACAAACTATCTGAACAGTTTGATGTTTTAGCAAGGATGCTAAAACAACTAGGAAACATCCAAAATCATGGAGGATCTAGGATATGGTAAGAATATTTAACAATATTCCCTCTCTCAATGCCCAGAGAATATTGGGAATCAATAACGAAAGGCTTTCGACCTCAATCGAAAGAATTTCTTCCGGTATAAGAATCAATCGGGGTGCAGACGATGCGGCGGGACTCGCTATTTCCGAAGCTCTGCGTTCTGATATCCGCGCCTTGCGGCAAGCGGTAAGGAATGCCAGTGACGGTATTTCTTTGATCAATGTTACAGAAGGTGCCCTCAACGAACAATCGAACATTCTCATCCGCCTTAGGGAATTGGCCTCGCAAGCGGCCACCGGTACCGTTGGATCCACGGAACGTCAAACCATCCAATTGGAATTCGACGCGTTACGCCGGGAAATTGACCGTATTGCGGCTACTACCGAATTTAACGGTCAGCCTCTCATTGATGGTTCTTTAGCGTCAACCGTGCCCGCCGATGAACACATCCTCATTCAGATCGGTATCGATAATACGGCAAACAGCCGAATCGATTTGAATACGGAGGTCAACCTGACTCCGATCACTGCCTCCGCTTTAACCGTGGGACCCAACACTACAGCCAATAATGTTACGGTTGGCACCCGTTTGGAAGAATTATCCATCACAGCGGCGGCGGAAGCATTGACAACCCTGGAAGCGGTGAATGACTACCTGTCGCAGGTAACATCGGCCCGTGGTAAAGTGGGCGCCGTTCAAAACAGGTTGGTACGAACCATTGCCAACTTGTCCATTTCGATTGAAAACCTGTCCGCCGCGGAATCCGCCATTCGGGATGCCGACATTGCGGAAGAGGTGGCGTTACTCACTCGAAACCAGATTCTGGTGCAGGCCGCTACGGCTATGGTTGGGCAGGCCAACCTGCTCCCGCAATCGGTTCTTCAATTACTACAGTAATCTTTATGGAGATGATCTTATGAATTGGATAACCGAGCTAATCCAGATTTTGGAGGACAAACAATATGCCAATTAGAATTTTTTCCAACATTTCATCCATTAATTCCCAAAGGCATTTGGGAAATTCGAACTCGATGGTGGGTAAATCCCTTGAACGGATTTCCTCGGGAATCAGGATTCGAACCGCGGCGGATGATGGAGCCGGATTGGCAATCACGGAAACCTTACGGGCGGATGTTCAGGCCTTGAAACAGGCTTCACGAAACGTTAATGATGGTATTTCCCTGATTCAAACCGCAGAAGGAGCCCTCAACGCAACGGCCGGTATGTTGATTCGTTTGCGGGAGCTGGCATCGCAAGCGGCAACGGGAACCATCGTTCAACGGGAGCGTGACAGTATTCAACTGGAATACAATGCCTTGTTGACGGAAATCGACCGCATCGCAGATACGACCGAGTTCAACGGACAAAAGTTGATCGACGGAACTCTGGCGGCGGACGCTTCTGATGAAATAATTATTCAAACAGGAGTGACCACCGATATTACGGACCGGGTCAATCTGAACGAACAATTGGACATCACTTCCGTGACCGCGGCTGGGTTGGGATTGGATAACTCCAACATCTCCTCCCAGCAAGGAGCCCTGGATTCCATGGATGCCCTGCAAGGCGCCATTCAGACTTTGGTTGATATTCGGGGGCGGGTGGGTGCTACTCAAAATGAGTTGACGCGTACATCCCGGACCCATGCGGTCAATGTCGAAAATTTTACATCGGCGGTATCAACTATCCGCGAAACGGATGTTGCGGAGGAGTTGGCGTTTTTAACGCGAAACCAAATCCTGGTTCAATCGGCTTCATCCATGATTGGCCAAGCGAACCTGATTCCACAGTCGGTATTGACCCTGTTACAGGGTTAATTCAAAAACAGGATGATAAACAATAAATTCAAAACCCAATCATCACCAAGGAGGGAAATGATATGAGTTTCGATATTTTTCCACAGAGCCTGAATGTCGGCTTTAATAAAAACCAGGGATTTGCTCCCGTCAGCCATGATGGCCTACACTCCACGGAGAATTCTTCCTATTCGAAGATCTCTGCGGACCCGGAGAAAATCCCGATTCTTAAGCTCGTATCCGATGATATATCGAAAGAGAACGGATCTTCTTCGAATGCGCAGGATGAAGCGAGTATTGCTCAAGTTTTCGGTGAGGATACGGTTGAAATTTCCGGTCAGCAAGCGGACCGAAAAGTTCAATACGATTACGATTTTGAAACGAAAAAGATTGTCACAAAAATCGTAGATAGCGAAACCAACGAAGAGATCAAACAGATTCCTGATGAGCGGTTAAGAAAAATTTATCAGGGATTGGAGGAGTTCGACGAGCAAATCAGCGAAGTCTCTTCCGAAGTCGGTGCCATCGGGGACCAGGTTCTCGATGAAACGGTTTAGCGATCGGAATGGGTCTGCAAAATGAATGACTTGTTCGATTTGAACGTGAAAGGTATTTTTAAGATACGTCAAGCTTCACAGGTCTATGAAGACCTTTAAAGTGGGGTTGATCGGATGCGGTCGGATCGGTAGTCTTTTGGAAGAGGACTCTCTACGCGGTAAACCGTGTACCCATGCAGGTGGTGTTCATGCCTTTAAGAAGGCCCGGTTGGTTGCAGGATGCGACATCGATGAAAAACGTTTGATGCGTTTCGGGAATACTTGGGGGGTGGACAATTTGTATTCGGATTTCAGTGATATGTTGCGAAACGAGTCGTTGGACATCGTTTGTATCGCCACCTGGACCCACCTGCATGCCCCAATGGTTAAAGCCGCCGTGAAGGCGGGTGTCCGCGGGATTTTTTGCGAAAAACCCATCGCTCATAGTGTTCGGGAAGGACGGGCTATGGTTCGACTATGTGCCCAAAATGGCGTTCCTCTCGTTATCAATCACGAACGGCGATGGGATCCGCATTACCAGAAAGCGCGGCAATTGATACGGTCCGGAAAGATCGGTGAGGTTCGTACGATTATCGGCCACGCGCTTTCGCAATCGCCGCCAAAACTTCCGGTAGAGACTTACGGGGGGGGACCTATGTTTCATGATGGTACACATTTGGTGGATTTGCTATATTATCTGGGGGGTGACATCGACTGGGTGTCGGGTCACGAAAATCGTCCCAATGGACCCAAAAACATCGAAGAAACTGCGTGGGGAATGATGCGGTTTAAGAACGGTGCGATGGGATTCATTGAAGGGGGTGGTGGGCGAAGGTACTTTGGCTTCGAGTTGGATATCCAGGGATCCGCAGGAAGAATCCTGATTGGCAACTCGGGACACGAATTATACCTGACCCGAAAAAGCAACCGCTTCACAGGATTCAAAGAGTTGGAGCAGGTTTCCTTCCCATCTCCTAAAAAATATCAAAGCCCGTTTATCGGCGGCGTTCAAGAGTTGATCCGGAATTTGCGAACCGGCGAACCCGGACTGTCCAGCGGTGAAGATGGCTTGAAAGCTTTGGAGTTGATTTTTGCCATCTACCGGTCCGCATCAAAAAATGGAAAACAAGTCTACCTCCATTCCAGAAACTAAAAACTCTTTTAACCTTTACTGGCTTGCCCTGGCCATAATCCTTTTATCCACACTGATCAAAATTTATTCCGGCTCGGTCAGCGAACTGTACCAAGCGCAGAATTGGGTTACAAAAAATAACGCCGAAGAAGCGGTGCGTCATTTTGACCGCGCTATACGGTGGTACCTTCCCTTCAGCCCGATTACCAATCAGGCCGCCGAAGGCATATGGAACCAGGCAAGGAAAGCGGAGCAGTCGGGAGACCCCACCACTGCCTTAAAGTTTTATCGAATATTACGCGGATCCTTTTACGCTTCCAGAAGTCTGGTCACCCCAGGCAGGGATTGGATCGCCAGGACCAACGATAAAATCGCCACGCTTATGGCGAAAGCGCCTCCCTATAAACAACAGGATCCCCCTGTTTCCTTAGAACAAAGAAAAGCAGAGGCTCTGGAAATACTTTTTAAAGAAAGGCCACCTTACACGATGTGGGCTTTGCTTGGGGAAATTGGGTTTTTGGGATGGGTCACCACGACACTTCTTTTTATTTTCAAGGGTATGGATAAAAAGGGGCGTATACTACCCGGATTACGTACGCGAGTTTGGATTTTTGTTTTCCTTATTTTTTATTCCCTGTGGATTTTGGGAATGTACCTGACCTGAATGAATGTTTCCTGTAAATTAAAAATTTTTTAATTGAAAAATAAAATTTGATTGTGCTAATTTTTGTACATTCCTTATTGTGATTTACCCTTTAGCGTACCTGTTTTTCAGCTTGATTCCCAAGTGTATTAACTCCAATAACTCATGCAGATTTGTGGTGAATGAATGATTGAAGTAGAAAACTTAAGCAAGTTTTATGGTCCGCGCCAGGCCATCAAGGGCCTGAATTTCAGCGTGGAATCTGGAGAAGTGGTGGGTTTTTTGGGTCCGAACGGAGCCGGTAAATCCACGACGATGAATATATTGTGCTGTATTATGCCGGCCTCTGAAGGGTCAGCCCGGGTTTGTGGATACGATATTTTCGAGCAGTCCCTGGAAATTCGGAAAAATATTGGTTACCTTCCTGAAAACCCTCCTTTGTATCAGGATATGGTGGTGTCGGATTATCTAGCGTTTTCTGCCGGGATTCGCGGTGTCGCCAAATCCAGTGTTGCGTCGGCAAGAGACCGTGTGCTGGAAAAATGCGGATTGAAGGAAGTCGGTCACCGGATCATCGGTAAACTTTCCAAAGGTTACCAGCAAAGAGTTGGAATAGCTCAGGCCTTGATTCATGATCCGAAAATTCTTGTTCTGGACGAGCCGACCTCAGGGTTGGATCCGATTCAGATCATTGAGATTCGCAAACTGATCAAGGAACTGGCGGAATCGCATACCATCATATTGAGTTCGCATATCTTGCCCGAGATCACGCAAATCTGCCAACGTGTGATAATCATTAACGAAGGTGAGATCGCCGCGGTGGATTCGCTCGAAGGGCTTACTGCCTCTTTGAGGAAAACGGAACGATTGCGGTTTAAACCCCGCAACCCATCCCCTGGCATTGTGGAGGGTTTGAAGGGTTTGGAAAAAATCCTTTCTGTTACCGAAGAGGATGATGGCCTGTTTCAAATTGAATGCGAACTGGAATCGAATATTCAGGACAAGGTGGCGGAACTCGCGCTTTCCAATCAATGGGGTATCGTTGAATTGAGTCCATTGTCACTGACCCTGGAAGACATCTTTTTAAAACTGACCACCGAAGAAAGCGAGGTGGCCTCGTGAAAAACACACTGCTGATTATAAAAAGGGAATTGGGATCGTTTTTTCAATCGCCCATCTTTTACGTGCTGACTACTGTATTTCTGGTCCTGTACAGTTTTATTTTTCAGAACATCCTGGCGTTTTTCAGTATGCAAAGTTACCAGGCCGGGCAGATTCAGGGAATGAATATCGGATTGAATTTGAACGATATGGTCATCGCTCCTTCGTTTCAAAACATGGCTGTGATTCTATTGCTGATGATTCCTATTGTGACCATGCGAAGTTTTTCCGAGGAAAAGAAGTCGAAGACGATCACTCTTTTGCTTTCGTCTCCCATTCACTTGAAGGAAATCATTCTGGGGAAGTTCCTCGCGTGTTTTCTGGTGGTGGCCCTGATGATGGCGTTATCCTCCTATTCAGTCATGTTCCTCTGGATGGTCGGCGAACCGGAGATCGGTCCCATCGTGAGTGGATACCTTGGCTTGTTGTTGATGACCGGGTGCTATATTTCGATTGGTGTGTTTGCATCTTCCCTAACCGATAACCAGATTATTTCAGCGGTGATCAGTTTTGGTTTCATGCTTTTCATGTGGATCATCGGCTGGGGTGCACAATCCGCGGGACCCAATCTGGGCGCCGTGCTTGAGTATCTTTCCCTGATCGATCATCTCGAAAACTTTCTGAAAGGGATCATCGATTCCAGTGACGTGATCTATTATCTCACTTTTATTGTGTTCGGACTGTTTTTGACGCACCGGATTCTCGATTCCAAAAGATGGAGGTAGTTGTATAAATGAAACGTTTTGCCCCCACGGCGGGATGGACGGGCTTGTTTTTTGCCTTCACCGCCTTGTTTTTCTATATTGTCGTTCCTGCAAAAGTGAATTTGAACCTGACCCTGTTGTTGATTGCCATAATAAACCTGGCCGTATTTGCCTGGGTGGAAAAATCTGCCATCCGCGAGGCTTTTAAAGGCCGTGCCGCTGTTTATGGATTGAATACAACGGTCATGGTCATTGTCTTTTTGGGTATTCTGGTCTTTATCAATATGCTTTCCTTCCGGCATAAAAACCGACTGGACCTGACCGAAGGCAAGCTTTATTCCCTGGCCGCTCAAACGGAAAAAATAGTTTCCAACCTGCCTCGCGATGTCAAAATGACGGCTTTCTTTCAATCCGAAGCACCAACCAAAAACGAGTTCGATCTGTTGGCGCAAGGATATCTGGCGCAATCGGACAAGTTGTCCCTGGAATTTGTTGATCCCGATAAAAGCCCTGCTATTACCAAACGTTATGGGGTCACAACCTATGGCACCGTGGTTCTGGAAAGCGGTGGGCAGGAAACCAAAATTGCCAGTCCGACGGAAGAAAATTTGACGAATGGACTCCTCAAAGTGATAACTGATGAAAAGAAATCGATCTACTTTCTGGAAGGCCACGGTGAGGCCGGAATTGAGGATAACAGCAAAGAAGGTTATTCCACTGTTAAAAAGGCCTTGGAAAAAGACAACTACAAGGTTGAAAAACTGCTTTTACTGCAATCGGGAAAAGTGCCCGATGGGGCGTCCCTGGTGGTCATCAACTCCCCCAGGAAACCGTTGCTCCCCGAGGAAATCAAGGGCATCGAATCCTATCTCAACCAGGGGGGGTCGGTGTTTTTATTGCTGGATCCGGATGTGGATTCCGGTTTCAAACCTTTCCTTGATAGTTGGGGGATCGAGATTAAAAATGATGTCGTTATCGACCCGTTGTCCAAATTGTTTGGAGGCGACTTTGCGGCTCCAATAATTCAAAAGTATACCTTTCACGATATCACCAAAGACTTTGGCCTCGCCACTATCTTTCCACTGGTTCGGTCGATCACACCAAAGTCCACTCCCGGTATCGAGACGGTGGAGCTATTGAAAACGGGTGAGAACAGTTGGGCGGAGATGGATATCACTGATGAAAAGGTAAAGTTTGATGAGGGTAAAGATTTGCAAGGGCCGGTGAGTATCGGAGTCATAGCCACTAAAAAGCTCGCAGGGGAAAAACCTGAACCTGAAGAGAGTGAGGAGAAGGGTTCTGCGAAACCTGAAAAAGCAACCCTTGTGGTGTTTGGCGACTCAGATTTTGCCAACAACAACTATTTTAATTTTACCGGCAATGGTGACTTTTTCCTTAATGTCACGTCCTGGCTGGCTCAGGAGGAAAACCTGATCGCCATTCGCGCGAAAGAAAGAAAGTCGAGTCCCGTTCAACTGACTTCGTCGCAGGGCAGTATGATCTTTATGCTGGGCGTGGTGGTGTTTCCGGTTATCGTTATCCTTACAGGGGTGAAGGTCTGGTGGAGGAGGCGTTCGTTATGAAGTTTAAAGGCACTGTATGGATGCTGGTCGCGTTTGCCGGCCTGGCCCTTTACTTCTTTTTTGTTGAAGTTCCTGGAGAAGAAAAAAAACAAAAAGCCAAAGAGCTTTCCGAAAAAATACTGCCCATTGATTCAAATGAGGTTCAGCAGGTGTCCGTCACAAATGCAGGTGAGATTGCTGTGCTTGAGCGAAAAGATGATTTGAATTGGAGGCTAATCAAACCTCTGAAAGCCAATGGCGATGACCTGGCGGTAGAAGACATCCTGAGCACTTTGGAGTCTGCCATTTTCAAGCGTGTTGTTGAAGAGGCTCCCAAAGACCCTGGCGTCTATGGCCTTAAGGAACCCTCTCTCAAAATTTCCCTCCAGATGAAGGATGGCAAGAACTACGACGTGCTGGTGGGAGATAATAGCCCCATCGGGCATAGCTTTTATGTTATGCGCAAAGACCAGAACCGGGTGTTGCTGACTTCAGGGGCCGGTGACGAATGGAAAAAATCGCTTTATGATCTTCGCGACAAAACGGTGCTCGACTTTGAAACCCCCAAAGTTAAGGAGTTTCAAATTCAATATTCCGGTAAGACTACGCGGTATGTAAAAGACACTGATGGATGGATGGTTCATGAAGGGTTCGCCGCCAAAGGGGATGCGACGGGAATTGACGGGTTGTTGAATTCCCTGCAATTGACTCATGCCAAACGGTTTGTGGAAGAAGCCCCGAAATCCCTTGAAGGCTATGGTCTGGATAAACCGCAAGTGCAAGTGGATATCACTTTGGATGGAGAAGACAAACCTCTACAATTGTTAATCGGATCCGAAGATAAAGAGGAAACCTGGTTTGCGAAGAGGAGTACCGCCAAAAACATCATCACTCTGGATAAAAGCATATATGACAAACTGACGGTCAATCCGCTCGACTATCTGGATAAGGATCTGTTTCGATTCGAGGACCCTGAGGTGCTTTCTGTTTCTTTAAAACATTCCGGTGAGACCATCGAATTGAAGCGCGGATCGGAGGAAGGTGCACTCTGGAAAATTACAGCGCCTGGAACCGAAAAAGCTGATCAAGCCACGGTCAGCAGTTTGCTGTTCGATTTGAAGGATGCCAAAATCGTGGGCTATATTGAAGGCGAGTCCAAACAGTTGGACGCCTATGGGCTTGATCAACCCTCACGCGAAATGAGTTTTGAAACGAAGGATAAAAAGATTTTGGGTTTCAGCGTCGGTAACGAAACCGAAGATAAAGCGCATTATTTTTCTTCCCGAACGGGTGAGACTCCGGTGTTTATACTGAAGAAAGAAAGCATAGATAAAATCTTCCGCTCCCTTCATGACCTGAAAGATAAAAAACTGTTTCATTTCGAAATTGATAAGGTTGCAAAAATCATCCTTCAGCGTCCAAACGATAAAATGGAGTTGGTCAAAAAAGGGGATGAATGGTCCCTCACCAACCCCAAACCAGATTCCAAATTCGATTCCCACCAGGGCAACGACATTTTATGGACGCTGGGTAACCTGGAGTATCAGGAACAGCTGGACTCGGCACCCGAAGGAATCGATACTGGATTTTCCAATCCCACCCTAACCCTGGAAATTCTGGATAGCAACGACACGTCTCTTGGTAAAATTGAAGTCGGCGCTAAAAAGGACGATTCCAATTTGCATTTCGCCCGAATCGAATCAGATCGCAGATTGTTTACTGTTCAAGAGCGGTTTTTAAAAGAACTTGAACACAAGCGTTAGAATTGTCCTGAAGACATTAGTGTCCGGGGAAAATCAAAATATTCTTTGAAAACGTGAGGCTTAATTGGGCTGTTTTTTAACCGGACAGCACGAATAAGCTCCTAAAATGGCTGTAAATGCCTGTTCCCACACTGATAAGGATTTTCAGCGATCTCAGAAAACTCTTTCAGGGGATGTAGATTCAGGTTTTCCCGGACAGCATGGATCGAAAACAGGTAACTCCTTAAAAAACAATGAAATATTTTTTAATACTGGACTATCAACCCAATGTTAAATATTTCCCCGGACAGTAGTGTCCTGAAGATTTAAATTTTTCCATCTCAATTTTATAAAGAGAATTTATTATGACAATTAAAATCTACCACAATCCGAAATGTAGTAAATCCCGGCAGACCCTGGCTTTACTTGAAGAAAAGGGTGTCGCGCCTGATATTATTGAGTATCTCAAAACGCCTCCTACGGTGGATCAATTGAAAGAAATTCTTGCATTGTTGAATCTGTCGCCGCGAGAATTGATGCGCAAGAAGGAGTCTGAGTATAAAGAATTGGATCTTGCCAATACTTCCCTTTCTGATGACGATTTAATCAAAGCGATGGTCGAGAATCCGATTTTGATCGAGAGGCCTATAGTTGTGGCTAATGGTAAAGCCGCCCTGGGTCGACCGCCTGAGAATGTTCTGGAGATTTTGTGATTTCTATAAAATTCATCTGCCTTTTGAAGTTTGTCTGCAATTGTATTGCCAACAGGGGAAACGAAATCTTGCCTGCGAGCAAGATATAACCAGAGATTCTTTGTCGCTCCGTTCCTCTGAATGACATTTTGGATTTTATGGTATTCCTTTGCCATTTAAGTTTGCCTCGTTTTGGACTCCGCGCAAAAAATTATTTGCCGACCTTTTCCCAAGCACTGATCCTCTTTCCTTTATATTTCACTTGAAAATCACCTCAAGGGTCAAAAAAACATTCACCTTGGCATTCGTTTTCTTTGAAAGTCGGTGCAATTGTACCTGAAAACTGGTATAATCACTTGTTTTTACTCCTTTTATTGAAGAAATTGATGTCAACTTAAGTGAGGTTGTCATTGGATATAGCCACACAATCGAAAAAATTCCTTTGTATCGACGATGAGCGGTCCCAGTTAATGATCGTCAAGCAAATCCTTTCGAAATCGTTTTCGACGGACGCACTTACGGTTTACGAAGCGGATTC
The DNA here is from genome assembly GCA_024648695.1 of Nitrospina sp. Taxonomy (GTDB): domain Bacteria; phylum Nitrospinota; class Nitrospinia; order Nitrospinales; family JACRGP01; genus JACAVV01. The sequence goes on from JACAVV010000037.1 coordinate 23,215, forward strand.
TGGAGAAGCGGGACTCAAACAAATCGAGGAACTCACGCCGGATATCATCCTTTGCGATATCCACATGCCGGGTATCGATGGCTACGAAGTATGCCGCCGCACCCGCGAAAAATTTCCCGGTACTGCCGTGATTTTGATGTCGGCCTATGATGAAGAGGAAGACAACGCCTCCCGTGCACGCGAAGTTGGTGCGGATTCGTTTCTGAGCAAACCAGTCAAGAAAGGCGAATTGTTGTTCGTGGTCGGTTACGTTTTGCGGGTGGCCCACCTCAACGACGCTTTGTTTGAAAAGAATCGCCAACTGGAAGACTCCCTTGACCGGCTCAAACAATTCCATCAAAAGCTGTCGGTGTTGAACGATGAGTTGCAAGCTGACAAAAGCAGGCTGAACACCAACCTGAAAGAGATGATGGATCTGAACGCCCAACTGGAAAACAAGAATTCCCAAATTTCCACCATGATGACGGAGATGTCGAGTCGGTTCGATTCAACGGTCGGTTTGCTGGCTAATATCATCGATTTAAGGCAAAGCCAGCATAAGGGGCATTCCGAACGGGTTGCGCAAATTTCCCTTTTCATCGCGGGCAAATTAAAATTGACTGATATGCAAAAGGATACTATTAAAGTGGCCGCCCGCCTGCACGAGTTGGGGATTGTCAGTCTGCCCACTCAGGAAAAGAAGCAGTTGGCGCTGGATGAAGAAAAGGGGCGTATGGTGAGCAACCATCCGTTGGTCGGTGAAATGCTTTTGAAAAGTTTTCCCGGATTCGAGTTGGTGGCAGACATTATCCGCCACCTGCACGAAAATTATGACGGATCGGGCGCACCCGACGGATTATTCGGCGACCGTATTCCGATCGGTTCGCGTATCATATCTGCGGCCAGTTTTTTTGATCACAGTGCGCAGGCGAATTCCAAATCCACGCCGCGCCAGGTGATGGAGAAGATGATGGCACAAGGCGGCGTTTGGTTCGACGAGCAGGTGTTGAGTTGCCTGAGCGACTATGTCGATTCCCAGGATAAATCGCTCAGGGAAAAACTCATCGATTGCACCGTGTTCTCACTTTCGGAGGGGATGGTTCTGGCCTCGGACATTTATTCCGATTCGGGTATCAACTTGTTGAGAAAAGGGACGTTGTTAAACAAGGACATCCTGAGCAAGATATTAAAATTTCACAAAATGGACCCCATTAGTGGTTCAATAAAAGTAAAGCAAGGATGATTAAATGGATCTAGCGACTCTTATAGGCATTGCCGCGGGGGTAGGAGCCGTTCTGGTTTCGATTTTATTGAACAGCGGACTTGGCCTTTTCTGGAACGCGCCTTCCGCGATGATTGTTTTGGGAGGGACCATCGCCGCGACCTTGGTGGCTTATCCGCTGAGCGAATTGATGCGCGTGATCGGTTTATTCCTGAAAGTATTCTTTGTTAAAAAATCCGATTTCAATGAACTCATCGAAGTGATGGTCACCATCTGTAACGTGGCCCGAAAAGGTGGCGTTCTCGCTATCGAATCGAAGTTGAAGGACATCGACAATGAGTTTTTGAAAAAAGGATTGCAGTTGACGGTGGATGGTAAGGACGAAGCTACGGTCAACGGCCTGTTGAAACGCGAAATCAAACAGATCCAGAAAAGCCATAAAGACGGTTGGGAAATTTTCAGCGCGATGGGCGCTTACGCCCCGGCATTCGGGATGATCGGAACGCTGATCGGTCTCATTCAGATGCTCGCCGATCTGGCAGATGTGAATTCCGTTGGACCCAAAATGGCGGTGGCGCTCATCACTACATTCTATGGAGCTGTGTTGGCTAATTTGTTTTTTATTCCCATGACCGTTAAACTGAAACGAAGGAGTTCCACAGAGACCCTGGAAATGAATCTGGTTCTTGAGGGAATCTCCTATATTCGCAAGGGCGTTAATCCCAGATTTATGCAGGACGTATTGGAGAATTACATGGACGCGGCCCTGGGTAAAAAGGTTCAGAAAGACGACGGTAAAAAAGGCGGCAAGTAACAATCAACATCAGTTGAAGGTGATTCGGAATGGCTAAAGCGGAAGCGGCAAAAAAAGACCCTCCTCCCGCACCCCAGGAAGAGGAAGAAGAAGAGGAAGCGGAAGAGGGGGAAGAGGGGGCGCCGGCGTGGGTCATGACCTTTGCGGACCTTGTGACCCTGTTGATGGTTTTCTTCATTCTCCTGTTTGCTATGGGAACCATTGAAGACGAGAAGTGGCGTCTGATCAAGGAATCCCTGAAGACCGCCCTGGGAACCGATGTCATTCCCGAATCGGGGACTCGTGAAGGCCTGGATGTCATCAAGAACAAGTTGCTGGAAGATAAAACCATCCATGCTGTCGATGAGGTGGGCGCTATGGTGGCGAAGGAAGTAGAGGAAATCGCTTCTGAAGTGGAAGAGTTTGTCTACAAGAACAAGCTGGCAGGACAAGTGGAGGTCAATTCCGATGAGCGTGGCGCCATTATTACCATATCCGACTTGGTGTTGTTTCGTCCAGGTCAGGCACGGGTGACCTTTGAAGGTGATAAAACGTTAAAGCAGATTTTTGACCTTTTGAAACAGTTCAACTATAACGTGACCATTGAAGGGCATACCGACAACACGCCTATTCGCACCGAGCGGTATCCTTCAAATTGGGAGCTCTCGGCTTCTCGTGCAAGTGAGGTGGCTCGTAAATTGGTGAGTAGCGGATTCCCTCCAAATAAGTTGACCGTGGAAGGTTTTGCCGAGTACAGGCCCAAAGTGCCGAACACATCCGCCCAGAACCGCGCCACCAATCGGCGTATAGAGATCGTTTACCAGCGTGGAAGCATTCGTAAGCATATGGTGGATATTCTGCGGCAAGGTCGCTGACCCTACATTCACGAAACAATCCTTTTTAATAACCCCCAACCGATTCTGAATTTTGGCAACGAAAGAAACCCAGCAGGAACAATACATGCGTCGGGTTTTGCAGTTGGCTGAAAAAGGGCGTGGAAAGACACGGCCCAATCCCATGGTAGGCGCCGTGATAATTAAAAACGGAAGGCTTGTCGGGGAGGGCTACCACAAAAAAGCAGGAGGACCCCATGCAGAAATTTCAGCTTTAAAACAAGCTGGAATTCAAGCCAGAGGTGCCGAAATGTATGTTAGCCTGGAACCCTGTTGCCACCACGGTAGAACGCCTCCCTGTACCGAAGCGATCATTCAGAGTGGAATTAAAAAAGTATACGTGGGCGTGCGTGATGCCAATCCTTTGGTTGCAGGAAAAGGGATTCGGCGCTTGAAGAAAATGGGCATAGAAGTTCATTCCGGAATTTTGAAAAAAGAATGCCTGCGCCTCAATGAGGTGTTTTTCAAATTTATTCGCACCAACACACCATTCGTTTATTTGAAATCCGGCATGTCTCTGGATGGAAAGATCGCCACCACTACGGGCGAATCGCAATGGATCACAGGTCCGCAACCGCGTGCCCTTGTGCATAAACTAAGGAATGAAGTGGATGCCATTCTGGTGGGTGCCGGAACGGTTGTGAAAGACAATCCCAGCCTAACGACCCGGCTGGGAAAAAGAAAGGGACGCAATCCTGTGCGGGTTGTCCTCGATCCGGAATGCAAAATTCCTCTGTCGGCTAAAGTATTTGCAAACTGCCGGGAAGAAACGGTGATTTATGCCAGCAGGACAGGGTTACCCCTTCCACGAAAGAAATCCTTGAGTCAAAAAAAAGTACTTGTATTGAACTTCGATTGCAGAAACAATGAAATCCCTTTACAACAACTGATGCTTGAATTGGGCCGCCAGGGGATCACCAGTGTCCTCATTGAAGGCGGAAGCCAGGTCAACGCCAGCGCTCTAAGAGAAAACATTGTCGACAAAGTGATGTTGTTCATGGCACCCCTCATCATAGGAGGGGCTTCGGCTCCGGGTGTGGTGGGCGGGCCGGGAATAAAAAGTTTGCAAGAAGCTCTGAATATAAAGGACATGAACGTCCGTTCAGTGGGCCGGGATTTCCTGATCGAAGGATATTTATAAGCATGTTCAGTGGTATCGTACAGTGTGTGGGAACTGTGAAAACCGTTCAGCGGCAAAACCAGAAAGCCCGATTCGAAATTCAAACCCCGGATGAGTTTATGGATTTCGAAATGGGAGAAAGTATCGCTGTGAACGGTGTGTGCCTGACCGTGTGCGAGTTTTCTCAAAATACGTTTCAGGTGGACCTCAGTACCGAGACTTTGAGCCGAACCAATATGAATGATATTCACACAGGTTCCAAAGTCAATCTGGAACGTTCCCTTACACCAAATCAGAAAATCAGTGGGCATTTTGTGTCGGGGCACATCGATCAAATGGGAACCGTTCGCGCTATCGATCATAAGTCCGGGGAAATATTATTCCGTTTCGAACACCCACCTGAATTGGGAGCGTTCATCATCGAAAAAGGATCCATCGCGATTGACGGGATCAGTTTGACGGTGTTCGCCTGCGAGAATAATCAGTTTTCTGTGTCGATCATACCCTTTACATTTGGCCACACCAATTTGAATCAGCGTAAAGTCGGTGACCGGGTTAATCTGGAATGTGATATGATTGGGAAATACGTAATCAAAGCCTGCCAAACCATATTGGGGCCGGGTGGAAACACCGGTGGCATCACCCCGGAATTTTTGAAGGAAAAAGGATATCTATGACCAGCACTCATGCGGGTTTGTTTAGCACAATTGAAGAAGCCCTGGAAGATGTTCGCGCGGGAAAAATCATTGTTGTGGTTGATGATGAGGACCGTGAGAATGAAGGTGACTTAATGATTGCCGCCGAAAAAGTGACGCCGGAGGCGATCAATTTCATGGCCATGCACGGTCGGGGTTTGGTATGCCTGACCTTGACGGAAGAAAGGACCAGGGAACTCGACCTGCCAATGATGGTTGGAAAAAATTCTTCCCGGTTCGAAACCGCATTCACTGTATCAATTGATGCAAAGGAAGGCACGACCACCGGTATTTCTGCAGGGGACCGTGCGAAGACCATTCAAGTAGCGATTGATCCAGAGACTACCCCGGATGATCTGGTACGCCCCGGCCATATATTTCCTTTAAGAGCGCGGTCGGGAGGGGTGTTGGTTCGCACCGGTCATTCTGAAGGAAGTGTGGACCTCGCGCGCCTGGCCGGATTGAACGAATCGGGTGTCATTTGTGAGATCATGAATGATGATGGTTCTATGGCCCGGGTACCGCAATTGGTCGAGTTTATAAAAAAACATGATTTGAAGATGATCACCATCAAGGACTTGGTGGAGTATCGTTTGCAAAAAGAAACTCTGGTGCTTAAAGAAGCCGAAACCGAACTGCCTACCGAGTTTGGCAATTTCAAAGCGGTGGCTTTCCGTAATATGATGCTGGACCAGCTACATGTGGCGCTGGTCAAAGGCGATATTCAACCGGATGTCCCGACTCTGGTCAGGGTACATTCCCAATGCCTGACCGGTGATGTTTTCGGTTCATTTCGTTGCGACTGTGGCGAACAGTTGAGCAAATCTTTGGAAATGATCGAACGGGAAGGGTTGGGGGTTTTGCTTTACTTGTTTCAGGAAGGCAGAGGCATCGGCATCATCAACAAGCTTAAAGCATATGCTTTGCAGGACCAGGGGCATGACACTGTTCAGGCCAACGAGGCCCTGGGATTTAAAGCCGACTTGCGAGAATATGGGATTGGAGCGCAAATCCTGCGCCAATTGGGATTGGGAAAAATCCGTCTAATGACCAACAATCCAAGAAAAATTGTGGGTCTGGAAGGTTATGGCTTGACCATTGACGAACGGGTGGAAATTGAAATTCCTCCAAAACAACAGAATATCAAGTACCTCAAAACCAAGCAAGCGAAGTTGGGGCACTTGATCAAAAACATTTCGTGAAGAGAATCATAGATGGCAAATATTATTGAAGGGAGCTTATCGGGCGAAGGCCTGAAAGTAGGGATCGTGTCGAGCCGTTTCAACGATTTCATAACTGGAAAGTTGGTTGACGGTGCGTTAGATGCCCTTGAGCGGCACGGGGTCAAGGGTGAACATATTGATATTGCCCGGGTGCCAGGGGCTTTTGAAATTCCTTCCGTGGCACGGCGGTTGGCCGAATCTGGAAAATACCATGCCATCGTTTGCCTGGGTACTGTAATCCGTGGCGCGACGCCCCATTTTGATTATGTGGCGGGTGAAACAGCCAAAGGTCTCGGGCGTTTGGCTTTGGAGTCGCAGGTTCCCGTTATTTTTGGTGTGTTGACGACGGATACTATTGAACAGGCTATTGAAAGGGCCGGCACAAAAGCCGGTAATAAAGGTTGGGAAACGGCTATGGCCGCAATTGAAATGGCAAATCTTTTTAAAAATATTGAATCGGGTGATTGATGGGAAAGAGAAGAACCGCAAGAGAACAAGCGTTAAGATTTTTATATCAGGGAGAATTAAACGAGGGGAGCCTTGAGGAGCAGTTGGACTCCTTTTTGGACCAATCCCCTTGCACTCCCGAAGTCCAGGAGTACATGTTTCCGTTGGTTCGCGACATTCTTGACCAGAGGGAAGCGGTGGATTCCTGTTTGCAAAAATGCAGTGAAAACTGGTCACTTTCGCGTATGAGCATCATTGATAGAAACATTCTTCGAATTGCCGTTTTCGAAATCATGTTTCGTAAAGACGTGCCTGTAAAAGTTGCCATTGATGAGGCTGTTGAGATCGCGAAAGTTTATGGTACAGAAGACTCCCCGGATTTTATTAACGGCGTCCTGGATCGCGCAAAAAAAGAGATGGAAAAAGATTTGGCGGAGTCTGCTCCCTCCTGAAAATGTTTCTGATTGGAGACCTGTTGGAAAATGATTTATGTCATCTTCTCAGATCTGCATTCCAACCTGGAAGCTTTGAACCGGTTCCAAATGGTTCTCAAGGATATCCCGCACGATAAATTAATTTGTCTTGGCGATTCCATTGGCTATGGAGCCAACCCCAACGAGTGTGTGGACTGGATTCGTGAAAATGCGGATCTTGCCCTGGCTGGAAACCATGATTATGCCGTTTTAGGCAAAACGGATTTAAGATATTTCAATCCGTATGCGTACAAAGCCTGCCTCTGGACTCAAAAACAGTTGAGCGCCGAAAACCGGGAATACCTGGAAGGTTTGGTGGCCATTCAGGAATTCGATGGCATGTGCCTGGCCCATTCCTCACCTTATGAACCTTATAATTGGCATTATATTGTTTCCAGTTTTGATGGCCTGGTCAATTTTGAAAACTTTCAAACGCCCGTTTGCTTTGTTGGGCATAGCCACCGTCCCGTGGTTCTCAGCCAGAGTGCCGATGAATCTGTTAATGATTCTTATCCGCAAAAAATGACGATGGAACTTGGCTTTCGCTATATCGTTAATGTAGGAAGTCTGGGTCAACCCCGCGACGGTAATCCGCTGGCTTGTTTTGTTGAATACGATTCGGAATCGGGTGTTATGGAGTTTCACCGGCTTGCATATGATATCGAATCCTGCCAGCAAAAAATTTTGCAGGAGGGGCTTCCGGTTTATTTGGCCGAGCGTCTGAGGGAAGGATTATAAAAACGATTGTTTCCGGGGCTTTCCTTGACCGCATTTTCAAAAAATGATATAGTCAAAAGTATAATAAAATTAAGTGCTTAACTGGGATTTTAAATAATTTCCTTCAGCATCCAACCTTAGAATTTATAAATATAAACGATTCCACATTCCGGGCCATTGATGAAACAAAAGCAGGCAGTTGAATATAAAAAAATTATTCTTTGCCTTGTGTTGATGTGTTTGATTCTCCTCCAGTTTTTACCGGTTTCCCAAACCTGGGCGCGCGGTAACCTTTCCCCAGAAGGCTTATACAAACAAGCGAAAATCATCTACTACAATTTGAAACATTCTCCGGAAAAACAAAAGCACCGGAACGAATGGATTTATTCGATTCTTCAGTTCAAGTTGGTGGAGGACACGTTTCCAGGGACAGAAGAAGAATACAAAGCGGTTTTTATGATTGGAAAACTGCATTTCGATCTTTACCGTCAAATGAAAAATGGGCACGACCTGGATACCTCTTTCAATTATTTTCAAAAGATTGTATTAGCCCCCTACAAGAGAAGCCTGGCCGACGACGCCTTGTTTTATCAAGGCGAGATTTACCTGGAAAAAAAGGATTTTTCCTCTGCCCGCAAGTCCTTCAAAGCCATTTTGCTGGATTATCCGGATGGGGACCAATTCAAGCTGGCGAAAAAACGCTTGCGCCAAATTTATCCATTGGCGGTGAAAAAAACTGTTCGATCCGCAAAAGAAAAAACGACATCGGTAAAAGCGCTGACTCTGGAAGAATCCCGGGATAACCGCACTGTTTTGCAAAAAATCAGTTACTTGAAAGAGGGAGATACTTCTCAAATTACCATTTATACCAGTGGTCCGGTGAATATTTCTCAAAAGCGCTTGGGGCAACCAGACCGGGTGCAATTGAGTTTTTCACCCGCCAAGATGGGGCCTGGGATTTTTGATTCGATTCAGATCGAAAATGAACACTTGGAAAATATTCGTGTGAGCCAGGAGAATTTTGATACCAGCAAACTGATTCTGGATCTGGATCCAGCCAGTCACCTGAGCGTCCGGTCGCATAAGGAAAATTCCAAAATAGTAATTTCCCTGAACCCGCAAAAATCTTCTCCCGTTGTGAAAACTTCGGTTTTGCCCCTGATGGTTACAAAGGATAGGGAAACTCAAAACCCTCCGGTTCAAATCGCAAAACTTCAATTGTCGAAGAGTGATAGCCTGGTAATCGGGGCTCCTCCCGTTCAATTGCCGGTGCGAGCAACTCCCAAACCCAAAGTTAAAAAGAAACTTGGGGTGCCTGTGATTGTAATCGATCCCGGTCACGGAGGCAAAGACGATGGAGCCAAGGGAAAAAGTGGGTTGCTTGAGAAGAACGTCAATTTACAAGTGTCCCGGAAGGTTAAAAATTACCTTGAAAAGCACTACCGTTACAAGGTAGTGCTCACGCGTGAAGATGATACGTTTATCCCTGTGAAGGAACGAGGAGATGTTGCAAACAAGATCGGGGCGGATTTGTTTGTTTCCATTCACGCAAATGCCGCCAGCCGGAGATCCGCTCGGGGGATCGAGACGTATTATTTGGGGCAGGGATTGAGTAAACAGGCTCAGGAGACCGCCGCCAGGGAGAATGGGGAACTGGTGCAATCGGTTAATGATGACCAGTTGCAGTATATTTTATCCAGCCTGATCAGCACGACGAAAATCAATGACTCGTCCCGTCTTGCGGCCCGTGTTCAAAAGAAACTGCATGCGGGCGTTTCCAAAAAATATTCCGGAGTGAGAGACCTCGGTGTTAAAGAGGGCCCTTTCTTTGTGTTGCATGACGCGTCCATGCCCAGCATATTGGTTGAGTTGGGGTTCATGACCAATCATAGAGAAGAAAAACGGTTGAAGACAGAAGCTTACCTGGACCGATTGGCAGATTCTATTGCCAAAGGCATTCATCAATTTCTCGAAGAACGAGAACCATCCATATAGCAGGGACGAATTAGCATGGCAATTCCACAGGTCGCTATAATTGGTAGAGCCAATGTGGGAAAGTCCACGCTATTCAACCGAATCACCCGAACCCGGTCTGCCATCGTCAACAATACATCGGGAGTCACCCGCGACCGCATGTACTCTCGTGTCGAAACTTTCGATAAACCTTTTGTGTTGATCGATACGGGAGGTATTGATGTAGACAGTCAGGATGAGATTGAGGTGCAGATCAAGGAGCAGGCTTTGTTTGCCCTGGAATCCTCCTCGATTATTCTGTTTATGGTCGATGGCAAGGAAGGATTGCAACCGCAGGATCACGAAGTGATACAGTTGCTGAGAAAAAGTGAAAAAGATTTTTTTCTGGTTGTTAACAAGCTGGATCGCAATGATTTTGAAGACGGGTTTCTGGAGTTCACGCAATTAGGTGTGGAACGCACGTTTGCTATTTCCGCAGAGCATGGCAATGGCGTGGTTTCCTTGATGGAAACGGTGGTCGATTTACTTTCGGAATTCACCGAGTTGGATGAGGCGGAAGAAAGCGTTCGTGTGGCCATCATAGGTAAGCCCAACGCTGGAAAATCTTCGCTCATCAACAAAATCCTGAACAAAAAGCGTTGTATCGTGTCTCCCATACCCGGGACCACCCGGGACGCCGTGGATTCACCATTGATATCCGAAGGTAAACATTATATTTTAATAGACACCGCAGGCATACGAAAAAAGGGAAAAACCCGGCAGTTGCTGGATAAATTTAGCGTTATCATGGCTTTGAAAGCCATGGAACGGGCGGATGTCGTGGTGTTGCTATTGGACGCGAAAACCGGGGTGACGGATCAGGATGCAACCATAGCCGGATATGCTTATGAACGGGGCCGGGCATGCTTGATCGTGGCAAACAAATGGGATTTGATCGAAAACAAGGAGGAACATTATTCTTTTTTGCTGGATCAAATAAAAAACAGGTTGAAATTCCTCGATTTTGCACCTATTTTGACGATTTCATCCAAAACAGGGCAGGGGATTCACAAGTTGTTTCCCAAAATTCAGGAAGTGTATAAAGAATATTCAAGACAGGTGCCGACGGGCCAATTGAACTCATGTTTTGAACGGGCAGTCCGGAAAAACCCGATGAGCCTGTTCAGAGGGAAATTTCTGAAATTGTATTATACTACGCAGGTTAAAAACCGGCCTCCAACCTTCAGGTGCTTCGTCAATTACCCCAAGGGAATTCATTTTTCCTATCAGCGGTATTTGGCGAATACCTTAAGAAAAACTTTTGGGTTTACTGGAACTCCGGTACGATTGATTTTTTCCCCACGTTCATCCCAGGAATGAGGTCGTTTTGGTTGCAAAAGATTACAAAATAATCAAGGGACATAATTTTCGGGTTTTGGAAGTCAATGGTTTTGGTAAAACCATTTTTGGGTGCCCTCCTGGAATCGTGAAAGAATTTGCCAATAAAAGGAATGAGTTACCCAACCGCTATGTCATTCCTATCCGGACCTTTGTCAAAGGCAGGAACCATTTCGATTTCGAGTTCATCGTCTACAGTTTTTTGTTTGTAAAACCCAAGAACGAAAAAATCATTATTTATTGCACTGAAGACCAGCGGGAACGGTTCAATGTGATCATGAATGAAACCCTGTTTGGTCCCAAATTTCATCAGATATTAAGATCCCAGTTTCGTTCCCTGGCTGTCAAAAACGAGTTCACTGCCAAGAAAACCGAACGCATGAACCGTTTTCTTGACGAGTTGACCGTTGATAAAGTTTTACGGGATTATTTTGACAGTTTATTGAAATCCCAAAAAAGTGACCGTGTGATCCAAAGCAGTATTAAAGGTTACTTTTCTGATCTCTTGAAAAAGAACCGTTGGCTTGTGGGGAAAAACGGCTCAGACCTTTCTTCCGATTTTGCAAAAAATTATATCCTGTGTGCTCAGTTAAAAAATGAAATGGACCTGTTTGCACTTTCCAGGGAAGAGGACCGGGAAGCGTTTACTGAGAAAATAATTGAGTTCAATATTTTTGACGAGAACGGGGTGATTTACATTCATGGCGAAAAGGATAAACGTAAAAAGCTTAAAATCGTCCAAACCCAACCTTCCAAATTCGATGTGTATGAGCGCAACCAGCTCAAATGCCAGGTGGATATCAGCAAGTTGGATCGCCACCGCAAGCCGGTTCAAGTTCAGCCTATAAAAAAACCTTTCATGGGCGCCACCTTCATGGGTGTGGGGTCCGGATTTGCTCCGCAAAGGAAGAACAGTTGCATGATTGCCTGGACCGAGGGCAAGGGCATTATGGTCGATGCCTTGCACGATTCGGCTATAGAAACAATAGGATATGGAATCACGCAAAATGATGTGGAATATGTTTTTCTGACTCACGTGCATTCTGACCATGATATAGGTTTGATTGAAAAAATTCTTTATGGGGAACGGGTCAAGGTGATTTCTTCTCGAATCATATTCGACAGCTTTCTAAGAAAGGTCGAAGCTCTGACATGTTTTCCATTGGAGATGATCGAATCCTTTCTGGATTTTCTTGAGGTGGAACCCAATAAGAAAATCAAGTTACCTGGATTCAAAAACTCTTATTTTACTTTTGATTATTCTTTGCATTCCATACCCGCAGGCCGTTTTGTCCTGACTTATAAGGAAAATGGACACAACAAATCCATCAGCCATTCGGGCGACACAAAATACGATCTGGTAAAACTGCAATCCTGGTACGAACAGGGTTTGCTAACGAAAAATCGCCGGGATTCCCTCCTGGGGTTTATTTGGGATGCAGACCTGATCATCCACGAAGTTGGCGGAGGCATTCTACATACCGAATTGGAAGCCCTGAGCAAAATGCCTCAGTCTATTTTGAAAAAAGTTCGCCTGGTTCACCAGCATAGCGATCCTCCAACCAATCAGAAAAAATTTCAATTTGCCAAAGAGGGGCAGACCATTTCCATTTTGAGCGAAGGGCATCATTCCAAAGTGTCCCAGATAGAAACCCTGAAGCAAGTGCCTTTGTTCAACGGGGTCTCTGAAAAGGGGTTAATGGATATGCTGAGCCACTCCGGGGTAGAACGGTTCGATCCGGATGAAATGGTTTTTTCCCAAAATGAGATAGGCGACAGTTTTTATGTGATTCTGGATGGCTTTGCTGAGGTGATCATTGATGAGGTTTCGCAGGCCATTTATGAGAAGGGCAAGTTTTTTGGAGAACTTGCTATTTCGACCAACGATCCCCGTCGCCGGGCAACCGTCAAGGCGCTTTCCAATTTAACCGTTCTGAAAATTCCAAAGCGGTTTTACAAGAAATTGGAACTGCCAAAGATTCAGGATGATTTTTATAAATTGAATAATTATTACAACGATATAATCAGTCCCAGTTTGATTGCTTTTCTTGCATTCGGGAAAATGGTCCACTGGTCTAAAAATGAGAAGATCATTAAAAAAGGTGCCCGGGATCGCTGTATGTATATTGTATTGTCTGGCCAGGTTCGGGTAGAAAATGAAAATAAAGTCCTGGCAATTCTGAAGGTCGGTGATGTTTTGGGAGAAATTGCTTTGGTTAAAAATATACCCAGGACAGCCACCGTAGTTGCCCAGACCGAAGAGGTTCATGCCCTTGCTTTGGGCGTGGATGAAGCCTATAAAGTGTTTAAACTGTTTCCATCATTTTATGGAACGATTTATCAAAAAGTAAAAAAGTTAGAAGCTATCATGGTATGAATGCATTCCCTGGCAAAGCGAATTCACCCGTGGAGGATTGTTTAACAGGATGGTTGCCCCCCGTTGAAACGTCCGGGCGGGCGAATGGGTACCACCTTCCCATAGAAAGAGGTCGCTAATGAAAAGTTATAAATTGGATCAAATTCGAAATGTTGGGCTCATAGGTCATGGGGGTGCCGGTAAAACTTCCCTGGCAGAAGCGATGCTTTTTGATTCGGGAGCGTCTGATCGGTTAGGAAAGGTGGGCGATACGACCTCCATTATGGATTACGACCCGGACGAAGTGAAGCGTGGCCATTCCATAAATGCATCCATCGCTTTTTTTGAATGGAACAAAAACAAGATCAATATAATCGATACTCCGGGCTCGAGTAATTTCATTGCCGATACTCCTGCCTGCATGCGGGTGGTGGACGGGGCCGTGGTGGTGGTGAGCGCTCACGAGGGTGTACAGTTTTATACCGAAAAGGTATGGAAATGGGCCGACCAGGAAAATATCCCGCGCATCGTTTTTGTGAACAAGATGGATCATGAAAGGGCCAATTTGGCTACCATTCTGGAATCTATCAAGAGAAAGTTTAAAAAGAATCCGGCCCTGTTCCAGATTCCGGTAGGCAATGGAGAAGATTTCTCCGGCTTGGTGGACATTGTTCATAACCAATTTTTCAGTTATGAAAAAGGGGGTAAGGGCGTGGGTAAGCAGGCGGACGTTCCCACAGATATGGCAGATGAACTGGAAACAACAAGGGCGGAACTGGTGGAAAATGTGGCGGAAGCGGATGACGATCTGCTGGAAAAATATCTGGAAACAGGTGAGTTGAGCCAGGAGGAGTTTTCTTCCGGACTCAAAAAAGGTATCGCCAATGGCGATCTGATTCCGGTATTTTGCGGGTCTTCTACCTTGAATGTGGGAATCGACCTGCTGAATAATGCCATCATTGAATACCTGCCTTCGCCGGATAAGCGAGCAGGCTTGCAAGCTAAAGCGGTTAAGGATTCCAGCGAAACGGAAATTTCGGCGGGTGATGGGGCTGGGCTTGCAAGTTTGGTGTTCAAGACCGTGGCAGATCCTTATGCAGGGAAGTTAACTTTGTTTCGAGTGTTTTCCGGAGTGTTGAAAGCCGATTCAAATGTTTTCAATTCGACCAAAGATTCCAGTGAACGAGTGGGGCAACTTTTTGCTTTGCAAGGCAAAAAACAAATACCGGTCAACCAGATATCTGCAGGTGATATTGGGACGGTAGCCAAGTTAAAATTAACGACCACGGGAGACACCCTCAGTGTGCAGGACAACGCGGTGCAATTTGATCCAATCAACTTTCCTCATCCCGTAATGGCAAGAGCGATGGTTCCCAAAACCAGGGCCGATGAAGAAAAAATCAGTAATTCCCTGGCAAGATTGTGTGAAGAGGACCCCACCTTGCAAGTGGAACGGGATAAACAAACCAATGAATTATTGGTTTCCGGCATGGGGCAAGTTCACCTGGATGTTATTCTGGAGCGAATGAAACGCCGCTTTGGTGTGGAGGTCGATGTCAAACAGCCGAAGGTGCCATACCGGGAGACCATTCGCGGTTCCACCAAAGTGCAGGGTAAATACAAAAAACAGACCGGTGGCCGTGGTCAGTATGGAGATACCTGGTTGGAAATTTCACCGACAGCGAAGGGTGCTTTCTTCGAATTTGAAAACAAAATTGTGGGTGGTGCCATTCCCAGGCAATACATTCCTGCTGTTGAAAAAGGAGTCGTGGAAGCTATGGAGCAAGGTGTGATTGCCCATTACCCCATGGTGGATGTAAAGGTAGCCTTGTACGATGGGTCCTTTCATGATGTGGATTCTTCCGAAATGGCTTTCAAAATAGCGGGTTCTCTTGGATTTAAAAAAGGGGTACTGGATTGCAAACCGATTCTTCTGGAGCCGGTTATGGAAATGGAAGTCAATGTGCCGAGCGAATTCATTGGAGATGTGATCGGTGATCTCAATTCCAAACGGGGCAAGGTTTTGGGAATTGATGCGAATGAGGATGACCAGACGGTGAAGGTGCATATCCCCATGGAATCGGTATTGAATTACGCCGCCGATTTGACGGCGATGACCGGTGGCCGTGGCGCTTTTGCGATGGAATTTTCTCATTACGACGATGTCCCTGAACATATCGCTCAGAAGATTATTGAAGAAGCCAACGCGCAACATGAAAAGAAGGATTAACTTTTCCCTTATTTTTTTAATTATCGATCATAAAATTGGAAATGGAATATGACTGAAACGGTTGTTAAAGCAGATATCATTGAAGAAGTTTATCAAAAAGTAGGGTTCACCCGGCAAGAGGCTGTGCAGGCGGTTGAAATCGTATTTGATGAAATGAAAAGCGTCCTGGGAAAAGGTGAGAATTTGAGAATCGTGGGTTTCGCGAGTTTCAACTTGCGCAGTAAAGCCGAACGTGTGGCCCGAAACCCGAAAACCGGCGAACCTGTAAGAATCAAGCCCCGAAAAGTTTTAACCTTCAAACCCAGCAAGCAATTATTGGAAAAGACCAACCGACTCCCTTATGAGCCCGTCCATACCTGACAAACTATTTTTTAAAATTGGAGAAGTTGCTGAAATCGTAGAAGTGGAGCAACATGTTCTGAGGTATTGGGAAGATGAGTTTGATTTCCTGAAACCTTCAAAAAACAAATCCGGTCAGCGTTTATATCAGAAAAAAGACATCGAAATGGTCCTGGAGATCAAGCGTCTTCTTTACACCGAACTGTTTACTATCGCCGGGGCAAAAAAGAAACTGAAAGAATCAAAAAAGAACTCCGCCCAATTGGAATTTGCATACAACCGCGAGGAGTTTCTTGCGTGGAAAAAAAAACTCAAACAAGACCTCAATTCCATACTGAAAATGCTGGATAGATAATTTTACATCATTCTCAAATAGATCCGCTTGCTGAAAACCTGTTGAATTTTAAAATAACCTCCGTTACAGAAAAGAAGACACCCTCTCTCCTGGAGGGTGAGGATTAAGGGAAAAAATAAGGCCTAAAGGCCTTCCTCATTATTTTTCTCATTAAAAATGCCGGCTAAGGGTTTTGAAGTAATTTTACAGCTTCAGCACTTTTCTGTTCCTCGGCAAGTTGCAATGGAGTTTTCCCCTGCTTGTTTTGAATATCGCTTTTTGCCCCTTTTTCCAAAAGCAAGGTGATGACAGGCAAATGCCCATACTTAGCCGCCAGGTGAAGGGTCGTATCTCCGTTGGCCTGTACTGCATTGACATCGTTTCCTGCCGCGATGAATAAGTCAGCCATCTCCTTTTGTCCACTCAGACCACAAAGGTGAAGCGGGGTCCGTTGGAATTGATCCTGCGTCTTTGGGTCTGCGCCTTTTGCGATCAATAGTTGTGCGATCTCCTTATGAGGGGTGTAAGCTAATGCGTGCAGGGGCGTTTGACCGTTGTTATCTGTAGGGGCCACCTTAGCGCCTTTTGTGATCAGTAAGGCCACTAATTCCCTGGCTCCTGAATGAGCCGCAAGATGTAAAGGGGCTGCTTCGATTTCGTTTTTGGCTTGAAGGTCGGCACCCGATTCAATTAGCAGGACGGCAATGTCTGTGAGACCCTTTTTGGCCGCAACGTGCAGAGGGGTGTCGCCATCGGGTCCATTGTGCGAATCCAATCGTGCGCCGTTTTGAATGAGTAGTTGCGCGATGCCCTTTAGTCCGCGGCCCACGGCAATCTCCAGCGGTGTACTGTCAAACTGATCCCGGCTGTCCAACTCGGCTCCCGCTTTTATGAGACTTTGAGCTATCTCACTGTGTCCATCGCTTGCCAATGCGTGCAGGGCCGATTGACCGTACACGTTTTTAGTATTCACGTCGGCACCCTCTTTTATCAGGAGTTCAACCATCGCATCCTGTTTTAGAAAAACAGCCCAATGGAGAGCGGTCAACTGCTCGGAATCTTTTGCATTCACATCGGTTCCATGAGCAAGCAGGGTTTTGACTTTTTCCAGGTCACCGGATTGCGCCGCTTTATGGAAGGGATAGGACTCTATTTTTGTTTCTGGTTCAGATGAAGCAAAACAGGGGCTAGCAATATTGAAAGCTGTAATGGATAGGGTCGCGAAGATACAAGTGATAAAAAATTTCATGGAGTCCTTTCTCGTGCTATTGCCAGGGGGCAATCCAGCCTCAGGGGAGGTAGCGGCCTGGAATTTGTTGTAAAATTCTACTATACCATTAAAAAACCTTTGAGCCGAGGTAGTGGTTATGCTATTGATTGATTTTTACCACCAGTTTGAGGTCGAACCGAACTATGACGATATCGCGCAAAATCAGCGGATTTATGGAGCAATCCTCCTGGATTCGCAAAATGTTTGAAGAAGGTATTCAACTCAAAAAGCAATACGGCGAGGAAAATGTTTTCGATTTGTCCCTCGGCAACCCGGTCATGGAGCCGCCTCCGGAACTGAACCAATCGCTCATATCCGCGGTACAGGATACCAGCCCTGGGACCCACCGCTACATGCCGAATGCCGGTTTCCCTCAGGTGAGGCAAGCGGTTGCGGAAGCCTTGTCCGGAGAATGCAATGTGGAACTGGGAGCCGATGATATCGTTGTCGTTTGCGGAGCCGCAGGTGGATTGAATATTACCTTGAAGACCCTGTTGGACCCGGGTGATGAGGTCATCGTGTTTTCACCTTATTTCGTCGAGTACTTTTTTTATGCCGACAATCATGGAGGTAAAGCGGTGGCCGTTCCCACACGCGAAGATTTCACGCTCGATCTGGATGCGCTGAATTCCGCCATTACGGAAAAAACCAAGGCGGTGATCATCAACTCTCCCAACAATCCCACGGGGGTTGTGTACACCAAAGAAGCTCTGAAAGGTTTGGCCGATGTATTAAAGGAGGAGTCCCGTAAGCGAGGCAAAGCGATTTATCTGATCTCTGACGACCCTTACAAAAAAATTATTTTTGATGGCATGGTGGCGCATAACATTTTTGATTTTTACGAGAACAGCATATACATCACCAGTCATTCAAAGGATCTTGCCGTTCCCGGTGAGCGCATCGGATTTGTGGCGGTCCGTCCTAATTGTGAGGACGCAGAAAACCTGATGGCAGGCCTGATCTTTTGCAACCGGGTGTTAGGATTCGTCAACGCGCCCGCGCTCATTCAACGCGCCGTGCAAAGTGTTCAGGCGGTGACCATCGATGTGGGTCAATACCAAAGAAAGCGGGATTTTCTGTATAAAGAATTGACTCACATTGGCTATGAGGTGGTGCGGCCCCAAGGCGCGTTTTACATGTTTCCCAAGGCCCCCATAGAGGATGAAGTGGAGTTCACACGTCTTTTGGCCAAGCATCGGGTGCTGGCGGTGCCGGGCCGCGGATTCGGAACGCCGGGTTATTTCCGGTTGTCCTATTGTTTCGAAAACCGCGTCATCGGAGGCGCCGTCACCGGACTGGAAGCGGCTTTCAAGGAAGCCAATTAACGGGAAAGGCGATGAACAGATAAACCCTTGGAGAGCATGAATCCATTTTGATAGAATAGCATCCAAGTAGAAAAGCAATAACCATTATTTGGGGTGTACTGATGAGTCTTACTCAAGATCAAATCGGCCGTTACAGCCGCCATTTGCTTTTGCCGGAAGTGGGGGTGGAAGGCCAGGAAAAAATTTGTAATTCCAAAGTGCTGTGCATTGGCACAGGCGGACTGGGCTCGCCGGTCGCAATGTATTTGGCCGCCGCCGGTGTGGGAACCCTGGGGCTGATCGATTTCGATGTAGTCGATCAAAGTAACTTACAACGACAAATCGCTCATCGTGAATCCACCGTTGGAACGTTGAAAGTGGATTCCGCTAAAGCCAGCATTGCCGATATCAATTCAGACGTCAACGTGGTCACCTACAATGCCCGTCTCAGTTCCGAAAACGTGATGGACATTTTCAAGGATTACGATGTGATCGTCGACGGAACGGACAACTTCCCGACGCGTTACCTCGCAAATGACGCATGTGTCCTTTTGGGCAAGCCTTATGTTTACGGATGTATTCTGCGCTTCGATGGTCAAGCCTCCGTATTTTACTCCAAGGAAGGGCCTTGTTACCGATGCCTCTACCCCGAACCGCCCCCTCCCGGATTGGTTCCCAGTTGTGCCGAAGGTGGAGTGTTAGGCGTCTTATGTGGAATCGTTGGGTGTTTGCAGGCCACCGAAGCCCTGAAGCTCATATTGGGGAAAGGTGATACACTGGTAGGGCGATTGGTGTTATACGATGCCTTGAAGATGAAGTTTCAGGAAATGAAACTGCGTAAGGATAAAAACTGTCCGATCTGTGGAGAGAATCCGACCATCACCGAACTCATCGACTACGAACAGTTCTGCGGAATCCCGCAAGCGAGCGAGGAAGAAGCGGTCGATCCTGAAATGGAAATCGATGTCCATGCCGTCAAAGCGATGCTGGATGAAAAACGAAATTTCAAACTGATCGACGTTCGCGAACCCAGCGAATACGATATCTGCAATATCGAAGGCGCGACCCTGATTCCATTAGGCATCATTCAGGAAAAAGATCCTTCAAAACTGAATGGATTACAGAAAAACGAAGAAATCGTCCTGCACTGTAAAGCCGGCGTCCGCAGTATGAAAGCGGCCAAAGCGCTTCAGGAAATCGGCTTCGAAAACGTTAAAAGCATGAAAGGCGGTATCCTCGAATGGGCCGAACAAGTCGACACCGCCATGCCGACTTATTAATTATTAGCATTGATTCTCTAGACCTTCATCCGTCCTCCTGATTTTGTAGAAAAAGAACTTTCTCTTAATCAGGGGGGCTTTTTGTTCCCCCCCCCGGGGGTTTTCAATTTTCCTTCCATTCGGGCCTAATGATTCATAAATGAGGTTCACTTTGAAAAAAATGACAGACGACCAACTCAACTTTTAAATTATTAAATGCTATATTATAATTAGGTACAAGACTAGTTAAGAGGTCGTTTTTTGATGATTTTTAGTAGCAATTTATAGAGATCTTGATCTCTATGATTAAACCTAAACTCACACTCTTTAAGATGCAAATAAAAAGTGGATTTGG
>JACAVV010000038.1 GCA_024648695.1 Nitrospina sp.
AAGTACCTCAAAAGTTCCCTAAATTTCTTGGTCGAAATTCGGGCGCGTTTTAAAATCGGGTTTCGCCGCTTCATAACTACATTTTAGCCCTCTTTGGAGGACGTTAACTAGTCATGAACCTTATTTTTTTAAAATTTGATAGCAGTTTTCAAATAAACTTAAAACAGGTTTCTTATCTAAAGGGTATAATTTATAACCATGAGAAGCAAGTTTCTTTGGCCAAGCCTTTTGTCGTCAGCGATCCTGTTTTCGTTGTTTTTCGCCTTTCCCACTCTGGGCAACATCGTTTATTATAATTTTCCCGATAACAACGATTACCAAAAGTTTCCCTCCCAAATTCTGAAAGCCGCGTCGACTCCATTCCGCTTCAAAGAAAACCTGGAAAACGAATTATCCCTGGCTTCCTTTGAGTTTCGCAAAGGGGAAAAGCTATCCCTTCCGGACTTGCTGGAACAAACAGAAACCCTCGCCTTTGTGATCATCCAAAACGACACGATTCGTTTTGAAAAATATTATGATGGCTATTCGAGGCGTTCGACGTCAATGTCCTTTTCGCTGGCAAAATCTTTTCTGTCGGCTTTGACAGGAATGGCGATACGGGATGGCTATATCGACTCGGTGGACCGGGCAATGGTCGATTTCCTGCCAGAATTCAAAGGCCATGCGAACACCGGTTTTTCCATCAAGCATCTTCTTCAGATGACAACCGGTATGGACTATCTCGAAAGCGCGGCGGTTTCAAACGCGTTTGGAATCCATTCCCGCCTGTATTACACCTCCTCTTTGGAGGATGAATTGAAACGCCTGACCTTCTCGCAACCTGCAGGTAAAAAGTTTCGCTATCAATCCGGCGAGTACGCCTTGCTGGGTTGGGTATTGTCGCGCGCACTGGAAGGAACATCCATCTCCCAATACCTGCAGGAGAAACTATGGAGTCCGCTGGGGATGGAATACGATGGATCCATCAATTTCGACCATCTGCCCGGAGGACTGGAAAAGATGTGGTGTTGCATGGCCGCCACGGCTGTCGATTTCGCCAGGTTCGGCAGACTCTATTTGAACCGGGGTCAATGGAAAGGCAAACAAATCGTGCCCAAACAATGGGTTGATCTGTCAACACGAAAAGACTCCTCCGACGGCAGTTCAGAGGAATACCAATATGGCTGGTGGATCCCCGAAAATGCTCAGGGAACCTTTCTGGCAGAAGGATTGAAGGGCCAGTTCATCCACGTCAATCCGAAAGCGCAGACGATCATTGTAAGGCTGGCCAAAAGCCGGGGCGGCTTATCGAGAAAGGAATGGACGAATTTATTTATTAAACTATCAGGAAATGTAGAAACTTAATAACTCCTTAAGGTCCTAATAGATCCATTGCACCGCCGGTCATACTGCCGGCAAGGCCCTGGGTGACACCCTCGGCGATGGCGCTGGTCATGCCTTTCAGGGTCTCGCCGGAGATTTGTTGTCCAGTCGATCCCACCGAGGAACTGGCTTTGAAATACACTTCCATCTCGCCCAGTTTCACTTCGGCTTCGACGTCCTTGAAATCTTTTCCGCTCACGATGTCGAATTGCCGGCCTTCCAGGTCCTCGAACCGCGCCTTCAGGATGCCTCCGTAATTCTGTGAAGAAAATAAATCGATATCGGTCGACTCGCCCGTATAGGCGCATCCTCCAAACAGGCAGGCCAGCAATAGAATCGTCATGGCTTTCATGGCTCCCTCCTTATAAAAAGGATAAAATAATTTGTACAACGCGTCCTGCCAGGTCGGGGTCTTCGAATCCGATCACTGCAAGTACCAGCGACACGATGGCGAGCCAGGTCGCGCGCCGTTTGTACCAGGGGATGGCAGAGTCAATGCGGCCGGACTGTATACTGGATTTGTTCATTTTGCGTTCCTCCTGTTTTCAGTGTAGATAAGCTTTTAGTTTCATACTCCCAAACTTCGGACGCGGGGACCCTGCTGGCCGGATTGAATCAGGCTAAACAACATTTCCAGTGCATCGGGTCCGTCGTCGTGGTCGGCTTTGGGGAAATATTTGAGTTGGTTCAGCAAGTTGGCCTGATGGGGTCCAAAACGAATCAGACCGTTTTTTATGTGCGGTTGCAGTTTGGTGATACGCAGAATTTTGTCGCTGGTAGGACGCACGCCTTCTATCGGCAGATACAATCCGCGTCGGGCTCCTTCCCTGATGATGTGGTCCTTGAACAGTTCCTGAAACTGCACCGTCTCCACCACCACACGCGTGAAGCGGTAGCGCTCGTGGTAATGGAACAAGGCTTCCATGATGGCATCGGGATGCCGCCTGGCGATGTCGGCTTCCAGAATATCGATGCATCCGTCCGGCCTCTGCGCACCCACAACAATCGCCGACGGATCTCCCTTGTGCGACGATGCACCCATCGACGGGTCTACAGCCGCATACACCGGATCGGGTTCCCGCTCTCCCGCTTTCCCACTGCTTCCCGAAACACTTCCACCCGGTGTGACAAGGGGAATTGACCGAAACCATTCTTCACGGAAGATGCAGTCTTCGGGATTGAGTGGTTCGTTCTGTTTTTCCGAATCAAAATACGCCGGGCCATCGCTGACGCGCATTTGCATCAAATGCAGATAACTTTCAACCTCGGGCCACAACACCTCGGTGCCTTCCAGCATTTCCTCCTCATGGGTCGAAAAAAACGTCTGCGCTTGATCTTGCGATTCCGCAAGCGCCTGGTTATACAACG
This sequence comes from Nitrospina sp., assembly GCA_024648695.1. Taxonomy (GTDB): domain Bacteria; phylum Nitrospinota; class Nitrospinia; order Nitrospinales; family JACRGP01; genus JACAVV01. The sequence continues at coordinate 2,731 of JACAVV010000038.1, forward strand.
CTTCCCATTGTTCCCACAAAGGCGAAGCCGACCATTGCATCACCGCCTGCCATTTGCGACCTTTCCAGCCCGGACGTTGTAACAGTTTCGCCAGCAGGGAATCGTAGTGCAGTAACGTCCCCACAACGATGGTCACGGTGGCCGTCGATCCCACTTTCATCACCGCCTTGAAAAACCATTTCTCGTCTTTCAAACGTTGTTCCGGCGAGTCCACCGATTCATCATCTTCGAGATCGTCGCAAATCACGAGGTCCGGCCGCGTTTGCCCGTGGCGTGCGCCACGAATGCGTTTGCGTTTTCCCCAGCACCTCAATTTGACGCCGTTCGCCGTGATGATATGACCCGCCTTCCAGGTCCGCCCTTCCCCGCAAGCCGATGGAAAATCTTCCTGCAAGCGACTGTTCATCTCCAGTTCGGCCTTGATGAATTCCAGAAACTCATCCGCCTGCTCGGTGCTGTCGGAAAGCAATCCGATCAAACGCCGCTTATTCCCCACGATGCACCACAACGGCAGGATCAGGGAAGTCACCGTCGATTTCGCATGGCCCCGCGGCGCGGCGTGACACAATCTCGCCCCAACGCCCTTTTTTTGCGAGCGCTCCACAGCTTCCCTGTATTCTTCATATAGGTGAAAGTGCAAAGCCGAAGGTCCAGCGTTCAGGTAATGGGGGAAATAAGCTTTGGCGAAGAAATGCAAATCCTTCAATGCGCGGGTTCGTCGCGACCTTTTTTCGCTTTCCCGGTTTTGGGCGAAGGGCTGGAGCGACGCCGAGATTTCGGCGCGGATTCCTTCGTAACCTTTCGCAAGTGTTTGTTTGTTTCGGGGGATTGCCATTGTTCCTTGATCCGGTCTCCAATCGTTTCCAAATGTTCGGCCACGCATTCGGCCGCTTCTTTTTGTTCCTCTTCCATGAGAAATTGCACCACCGCGCTTAAAGCATCCAACAGAAGGCGGTCCTTGTCGACTTCCTGCATGCGGACCCATTCCTTACGAATGTCCAACACCTGGCCGAGATACATTCCGTATATGCGGTGCAAGTCCTTGTTGGCGAGATCGTCCAGAAGAACCTTGCGCACTTCCTCCTTGGTTTCATAAACTTCCTTGAGCAAGTCAAGCAGTTGTTGTGCGGTGGGAATGCAGGCCCTGTTTCGTGTCGATTCAGCGCACAAGGTAAACTCCCGGATCTTCACCGATCACTCCCATCAACAAATCCTTGCCTTTGGGAGTCAGACGCGCCTGCCAATAATCGCGACGCGCCTTATTGAGTTCCAGGTACTCCTTGCCCGGACCGGACAAATATTCCAGATGGCGGCGCACCTGGTAAAGGCCCACAGCATGCCCGCCGCCCTGCAAAAGCGCCAACACGGCGATATCAGACAGGGCTTGCGGATATTCCAGGTCGAGGCCTTGCAGGATGAGCCCCCGCAAGGTTTTAATGATGGGATTTCTTTTCATAGACTCGCATTCAGGAGAGGAAAGATCATTCGGCATCAATGGATATCGCGCCGACGGTTTGGTTCACCATCCGGTTCACCTCTTTCAATTCGTCGAAAATCTTTGAAATCAGGGCCTTTGTTTCACCGACACTCAAATAGAACACCTGCGAACTGACGTAATTTTCATGCAGGTATTTTTGATCAGCCAGACGCGCCGCTTCCAGTTTGTCGATCTGCGTTTCAACTTTTTCGATCCGATAGCGCAGGTCGCTTTTCAACTCAGCGAAATTCTTCTGCGTCTCTTCCACCAACCTGCGGACAAACCAACCGGTGGCCGCCACCCCCAATGCCAACACCAGGGTGATGTAAGGAGTGACCGCGCGAAACAGTTCTATATTCATAAGAAAAACACCTACTCGAATCCAGCACTCGGTTCATTTTTCAAGAGTTATGGATAAAAGTTGCGGATCTAATCAAGGTTCTGAAAAATCCTGAACCCTATCCAAGGGGATTCCAAACGGAGGCCCTTCGGCCTCATATCCACTGGCCCCCAATTAAATGTTTATGAGAAAATCCCGGGCTTGCCCTCACCCCTCCCTCTCCTAAGGGAGAGTAGGACTTTTTATCCAACGCTCGGGTTCCATTGGCCCTCCGTAACCGTGATAGCGGAGAACCTCCTTAAACAAGCAGACCAAACAGGCAAATAAACAATGAACCCCCCAAAAAATAAGGGTTTGGCGAGATTTTTAATAAGGTAGGAAGCCCTTAGATTTACAGAAATCCAACAAATTACAAATCGGAACCATATATATTTTAAATCCTGAAAAATGCTCTTTCCGGGCCTGCTTACTTGAATTTCCATTTCCCGAAACCCAAAAAAAATGGACATTTGATCCATTCCTGCCCTGACCCATTATCTAAAATCAGGGGGAAAAAATTCTTCCCGAAGTATCCAAAGCAGACACATTTTTTGTAAATTCTTAATTAGCCCAAAATTACATATTTTTAATTTAATGTCAGAAAAGGCTAATGCCTAAAATGGCTAATTTATTTTATTTAAACCTGGAAAACTTCATTCTCGCGTTTACTTGCATGTAATCCTTTTCGTATATAAGGCTTATAGCCAAAACTTCCTTTCGGTTGAACATTTTTCCAATTAGCCTTATAAGTTATTGATTTTATTGAGTTTTTTAAACAGACTCGATTTCCATCTATTTAAAAATAAATAATTTATAATCAAATAAAATTTTTTTATCATGCAAAGGTTTTGATTATTTAAAGCTTACAAACATTTTTCAAATTTTAAAATTTTTTGTATTGATTTTCGCGGAGGGCTTGCCTATAGTATGCCTACTTTCCCCCCGTACTTGTAACAACTCTAATTAGAAAGTCACTGTTTATGGAAGCCCTTTGGAAACATTTCCTGGACGATATTAAGAAAGAGGTTCTTCCAGAAAACTATAACACCTGGTTTTCCCCAACTTATCCACAGTCTTTGAATGATGGAGTCCTCGGAGTCATCGTTCCTAACGACTTCTTTAAACAGTGTTTAGAGGAGAACTACAGGGATTTAATCCACAGGACACTCAATAAGATCACGGATCGTATCCACAGGGTAGATTTTATCGTCCATTCCGAAAAGGAAGAGGAACATAATGGAAATGGTCATGAAATTCGTATAGAGGAAGACAACGGGAGCCCCCAAAAAAGCGAATGGTTGGCGAAAAGTAACGGATTTCACAGCAATTTGAACCCAAAATACAAATTTTCCAATTTCATTATCGGGTCCAGCAACCAGTTTGCCCATGCGGCGGCTTTAGCTGTGGCGCACAATCCGGCCCATACCTACAATCCTTTATTTATTTATGGTTCGGTAGGTCTTGGTAAAACCCATCTCCTGCACGCTATCGGCCACACGATTCTGGAGGCCAATCCTGATGCCAGGGTGCGCTATATTTCTTCTGAATCTTTCACCATCGACTTGATTCAATCGCTCAGAAAAGACGATATGGCCTCTTTTCGCAAGCGATATCGTCCGCTGGATGTCCTTCTGGTGGATGATATTCAGTTCATTGCGGGAAAAGACCGAACACAGGAGGAGTTTTTCTACACTTTCAACACGTTGTACGAGTCGCACAAGCAGGTGGTGCTCTCCAGCGACAAATATCCCAAAGATATTCACAATATAGAAGAACGACTGCGTTCCCGTTTTGAATCCGGTCTGATCACGGACATCATGCCGCCGGATCTGGAGACCAAGGTGGCGATCCTTTTCAAAAAAGGGGAAGCCCACGGCAAGGAAATTCCCCAGGAAGTGGCCTTGTTTATAGCCAAGAACATCAAGTCCAATATACGCGAGCTGGAAGGCTTGCTTCTTCGCATCATTGCTTTTTCCTCATTCAGTAGAAAACCTATCGACATGACCCTGGCGAAAGAAGTGTTGAAAGAAGTCACCGTCGATAAGAATCGCAATTTCAACATTCCCAACATCATGAAATCGGTGGCTATTTATTTCAATATAAAGGTCACTGATATCAAATCCAAACAAAGGAACCGGGAAATTTCCCTGCCGCGTCAAATCGCTATGTACATTTGCAGGGAACATACCTCCTCCTCCCTACCCGAAATCGGAAAACAATTCGGTGGTAAAGACCATACAACCGTCCTGTTCGCCCATAAAAAAATTACCGCTTTGGTTAAAGAAAACAACGAAATAACCCGGTTCATTCAGGATATTGTCGAAGGTATCGAGCGGTAATAACTTTTTGGTCTGCCAAGTTGATAATTATTTCCCTATAATTAAGAACCAAAGGCTTCCCTTACAATAATTTTGTCCCTGTATATGGAATAACGAACCCCCTCCCCGCCGCAGGAGAGTGCTGGGGGAGGCCATGCACACAGCCCGCCATTTCCTCATAAACATTTAAAGAAGGGACAGGGGGCCACACCATGTATAGAGTCCTTTTTTTGATATTCTGCATTTATTAAGTGATCATTATAAGCTGATTCCTTAACTAAACGACATTGATCCATAACCCGGGTTCCTTCACGAACATTTCAAGAAATGATAGAATTTACTTGTTAATAACAATTAAAACCTTTTGTTAGCAAAATTGAAACAAGGCTCCAGTCGACATAAAACGACCGGGCCTTCGCATAAATAAAACAATGGAATTTTAAGAATTATTGAGGAAATTTTTCACTCTCTCAGGCGTTAATAACTTTTTAGTAAACTGTGCAATAAATGGTGAAAAACCGGTTCGTTTTGGGGTATAATAATATAATGAACGAACTCATCCACAATTTCTCACGGAAAACCACAAACTTCCAACAGTCTTGAAATCGTTTTCAGTTATTTAATTCAAGGGCTTTAAAAGATTATCCACAAATCCACAGGCCCTTCTACTACTTCTATATTTATTTAATTATTAATAATTAGTTTAGGAAGTCATTCAGCATTATGACCCAGGTTCCCAAACAGGAATACGATTCCACCAATATCAAGATTCTTGAAGGATTGGAGGCTGTTCGCAAACGCCCGGCCATGTATATTGGAGGCACCGGGCAAGATGGACTCCATCACCTTATTTACGAATTGGTCGACAACAGTGTCGACGAAGCCATTGCGGGCTATTGTAAAGAGATCGATGTGGTCATTCATGTGGACAACAGCGTGACGGTGTCGGACGACGGTCGCGGCATCCCCATCGATATTCATACAGATAAAAAGATCTCTGCCGCCGAAGTGGTGATGACCGTCCTGCACGCAGGCGGCAAGTTCGACAAGGATACTTATGAAGTGTCTGCGGGGCTTCACGGCGTCGGGGTTTCAGTGGTTAATGCTCTGGCGGAAAACCTTGATCTGGAGATCAAACGCGAGGGCGGCATTTACACGCAGAAATATGAACGCGGTAAACCGATGTCGAGCTTGGAAAAAGTGGGGACGACTGATGAAACCGGTACCAAGATTGTCTTCAAGGCGGATAACGAAATTTTCAGTGATTTGAATTTCAGCTTCGATATTTTGTCCAAGCGCCTGCGTGAGTTATCTTTCCTCAACAAGGGTCTCAGGATTCGCTTTCACGATGAGCGAGAAGGGAAAAAACACGATTTTTTCTATGAAGGCGGAATATTGTCCTTCATCGAGCATTTGAGTAAAAATAAGAAGGTCCTGCACGATAAAGCGTTCCATATTCAGGCAGATAAGGAAAACTGCAAGCTGGATCTTGCCTTGCAATATAATGACGGCTATTCGGAGGAGATTTTTACTTTTGTGAATAACGTTAATACCCGCGAGGGGGGGACGCATCTCAGCGGGTTCCGTTCGGCCTTAACGCGAACGATCAATGGATATGCAACGCAGAATAATATGCTGAAAAATGCCGGCGTTGCGCTCACGGGTGATGATGTGCGTGAAGGGATCATTGCGGTCCTCAGTATCAAGATTCCGGAACCTCAGTTTGAGGGTCAGACAAAAGGCAAGCTTGGGAATAGCGAGATCAAGGGCACGGTGGAGCAGATCGTCAATGAAGAGTTGGGTGAGATATTTGAGCACAACCCTGCTGTGGCCAAAGCTATTGTTTCTAAAGTTATTAGCTCGGCCCAGGCACGCGAAGCGGCAAAAAAGGCGCGTGAACTGGTGCGGCGTAAGAATGCATTGGAGGTCAGTTCCCTGCCAGGAAAACTGGCGGATTGTGCGGAAAAGGATCCAGCAAAATCGGAATTGTACATCGTGGAAGGGGAATCGGCTGGCGGATCGGCGAAACAGGGTCGTGACCGAAAATTTCAGGCTATTTTACCAATTAAAGGTAAAATTTTGAACGTGGAAAAGGCGCGTTACGATAAAATGATCGCCAGTGACGAGATTCGTGCACTTATTACAGCAATGGGCACAGGGATTGGTCATTCTGATTTCAATATTGAAAAGCTTCGTTATCATAAAGTTATAATTATGACGGATGCCGATGTTGATGGTGCTCATATTCGTACCTTATTGTTGACTTTTTTCTTTCGCCAGATGCCGGAAGTTATTCAAAAAGGCTATCTGTATATCGCGCAACCGCCATTGTATAAGCTGAAAAAGGGTAAGAAAGAAACGTATTTGAAGGACGAAAAGAGTTTGTCTCAGCAGTTGGTTCTGCAGGCGACAGAAAATATGACGATCACGACGTCGCGAAAAGAGATTTCTTATGCGGGACAGGATCTGGTCAACCTGGTCACAAATTTGATTAATTATCTGGAGTATCGTGAGCGGGTCGCCAAGAATAATATTCCTACGGCGCTTCTCAATTCTACAGCTAAAGTCAAGGTTCAGGAGGATGCCTTTCTGCAACTGGAAGATATGTTCAGAACGCTTACGGAAATCCTCGACGAAGTGATGGATGATGAGTCAAAAGAAAAAAGTGAGTTTCGGAAGGAACTGTTGAATATTCCGGTGCTGTTCGAAAATGGTCAGGATATTTCTGAGGATGAGGAAAATCGTCTGAAAGAGTATTTGATTGAATTGGACCGCAGTGACCCGGAGAATGTGATTGCTAAAACGAGTCATGGTCAGGACCGGGTGGATCTGAACCGGGAATTGAAGCGTTGTTCGGTGATTGTTCAGTTTAACCGAGAAAAGAGGTCGTTCGAGTTTAATATTAAAGGCTTATCGCGTGGCCGTGAGTTCGATGTGGCCTTCAACGGTAAATTTATACAATCGGCGATCATTCAGAATTTGTATGAGTATTATGAGCGTGTGCGCGAACTGGATTATCCTCCTTTTATGATGGAAGACAATAAAGGTTCGCAATCGATTTATTCGAAACAGGAACTGCTGGACGCGATCATGGAAGCGGGTAAGTCGGGTGTCAATATTCAGCGCTACAAAGGCTTGGGCGAAATGAATCCGGATCAATTGTGGAGCACGACGATGAATCCGGACAAACGGGTTCTCCTTCAAGTTCGTGCCGACGATCTGGTGGAATCAGAAATGATGTTCAGCACACTCATGGGAGACGCCGTGGAACCGCGCCGCGATTTCATCGTGAGCAACGCCGTAGAAGTCAAAAACCTCGACATCTAGCGGGCGTCGCCCACAGGAAGCTCGGGTCGGGAACCGATGATTATCGAAAGCAAACTCCCTTTACCAGGAAATCATATTTTATGAAGGTAACCATGATTAACAACCAAATCAAAATTCTACCGGAGACTCTTCGTCGCTGACGCTCCTTTGAATTATGACCCACTATTTTAGGTTATTTTAAATTAGATTTTCGCTTGATACTCCAACCCATAAAACATCCAAAAATCCATAACAAATAACAAACCATGGCCGAACTGATAGAACAGATAAATATTGAAGATGAAATGAAGAGCGCTTACCTGGATTACGCCATGAGCGTGATCGTTGGCCGCGCCCTCCCCGATGTACGTGACGGATTCAAACCGGTGCATCGTCGTGTTCTCTTTGTAATGCATGGATTGAATAACACGCACAATCGGCCATATAACAAATCGGCACGTATTGTGGGTGATGTTATGGGTAAATACCATCCGCATGGGGACAACGCCATCTACGACACCATCGTTCGTATGGCCCAGGAATTCTCCCAGCGCCACCCGGTAATCGATGGACAAGGTAACTTTGGTTCGGTCGATGGCGATTCGGCCGCCGCCATGCGCTACACTGAAATCCGCATGGACGAAATAGCGCAGGAACTTTTGCGCGATCTGGAAAAGGACACAGTTCAGTTCACTCCAAATTATGATGGTTCCCTGGAAGAACCTCAGGTTTTACCGGCGGCGTTTCCACAGCTATTAGCAAACGGAGCTTCGGGAATTGCTGTCGGAATGGCGACCAACATTCCTCCGCACAATTTAACGGAAATCATCAATGCGACCATTCATGTGATCGAAAATCCCGATTGTTCTCCGATGGACCTTCTGGATATCGTCGAAGGACCGGATTTTCCGACAGCGGGTTTGATTTATGGCACAGCTGGAATTCGTTCCGCATATCTTACAGGACGAGGCCAGGTCAAGATGCGCGGTCGCGCTGAAATTGAAACCTTTGGTAAAGAAGACCGCGAACGCATCATCATCAACGAACTTCCCTATCAGGTAAACAAGGCCCGTTTGGTTGCTAAAATCGCAGAACTGGTGCGCCATAAAAAACTTGAAGGAATATCGGATCTAAGGGACGAATCGGACCGCGAAGGAATCCGCGTGGTGGTCGAACTCAAACGCGGCACAATGGGTCAGGTGGTCCTGAACAACCTTTATAAAAACACGCAACTGCAGGACACCTTTGGCATCATCATGCTGGCTCTGGTCAACCAGCAACCGAAGGTATTGAACCTGAAGGAAGTGCTGGTTCACTTCGTCCAGTTCCGCAAGGAAATCGTCACACGCCGAACGCAATTCGATCTGAAAAAGGCACGCGAACGCGAACATATTTATCTGGGACTGAAAATTGCCGTTGAAAATATCGATGAAATTGTTGCGTTGATTCGTGCATCGGATGATCCGGAATCTGCCAAAATCGGCTTGATGGAAGGATATGGCCTGACGGAAATCCAGGCGAAGGCGATTCTGGATATGCGTCTGCAAAGGCTTACCGGACTGGAACGCCAAAAGATTATAGAGGAATTGGAAGCCATTCAGAAATTGATTGCCGAACTGGAAGAAATTCTTGGTAGTGATGAACTCAAGTTAAAAATCATTCGCGAAGAAATGGAAACCATTCGGGATAAATACGGCAACGAACGCCGCACCGAAATCGTGCAAACGGAAGAAGGCGATATTCATATTGAAGATATGATCGCTGATGAAGATGCCGTTGTTACCCTGAGTCGGGGAGGTTACATCAAACGGCAAAGTCCGGATAACTATCGAGCCCAGCGCCGTGGCGGCAAGGGTATCAAGGGCATGGAATTGAGGGAAGAAGATGTGGTCGAACAATTGTTCGTGGCTTCCACCAAGGACCATTTGCTCGTGTTCACCAGTTTGGGCAAACTGCACTGGTTGAAGGTGTACCAGATTCCCGAGGTCAGTAGAATCGCCAAAGGCAAATCGATTGCCAACGTGCTGGCCTTGAATGAGGGCGAAACTATCGCCAGTATTCTCTCGGTGAAGGAATTCGAAGAAAACAAGTTCGTTCTGGCTATGACCGAAAAAGGCATTGTGAAAAAGACCTCATTAATGGCCTACAGCAAACCGCGCCAGGGGGGCATCATAGGCCTCACACTGGATGAAGGTGACCGAATGATCGCGGCCAAGATAAGTGATGGAGAAAAAGACATTCTTCTCGCAACCCGGTCCGGAATGAGCATTCGCTTCAACGAAAAAGAAGTTCGCCCAATCGGGCGTACAGGTCGCGGAGTCAAAGGTATCCAGTTAAAAGGTGATGACGTGGTGGTGGGTGCTGAAATCGTCGAGCCGGGAAAATTACTGCTCACCGCTACCGACAAAGGTTACGGCAAGCGCACCATGCTGGAAGAGCACCCGGTGCAGGGCCGTGGTGGTCAAGGTGTTATCGCCATTCGCTGTAACGAAAAAATAGGTTCTGTGGTTGGCATTCAGTTGGTGTCGGATCAGGACGAATTGCTCATCATCACCACCAAAGGAACCCTGATCCGAATGAAGGTTGATGAAATTTCAGTGATTGGCCGAAACACCCAGGGTGTACGCCTGATTGGGCTATCTGATGACAACCGCGTGGTTTGCGTCGAAACCTTCATGGAATGATTCCCCGTTTTTCCCTTGTTTGAATCCTCTTAGATCCCGATATAGTATGAATCGCCTCTCTCTTGTTGCCAGTAGTATTTTTCTCATTCTCACACTCACCGCCTGCGAGCAGGACCCCATGGATGCCCTTATTCAGAAGGCAAACGACGAATGGGTTCATGGACGCAATCATAGTTCCATCGAATTGTTCAAGTCGGTTCTGGAGCGTGCGCCTAATGGAAAGCAGGCAGAGGAAGCTTTGTTTCGTTTGGGGGAAGTGTATCATTTTGGGCAGGAAGATGACGGGCAGGCGGTAAAGTATTTCCTCGAAACGCTGAAGCTGAATAAGGAAAGTAAATATGCTTTGCCGGCACAAATGTACATCGCGGATATCGTAGAAAACGATTTGCAGGATTACGATCAGGCCATCATCGAAAACCAGCGACTGCTGGATGATTTTGATTTGGGTAGCCGGGAACGGTCCAAAACCCGGTTTCGTATTGCCATGCTTTATTACAAGAAACACAACCTTCATCAGGCGATTGCGGAACTTGAAACACTCGTGGATAAGTATCCAAACAGCATGCTGGCTGAAGAATCAAGTTTTAGAATTGTTGAAATCCTGTATACTCTCAACCGCTGTTCGGATGCCGAGGATCTTTTTGGCTCGTTTGAAAAAAAATATCCCAACAGTTCCAGAAAAAACGAAATGGAATTTGTCCGCGCATCCTGTCTGGAAGAAAAGGGCAAATCGAAAGAAGCTCTAAAACTGTTTCAAACCCTGGAAGAAAATTACAAATATCCCGCTCTCGTGAAAATGAAAATTGAAGGACTCAAAAAACGGATCAAAAAGGTGAAGTGATGCACGACCTCAAAAAAATACGCGACGATCTCGACGGATTCAAATCCGGGCTCGCAAAACGCGGCGATTACAACGAATTGCTGGACCAGGTGATTTTTGCAGACAAGGAACGCCGCGACCTGTTGCAAAAAGCAGAATCGTTGAAAAACCGCAAGAAAACCATTTCCGCCCAGGTGGGCAAATTAAAAAAAGAAAAACAGGACGCAACCAAAGAGATGGAAGAGGTCAAACAGATCAATGAAGAGATCAAGGATCTGGACGAACGAACCGGTGCGTGCGATGAAAAACTGCAATCCATTTTGCTCGGTATCCCCAATATCCCCGACGCGTCCGTACCGGAAGGAAGCGATGAATCGCAGAATACGCTCGTGCGGGAATGGGGCGAAAAACCGGCGTTCGATTTTAAGGTGAAGAATCACCTGGAACTGGGTGAAGGACTGGGTATTCTGGATCTCAAGCGCGCCGCAAAGATTTCCGGAGCGCGCTTTGCCGTATTTAAAGGAGCCGGGGCTAAGCTTTTGCGGGGTTTGATCCAGTTCATGCTCGACACCCAGACCACCGAGAACGGGTATGAAGAAATGTACCCGCCGTTTATGGTGAATGCCGACAGCATGACCGGGACCGGCCAGCTTCCCAAGTTCGAGGAGGACTTGTTCAAATTACGCGATGATCCCTTGTATCTGATCCCGACCGCAGAAGTGCCCGTCACCAATTACCACCGCGATGAAATATTAAAAGAGGAAAGCCTGCCGGTTAAGTACACTGCTTACACCCCCTGTTTTCGGCGCGAGGCCGGGTCGTATGGCAAGGACACGCAGGGCATCATACGCCAGCACCAGTTCGACAAGGTGGAACTCGTCAAGTTCGCCCACCCGGGCATATCTTATGATGAATTGGAAGCATTAGTGAAAGACGCGGAAAGTATTTTGCAAAAATTGGGATTACATTACCGCATCGTGACCCTGTGTACCGGCGACCTGGGGTTTTCATCCGCTAAAACCTATGATCTTGAAGTGTGGTTGCCCAGTCAGGACACGTACCGCGAAATATCGTCCTGCAGTAACTTCACCGACTACCAGGCCCGCCGCGCGCGTATTCGATTCAAGAAAGAAGGAGGCAAACCCGAATTCGTACACACCCTGAACGGAAGTGGTCTCGCCGCCGGACGTCTTTTCGTCGCGATTCTGGAAAATTGCCAGAATGCAGATGGAACCATCAGCATCCCCGAAGCCTTGAGACCGTATATGAGTGGAGCGGAGACGATAGGGTAACCGACGGTATCGCTCTAGATCCATAAAATGACACCCTCTCCCGAGAGGAGAGGGGATTTTTATCCTAAACAAGGGTTGTTATATTTATCGCGAGTAAACTTAAATCGACTGTTTGTATGAAAAATCTTATTAAAAATTCACTCCTTTTCACAATGTTTCTTTTCCTTACAGCCTTCACTCAGGCTCCAGGAGAGGTACCACCCGCTCAGGACGAAACCTTGTTCAAGGAATCCAAAGGTGTCGATCCTGAACGTGCGAAAGAACAATTGCAGGCAATTTACCTCAAGGCCAATAAAACACAGACCCTGTTCTGCGCCTGCGATTTCGATGAAGGCAAACAGCTCGATCCCGCAAAATGCGGTTACACGCCTAAAAGGGCTAAAGGAAAAAGGGCGAGAACGATGGATTGGCAACCGGCGATGACGCCGTTTCAGTATGGGAAAGTTTTAAAATGCTGGAGCGAGCGGATTTGCAAGCGTCATACAGGGCGTCCATTCGCAGGACCTAAATGTTGTGAGAAAGTGGAACCGGTGTTCATGCGAATGCAGGCGGATATGCACAATTTATTTCCCGTCATCGGCGAGCTGGCGAGGGACCGGGCGAACAAGGAGTTTAGCGAGATCAAGGGAGAAAAACGCAAATACGGTCAATGCGATTTCGAAGTGCGCCGACAAAGTGCAGAGCCGGCAGAAAACATTCGCGGTGATATTGCCCGCGCCTATTTTTACATGTCGCAACAGTATAAGGTGCCGCTGAGAAAAAAGCAGGAAGACCTGTTCATCCATTGGCATGTGACCGATCCGCCGGACCGCTGGGAAATGGACAGAAACTCGGCCATCGAAGAAATCCAGGGCAACCGCAACCCCTTCATCGACCACCCCGAATTGGCCGAGCGGGTGAAAGATTTTTAGTTAACCAAAGGTAGGGTTAAACAAACGCTCTCTCCCCGGGTGGGAGAGGATTAAGGTTAGGGGGAATTATAAGGCCGAAGGCCTACCCTCAATCTTGCCCAGGTTTTTTTACATCCCTTGTTTCGTGGCATAGCGGGACAACGGGCCGATTCTTCTTCGCTTGCTTCAATAGTTTCAACCCCTTGTCCTCAATCCATAAAAAATCGAGCCCGGTGAGTTCCCTCTCTTCCACCGCACGCTTGAACCTGGCCCCGACGGCGCTCGAATAATAGATGGAGCGATTGGAATTCAATTGATGGGCTTTACAAGTCGGGTAGTCACCGGAAAAAATGTCCAATGGGCCGATGGAATAGGAATCCTTATAGTGTCATTTGCTCCCTTTAATAGATACCATCAAAAATTTAATAAATCGTGTATCATGTTTTTAAAACCATTTGAGGAGGGATTGAAAAATGACGTTAAAAAAGAAAGGAACGCTTTTGTTACTCGCGGGTTTTTTAGTTTTCATCGTAGCCTGTGCCGAACAAAAGCAAAAAGCGGAGGAACGGGGTAAGGTTCCGGGCAACACCATTCAAAACGCACAGGATAAAGCAGACGCCGCCGCTCAGAAAATGCAAGACCGCATGGGTCAGGCGCAAGACGGCGACAGCGAAGAGTGACCCATTTCAGGCAAATAAAAAAATGTAAGGAACAGGCAGAGGCTCTCGACTTACACCTTTAAAAAGCTTTAAAGGAAACTTTATTAAACTGAATAGAAAGCACCGGCAATGAAAGCATCTGATTTATTCATAAAATCGCTTGAGCATGAAGGAGTGGATACCATTTTTGGTGTTCCCGGCGAAGAGAATCTGGACCTTTTGGAATCTCTGCGCAATTCCTCAATACGGCTGGTGCTAACGCGGCACGAGCAAGCGGCGGGATTCATGGCCGCAACGTATGGCAGGCTCTCCGGAAAGGCCGGTGTGTGCCTTTCCACTTTAGGGCCCGGTGCCACAAATCTGGTGACTTCGGCCGCCTATGCCCAATTAGGCGCCATGCCGATGTTGATGATATCGGGTCAGAAGCCCATCAAAAAAAGCAAGCAGGGACATTTTCAAATCATCGACGTTGTGGAGATGATGCGGCCACTCACTAAATTCAGCAAACAGGTTATTCATGGCAACAGCATTCCCGTCGTCGTTCGGGAAGCGTTCCGAATCGCAGAAGAGGAACGCCCGGGAGCCGTGCACATCGAATTGCCGGAGGATATCGCCGCGGAGGACTCTACTTCGGAACCCCAGGAAGCGGTCGGTTCACGGCGGCCCAACCCGGATGAGTCTGCTCTGGATCAGGCGGCGGAAATGATTCGCACCGCCTCGCGTCCCCTTCTCCTCATAGGAGCAGGAGCCAATCGCAATCAAACCTGCAGAGCCCTTCGTCGTTTGGTCGACCAGACGGGGATTTATTTTTTCAACACACAGATGGGTAAAGGAGTCGTCGACGAACGCCATCCGCGCTTTCTGGGCACAGCGGCGCTCTCCGATAAGGATTATCTGCATTGCGCCATCGAGCGAGCCGACCTCATCATCAATGTGGGACATGACGTCATCGAAAAACCGCCGTTTTTTATGACGCCGGGTGGAACCAGGGTCATCCACATTAACTATTTTTCCGCCAAGGTAGATGAAGTGTATTTTCCGCAATTGAACGTGGTGGGTGACATTGCTCAGAGTATAGAAGGTTTGAACCATCGATTGGAATTAAGCCCCAATTGGAATTTTGAATATTTCGACAGGGTTAAACAAGAGGTGGAACAGCATATAGAAGAAAAAAACGACGATCCCCGTTTTCCCGTCATACCCCAGCGTCTGGTTGCTGAAATCCGAAAGGTGATGCCGGAAGACGGTATCATCACATTGGATAATGGGATCTACAAAATCTGGTTCGCGCGTAATTACAAAGCCTACGCATCCAACACAGTGCTTTTGGATAACGCGCTGGCGACTATGGGAGCTGGTTTCCCCTCCGCCCTGTCCGCAAAGATGGTTCACCCCGGCCGAAAAGTCATGGCGATATGCGGCGACGGGGGATTCATGATGAATTCCCAGGAACTCGAAACCGCCGTCCGACTGGATATGGACATAACCCTCGTGATCCTGCGCGATGACGCATACGGCATGATCAAATGGAAACAAGCCGGAATGGGTTTTAAAAGCTTCGGACTCGACTACGGCAATCCGGATTTCGTAAAATACGCCGAAGCCTATGGTGCTCAAGGTCACAGATTACAAGATACCGAGAAACTCGCCGAACTCCTTACCCACTGCCTTAACAGTAAAGGCGTCCACCTCGTAGAAATTCCTGTGGACTACAGCGAAAACGAACGCGTTCTCATAGAAGAGCTGGAAAAGAAAACCTGCATTTTGTAACGGGTCAGCAGGTAGATAACCCTTGTAATGAATAAGAAGCCACCCTTTCCACTGCCGGGAGAAGACCGAGTGAAATAAAACCGAAGGCCACCCTATTTTGGAAACGGTTTAGACTTTAAACAAAATTATAAACATCCTTTGTCAGGGATTTGATCGGGTTGATAATATAATTCCCGATTATTTTACCCAACTGTTAATTTGAAACTGATTGGAGGTCGTCATGCTTCGGGTAATTCATTATGACCCAGAGAACGATATAACGGAATTCGGTGACCTGTCTTTAATAGACCGTTGGAATAAGGAGAATACGAGCATTATCTGGTTAGATATCTTTGGATTGAGTAAAAAAGAAGAAAGCACTTTGCTGGCAGGATACTTTGACATAAGTCCTTTGGTAATATCGGATGCTCAAAGAGACAGGCATCCACCCAAAATTGAATTTTTCGAAAATTACTATTTTCTTTTGCTTAAAGGACTGGATTCAAATACAAACACTATAGATTTCTCAACCATTCAGATTGCACTATTTGTTGGTGAACGGTTTTTAGTTTCGCGAAGAGCTTTTGAGTCTTTAAGTCTGGACAGGTCCTGGGTAGATGTTGAGGAAGGACGTCTTAAAATTTCCCGCGGCCTCAATCGCATTGTCTACCAATTATCACGAAAAATCACAGACCGGTTTACGCCGATTGTCCTTGATCAGGAAAAACAATTGGAAGATCTGGAAGAATCCATGTTCAATGATCCAAATGATTTTCTTCTTGAGCAACTCGTCAGGAATAACAGGAACCTTAAAAAATTGCGAAGAATTTTGACTTATCAAAAAGGGGTTTTTGATGAATTGGCTAATAGAAGCGAATTGCATTTAAACGAAATTGATCGACATCAATTTACCGACGTGTATGAACACCTTGACCGATTGGCAAGCTTATCAAATCTGTATCAGGAGCTCACACTGGACCTTTTGAACGGATACATTTCCCTGAGTTCCCACAAACTCAATAAGATTATCAAAGTCCTCACGATTGTAACTGTAGTCATGTTACCATTGACCCTCCTGGCAGGAGTATATGGAATGAACTTTGAAAATATTCCGGAACTAAAAGCCCCAAATGGTTATTTCATGGTTCTTGCAGTCATGGGTTTTACCGCTATCGGACTTATAATGTTTTTCAGGAAGATTAAATGGCTATAAGTCGAGTTGCAGTTTTATTTATTTTTTTGCTGGGGTTCAATTGCATTGCTGAAGCGCAAGAGATTAAAGAACCAGTAACAAAAGAAGAAGTTATCCTGCCAGACCCGGCGAACTTAAAACCCAATTGGTGGAAATATTTTGAAGGTGATGTCCCTCCTCTCGAAAAACGTATAACGGAGGCGGTAAACCAACTATTAAAAAGGCAGAATGAGACGCCAGAGTTTAATAGTTTATCGAACCAAAACTTATTACAACAGTTCACCACCAATCTTAAAGCTCTATCCAGCCTTAGGTTGACAACTCCCCCCCTGCTGAAACCGGAAACATTATTTTCTAAAGACAGCTATACATTGGAAGATTGGTTACAACTGTCAAATGAGGTGACCAAAACGGAAATTGAAGAAAAACTGGTACAGGGAGAAATTTCCCGGTCTGAGGAAATCATAAAAACTTTGGACCGTTCCATAGATACATTAATGGCCGCCTATCTGGAATTGCAAGCTACGGACATAAACCGTTACTCGAAGGGGCTGGAGATAATGTCCATGCGATCTTCACTAGCCGTAGTGAAAGAGAAGTTTCGATTGGCAAAATCCAATCAGAAAATTCTTCAAGCTCAGATTTCCAACCTGAATAAACAGCTTGAAACGGGCTCCAAAAAAATAGTAGCCTCAAAAAAAGTATTAGAGCATTTAGAAAGCGAAATAAAAAAGACCACAATAAACTTTGAGAAATCCCGTCAGGCCCTGGCCAAAGCTCAAACGGTAGCCTCGGTTCATTTTGGGGATACCCCAATTGATAAAGCCTTGTCACGGTACAAGGAGCTATTGGTTGTTAAAGCCTTGCTGGCAGAAGCATTGACCCATACAAAACTCATCACCCAAAGGGTTCAAAAAAACATCTATCTTATTCTCCTGAATTCTAAAAGCATTGATCTCAAAGAAATCATTGAAAATATAGCGGAATCGGAAAAGTTTATTTCTGTCCTGAATCAAAAAAGTAACTATTGGAGCGACTCCGTAATTGAGGAACGAGACCTCATTCAAGCCTTAATCGTTGCCGAACCTGATAAACCGGTCAACCCAAAGCTCGTTGGTATCATCCAGGACCGTTCCAGATTGTCGGAAGAAATCATCTTTTCATTACAAAGGTTAAAAAAGGATCTTCAGGGGTTGACGTTGCTTATAAATCTACTGACAAAGCAACTCCCAGCCAGGAAAGGTAATTTTTTAACCTGGTTTTTGAAATCCAAACAAATCATTTCGAATTTGTTGGGCCAGGTGTCCTCTTCCCTTACGATCAGCCTGTTTAAAATTAATGAAACGCCTGTAACTTCCCTTGGCCTTTTCAGGGTTTTTATTATTTTATGGCTTGCCTGGTGGATTTCCCGATTGTTAAGCCGGTATTTGGCGCGATTTCTGGAAAACAGAGAAGAAGATTCGTCAGGAATTTATACATTCAGCCGATTGATTCATTATGGAATCATAGGATTGGGCTTGTTCATTGCCTTATCATCCATAGGTCTGGATTTAAGTAATTTGGCACTAGTGGCAGGCGCCCTCTCTTTGGGAATCGGTTTTGGTCTGCAATCCATTGTAAATAATTTTGTTTCAGGACTGATTCTGCTTTTTGAACGAAACATCAGGATAGGTAATTTTATAGAAACAGCAAATGGAACGACAGGAGTGGTAAAAGAAATCAATGTTCGAACGACCCTGATTAACACCAATGATAATATCGACCTGATTTTACCTAATTCAGAGCTTGTAAGTTCCAGCGTAATCAATTGGACTTTACGTGAAGCCGTTCGAAGAGCCCACATTCCTTTTGGGGTTGCCTACGGTTCAGACAAGGAACTGGTGAAAACCGCCGTATTGGAGGCCGCTCACAAGGTTCCTCACACTTTCGATGCCAAAAAAAGCCGGGAACCTCAAGTGTGGTTAGTATCATTTGGAGATAGTAGTTTGAATTTCGAACTGGTGGTGTGGATATCCCCTGAAATGGTAAAAAAACCTGCGGCAGTCCATGCCCAATATATGTGGGAAATCGAATCTTCACTTAGAAAATATAAAATTGAGATTCCTTTCCCGCAAAGAGATTTGCATTTAAAAAGTGGATTTCAAAAAGTTTTACAATAATAATACTGATTTGAGTATTTGATCAGTCCTTTCCTGAGCAAACCCGGTCCAATTTAAGAGGTATTCCTCGCCCTTGCAGGCCGTGTTATAAAGATTAAATGATTTAAAAAAGAGGATTACCTTAACTCGGGTTTCTTACAATAACCCGGGTTGATTTATGCAGACCCGCTATTCTTGAAGGATTCCGAATTGCCGCAAGCTCAATGGAAAATTGACCGTTCTCTTTCTGAAAATGGCAATCTTGCCGTTCGCCTGAGCGGCGACTGGAACATGAAAGACGGGCTTCCCCTGGTGCCTGAGGCAATCCAACAGATCGAGAGTATTGGGAAGGTGCGAACGCTGTCCTTTGTTTGCCAGCATTTGGGCCAATGGGATTCCGGCCTGCTGAATTTCCTCATTAAACTCGAAGAGGCTTTACATCAACGCCACATCGAAATGGACCGCTCCGGTTTGCCCGAGGGGGTCGACCGCCTGCTGAAACTCGCCTCCGCAGTTCCCGAACGCAAAGGCGCTCGACGGGAAAGCGACCAGACTCCATTTCTGGTTCAGGTGGGCAATAACACCATTGAACTGGTTCAAGGCATTAAGGACATGGTGCGTTTCCTCGGCGAATCGGTGCTGACATTTTTCCAGCTACTGCGTGGACGCGCGAAATTCCGCCGAAGCGATTTTTTCCTGATCCTGCAGGAATGCGGGGCCTACGCTTTACCCATCGTTTCCCTGATCAGTGTCTTGATCGGTCTCATACTAGCCTATGTGGGTGCGCTTCAATTGCAACAGTTTGGGGCGCAGATTTATGTGGCCAATCTGGTAGGACTTGGCATGGCGCGGGAAATGGGAGCGATGATGGCAGGAATCATCATGGCCGGCAGAACCGGTGCGGCATTTGCCGCCCAATTGGGCACCATGACCGTCAATGAAGAAATCGATGCACTTTCCACACTTGGCATTTCGCCGATGGAATTCCTCGTGCTCCCGCGCATGTTGGCGATGATGCTGATGATGCCGCTTCTTTGCCTTTACGCCGACCTGGTGGGGATTCTTGGAGGGGCGATGGTGGGGATCGGTGTTCTGGACTTGTCTTTCACCCAGTATGTGGTCCAGACCAAAGGCGCGATCACGCTCACCGATTTCGGCGTGGGCCTGTCGAAAAGCGTTATGTTCGGCGTCATTGTAGCCCTTTCCGGTTGCCTGCGTGGAATGCAATGCGGACGCAGTTCATCCGCTGTGGGCCTGGCCGCCACCTCTGCGGTGGTTACAGCTATCGTGCTCATTATCGTCACCGATTCCCTGTTCACCATCATGTTTAACATATTGGGAATTTAGCACGGTATGGACTCCACGAAAAAAACGACCGGTCCTCACATCACGGTCAACAATCTTACGATGGCTTACGGCGATTTCATCATTCAGAAAAACCTGAATTTTAAGGTGCGCCAGGGCGACATCTTCATTATCATGGGAGGCAGTGGATGTGGTAAAAGCACCTTACTGCGCCACCTGGTCGGACTCAAGGAACCGGCCAAAGGAGAGGTGCGCTATCATGGTACCAGCTATTGGACCGCGGAATTGCAAGTCCAGGAAGAGATCAGGAAACAGTTTGGCGTGTTGTTTCAAAGTGGAGCGTTGTGGAGTTCGATGACACTGGCGGAAAACGTAGCCCTGCCTTTGGAGGAATACACCGAATTAAAGAAGAACGATATTCGCGAGATTGTTTCATTGAAGTTGGCGTTAGTCGGTTTAAAGGGGTTTGAAGATTATTATCCTTCCGAAATCAGTGGCGGCATGCAAAAACGGGCGGGACTGGCCAGGGCAATGGCTCTGGATCCGGAAATTCTGTTTTTCGACGAACCGTCTGCGGGGCTTGATCCTATCAGTTCGCGCTTGCTCGACGACCTCATTCTGGAACTGCGCGACAGCCTGGGCTCGACGGTGGTGATTGTGACACACGAGTTGGCCAGCATCTTTGCCATTGGCAACAATTCGGTGTTTCTTGACACGGATACCAAAACCATGATCGCCGAAGGAGACCCCAATATGTTGCGCGAGAACAGCACCGATCCGAAAGTACAGAATTTCCTGAAGAGGGGAAAGGCATGAGCCAACGTGCCAATCCCATGGTGATCGGCCTGTTTGTCGTCGTGGCGGCGGTTTTCGCCGTTGCCGGGGTGATCGTGTTTGGGTCGGGTAAAATCACGGAGTCCAAAGACACCTTTGTCCTGTTTTTTGATGAATCGATTGCCGGCCTGGAAGTCGGCGCACCGGTCAATTTTCGCGGCGTCCCGGTGGGTGAGGTGGCCCGGATTCTTGTTAATCTTGATGCCAAAACATTTGACATTGAAACTCCCATATACATTTATGTGTATCCTCAACGTATCAAGATATTGCATGAAGAACTGATAACCGAGGAAGCACGGGAAGAGAAACAGGGAATCGACCGATTGATCGAATTGGGCATGCGTGCCAAACTGGTCACTCAGAGTTTTGTGACCGGATTGAAGTCTATTGAAATTGAAATGAAACCTGATTCCCAATTAAAACTGCATGGCCTGGAAACGCAGTATAAGGAAATCCCGACAATCCCTTCCGGAATTGAGAAGATCACCAAAACCTTGCAAAAGATCGAATTTGAGGAAATCCTGAACTCCCTGGTAGGAACAATCAAGAAAATTCAGGAGACGGTAGCCTCTCCGATGGTGGTAGATTCCATTTCTGCCTTGCGCGACACCTTGCGATATTCACGGGATGTAATGCGCAAGGTATCCCGGCAAATCGATCCGCTGGTTGAGGAAGTTCGAGGCACCAGCCAGGATTTGAGATCCATGGCGGTTCAGGCGAGCCAATCCATTGCTACCGTTGAATCCCGGTTGGAGGCGTCATTAGAAGATTTGCAAAGTCTTACCCGTAACCTGGACAGTAAGATTGATCCCGTGGTTTCAAGCTTTCAGGATACCAGTCAATCGGCCAGGTCTTTTTTGAATCAGGGAACGGAAACCCTGAAAACGACTGAAGGCGTTATAGAAAAGCGCGGACCTTTGCATTACGAATTGACCAATGCCTTGCAGGAGTTATCCGCCGCGGCGCGATCAATTCGAATATTGTCCGATTACCTGGCGCGCAATCCCAGCGCCTTGATCACCGGCAAGAAAAATCAGGGGAGGCGGTAGAGGAATGGAAAAATTAAAAGGTGCTTGTCTCATAATATTTATTTTATTTTCAGCCTGCGCTTCTCCCAGCTCACCTTCGCGTTTTTACGTCCTGAGCCCGATTCCACAAGTGGAACAATCGCACACGCAACAGGTTAAAGGCGTCGCAATTGGAGTGGGACCCATTGAACTGCCGGAGCATTTGAATCGGCCGCACCTTGTCTGGCGAAGCAGTTCGAACGAAGTGAAAATTTCAGAATTCCACCAATGGGCGGAACCTTTGGAAGTCAATTTTGCGCGTGTCCTTTCCGAGAACCTTTCCATCCTGCTCGCCACCGACCGGATCGCCGCTTACCCCTGGAAAGGCTCGACCCCTATCGATTACCAGGTGACGGTGGAAGCGACGCGATTCGATAGCACCGAATCGGGTGTCAGCCACCTGAACGTGCGCTGGACGGTGCTGGGAAAATACGGACGTGACGTGTTGATCATGAAAAAGTCTTCCTACCAGGAAGCCGCCGCCGATGCGAGCCACTCTGCTATCGTGCAAGCGATGAACCGCAACCTGGAAAAATTCAGCCGTGATGTAGCCGCAACCCTGAAGCAGATGTCTCAAGGACCTGCCTTGAGACGGCCTTCCTGATGAACCGGGAGAACGGGGGACTTAAGTTTTTATAGCTCGATTAACACCTGATTATAGTTTGAATTGTTAAATGAAACTCACCATACTGGGTTCGGGAACCGCCGTTCCTTCCCTTCAAAGAAATTCCGCCGGACTGCTTCTGCAGACCGGACAAAGCCAATGTCTGATTGATTGTGGTTACGGGACTCTCCACCAATTGCTTCGGTTGGGACTGAGCTATCACGATATCGACCGCATCTTTTTCACTCATGTTCATCCCGATCACATTTGTGATTTGATTCCGTTTCTGTTCGCAAGTAAATACCCGGATTCGCCACGGACTCGCGACCTCGCTCTTGTAGGTGCTCCCGGATTCGGCGAATTTTTTCGAACCCTGCAAAACGCTTTTCGCCATTGGCTGAAACCCGATACCTACCGCCTGGAAATTGTGGAACTGGATCAGGAAACTATGGAGTGCGACGATTTTAGAATAACCCCCTTTCCCGTGCGCCACATGGATCTCAGCCGGGGGTACCGGTTTGAAAATCCATCGGGACCAACCCTTGCCGTATCCGGCGATACAGACTATTGTGAATCGTTGATCGATCTGGGTCGTGGTGCCGATTTGATGGTGCTGGAATGTTCCTTTCCCGATGATAAAAAGGTAGCCAAACACCTCACTCCTGGAGAGGCAGGGCGAATTGCGGAACGGGCAAAATGCAAAACCCTCTGCCTGACTCATTTTTTCCCGCCTTGTGAAATGGAAACTATTCTGGAGCAATGCCAAAACGAATATTCAGGAGAAATTATTTTGGCGAAGGATTTATTGACTATGGAAATTTAATCCCAGGCTTGGGATACCTTTGAAATCTCGGGGCAAGGAGTTTCCCGGTGGTTAGAAAAATAAAAATAAAGATGGTAGAATAATTGTTTTTAATTATATCCGTCAAGTTGGAGGCAGAGATTTGGACACACCCCGAAAATTCCCAAACATTCCTTTTGAAAGCCCCTGCAAAGGGGGCATTATTGCATTGATAAATATTTTGTTTCTGATGCTGTTCCTGGTACCAGCCCATTCCGGCAACTTGATGGTTTCCGATTCATCCAGTACGGATATTCGCGAGTTTACCAAAAATGCGGGGACTTTTGTGGGGTCGTTTGGCGAAACCTCAGCCAATTTGGCGGATCCCGTATGGCTCGCCTTTCATCCCACCACGAACACCTTGTTTGTCGCCGATCAGGGAAGCGATGACATTCGCGAATTCAACGGCACCAGTGGCGCGTTTATTGGCGTGTTTGGCAATACGGGGTCGAGCAATTTGCAGAATCCGTCCGCATTTGTATTCCATCCCACCACCGGGAACCTGCTGGTCGTTGACACGGTCAATCAGGATATTCGAGAATTTAATGGTACCACTGGAGCCTTTATTGGAATCTTTGGAGAAACTACTGATGAAGTGACCCGGCCGATAAATTTAGCTTTTCATCCGGTAACAGGCAACTTATTTGTTTCGGATTCCTCGAACAGGGATATTCGGGAATTTAATGGAATTACCGGAGATTTCATCGATATATTTGGAGAGACCGCAGACTCCTTGAACAATCCGCAGGCCTTTATCTTTCACCCCACGACCAACAACCTGTTCGTGAGCGACACCGGAAATCGCGATGTGCGCGAATTCAACGGAACTACCGGAGATTTGATAGGTAGTTTTGGTCAAACGGCCGCAAACCTCAGTTCGCCCTTGGGTATGGTGTTTCATCCTGACACAAATAACCTGCTGGTGGCCGATTCCAGTGGCCGGGAGATCCGCGAGTTCAACGGGACGACTGGGAGTTTTATCGGGGTCTTTGGCCAAACCGACGATAACCTGTTGCGTCCGGAAAGTTTGGCTTTCAGTCCGAACACTCCTTTTGAGATTTTTGACTCGGCGGTTTTCAACAAAAACAAAAACCAGAGAGTGGTGTCTCCTTACTGGCAATCAGATTCCAGCGTTTACACATTTATGGCTGTTTCGCATCCGTCTCTCACTGGAATGAACGCCCAAATAGGCATGTCTGTGCATGCGGTCCTTAATGACCGCTCGGCTTTATTTGGCTCCACCGAATTCACTCTGAACCGGGGCGACACCAGACGATTGTTCATTGCAGGGTTCGATAACCCCGTAATCAATTCGACCACAATTGTTAACGAACCTTTAATCAGCGGGCCTTCAGGGGCCTACCACGGACAACTCGTGATCAATAATAAAGCCAGCCATCCCAATGTGGAGACCGGTAATGACGAGGGCTATCAGGACATTCGGATGATGAGTTTTTGGGGAGCCATTGTCATACAGGGCACCAATACCGGATTCGCCATGGAATTCATTGGGGACAATCAGGATTCCCGAGCTGTCAATACATCCAATTTTAGCGGCATAAATTAGATATCCCCGAAATGGTTGATATGGAGATTTTTTGCCATTTATTTTACAAAGATATTCGTTGAAAACTTTATTGCCGTTTAGTTGAAAGGGGAGACATGACCAGTCAGGGAAAGAGAGCATACATTAAACGCGGAAATGATATTAATGTTTGGGTTTCACCTGGCTTGCATAAGGTGATTTGATTCCTGAATTATTTGATGTCACACTGAATCTGGTTCTACAATGAATAAAAAACCTGGGATAGCGGGGATAAAGTGAGAAAAGAAAACCAGGTTTTTCTTAAAGCTCTTGGGGTCAAAAAAAGTTAATGATCAGGAAACAGTTAATACTTCCTTTAGCGGGCGTTCTGACTTTGGCGATTTTTGTCATCGATTTGAATACCGAGTTGGGGGTGGCCGGTGGCGTTCCTTATATTGTGGTTGTTTTATTGGGACTGCTTCATGGTGATAAAAAATTTTTTTTATACTCAGGGTTAGTGGGGATTGGCTTAACACTTTTTGGCTATTATTTATCACCTCCGGGAGGAGAAGTTTATAAGGTAATATTGAACCGTTTTTATGCGGTAACCGCTATTTTTGTCACCGCCTTTTTGGGCTATCAGTTTATAGCCAAGCAGGAAGAATTCGAAATCTTTAAAAAGGAATTCCAACAACGAATTAATAGTGAAGAAGAACTTGCGGACTTTTTGTTCGACCGGTCCCACGATGCCGAATCTGAAGAAACATTCCGAAACGCCATGCGCCTCTCCCTGGAAAATATCTGCAAACTCACCCAATGGCCCCTTGCGCATATGTACCTGGTTTCAGAAACCGGAGACAAATGTTTTCCTTCCAAAGTCTGGTACGGCCAAAACCTGGACCTCTTCAGGGAATTTATCGAGATAACCGAATCCACTATTTTTAATAAAGGCGTGGGGCTTCCAGGAAGAGTGATCGAAAAAGGCGAACCTGTTTTTATCAGGGATGTAAACATGGATCCAAATTTTCCACGATCAGATTTTTTGAATGAAGTTTCCATACGGGGAGCGTTCGCAATTCCCGTGAAAATCAAGGGAAAGACCCAGGCGGTTCTTGAGTTTTTTTCAAGGAACATAGAAATTCCCATTCCAAAAATCATGGAACTGATCGATAGCGCGACCCACCAGATCAGCCGCCTGCTGGAACGCTGGCAAACGGAAAGGGCGCTAATCATTGAAAAGAATAAAGCAGAAAACGCCAGCCAGGCCAAATCGGAATTTCTATCCAATATGAGCCATGAACTCCGGACACCTCTTAATGCGATTCTGGGTTTTTCACAATTGATTCAAATGGACCCGGGGGACATATCTAAAGATCAGCTGGTAAACGTAAAGCAAATCTACAAATCGGGAAGCCATTTGCTGACATTGATCAATGAAATCCTTGACCTGGCTAAAATTGAATCCGGGAATTTTAGCCTTTCTCCGGAACCTGTACTGATAAATGAGGTCATTGAGGAGGTTTTTGCGATCTTGCAATCTCTGGCCCAGGAGAGGGACATCACACTCATCAATAATATAAATGGGAAAGATTCCTTTTCGGTGATTGTGGACCGTATTCGAATTAAACAGATTCTTTTGAACCTCGGATCCAATGCGGTTAAATACAATCGACCCAAAGGAACCGTTACTTTTTTCTCCGAACCCCTGGATAATGAAATGGTCCGGATTTGCGTTAAGGACACGGGTTATGGAATTGAAGAAGATTTACAGTCAACTTTGTTCAAGCCCTTTAATCGCCTGGAAATGGAATATTCGGGAATTGAAGGAACCGGAATCGGCTTGAGCTTGTCCAAGCAACTTGTCGAGTTGATGAATGGGAAAATCGGGCTCGAATCCAAACCCGATGAAGGGTCGGTATTTTATATCGAGGTTCCCCTTGTGGAGGTTATACCCGAAACCCGGAAGGAGAATGTCGAAGATCCGGAACTGGAAATGCTTTCAGGACAGAAAAAAATGTCTAAAGTAATCTACATTGAGGACAATCCGACAAATATGAAACTGGTGCGCGATGCTTTAACCAAATACCCTTCTATCCATTTTATGGAAGCACCCAATGCGATGGTGGGGCTGGAAATGATCCGTAGAAAAGATCCCGATGTTGTATTAATGGATATCCATTTACCGGGATTGAGCGGCGTAGATGCCGTGGAAGAAATCAGGCAGGATCCCAAAATCAAACATTTGCCCGTTTTGGCAATTTCTGCCAATGCGACCCAGAAGGACATTGAAATCTCCATTAGCAAAGGATTTAATGCCTATTTGACCAAGCCAATACAGATTCCGGAACTGACCCGGGCTATTCAAAAATTCCTTCCTGTTGAATGACCGATCCTCATTTCAACTCCCAGGTATCACTCCACCCGTTCCCCGCAATGGGGGCAATATTCCGCCTTTTTCCTGGGCATGATCTCCATAAAACCCGAAGCTAGAATTCCACCGGGAACTGCAAACATGCCAATTCCCAGCACCGAAACGATTCCCGAAAACAGTTTGCCGAGCGCCGTCACGGGATACACATCTCCATAACCAACCGTGGTTAAGGTAATCACCCCCCACCACAAGGTTGCAGGAATGTTGGGAAACTTTTCCGGCTGGACGGAGTGTTCTACCAGATACAGCACACTGGATGCGGTGAATAACAGGATTAAAAGTGCAAGGAATGAGATGGCCAATTGATCTCTGCGTGCAGAGAAAACCTGAGTCAGGGTTTTCAGGGCGGTGGAATAACGGCCCAGCTTTAAAAATACCATTAGACGCAATAATCGCAAGGCTCTTAAAAATCGTAAATCGTGGGGAATCAGGAACGACAGGAAAAACGGCAGGATGGCCAGCAGATCAATGATCATCATGGGGCTGAAAGCCAAACGCAGTCTGCCTCTGACCGGTGTTTGGTACCGTTCGCTTTCGGTACCGCACCAGAGGCGGACGATGTACTCCAGAAGAAAAATGGAAACCGAAAAAATCTCAAATGCCTCAAAGGCGCCTGAATAGCTGGGACCCAGAGATTCCACGGTTTCAAGAACCACACATACCAGGTTAAAAAGGATCAGAGTGACCAGGCCCCCATTCACCCACCTTTGCAGAGGGTCACTTTTCGGTTCACCAAACAGGACTTGATAGGCCCTTTTTTTAATAATGGTTGTAGGGCTCATTATAAGGAACCTTTTTGGAAAGATTTAACCTGGGTGGGTCGATGGTAATATCTTAATTCAATACGGCCCAATCGGGCTCAAGATTGCGTTCGGCAACATAAGTTTTATGACCGCTGGAGAACACCAGGATATGGTACCAGGGTTGATCTTTAGGCGGACGGCTTTTAGCCATCTGCTCGTACCATTCCTCACTCAATTGAAAAGTAGGGTCGACCCCGAGCACGACGCCCCGGTAGCCGAAGCGTTTATGGTGTATGAGTTGCCCGGTGAAAAACTTGGGTTTGGGTAATTCCATATTAGTAGTTAAAAGGACAGAAATTAATGGTAAAAACTCCCGGAAACTTTCCCCGTTATACCTCTTTGGGTTTTTGCCGGGCCATCCTGCCCGGCAGATTTCACCCATGATCGGCTAACCGAATCCGTCATTCGGTTGGCCACCCCAAGTCCATCCATCTTTGCATCCCACCGTCTCCAACACAAACGACGTTGGTGAGTCCAGCACCGATCAGTGCCTCCGAAGCCATTTTCGCCCGGCCCCCCATTTTGCAATGCACGTAAACTGTGGAGTGCCCTTTCAATTCATCTGCAATAGAAGTCACATCTTCGTGAGAAATGTTGCGCGCTCCCTTGATGTGTCCTTCGGAAAACTCTCCGGGACTGCGCACGTCCAGAATCAAATCATTCTCTCCCAAATTTCCAATCTTGTCGTGAAGTTCGTCGATGCTGATATTTTCCATAGCGTTCCTTTGAAAAGTAAGTGAATAGGAATCAAGGGTCCAAACAGGCAACATTAAAAAAGCAGTACCGGGACCATAAAGAATTGATGGAATTATATCATTAAAAGCCGGACAACCCGACCGTCAATTTTTTGGATGGAATCCCGGGCAATACCATTCGCCCGGAAGTTTCTGCCGCTGGTTTTTTGACTGGAAAGAAATGTAAACCGGTAAATTTACTTTTAAAAATGGTCATAAATAGTTGTTTTTATTGAACTATATGGAATGGCGCAAAATTTATTCTGTGTTGGTATGGCTCTTGCTTTAGTTACTACGTTATTAAAGGAGAAAATTATGAATGAAGCCATTTTCATTGCCGCCTCAGGTGGAAAAAAAGAAATGCGGAAAATGGACATCACCAGTAATAACCTGGCCAATGTCAACAATTCAGGTTTCAAAAAAGATTCCCTGGTGTTCGAATCCCTCATCCCGCCGCTGGAGCCGGACCTCTCTTTCGATGCCAGTCGGAACGCCTTATTGCCACCGGAACTGGGCAATGCGGATGTTACTTATGTGACTGTCTCGGAAATGATGACCGACCATTCCAAAGGGTTTTTTGTCAAAACGGACAATGAACTGGATGTCGCTTTGCAGGGTGAGGGTTACCTTACGGTTGAAACGCCCTACGGTATTCGCTACACGCGCAAAGGCAATCTTGGAATCGATACTCAAGGCAGACTGGTCACTCAAAACGGGTTTCCTTTACTGGACGATGGCGATCAGCCGATTGTCATTCAGTCGAATAGCCAGGATATCACCATCGACCCCGACGGCAACATCAGCCTGGGAACCGGAAGCGGAAACACTCCGATAGCGCAATTGCAACTGGTCGATTTTAAAGACAAACACAAACTGATTAAAGAAGGCGACGGTTTATTCAAATGGAGCGATGAGGACATCCCTCCCGACCCCGCGCAAAACATGTCCCTGCGTCAGGGGTTTCTGGAAAACTCCAACGTCAATGTGGTCGAGGAAATGGGTCAAATGGTGACGGCTTTGCGCGCTTTCGAAGCGTATCAACAAGTCATCCAGACCGTCGACCGGCTGAATAACCAATCGGTAAACACATTGGGACGACTGATTTAACGGATCAGCAAAAACATAAATATTTTTAATTAATACCAAAACCCCTTAGGGAAAGGAACCTTGGCTTATGATGCGATCATTGTACACCGCAACCACCGGCATGCAGGCGCAGGATTTAAACGTGAGCGTGATTGCCAACAATCTGGCAAACGTCACCACCACAGGATTCAAGCGCAGTCGGCCGGACTTCCAGGATCTCCTTTACCAGAATCTGAGACTGGTGGGTACGTTGTCCCAAAATGGAAACCAGGTGCCCACGGGCATCCAGGTGGGACTGGGTGTCAAACCCGCCGCCGTCCAGAAAGTATTTCTGCAGGGCGATTTCGTGCAGACGCAAAACGCTCTGGACATTGCCATTCAAGGAGACGGATTCTTCCAGATTTCCCTGCCGGACGGAACCATAGGGTATTCGCGTGCAGGATCTTTCAAACTCGATAATGTCGGACAGATCGTCACTTCCGACGGCTTGCTCCTGCAACCGACGGTAACGGTTCCATCGGATGCCGAACAGATCGCTATCGATACTCAGGGAACGGTTTCCGTAACCCAGCCAGGGGCCACCGCGCCGACGGTAGTTGGAACTTTACAGCTTTCAACGTTTCAGAATAATGCGGGATTGCAGGCTATCGGATTCAACCTCTTCGAGGAAACCGACGCTTCCGGTGCACCAACAAGTGGAACTCCCGGTCAGCAAAACCGTGGCACGACGCAACAGGGTTTTCTGGAGCTGTCCAATGTGAGTGTGGTGGAGGAGATGGTCAACCTCATCACCGCGCAAAGGGCTTATGAAGCGAATTCGCGATCGGTGCAAACTTCCGACCAGTTGTTACAGATCGCAAATAATCTGATCCGGTAATGTTTATGCGAAACACAATACTTTTTAGATTGGTTCTAACGGCCATCGTCCTGGCTGTTTTCATCATTGGAACTTTGGCGGAGGTGAAAGCAAAAGTCGGGGGCCAGATTCTAACTACGGAAGAGATCGAGCGGCTCACAATCGATTACATGATTGATACGCTTCCCTGGGACCCGGACCAGGCTGAGATCACGGTGAAGTACAACAACCGGGATTTGAAATTGCCTGAAGGCGAACGCACTTTAAGGTTTGTGAATCCCGGCAAGAGAAAAACTTTGGGGCGCATTCCACTGACTCTCAAAATCCGAGTTGGTGAGGAGTACCACCGTATGGTGCGGCTCAGTGCATATGTGGAAGTGTATCAAAACGTGGTCAAGGTACGCGATTCCCTGGTGCGGGGCCACATTCTCACTCCCGGCGATGTGGAATTGACGCAAGTCAAAACCTCGCGGCTCATTCCGGGTGTGATCACCAAAATAGAAAACACAGTGGGATATGAAATTCGACGCAACCTGAACATGGGGCACGTCTTAAGAGCGAACGATTTGAAGAAGCCGTACTTGATCAAGCGTGGCGACCGGATTCTTTTATTGGCTTCCAAAGGATCCTTAAAAATCACGGTTCCCGGAATCGCCAAATCGAAAGGGCTGAAAGGCGGAGTGATCCCTGTGGAAAATATTCAAACTAAAAAAGTGGTTTATGGCGAAGTTATTGATGCCAACACGGTAAGGGTGGAATTTTGAAAGTGGAAACTATGACAACTCGGCCTACAGAAAAACACACTCATGGGAAAGCAATACCGCTTCTTTTAAGCGCATGCCTTCTTTTGGCTTCCTGCGCGCAACACAGGGAACTTCAAAAGGCCCGTGATACGGTGATTCCTGAAGTGCTTTATCCCAAAGTGGTGCGGCAGGAGGGATCCATTTGGCCGGGAGAAACGCCGAAAAATATTATGTTCACCGACGCCAAAGCGCGGTTTGTCGGTGATGTGATCACGGTTGTGGTCAGTGAAACCGCAGAGTCTTCGCAATCTGCGACCACCAACACGCAAAAGACGACGTCCCTCGATTTGCAAACGGGACGCTTGCTGGGGTTGCCGAGCAATCTGGGAATCGCCAATTTTCTGGGTTCCAACAACGGGTTCTCTCCGAATATAGATGCGCAAACCAGCCGCTCCAACAACGGCCAGGGAACGACCACGCGGAATGGAACCCTGACAGCCACCATCTCTTGCATCGTGACCGATGTGCTACCGAACGGCAATATGCATATCGAAGGGAAACGGGTGGTGACGGTTAATGCCGAAGACCAGATCATGATTTTAAAAGGAATCGTAAGGCCCGTGGATGTGAACTTTGACAACACAGTCAATTCATCCCAGGTGGCCAATGCAGAAATCACTTTGGTAGGGAGGGGTGTTGTAGCTGATGAGCAAAGGGTGGGTTGGGCTACCCGGATATTATCCTGGGTCTGGCCTTTTTAAGGACCAGCGCATTCGCGTTGAATCATGATAGGCATGATGCAACCTACCGGAGGCCAAACCGGTGTGCTGTGACTCGAAAGGTATGAGATCCGTTTTAAGGGCCGGGTGTTTGCTCTGGTTTCTGGCGGCTTGTGTTCATGGTGCTGGGCCGCCAGAACCCACGCCCGACTTGTCGGAATTAAATGCTTCGTCGAAACCGTCAGAGGGAAACATGCTTACTGAAACCAGACATATCGAATCCTTGTACAGCGATCCCAAAGCGACCCGTGTGGGAGACACTCTGGAGATTCGGGTCAACGAGGTGACGGAATCC
The DNA here is from genome assembly GCA_024648695.1 of Nitrospina sp. Classification (GTDB taxonomy): domain Bacteria; phylum Nitrospinota; class Nitrospinia; order Nitrospinales; family JACRGP01; genus JACAVV01. Next base: position 35,538 of record JACAVV010000038.1, read on the forward strand.
TCGTTGTCCGCGACCACAGATTTGCAAAGGCAGTCGTCTCTGGATTTGGCAGTAGGAGGGTTTTTGGGTTTGCCAAGCAATCGGGGAATTGGCAACTTTCTGGGCTCGGGCAACTCTTTCAATCCGACCATCGACTCCAGTTACGAACATTCCCAGTCGTCGCAGGGCACCACAACACGTAACGGAACGATGACAGCCATCATTCCTGCAGTCGTGACGAAGGTGTATCCCAACGGCAACCTGGAAGTCAAAGGAGAGAAGATCGTCACTCTAAATGGAGAAGACCAATTAATGAATATCACCGGGCGAGTGCGACCGGTGGATATCAATTTTGATAACACCGTAGACTCCACACGCATCGCCCACGCCGAGATATCCATTCGCGGACGTGGTGTTTTGAACGATGCCATCGGAGTCGGTTGGGCCACCCGTATTTTGGGCTGGGTGTGGCCTTTTTGAATCGGGAGCGAGGAGATCATGCGTAAAATTATTTTCTGGTTAATGCTTGTTTTGGTTTTGCCCCTGTTCTGGACGGCATGCTCCAATGAAGGGTCGGGACCAGTGGGACCCAGTTCCACGGGTAAGGTTATCGATGTGGTGGCCATAGCCGGCGATGGTGGTTTGCCTGCAGACGGATCCAGCACGGCCACCATTCGTGTGGAAGTGTACACAACAGAAAACGAACTGGTGGATGAGGCAACGGTCACCCTGACCACAACACTGGGAACTTTGGGGTCGACTTCCCTGACTACCGCCGATGGCGTTGCCACCACCACCTTGACTTCTGCATCGTCACCGGGAACCGCCACCATCGTGGCGTCGGTGGAAAACATCAGTGCAACAGCGATAATCGAAATGGTGAATATCTCAACAAAGGTCACTTAGCCATGAGGTCTTTAAAACCCTGTTTTGGGTCGAATTCTTTTCATTGGAAATTTTTTGGTTTGTGCCTGTTCGCGCTCGGCTACCTTTTTATCTCCGCTTGCGAAAACGAATCGGATCCCGGCGATCCGGTCGGGCCTTCCATCAGCAATCCGGCGGACAAATCCATCGCCGTGATTCCGGAAGTATCGACTTTGGTGAAGGGTGAAGAGGTTACTTTTACCGCTACCGGTGCGCAGGACCCGGTCACCTGGGCTCTGAGCGATATCTCCCTTGGCGAATTGATTCCTGCATCAGGCGTTTTCACGGCAGGTCATGTTACGGGAACCGGAACCATAACAGCGACCGATGTGAAAGGTGCAACGGGAACGGCTACGTTTACTATCGTGGATGAAATTCTGATCGTCACTCCGGAAAATGCCATCGTGCGCCAGTTGGGTACCCAGACCTTCACGTCCACCGGCTTGACTCCGTTTTTCTGGACGGTGGATAACACGTCCCTTGGAACCATGGGCACGACCTCGGGGACATTCACCGCAGATAATATCACCGGCACGGCCACAGTTTCGGTCGTAGACGCCGAAGGCAATACGGGTATGGCGACGGTCCAGGTGATCGCATCGCAAATTTTTATTTCGCCGACCAATTTGACAGTGGAGGATTTGCCCACAACTCCTATAACCTTCGCCGCAACAGGCCAGGTGGGAACGCCCTTGTTCAGTTTAACCGGTCAGGACAACGGGTATACGGGTGCCACCATTAACAGTGCAACCGGTGTGGTGTCTATCACGGCGATGCCAACGTTCGAAGAGGGCAACCAGTCGCTTACTGTCACAGCGGAAGATGGGGTTGCGGATTCGGCAACAGCCACTTTGTTCCTGATAGCGGACCCTGAAATCATTATTGAAGAACCCCCAACTGAAAACCCTGAGGAACCTTAGGAGTGTTTATGCGATCGATATTGGCTCGACCCGTTTTATGGATGCTGACTGCAATGCTGGTGTTTGCTCAGGCGGTGCCGGCAGATGCTGTGCGCATCAAGGACCTCACCCAGATTCGCGGGGTGCGTACCAATCAATTGATCGGTTTCGGTCTGGTGATCGGTCTCACAAATACAGGTGATGGAGCCACTAACGTTTTCTTCTCACTGCAAACGGTGGTCAACATGCTGAGAAAGCTTGGGATTACCGTTCCAGATGCGCAGGTCAACCAATTGCGCTTCAAAAACGTGGCCACGGTGATGGTGACGGCCGACTTGCCGGCCTTTGCGAAACAGGGGGACCGGCTGGACATTCTGGTTTCGTCGGTAGGTGACGCCAAAAGCTTGCAAGGCGGAACGCTTTTGATGACGCCTTTGAAAGGTCCCGATGGCGAAATATATGCGGTCGCGCAGGGTCCTCTGTCTATTGGTGGATTTGCAGTGCAAGGGGCGTCACGCGGAATTCAGAAAAATCATCTGACGGTGGGTCGGATCGTGAGTGGCGCTTTGGTCGAAAAGGAACTGCCCAACAGCTTCAATATGAAAGATGAAATTTTCCTCACCTTGAAGCGAACGGATTTTACCACCGCCGAACGAATTACCAACAAGATCAACGATAATTTAAGAGACGTCTACGCGCAAACGATGGATGGCCGAACGGTGAAAGTTAAAGTCCCCGGATTCTACAAGGACAACACGTCTATGTTCGTGCATACCATCGAAGGTCTGGAGGTGCAACCGGACGCCATCGCGAAAGTGATCGTGGATGAGCGGACGGGAACGGTGGTGATGGGTGAAAATGTGAAAATATCTACCGTCGCCGTGGCACATGGCGCCTTGTTCATTCAGATCAAGGAGGAACCTTTGCCGTCACAACCGGAACCGTTATCGGGAGGCCAGACGGTCGTTGTTCCGAGAACAAGGATTTCGGTGGAAGAGGGCCAGGATAAATTACTGATCATTCCAAAAGCGGTCAAACTGGGCGAAGTGGTCAATGCTCTGAACGCTATAGGAGTGACTCCCCGTGACCTCATTTCCATCCTGCAAGCGATCAAGGCCGCCGGTGCCCTGCATGCGGAACTGGAATTGATTTAGGTTGCCCCATGGACCCGGTTCCACGAACCCAGTCATTCAGGAACCGGGAATTATTTGCCCCTTCCGTTGGGAATTTTTTTCCGCTCCTCCCGGTATTTCCGGAGTTTCAAACTTACGGTTTTCCGCGGCCTGCCCCAAAACCATTTAAAAATAAAAGGTTACATAGTTTTTTCGAAGTCCTTGAGGAATGGTACGCCCCTTGCTCTCTTGTTTGCGTACCCAAAGGCTCGGAAAGGCTGACTCATGAACCGGAACGCTATTTTGAAAGGAACGTGTAGTGGACTATCTATCCGATATACGGGCGCGACCGAGCCTTCCCGATATGGTAACGCAAAAGAAAATCGATACAGGTACTGCCAGGTTGAACTCAAAATCTCTCGAAGAGCAGGAAAATGAGATCAAAAAAGTTGCGCAACAGTTCGAATCGATTTTCATCAATCAGGTATTCAAGGAAATGAGAAAAACCGTTCCCGAATCCGGACTGTTCGACAGTTACGCTATGGATATGTTTCAGGGCATGCTCGATGAAGAGATGTCCAACGAACTGTCCAAAGGAAACGGACTGGGTTTGCGGGACATGATTTACAAACAATTGTCGAGTCTGGACGAGAAAATACGCAGTCAGACCCAGGCCAAAGTTCAAACCTTCAAGGTATCCGATATCGAACGTGTGTCGCGAGCCTATGAGGCCAACAAATGAATCGTTTGTATAAAAACCTGCTGAGCTTGCTGGTCCAGAAACTGGCGCTTTACAAGGAATTCGTCCTTCTCCTGCAAAAAGAGTGGGAGGTGGTGGCGGAGTATTCCCTGAGTTCTTTGGAAGACATTGTCAAAAAGAAAGAGACACTGGTCCTGAAAATGCAGATGCTGGAAGAAAACCGCACGCGTGTAATTGCAGGCCTGGCGCCGTTGCTCGGCATTCCCGAAGAAGAACTGACTTTAAAAAAACTGATCGAGTCAAATGATCATCCGGACAACAAATTATTGAGCCGTTACCGCAAGGAATTGAAAGAAGAAATAGAGCATGTGGCGCGTTGGAATGAGAAGAACATGAACCTGATCAACCATTCTTCCACCTCACTCAAAAAATCGATTGCCTTCATTTGCAAGAAAGGTGAGGAAGCGATCAACGGTTCCTATTATTCCAATGGGCAAAACTCGGAGATTCGTTTGTCCAGTCAATTGCTGAGTACGAATGCTTGATAAAAGGAAGTATTTTCAAAGTGGACCACGACCTGATAAACAGATGTCCAAAATGGTAACGTAGCCCTGAGGCACTTATGACGACCAACATTTTCAGCGTATTGAACACTGCCAAGGTGGGACTGTTGTCGCAACAGCTGGCTATTGAGGTTACCGGACAAAACATCGCCAATGTCCAGACCGAAGGCTACACGCGCCAGGAAGTGTCGTTTGAACCGACCGCTCCGCGCCGGACCGGCCTGGGTTTTCTGGGTACCGGGGTTAAGGTTGGCGGCATTGAGCGGGCGCATGACCAATTCCTGTTTTTACAAATGCTGAATGAAGAAAAACCCAAAGGCACCTTTGAAACGAAGGAGCAGGTGTTTGATCAGTTGGAAGCTTTGTTTAACGAAAACGATGGCAGAAGCCTGAACCGCTCGATGTCTGACTTCTTCAACAGTTTTCAGGACTTGTCCACAAACCCGACGGGTTTAGCCGAACGGGCAACCGTTCTGGCGACTGCAGAAACTCTGGTTTCCAATTTCAACAGCGTTGGCGTTTCCCTTCATGAACTTCAAGTAAACATGGACCAGTTGGTTGATGCGGAAGTGGTCGAAATCAATGACCTCACCCAACAGATCGCTGAACTGAATCGTGTCATCCACGGCGCTGAACCGGGTGGTCTCAAGGCCAACGACCTGCGCGATGAGCGAGACCGATTGATCAAGGAGTTAGCAGAAAAAATCGATGTGAACGTCGTGGATGAAATGAACGGCCAGTTCAGTTTAACCTTTGATAACGGACGTGCCTTGATTTTAGGCGACCGCGCTTTCGAATTGGGAACTCAGCTCAACGGTAACAATAAAACATTCAAGGATGTGACCCTGGACGACGGGTCCGGAGGCAATTTTAGTGACATCACCGGTGAAATCCGAAGCGGTCGGTTGCGCGGCTTGATCGATATGCGCGACGTCGAAATTGAAGAAATGATCGATAAGTTTGATCGTCTGGCGGCAGGCTTCGTGCGCGAAGTCAATCGGGTGCACCGGCAGGGATTTGGCCTGGACGGCAGTACGGGTAATGATTTCTTCACGCCTTTGAGTCCAACGACCCATGTCAATACATTGAATTCAGGCAACGCCCAGTTGACAGTCGTCAACACACAGTCATCCACGGCTTCTGTGGACCGATTCGAAGTGGTGTTCAACAGCGCCTCTTCGTTCACGCTCATCAACGAAAATACCGGATTGAGCGAGGGCACCTTTAATTTTACATCGGGAACCACATTCAATATTGCAGGCGACCTGGCCGTCACCGTGACGGGAACTCCTGCGGCAGGCGACCGCATTCGTTTTTCGCAATCGGAGAATGCGGCCCGCACGATGTCCTTGTCAAGCGACGTCAAATTTTCCAGATCGAAAATAGCCGCCGGTAGTCGATCCGCTACCGATGGTGAGAATGGTATCGACCTGGCCTTTTTGCAAAACACGCTCAGTTTCGATGGCACCAGTTTGACCAATGCGGGATCGGGTTCCTTCACCTTTGATGAATTTTACTCTTCCATGATTTCAGAAATGGGAGTTGAAGCACGCTCCGCGAGAGGCAATATGGATCAGCAGGAAGCGATCATTTTACAATTAGAAAACCGGAGAGAGGGACTCTCCGGGGTTTCCATCGACGAGGAGATGTTGAACATGATCAAGTTTCAGCAAGCCTTCAACGCGTCCGCGCGGGTGGTGACAGTGGTTGACGAGATGTTCGACATCCTGCAAAACAGGATCTAGAAAAGGATTATGGATAAAACTCCCCTTCTCCCCTGGCGGTAGAGGGAGGGGTGAGGGGCAATGTAAGGCCGTAAGCTTACCTTATGAAAATTTATCCATTGCTGAGGAAACTTTGAAATAGAATCGGGGAAGTTAATCGACTTCCAAGGGACGCCGGTTCCTTTACGTTTGGAGTCCGATCATGGTTATGCGCGTAACCAATCAGTTGATGCAGAGCAACGCCTTGCAAAATATCTTTCGCATTACGGAGGATATTTTTGAGGCGCAAAATCAACTCACCTCATTGAAACGGGTCAACAAACCGTCGGACGACCCTGCGGCGGTTCGCAATATTCTCGGTCTTAGAACCACCATCGACCAGGGCGAACAATACATTCGCAACATCGATTTCAACACGCTGATGATCAGTAGCGCCGACACCGCGCTCAATACCGCCGATATCAACCTGATACGCGCAAACGAGTTGGCCATCAACCAGTTGAACGCCACGTCCACTGGCCAGACCCGCGAATTTGCCGCCGAGGAACTGGACCAGATTATCGAGCAGGTATTAGTTGCTTCCAACACACAGGTGAAAAACCAGTATATTTTTTCAGGTACCAAAACCCGGACCCAACCCTTTACGTTGAGCGGTTCCGAAATTTCGTACCACGGCAACACAGAATCGATTTTGATTGAAGTGTCCAGGGGTGCGACCACGCGCATTTCCGTTCCGGGGTCGGAAACTTTTGGAACCGATCTCAACCCGCGATTGACAACCGCCACCCCACTCTCCGATCTGAATGCAGGCACCGGAGTCGCATCGGGAACCTTCACCATCACCGACCGGGAAGGCAACTCAAGCAATGTGAACGTGACTGGCGGGATGGATCTCAATGACGTGATCAATGCGATCAATTCTGCAGGCGTGAACGTCACCGCTTCCATCAATTCCGATCAAAATGGATTACTGCTGAGCGATACCAGTTCCCTCATCACCGGCGCATTGGAAATCAGCGATACCGGAAACACCGCATCTGACCTGGGAATATTGGGTCGGCGCGACGGTGATTTCAACGGCGAAGACCTGGATCCCTCCATGTCCACAAACACTGCGGTTTCGGATTTGATTGGAGGCGATGGGCTCACTCTGGGTACCATAAACATCGTCAACAGCGCGGCATCAGGTGTCGTGACATTAAGTTCAGCCAATACGATCAACGATGTGATCAACGCCATCAACGGTTCCGGATTGAATGTGACTGCCAGCATCAACAGTCAGGGTAACGGTTTGATGGTGACCTCCAATGATCCCACAACAGTGGCGGTAGTGACCGATATCGGCACAGGAACCACAGCAGAGGACCTTGGGTTAGGAGGGGGAAGGAATGTGTTCACCACATTGATCAATCTACGCGACGCTTTACGCGCAGATGATCAACCGGGGATCATTGCGTCCCTTGTGAATCTGGACAGCAGTCTGGACAAAATAAACGAGGGCCGCGCCGATTTAGGAGCCGTTCTCCGCCGGATGGAAGACACCGATCAGATTCATCAGGAAGATATAGTCGACCAGGCCGATCAGATGTCCGATCTTGAAGACACCGATTTTACCGCAACCGCCTCCCGCCTGGTGCAGTTGGAAACCGCCTTCCAGGCCACTCTGGACACCACCGCCAGAATCATCCAGCCTTCGCTTCTCAATTTCTTGTCATAATAAACTGGATTCTCGGAAGAATATCAATCCTCTGCTGACGAGTTTGCCGGAATCCTGATATCTGAAACTCACGTCTATGGTGCTTTGGTTGATCGTGACACAGGTTTGACATACCCTCTATCCCGCATATTGCATGAGAGTCTCAGAATTATTAAAATCGAGAGAGAATTTTAAATTGCGCATTTCGGTGAGGGAATTTGTTATAAAACTTTGGCTTCCTATTGAAAAAACCTGATTGAAGACGGACC
>JACAVV010000039.1 GCA_024648695.1 Nitrospina sp.
CTGGAAATTCCAGTTGTTCAGAGGTACAATCTGTCACGGCGAATTCCTTTCTTTGATTGGCAAGTCAGCCTTATTTTAAAGGCTTGAAGGGAATTCGCCACCCTTTTCTCATGCAATATTGGGGCTAAGGGAAACCTGGAATTTTTATTGTCTTTTTCTTTATATTTTTCTACATTAGGCACCAAACCTATTCACCCGCCATTTTTTACCTGAAACCTTTTTATTATGATTCTTAAAAACAGACGTGTCTTGTGGATGCTGATTTTCACCCTGGCTGTCGCCATCAGCTTTTGGTTGATGTCGCGGTACCCCACTTTGGGAAGCAAAGCCGCAATGTCCGGTACCGAAGCTTTCGAAGACACCATGACGCATCAGGCCCATTTCAAAGTTCCGGAAAAAGCATCCATCTACACCCGGATTTTTTACACCACAATCAATTGGTACGAAACTAATTGGAAAGGAATGGCTTTTGGTGTGGTGATCGCCGCCGCTTTCCTGACACTGATAGGATATCTGCCAAAAAAACCGTCGGAACAACGTTTCAAAAACAGTCTCATGGGCATGCTGGTCGGCACGCCTCTTGGCGTTTGCGTCAACTGTGTCGCACCTATCGCCAAAGGCATTTACGAAGCGGGTAGTAAAATGGAAACCGCTTTGGCGGTGATGTTCAGTTCGCCAACGCTGAATATCGTGGTCCTCACTATGCTATTCTCTATTTTCCCCATTCACATGGCACTGTTGAAACTTGGAGCCACCTTTGTCCTCGTACTGCTCATCGTTCCCTTTGTTTCAGCGCGAAGTAAACTTGCTCCAAAACCTGCATCCGCTTTAACGGATGAGGTCTGTGCCATTGATCCCGAAGCGGGTTTTGTTGAATCCTGGAATCAAAGCCTGATGGGGGCCGGACGCGACTACTTCACCAACTTCAAATACCTTGTGATTCGAACGGTGCCTTTGATGTTTCTCGCAGGGTTTCTGGGCGCCATCCTGAGCCACCTTTGGTCATTCGACCACCTTATTGGCGTGGACGTGAACTTGAAAAATCTGGCAGTCGTCTCTTTCATGGGTACCTTTCTGCCTCTCCCCATTGCTTTCGACCTCATGCTCGCGCAAGCCTTGATGATGTCTGGCTTGTCTTCCGGATTCGTCACCACCATGTTGTTCACCCTGGGAACGTTCAGCATCTATTCGGCGATGATTGTATACAAAACATTTTCCTTTAAAATCGCGGTGCAACTGTACCTTATCATCTGCTTGCTGGGTGTCGGGGTCGGCTACCTGGCCAATGGCTACGAAGAATATAAATACGTCCAATGGCTGGAAAGTTATGATGAAATCGTAACGCAAAAATCCGCACCCGCCAAATCCCCCGATATCCTCAAGACCGAAAAGTCGGTACCCGATTTCCAAACGACCAAACAACAAGCGTATCAGGAATTTATTAAGCAAGACTCGGTGAGTATTGAGTATACACTCAATCAAAATAGAATACCCCAGGGGGAAACGCCGTTCAGCAAGTCCAATGGCAATGATTGGGGAATCAGTTATTCCAACACCATCGCATCCGAAAACTTTTTCGATCCGCTGTTTTTTGGACGCGGAGTGGCCTCCGGCGACCTCAATAAAGACGGATGGACCGATCTGGCTGTAGCTACGGACAACGGATTCGAGTTGTACCAAAACATCAACGGCCAGCGTTTTCAAAAACTGGATGTGTATCATCCCAACATGCGAGGCAAACAGGGAATCAGCATTGCCCTTGTTGATTTGGACAACGATGGTTGGCTGGATGTTTACTTCACGGCATTTGATGGCGGCAACCACATCTGGTTGAATTCCCTGGGCTCTTCTCCCGAAATCCCCTGGGTCGAGGTTCCCGTTAATGACGCGCTTCTCACCAGCGCACCCGGTTTTGGCGATTTGAATGGAGACGGCTTTCTCGACATCATTCACGGCAATTATTTTCTTGGGGTGCTGACCCGAAAACCCATGGATCTGGCGACGGACTATTTACTGACGAATAATAACCTCAAATTTTCCATTTCGCCCATTCAGGCAATACCTGGTCAAACCCATTCCACGCTGTTTTCCGATGTCAATGAAGACGGTTATCTAGATTTAATGATTGGCAATGATTACCGGGTCGCAGATACCTATCACTTCTCGCAGGGAAGCCCCACATTAAAACAGGTTAAAAAGGGAGAGGGCGTTATTCCGGTAACCACCGAAAACACCATGAGCATCGACACCGGCGATTTCAACAATGATCTGAAGCCGGATATCTACCTTGCCAATATTGGAATGAGCCGGGGAATCGATGTGGTCTCGAATATTTTTGGAACGACCATGCAAAACGTTGGAAAAAATTTTTGCCTGTCCGGGCAAAGTATTCTTTCCCGTTCCAAATGCGAAGAAATCCTGAAATTGACCACCCTGCTCAATCCGGAAAAACAGGATATGTCGGAACGTTGTTCGGCCTTAAATGATCCCGCTCGCATTCGGGAGTGCATGGTCACACGTCTCACCCTTTTGGCCACTCGTCAAAACAAACCTGAACTATGCGAAAAAATTTCGCCTGAATTTCCTGTCAGGAAAACCGTGTGTGAACGCTACTTCAATTTCAAACCCCTGACTGTGAACCGCGAAGAGGATATTCCCATTCGGTCCTTTTCCAATATATTGTTATTAGGCGAAGAAGGAAAACCGTTCAAGGATATATCCGAATCCACCAATACCACTACTGCTGAATGGAGTTGGAATGCAAAATTTGCGGATCTGGATAATGACGAATGGCAGGATTTATATGTAGTCAATGGAGTGCTCATCACGCAGGAATTCGCCCCCAACACCTTCTTTCACAACAAGCAGGGGAAAACCTTTGAGCAGGCAGAAGAGGCGTTTGGGCTCGGCGACCGAGATCACAGTTCGGCTTACACCTATATCGATATTGAAAATGACGGGGATCTTGATATCATTGCCAATACCCAATACGGCCCGTTTAAGGTTTTTATCAATAACGAGAATAAAAACAATAGCGTAACCTTTAAATTAAGGGATGACCGGGGAAACAGTTTTTGTATCGGATGCAAAATCACCATCGAGTACGGCGAGGGTGAAGTGCATCACCAGTTTCGAGAGATCAAGGCCAGTGGCGGGTTTCGTTCTTTCGATGCGCCCCTGGCACATTTTGGATTAGCAAGGTTTAAAGAAATCAAAAGCGTGCAGGTGCGTTGGACCGACGGCAAAATCAACCGTTTTGAACAACCCTTTCCTGCAAACAGAATTTACAGGATTTCCCGCCAATGATAATCTAAAAGTTGGGCTTGATTATAAGGCTCAGGTTCTCATTAGCAAAATTTCTTCGCAATGATTTCAAAAAATGTTATTTTAGAGAAATCCAAATAAGCTCCAGGACAGTCTCACTTTCAAGAACCTCGATCTCTATTAAAAATAATGGATAGCATCGATTATTATTCAAAACGCAACCGGTCCTCCAAAGGAAAGTCTTTAGATTCGGAGTGGGGGGATCTGAAAAAACAGAAAACCCTGAAAAAACCGGGAGCACCGCAGGACAACCCATCTCCATCGAAGAACCCCAAAACCGAAAACAATCAACAGGGTAAATGAATGATTTCAGTTTTGAACCGCGGACTTCATTATAAATTCCATATTATCAATTCAATGTTTAACCAATTTATGAGGAGCCATTCAATGGCCACACCTTTGCGATTTCCCAAGATTTTTATTTTACTGACGTTTTTTCTAACGGCCTCCGCATCCGGTGTTTATGCGGAATCTGAGTTGCTTGACCTTATCTACAAGGCGGATCAGGCCTATACCCAGAATGAATACAAAGAAGCTGAAAAGCTGTACACCAAAGCCGTCGAATTGGATTCGGGCAACTACCGGACCTTAAAGGCACTGGCGGAACTTAAAATGCGTTTTGGCAAATGGGAAAAGGCCAATGAACTCATTGAAAAAGTGCTGGCAATGCCGGTGGCGCGCGGAAAAAATGTCCTCATCTTCGAAAAGGGTAGCACCGAAGGGCAAGAGGGTGAAATCGTCGACGAAACAGTAATCACGCCTCCACAGGGCAGGAACAATATGAGGAATTACCTGGAAGGCAAAAGCAGGGACCCGATTCCTCACTACCGCCTGTTCTTCAAGAAATCCGGCAAGGTTTTCCTAGTTCCCAAATCCGAAGTGACTCTCAAGTTTCAGGGTGTTCCCCAACGCGATTATTTTCTGGTTAAAGATATGGAGCTGAAGGTGAAACGCATCCTTTTGGCAAAGGATGATTCAAAGAAAAAAGATGAAATGGTTGCAATCAAAGGAGGCTGTTTCATTATGGGTAATGACCTCGGTCATGTGGACGAACGCCCCGCTCACGAGGTGTGCATTAAAGATTTTAAAATGGATAAATACGAAGTTTCCCAAAAAGCATTCATTGATGTTATGGGAACCAATCCGTCGCAACGGATCAATGGCAAATTGCCTGTAGATAGCGTTACCTGGTTTGAAGCGGACGCCTATTGCAAAGAGCAGGGCAAACGCTTGCCGACGGAAGCCGAATGGGAATACGCCGCCCACGCAGGAACCAAAACGCGCTATGCCACCGGCGACAAATTCACAGGCAAGGACGGCAATTTTTGCGATAGCACATGTACTCTCAATATTGCCCATCCCACCGAAACGGACGGCTATGCCTTCACCGCGCCGGTAGGTTCCTTTCCCGCCAATCCCTTCGGACTCCATGACATGTCCGGAAATGTAGCGGAATGGACCAACGACTATATGATAGAAAATTACTATCAGCTTCGAGTGAAAGACAATCCACCTGGACCACCAGCGGGCGAAACCAAAGTGGTCCGAGGCGGCGCATGGAACACGGATTTGTACACGGTGCAACCGTCAAGCCGCGTCTCCTTCGTCCGCGATTTCCGTAACGAAGCCATCGGCTTCCGTTGTGTTTCGGATAAATAAGCATCATTAGTATTACAGGAATTTTAAAACGGAATAGATCCAGCTCTCCCTTTAATCCTTAGGTTGAAGGGAGAGCAGGTTTTAGTGCCCGCCCTTTCCAGAAAACTTTTTAAATATGTTAAAATTTACCCCATGAAATATTAAATAAGGGTTAGGGGGTAAAAAATGAAATCACGACTCTGGAATCTAATTTTACCCTTATTCATTATTTGTTTTTTCAAGGTGGCTCTGTTCCCCCTTGGGGTGTATGCCAGCTTGGGATCCTCTCATGAAATCCTGTCTTTAAAACAAGTAAATACCAAAAAAGTTATATTAGCCTCCGAATTAAAATCCAGGGGGACGAATCATTTTGAAATAGCTCAACCCTCCGAACATTCCAGATTGCTCATTGAATGGGACCTTCCAGATTCCCGGGATTGGCCCCTCTCCCTGATGGCCAATGGAGAAATAGAAATCCATTCGGACACACCTCTGGTATTAAATTCTCACACCGAAATCACCGCATCGCACATTCAAATCAATGCACCCCAGGTGGATATTCAGGGAAACCTCAAGGCCCCGGGCGGAATGATCTCGATAAACTCTGATGACAAATTATTTTTTGCCGGTGTGAGTGATGTTGCAGGACGTCAAGGCGGGTCCATCCTGTTTAATGGTCAGGTAGTTTTCATTTCTGGATTGATCAATGCGGATGGTGAGGACCAGGCAGGAACTATAGAAATCAGCGCTAAAAATATTTTGCAGGCGGGGCAAGTTTCTGCAGACTCACTAAAGGGACCCGCAGGTAATATCGATTTTCATTTTTCGCATCGTTACATCGATCAGCTAAACAGCACGGTCACGGCTTCTACCACCTTAGGTAATTCTGGAGGTCGAATCCGGTTGAAGGGTGGAGACTCCGGCAGATTGTATTCTTCGGGAGTTCACCGGGTGACGGGTTTGGGTAATGAGTCGCAAGGGGGTGAAATCCAGTTTTTGGGTGAAGAACTGATATTACAAGGATCCCGACTGGATGCTTCCGGTCAATCAGGCGGCGGTCGCATTCGTATAGGTGGTGATTTGCAGGGCAAGGAATCCCTTCTGCAGGCGAGAAAGACTTCTGTCTCCTACGCTTCAGTTTTGATGGCAGATGCCCGAGAAAAGGGTCCTGGCGGCGATGTGGTCATCTGGTCGACGGAGACCACAGAATTCAATGGACAGGTGACAGCAGACAGTCCGGCAAAGGATGGAACTGTTGAGATTTCCAGTAAAGGCCAACTAAAACCTGGAGGTTCCGTTTCAACTGGTAGCCTGCTTCTCGACCCCAAAAATATTGATGTCAACAATACCGACGCTACCTTTCCCAATATTACTTTAACCGACCCAAACCCCAATGGGACCGATTTTGGTTTTTCTTTTCACCCGTTGTTCGGCGGGGATTTTGTGGTAACAGATCCATCAGATAACATCGTTGCCAGTAAATCGGGAGCTGTATATGTTTTTAGCCAAAACGGTTTTCTGAAGCAAATAATCACCGGGGCTCAGGCAAATGACGAAGTGGGAAGCGGCGACATAACAATTCTAACCAATGGGAAATATGTGGTGAATAGCCCTAAATGGGACAATGGGGCAACTGTAGATGTTGGGGCCGCAACCCTTGTTAATGTATCATCGGGATCTCTAACCGTGGGTGCCACAAACAGCCTGATTGGATCAACGGCAAATGATGAAGTGGGCACAACCAGTGTTTCTCTTGGAAACGGAAGCTATGTTGTGATCAGCCCAAATTGGGACAATGGTGGTACTTCCGATGTGGGGGCGGTGACTTTTGTAGATGGTACTAACGGGCTTATTGGAGCCGTGAGCACGTCCAACAGTCTTCACGGGTCAACAGCCAATGATCAAGTTGGCTTCTTGGGAGCCACCGTCTTGACTAATGGCAACTATGTCGTTCGAAGCAATCAATGGGATAACAGTGGCACCGCCGATGTGGGGGCAGTGACGTTTGGCAATGGATCGACAGGGGTAAGTGGGGCTGTCGATTCGAGCAACAGCCTCATTGGCTCTACGGCCAATGATCAGGTAGGGTTTCCGGGAGTCGTTGCCCTGACCAATGGAAATTATGTTGTACGAAGCAACTTATGGGATGACGGCGGGACAGCAGACGTCGGCGCTGTGACCTTTGGCAATGGATCGACAGGGGTCAATGGGGCTGTCGATTCGAGCAACAGCCTCATTGGTTCGACCGCTAACGATGGTGTTGGAAATTCTGGACTCACTGCGTTATCCAATGGCAACTATGTGGTGATCAGCTCGTTTTGGGACAATGGCGGGGCCGTAGATGCAGGTGCGGTGACACTTTGCGATGGATCGACGGGAACTTTTGGCGCTGTGGACACCTCCAACAGCCTGCATGGATCATCTTCTAGTGATCTGATTGGCTTTTCGGGTGTTGTTGAAGTCAGCAACGGTGATTTCTTTGTTCAAAGTCCAAGATGGACTAACGCCGGAACCTTTCTTGCAGGTGCCGTCACTCAGGTGGATGGTTCCACCGGCCTCACCGGACCGGTGACAACCGGCAACAGCCTGCACGGGTCCTCCACCAACGATCAAATCGGTTTTACCGGCACTGCTCTTAGCAATGGCAATTATATTTTACAAAGTCCCTTTTGGGATGATGGAGGCACAGCGGATGTCGGCGCTGTTACCTGGATCGATGCTTCCACAGGGCGAACGGGTCCTGTTACGAAAGCAAATAGTTTGCATGGAACCACGGCGTCCGATGGAGTGGGCACAAACACTGTAGCGCTTGGCAATGGTAATTTTGTGGTGGGAAGCCCAGGGTGGGATGATGGAGGCACCGCCGATGTAGGTGCGGCGACCTGGGTAGATGGTTCCACTGGACTCACCGGTCCCGTGACGACCAGCAACAGCCTGCATGGAACCACGGCGTCCGATGGAGTGGGCGATGATTTTCTTGCTTTAAGTACTCCCGGCTCTTATGTGGTGATCGTCGACACCTGGGACAATGGCGGTACTGCTGATGTCGGTGCTGTGACTTTTAGCAATGTATCGACGGGTATCTCAGGTCCCGTGACGACCAACAATAGCCTTCATGGGTCAACTGCTAACGACAAGATCGGTACCAAGGCATTTAATTTGGGCAATGGAAACTATGTCGTCCTCAGCCCTGATTGGGATAACGGAGGAACAGCAGATGCAGGAGCCGCGACCTTGTGCAATGGGACCAATGGAACTGTTGGGCCCGTCTCCAATGCCAACAGTATCATAGGTGAATCGGCCTCTACTTCATTAAGTACGGGTTTTATCGACGAAGACCTTATCATCAGCGATGCCGCCTTTTTCACGTACTTTCCAGATGAAAACACCGGTACCGTTCGAATTAGTTGCAGTACTTCGAATCCTCTTTCTTATTCTTGTCTGCAGACCAGTTCACAAACTATTTCCCCGGCTTTTGTTACAGATATTTTAAATACAGGAACAGACGTGACTTTGCAGGCCAGCAATGATCTAACCATCACCAGCGCCATCACAGCGAATAATGGGAGTGGTGATGGAGGCGCACTTACTTTGCAGGCAGGACGTAGCGTTTTGATCAACAATACCATCACAACCGATAATGGAGCCCTTACTATTACAGGCAACGATCTGTTGGCGAATGGCGTGGAGGACGACGACAGAATGGCTGGGGATGCCACAATCACTATGAGCAACGGTATTTCTCTAAATACTGGAACCGGTGCTATTAATATAGAAATGCGTCCAGGCACAGGTTTAACCAATAACGGCTGTGGGGGAATAAATCTTGAGTCGGTTAGTGGAGGGGCTATTACTGTAGACCATCAATGCAACGACTCAGGAATTAATATAAATAACACAATGAGTGGATCGACTTTCACATTTGATTCTGATAACGATATTACATTTTCTGCGTCAGGGGATATAAACAGCACCGGCCCGGTAACCTTTCGTTGCGATTCGGATAACAATTCAGATGCCGGGTCTGGAGGTGCCTGCACCATGGCCAACGGCACCGATATAAATTCAAGTGGATCGAATATAACTTTCAGTTCCGACGAAAGCATCACATTGGGTAACCTCACGACAAGCAGTTCTGATAACCTCGGAATCAATCTCACATCGGTGAGCGGTAGCATTCTCGATGCCGGAACAACCGAAGAAAATATAAATGTTCCCAACGGAGGTTTTAAAGCAACCACGGGGATAGACCTTGGAGCTTCCGGCAATCCCCTCGAAGGAACCGTCGGTTCTTTTAGCTTTGACGATGTTTCCGGCTCGGTCTTTTTCACAAGGGCTGGCACAACCGTGAGTTATGACACTTCCTCCAGTGATGGAGGAGAGTCTACGGCTACTGTAAACCTGCCCGTTTCGCTCAATCAAACCAATGGCACTTGCTCCGTAGATTATTCTGTATCAGGTGGTACAGCAACCGGAGGCGGCGCGGACTACACGCTGGCTTCAGGAACCTTGACCTTTCCAGCAGGTACACTTACAAAAAATATTGCCATTACAATTACCGATGATTCAGACGATGAAAATGACCAGACGATTGAAGTCACATTATCCAATCCGGTAAATGTTTCGCTGGGTACCAATACGGTACATACGTATACTATTCTGGATAATGATTTACCTCCGGTAGGGAATTTCGACAATAGCAGTTCGAACGATTTAGAGTCGGTTTCACCAAAACTTATTCAGGTATCGTTGACCGGAACATCTGAAATCTCGTCTCTTGGAATCGATTTTTCAGTCACGAGCGGGACAGCCACAGGAGGCGGCACCGATTTTACGCTTGCCGCTGGAACTTTAACTTTCAATCCTTCTATTTCCACCCAGAATATTTCGATAGATGTTACTGATGACGCGGTGGATGAAGATAATGAAACCATCGTAATCACCTTGACGGGTGCATCAATTGGAACCAACACAACACACACGTACACGATCGTCGATAATGACGGAGTTCCTACTGTAAGCTTTGATGACCCTGAATCAAGCGACTCGGAAACTAACGGAAATGCAATCATACCCGTATCTCTTTCAAATAGTTTCGGGTCTACGGTCACCGTTGAATATTCGGTGACAGGAGGCAGTGCATCGGGAGGTGGAGTTGATTTTTCCCTGGCATCGGGTACCCTCGTTTTCGATTCCGGAATCACCACACAAAACATAACCATTCCCGTGACCATTGATGCCTTCATTGAAAGCAACGAAACCATCGAACTGACCTTATCGAATCCATCCAATGCCGGGCTCGGAATATTTCCGGAACATACATTTACCATCAATGATGGCGGTGCACCGGTCATAGTAATAAACCAGGGAAAACAAGTGATCTCACCTTATTGGCAGGCAGATTCCGAAACCTATACATTCATCGGCGTATCGCATCCATCGCTGTCTCAAATGAATTCCCAAATAGGCGTGAACTTGCAAGCCTTTACCAACTCTAATATAGCTTTGGATATTCCACTGGTATTCACCATTCAACCAAATGAAACGATAAAGGTTTTCATTGTCCAGAGCAATCATCCCTTCATAACACCGCAAAACTTGCCTGGCAGTTTGTTTCTCCTGGCCGGGTCAACCACATCGGAACATGGGCAATTGAAGTTCTCTCCAATAGCAACCCAACCTTTCGACCTGGTTGGATTGGAAGGAACCTCAGGTCGCGGTTATGCCGATATCACCATGCTGAACTACTGGGGAGCCGTTGTGGTGCAGGCCACGTCTACCGGATTCGCCATGGAATTCATTGGGGACATGAAAGACTCAAGAGCCCGAGGCACTCCCTTGTTCAGTGGTGTCAATTGAATCCGGTTTTTAATTTGCTCATTCAGATCCCTCTTCACGCAATTGGTTCTTCAAAATTTTACCCGTGGCATTTTTGGGGAGGGCATCGTGTTTTTCGATGATGTCCGGTGCCATGAATGCGGGCAATTTCTCGCGGCAATAGGTTTTTAATTCTGAAATATCTTCGTTCGCTCCCGGACGAAACACGACGCATACCTTGACCTGTTCTCCCATCCTTTCATGTGGAATCCCTACAGCCGCAACCTCCGCAACGCCGGGATGATTCATCAATGCGTTTTCTATCGCTAAGGGAGACACGTTTTCTCCGGCGCGAATGATAAGATCTTTTTTTCTTCCGGCAGAAATATACAGAAGGTTATTTTCATCCAGATGACCCAGGTCTCCGGTTTTCAACCAGCCATCTGACGACAAAATTTCTCGGGTCTCATCGTCTCGATTCCAGTACCCTTTCATCACAGACGGTCCACGCACGCAGATTTCACCCACTTCTCCTTGAGACAATGGTTCCCCTGATTCGTTTAGTATTTTTGCCTCCAGGTTCGGCAACACGGGACCTACAGAACCAGGAACACTGCCGTCACGATAGGTATTAACAGCAATCACCGGGGCGGTTTCGGTAAGCCCATAGCCCTCAATAACCGTTACATCCAAAACGGTTTCAACTTTTTCCAATAAAGCCCTGGGTAATGCCGCTCCACCGGAGATGCAATATTTAAGTGAAGAAACATCGTAACCACCGCGGCTGTATAGGTCGACCAAAAAGGAATAGATGGTAGGCACTAAAGGAAGGATACTGGCTTTATGTTTATCAATGGCCCCCAGAATTGATTTAGGAGCAAATTGGGGTATCAGAATCAAGGTGCCTCCGGTCCGCAAAATAATCAATGCAATGATGTTTCCAAAAGAATGGAACAGCGGTAGGGCCATGATCACCCGATCCTCGGGTTTAAACGGCAAATGCTCCAGCACGCCATCGGTATTTATTTTAAATTGCGCTTCTTCCAGCATAACTCCCTTAGGGCGCGCGGTGGTCCCGGAGGTATATAAAATAACGTCTGGAATACCGGCAGGCCGTTCCATGGCCTGCTTACCTTTTTCCGGGTCGCCGGAATCAACGAAAAGCTTGAACTCCACAGCACCCTGCCCCAGCAATTCAATATGCTCCAAAGGACCCACATAAATCTTGCGCGGAAACATCTGGAACACAGGAGCCGATTCCGGCTTCACAAAATGACCCGCCAAGACCAGCGTATCAATCCCCGAATCCTTCGCAATGAATACCAGGTCTTCGGGTTTCAACATAAAATTCAAGGGGATTACCGGCATTCTCTTCAACAGAGCGGCCAAATAGGCAATGATATACTCTTTCTGATTGAGGCACAGAATGCCCATCTTGCTTTTGGAATGCACACCGATCCCTTCCAAAGCGCCTGCAAATTTTTCAATCTGTTCCAGCAATTGAGCGTAGGTGAGGGTTTCCGTCACGTCGATGATCGCCGGAGCATTGGGAGTATTTTGGGCATGTTCTTTTATAAATTGGTAGAATTCGCTGGACATTTTAAAACGTTCTCCCCTTCAGGTTTTTTGCAGGGTTTTAAATTTCAGGCCTTGCTGTTTTCCATCACTTGTGAAACCAACGGGAATAAAATCCATTCGGCAGGTGAAGTTCCGAGCCGTGATCGTATATATACATTTCACCGCAATCCAGTTGCCCCTGTCCCGGTGACACCAGATAAGTCAAAATCATATTCTCCAAAGTCAAGGAACTGAATCCGGGGGAATGAGTGGTCAGCAGAATGAAAAGAGGATTCTCCGCCAGCACATCCTTGCAATGGATCAATAACTCCGACAGAGTCTTCTCGATTTTCCAAACCTCGCCCTTGGGTCCACGGCCAAAAGTCGGCGGATCCATAATCAAAGCGTCGTAACGCCTGCCGCGGCGATGTTCCCGTTTTAGAAATTTGATCGCATCGTCGACAATCCAGCGCACCGGACTTTCCTTAAAACCGGACCGCTCCAGGTTTTCCCGTGCCCAGGTCACGGAAGCTTTCGAAGCGTCGACATGGGTCACCTTGGCTCCCGTAGTCGCCGCGGCCAGAGTGCTCGCTCCGGTGTAACCGAAAATATTTAACACCTGCGGCGGATCACCCTGGAAATCCTTTAATTGCTCTTCGATCCAGATCCAGTTCAGTGCCTGCTCGGGAAACAAACCGATGTGGCCAAATCCTGTAGGCTGGACTTTAAAGGTTAGGTGACGAAACTTGATCGGCCATCCTTCCTTGGGAAAAGAAGAGAAAAAAGACCACTCGCCACCAAACTCTTTTCCCTTATAATAGGTGTATTCGCCTTTTGCCTTTTTCCATTCCTCCCCCGGCAAACGCCGGGGCCAAATTGCTTGCGGAGCGGGACGAATGAAGCTGTAAGGTCCGAAGCTTTCCAACTTTTTAAAATCTCCAGCATCCAGCAAACGGTAATCAAAATCTATTATAGGATACGGTGTATTTGAACCGATTTCTTTATCCTCCAGCAAGAAAATGTTTTTTCAATTATTTGTTTGAAGCCTACAAGTAATTGATTATAAAATAGTAACAAACTTTAAGGATCATTTAACCGAGTGAATTATATCAAACTTTTCAGGCCAGGAAAGAATGGATCCAGGGCATTCTTTCTGGCCTTGTTTTTTTTCTATATCTCAAGTTGCGGAAACTCTGAACCCGAAGCTCCTCCAAAAAAGCGGGAGCTTGTTTTACCGGTCGAAATTGGTAAAGTCATTTACCGCGACGTGGTCGATTCCGTTCGAACGGTGGGGAACCTGCAGGCGGAACAGCGGGTCACCCTCGCTTCGGAAATTAACGGCACGCTCATCAAGGTACCCGTCCGCGAAGGGCAAAGGGTGCGTGCGGGTTCGGTATTGGCGGTGGTCGATCCAAGCGAGTATGAATTGGAAGTCGAACGACTGCAAGCAGAATTGCAAATCGCTCAGCAGGAATACCAAAAAGCGCTGGAAGGATTACGTCCCGAGGAACAAGAGCGGCTGGAAGCCCAGGTTAAAGCGGACGAAAGTGCGCTCAATCTGGCGACAAAGGAATTCCAGCGTACCGAAAAACTGGTAGCGGAAGGCGTTCTCGCCGTATCTCTCCTGGATGAAGCGCAGGACAAAATTCAACGTGCCCAGGAGACATTGAAGGCCAGCGAGGCCGCACTGGTTGCCGGGCAAAGGGGACGCGACGAAGATATTCTGCAAAAAAAATCGGATCTGGATGCGGCCCAAAAGCGTCTTGAGATGGCGGAACTCAACCTTTCCAAAACCCGCATCGCCGCTCCCTTTAGCGGCATCGTTGTCATCAAACTCATCGAAAAAGGGGCATATGTGACTTCCGGAACACCGCTGTTCGAAATGATTGGTTCCTCCAAATTGAAAGCAGTGGTGGAATTGCCGCAGAGTTACCGTGGAAAACTGAAGCGGGTTAAATCGGTCAAATTAATCATTCCCGAAATCAATCTGGAATTCATTCAAAAAAGAAACCTGTCCCGAAAAATTCGGGTGATCCCGGACGCCAATATATTTTCCGGTAATATTTCTGTTCAAATCGATATCGATAAGCCGTCCCGGGCCTTGTTTCCCGGCCTCACACTGGAAGCAGTTTTTGAATTTGATACTCGGAAACAAGTGCCTCACGTCCCTTCCATCTCTCTGGTGATTGGAGAAAAAGGAACCGTGGTTTACCTGATGCAAAAGGGAAAGGCCCAGTTGGTTCCGGTAAAAGCTTTCAAGGAACGGGACGATTATGTCGAGATCGAGGATTTCACCCATCAACTAAATGCTGAATCGCAAATAATCATGAGGGGATCGGGCGCCATATTCCCGGGTGCGAATGTGTTTCCCACCAATCTGGGGGAAAAACCCGGAACAGGAAAACCAGGTAAGGGCAAGCCTTCCAAAGGTAAACCGGCTCCTGCGAAACCCGGCAAGGGTCAACCTCCTCAAGGCAAACCTGGCGACAAACAAGGGAAAGCCACCAAGGCAAATGAAACTCATTGACCATTCCATTCGGAATTACCATACCGTCATCGTCATGATGGTCCTTACGGTGGTGGTTGGCATCATTTGCTTTCAATCCCTGCCCCGGCAACTGAAACCCACGGTCGAGAGCCCAATCATAGAGGTAGCCACCACTTACCGTGGCCTTTCCCCCAACGAGGTGGAACGGAATATCACGCGCAGACTGGAAGACCAGCTGGAAAGCGTTGAAGGACTCAAAAAAATGGTGTCCAGCAGTGTGCACGGGCAAAGCACCATCACTCTGGAGTTCGACTGGGGAGTCGATAAAAACCTGGCCATGCTGGATGTGAACAACAAACTGCAACAAGTCAAGGATTTGCCCGTTTTGGCTGACAAGCCAACTATCAAATCGGTTTCCAGCGACAACTCCAATCCCATCATGTGGATCATTTTTCAGAAACCCGATCCGCAAATGCCCACTCTGGATCAGAACTATATGTTCAAGGTAGGCGAAGACATCCTGCGTCCCGTTCTCCTCCGCGTGGAAGGGGTTTCCGATGTCTGGCATTTTGGTGGTGAAGAACGTGAAATGCGTGTGGAGTTTGATCCCTACGCCCTGGCCCGGCTCCATCTTACTTATGACGATGTGATCTCGAAGCTGTCCCAGGAAAACCAGAACACGCGCGCGGGCTTTCATGATGAGCCTAAAAGGGAATACACCGTCCGCACGATGGGCGAATTTAAAAATCCGGAAGAAATCCTGAATACCGTCATCAAACGCGACGGTAAAAAAACGATCACGGTTCGTGAATTTGCCCATGTCGAGGATAGTTACAAACGACGGACATCCATCGTTCGCATCAATGGCCAGATTTCGAACGCTTTTGGCATCATTCGCAAAGCCGGGGCGAACGTGGTAGAGACTTGTAACGCCACTGCTAAAACCATTGAGCGATTGAACAAAGAGCTGATCAATCGTGGTATTCCCATTAAATTGCAGATCGTTTATCAGGATGTGGAATACATCGACGAAGCGATGGAACTGGTGCAATCCAATCTGGGATTGGGAGCCATTTTAGCCGTATTGGTCCTGCTGGTGTTTCTGGGTTCAGCGCGGTCCGTGCTCATTGTCGGCATCAGCATACCCATCAGCCTGGTGTCCGTGTTCATCATTTTAAAATTGCTGGGGCGATCCATAAACATCATTTCATTGGCCGGAATGGCTTTCTCGGTGGGAATGGTTGTCGACAACTCGATTGTGGTGTTGGAAAACATCTTTCGCCATATGGGCATGAAAAAGGGCAAACTGAAAGCCGCTTACGATGGAGCAACAGAAGTATGGGGCGCGGTTCTCGCTTCCACCTTAACCACTCTGGCGGTTTTCCTCCCAATCGTCTTCATTCAGGAAGAAGCGGGCCAGTTGTTTCGAGATATCGCCATCACCATCAGCGCAAGCATCGCCCTTTCCCTGCTTGTTTCAATCACCGTGATTCCCACCCTGATTCCGCTGTTATTCAATTTACAACCCGGTGACCCCCTGCCCACAGGATTTTTCCACCGGATTCTGAAACCTTTAATAAGGATTGGCCAATGGGTTTCCAATGTTTATGCGGGAATAATGAATCGCTTACTGGATCGGGGATTTTTCCAAGTATTAGCGAAACTGGGCATTGTCCTCGGAGTGACTGGTGTATTAATTTGGAGTGTGTCGATACTGCCCGACCCGGATTATCTGCCTTCAGGAAACAGTAAGATGGTATTCATGTTTATTGAGCCCGTGGCGGGTATTCCCGTGGAAAAGAATATGAAATTCATAAAACCCTTTGAACGCGAACTGGTTCAAATGGATGATGTGGAAAATAATTTTCTGGTATTTTCTTCCCGATTCAATGGTGGCGGAGCCATGGTCTATACCGACCTCGCCCGGGGGCAACGGGGAGAGGTCAAAATGGCTCTGAAGTCCGGAGAAATAGGTGGAAGGATTTTTAAGATTCCCGGCTATCGTTTCGCCTTTGCATCGCAACGGCCTATTTTCAGTTCGGCTTCAAAATCGTTCGATGTCGAAATAACGGGACCGGACATCCTTAAACTCAAAGACCTCGTTATACAAATGGTTGGGCAAATTTCAGGATTGGAGGGAATCGATTCGGTGCGTCCCGAAATGAAGCTCAACAACCCGGAACTACGGTTTCTGCCCACACGCGAGAAGGATGCCCGGTTGAATCTCGGTATGCCGGAAATCGGCGATATCATTGAATCCTTAAACGCCGGCAAATACCTGGGCGAATTTAACGATCGTGGGGAACCGATTGATTTCGTTTTTGTCCAGGATTCAAAGAACAAACTGGGATTGAACGATTATCAAAGTTTACCCGTTTGGACCGATGAAGGAATCATGACCCATCTCGGCCATTTGGTCGATGTGAAAATCGATACCGGTCCCGCCCGCATCGACCACATCGAAAAAGAGCGGTCCATGAAACTCATCGTGGGTGTAAAAAAAGACAAACCTATGCAACCGGCCATCAATATGGTCGAGAAAAATGTTCTCACTCCCATACGCAGGACCCTGGGGGAAGAATACGGCCTGCGCATTGGAGGGTCCGCTGACGAATTGGCCTCGACGCAACAATCTCTGTTGGGTAGTTTCTATTATGCGGTCGGCTTCATTTACTTGTTGATGGTCGCCCTGTTTAAATCCTTCCTGCGACCATTGATCGTCATGCTCACAGTAATATTAGCTATATCAGGCGCATTTATTGGGATCGCCGCAAACAACCTTTTGCAGAGGTTTTTTATTAATGGAATTCTGGGAGAGTTCAATCATCCCGATCCCGAATCCCTATCCTCCCAATGGAACTGGATCACTTTCGACATTCTGACCCAATTGGGAATCATCATATTAGCGGGCATCGTGGTCAACAACGCAATCCTGATCGTGCATCAAACTCTCAACAACATTCGCTCCGGCATGGAAGAGCGAGACGCTTTAAAGTCCGCTTGCGAATCGCGGTTACGTCCCATCATGATGACGGTCATCTCCAGTATTTGCGGAATGGTGCCCCTGGCCTTTGGAGAAGGTGCCGGGACGGAATTGTACCGGGGTATGGGGACGGCACTTATTGGAGGTATGAGCGTGTCTGCTTTCTTCACCCTGTTCCTGGTCCCCGCCCTGATGTCTCTATTGATGGATTTTGGAATCCACACACGTCAGGAAGATCTCGTCAAGGAATCGCTGGACAATGGGTCACACCCATTGGAAAACACACCTGCCTGAAAAACCCGAGCTATGGTTAATAAATCACCCTTTCCCGAGGAAGAAAATTTTTAGAGCATTCAAATAAAAATCTTCCCCTGTAAAGAGCTCAGAGTATATTCCTGAACGTAGTGAAGGATTTCTGGTGAAATTTATTTACAAGGACAATAGTTCTATTACCAGGAAAAATTATTACATGAACGTAACCCGGTTTAAATTCAAGGTAGATGCTCAACCAGAGAATCTTCACCGTGACTCACCTTTTAAGGTATATAAGGAAATGTAGAACTTGTTCTGCTTCAGAATGACGTTCGATCGTTTCTCCTTGTTTAAATTAAATTTCGCTAAAAACCCGTCTCTAAAAACAGTTTCTAAGGAACCTGTCAATTTCTTCCTGATACAGTTCTTTTCAGGTTCGGGTGGAGTAAATCCTCATCCACATCCAGAAGAAACAGGCGCAAGCCATCGTAAAGCACCTCTGTTCCCGCTTTGCACTTTAGCCATATGGTGAATTGATAACTTCCCACAGGAAATTTGCCCATAGTGGATTTCAGATTCCAGGTGAAAGGCGACCATGAAAACGAGGACTCGCTAAATGTCAGGTTCATGCCTTCATTGATCTTTCCCATAGGAACCTGAAAATCCTGTTTTCCCGACGGACGGTGTATTGGAAAGGACAAAATCGGATGAAAGGAAACCGGGTCGTCATTGAAAGAATGCGTCGCCCAAAGCATCAGTGCAAGACTCGGCCGCAGAACGCTTACCGCATAAGAAAGTTGAGTAGCGACTACAAGGTCGGTTCCGGAATCCGCTTTGAGGCGAAGCGCCGTTGCGCCGGCAAGCTTAAGGTTGGACTCGGTTGCCACCGTTCCCATTCCCGAGATAATCTTCCATTCGGTTTTCGAATCAAAATCAATTGGCAATACGGCAAACGATTCACCATCAATCAAACTGAATAGCATCTTGCCACCCGCAAGGGAAACGCCTTGCAAATGATTGGGATTCAGAAGGTTTTGAAAAATCCGGTTCGGCTTGTCCCTGAAAGAAGGTTTGTAAATCATCGCCTGCGCGGAGTTCTCCGCGACCAGCGCCAGAGATTTCACCTGATTGTTCCTGATGGCCTGCAAGGTCCTTTCTTTGACCACAGAGCGAGCATATAAATAATGCTTGGGTTCGGTGATAACCAGAAACTCGTCTGATGGTGATTTATCAACAAGGGCAGAGTGGTAACGGCTTCCATCCGGAACCGCATGGGCTTTGTAAACATCCACAACAACCTCTTTCCAAAAGGCCGCAAGGAAGCAGGTGATCAAACCCACTGCAAAAACTTTTTGATAGTGGGGAAACCGGGACCGGCACTCGTTCCAGACAAACCTTATTCCTTCGGCAGTGAACAGCATCCAAACTGGAAAATTAAACAGGTAATTGCGCGGAAACCCGGCAATCCCGGTGATTGCGTTGATGACGAGCGGCACTAGAAAAATCGTCCAGGGCAACAAGGCGATTGGACCCAGTGAGCGGAAAGAGGTCCACAGTCCGACAAGAAAAAATGGCAGTAGACCCATAAGCCAGCCGGGAAAGTTTTGCGAGACAATTCCGAACGACAATTCCGTCAACCAGCGCGGCAGGGAACCCTTGTTTTGCTGAACCAGGGTATGCGACTCTGCCACGGCCATCACCTGTTTCCATAGAGGCAGGAACAAAAGCGTCAAAAGAATCGCTGTCAGAAGATAAGCCCCTATAAAAACGGCGATACTGTTTTTGCCTCCAGTGGCCTGGTGACCCCGTTTCCACAAGGTCCAAAAAATCCAGAAGCCCAATGCGATTAAAAAGTAAATGCTGGTAGGAAGTGTGTAAACTGCAAGCACTCCGCAGAGGGAAAAGGTCAATCCCCCTTTCCAGGTCGGCGACTCCATAATTTTCAACGCACAATACAAAGTGGCGCTACTGAAAAACATCATCAAACTATAGCCCCGGGCCGTTTGTGCATAATGGATAAAAACCGGATGCGCCGCTGAAAGGAACAAAGCCAGACAAGCGGTACTGGAGGAGGAAAAAACTTTCCTTGCCGTAAGATAAATCATCCACAAACTTGCCAGACCAAAAAAATAAGTCGGGAATCTAACAGCCAGCGCGTTTTCTTCGCCAAAACACAGGGTCATCAAATGAACCCACAGGCTGTGGAAGATGTGGTTGTTGGCGTCGAAATAAGTGGTGGCTATGGTTTTGAACGAAGAATAACCATAGTACAAAAGCATGGCATTTTCGTCCCATCCCCCCAGGGTGCGATTGATCCCCCAGGCACTCAAGCAGGCACCGAGGAACCAGAGAGCGAAAGGAACCCTTGAGTATTTCTGGCTGGATTCAGACATTTAATTTATCTGCAAGAATTGGGTAGAAAGCCATTTGATATATCTCATGAGACCTATAAAAAATTGTGAAATTCGCGGGTTAAGTAAAACGGTTTGAAGGGGGTCTATGAATTCGATTACAATAATGAAGAATAAAAAAAACTTACCAGAAGGCCAGCGGCCCTAAATGCCCACCATACAATGGAAACAGATATCTCGGAAATTCTAGAAAACATTCCCAGACTCCCTGGAATATATATCATGAAGGACGAGCAAGGCGAAATCCTTTATATCGGCAAGGCCAAGGTGTTGAGCAATCGGGTACGCTCCTATTTTCAGAACTCGCGCCACCTGGCACCACGCACCCGCATGTTTGTTCCCAAGGTGGCCGACATCAAATTCCTTACGACCAAATCGGAAACCGAAGCGCTGATCCTCGAGAGCAATTTCATTAAAAAACATCAGCCCCGATACAACGTCCTGTTGAAGGATGACAAACACTATCCCTATTTGAAATTGACGACGCAGGAGATGTATCCCCGCCTGGAAGTGGTGCGGCGTGTCAAAAAAGACGGCGCAACCTACTTCGGACCCTACACTATGGTGCGGGAAGTTAGGGAAACCATTCGCCTGATTTATAAAATATTTCCTCTCCGTCAAAGCCGCGACACGTTGAATGGAGAGGTGGCAAGGCGTCCCTGCTTGAACCACCAGATGGGCCGATGCCTTGCCCCTTGCGCGGCGCGCGTAAGCCCCGAGGATTATGCCGGAGTGGTGCAGGATGTCACCTTATTTTTAAAAGGCAAAAATACCGAACTGATTGACCGACTGAAAATGAAAATGGGCTCTGCGTCCGAGGATTTACGTTTCGAAGAAGCCGCGGTGTATCGCGACAAAATTGCGGCAGTCAAAACCGTGCTGTCGAAACAGAAAATCATATCGACGACTCTGGAGGACCAGGACGTGATCGGTTTATCCCGTGCTGAAAATGGAGCGATGGTGCAAGTGCTGATCATTCGCGCTGGCAAGATGGTGGGGGAGAAAAACTTTCATTTGAAAGAACCCGAAGAGGTCGACGACTCCGAAACCCTGTCCTCTTTTTTAAAGCAGTATTATTTGGACGAACCTCTATTGCCGAAAAGCATTTTGATCCCAAACGAAATTGACGACGTCGGGGCCATCAGCGACTGGTTATCAAACAAAAAAGGTAAACGCGTCCATCTGGAAGTTCCGGTAAAAGGCAAGAACCGCGATCTGGTGCGCATGGCGGAAGAGAACGCCAGCTTCGCCCTGCGCAACGAACTGGACAAAAGTGATGTAAGCACACGGTGTCTGGAAGAATTGCAGGAGACTCTGGGTTTGACCCGGTTTCCGGAATCGATAGAAGGGTTCGATTTATCCAATATCTCCGGTACCCATTCGGTGGGCTCAATGGTGAAATTTTTTCAGGCGCGACCCGAGAAAACCGAGTACCGGCGCTACCAAATCAAGGATATCAAAGGTATCGACGATTATGGTATGTTAAGGGAGGTATTGCGACGGCGGTATTCCCGCTTATTGCAGGAAAAAGCGCCATTACCAGACTTGGTATTGGTCGATGGTGGGCGCGGGCACCTCAATTCAGCCTGGGACGTGTTTCAAGAACTGGAACTGGAAGGAAAAATTGATTTAATTTGCGTTGCCAAAGGAAAGAATCGCAACAACCTGAAAACGGACGAAGTGTTACTGGTAGCGCAAAAGGATCCCATCCTGTTTCGCGAAAACTCGCCGTCCCGGTTCCTGTTGCAAAGGATTCGTGACGAGGCCCACCGGTTTGCAATCACTTACCATCGCAAGATGCGGTCTAAAAAGACTCTGGCCTCCCCTTTGGAAGCCATTCCGGGAATCGGTAAAAAAAAGCGGTTGTTGTTGTTGAAACAGTTCGGCAGTCTGGAAAACATCAAAAAAGCAACCGTCGAGGAATTGACCAAGGTATCCGGAATCACCGATTCCCTGGCCCGGAAAATTTTTACTATCCTTTGATACTATCCCAAGGCAATCAACTCAAGTTAAAGGATCAGGGAACCCAAACCCTTTCCCCTGGCGGGAGAGAACTAAGGTGAGGGGATAAAATGAAGCCGAAGGTTCACATTATGGAGTTCTTTTAAACTTTTTGATTAAAACTTTGAGTATTTTTTATTTTACCATTGATAAGTGTTTTTTTGTTTTAATTCCTAAACATAACTTCATTAATAAGGAAGATTTGTTAGTCCCCCTCACCCCTCCCTCTCCCGCCAGGGGAGAGGGAGAACGCTTACCAAATCAGGAGTGATATCAGTATGAAAGTGTTTCGGCTCTTTAATTTTATTTTACTTACAATTCTGTGTGGAATAGGGGTCCTGTACTCCTTGCCCAGCTACGGTGACAATGTTCCGCAAGCCTTTCTGAAAGAGGCAAAAACGCTGTACAAGCTGGAGGAGGACTATTATCATAGACGCCTCAAAAGTGATTGGAATGCAATTTATGCATACCAACACCCTAAACTCAGAGAGAACATAACCCTGGATGAGTTCAAATTTTATGACGGCCGGATAGGACGCAATTTTCTGCTCATGAATCCTTTGCACGTTTCAGGCGCGGGCCAGCAATTTCGCGAGTATATTAAGAAACACAAACACAAAGTGGACATGCTGGGTTTTCCCATCCCCCATAAATACCGCTTGTTTAAAAACCCCACTACCAGACCGAAGACGTTCCAAATCACAAATATTGATATCTCCAAAAACGGCAAGTACGCCAAAGTCGGGTTCGTTGTTACCGGCAAAGGTTTATTTCCCCCTGAAATCTGGCGCGGCGTCAAGGAAATCCCGGTGAAGGAGGAGATCACCGATTTTTGGGAAAAGGTCGATGGACAATGGAAATTGACTCTACTGCAAAAGAACCTTAACATCAGCGGCTCGGACAAGAAATTTTTCATGATCCCTGAAAACAGCAAGCATTGGGATCATATGGAATTCGTTTCCATCGACCCGAAACTCGCAAAAGGCAAATGAGCCGGAGAGTCCGGTCTTACAGGAGCTGATATGGATTTTAAAATCCCTTTCCACCGGTCCTGGTTTGGACCCGAAGAAATTAAAGAAGTGGTCGATACCCTGGAATCGGGCTGGCTGACTACGGGACCCAAAACTCATCGATTCGAAGAAGATTTCAAAGAGTACATCGGGTGCAAACATGCTATCGGTTTGAACTCCTGCACGGCAGGACTGCATTTGTCCTTGATGGCGCTCGGGTTTTCACGCGGAGAAGAAGTAATCACCACTCCCCTCACCTTCCCCGCCTCAGCGAATGTCATCGTGCACTCCAACCTGACCCCCGTGTTCGCGGATATCGAACCGGGAACCCTCAACATTGATCCGGAGCAGGTGAGAGCAAAGCTCACTTCCAGAACGCGTGCAATTTTACCGGTGCATTTCGCGGGTCACGCATGCGATATGGATGCCCTGCTTGGCCTTGCGGCGGAGCAGGATTTAAGAATCGTCGAAGACGCCGCGCATGCTTTGGAAACATTTTATAAAGGAAAAAAAATCGGCGGATTGGGCGACACCACGTCTTTCAGTTTTTACGCGACCAAAAACATCACCACAGGTGAAGGCGGTATGCTGACCACCAACAACGATAAACTGGCGGAAAAAATCAGGGTAATGCGCCTGCATGGACTCAGCAGAGACGCCTGGAAACGCTATGACAAACGCGGTTTTGCCAAGTGGGAACTACATGTTCCCGGGTTCAAATACAATATGTCCGACATCAATGCCGCGCTCGGAATCCATCAACTGAAAAAAGCCGGCCAATTTCTTGAATTACGCAAAAAATACGCCGCCCGCTACGACGAAGCGTTTCGCGATGTGGAAGAAATCGAAACCTTGAAGATCAAAGATTATACCCAATCGGCGCACCACATCTACGTCATAGCCCTGGACCTCACTCGCCTGACCTTAAACCGGGACCAGATACTCGACGAAATGCAACAAGCGGGAATCGGTGTCGCAATCCATTTCGAACCTTTGCATTTACAACCTTTTTACCAACAGCGTTATGGAACCCGTGAAAAAGATTTCCCGGTCGCGACCTCCTACGGCGAGCGCATCCTTTCTCTTCCTCTGTTTCCCAGAATGAGGGAGGAAGAGGTGGAGGAAGTGATTCAAACTCTCACAGGGCTGATTCGGAAATATCGTAAGAAACTTGTGGGCACGGGGTAAGGTTCGACTTGATTTTTTCCAAGAATCAGATTTCCGTTAATAATTTATACCAACCTAAATTTTATCAGCAAATCCATGTGGATCCTTGAAGAAGCCTTTAAAAAAGCCCTTCGCCTGTTTCGTTGGGACAAACCCAAAAAGGAAAAAGCACCACCGGTCAGTGCCGAAGAACTGCAATCCCGTATCGATCAATACGAACGCCAAATTCAGATGAACCCCAATGATCCCACCGCCCACTACAATCTGGGAGCAACCCTGATCGAAGCAAAACAGTTTACACGAGCCGTGCGCACCTTAAAAACGCTCATACGATTGAATCCCCATCACCTGAGCGGCAATTACAAGCTAGGCCAGGCCTTGCTGGAAACCGGAAGGGAGGAAGATGCCATCGATTGTTTTCAGGTGGCCATCCAGAAACTTCCCGATAGCAAGGCGTTGAAAAAAATGTTGGCCAGTGCGCATACCAATCTGGTAGTGGAGTACGGCAGGATGAAACAGTACGACGCCTCCAAAAAACATTTTGAAAAGGCCATACAATACATACCCGATTTCGCGCCGGCTCATATGGCTCTGGGAATCAATTTTCGCCACCAGGGCCACTACAAAGACGCCCTGGCAAAATTCCACGAAGCCTTGAAAATGGACAAGAACCTGTTTGCCGAAGCTCATTACAATTTCGGCGAAGTGTATGCAAAACTGGGAGAATCCAAAAAAGCCATCAAACATTATAAGGAGGCCATCGCCGTCAGCCCCAAAGCGGCATTAGCCCAGTTGGGTCTGGCCAATACTTACTTCAAACAGGAACGCTACCGAGAAGCGGCAGAGTGTTATCGGATGGCCTGGACCCTGAGCAAACGGTTGTCTCAGGAAGCTCCCTTTAAACTGGGCTTGAGCCTGTTTCGCATGAACCGGTTCTCAGAAGCCATTGCTCCCCTGAAAGAAGCCTTAACGATTGCCCCCGACAGTGAGCAGGTGGAAACGCATCTGGTGCAATCCTACTTGAAAATCGCAGAAGCCCACCGAAAAAGAAAAAATCTACCCGGCGAAATTGATGCATTAAAAGGCGCGATTGAATTTGCTCCCGAATTGATGACAGCCCACCAGCAAATTGCAACAGCCTATGATAAGGGTAAGGATGGAATCAATACCATCGTTCATACGCTCATTATAAAACAGCTTTACATTAATCAGCGGGATGAAAAGGGCATGGTTGCCACCATGCGCAAAGTGGCAGGCTTGTATAAAAAGTATAAATACAAACCCGAGAATTTTGTGAACGTAAAAGTTCCTGTGAAAAAGAGAATGAAACCCGCCCCGAAATCATAGCCTGTTTCGGATCTTAAAAAAATTTCACTTCCCTTCTTTAAATATCCTGATCAGTTCTTCCAGCGCTTCGGAGTCTCCCACCCGTTGGAGTTTTTCAACCTGCCGAACCAATTCATCCCGCGATTTAAAACGAAGTTCGATTTTTATTTCGTCATTTTCAAAATGCTCCGGCGTTTTAATCCGGGTTTTGGGATCCAGAGCCAAACGATCCAGCACGCCATGAACCCGCGTCTTCAATTCAGACAAAACCGGGTAACGTTTGATGAACGCTGATTTTTGAATGCGCTGAAACTTTTCATGAGGGGACAAATCTGTGGATTGGAGAATCAACGGTATGGGATCGCTTGCAAGAAGGTCCGAGACATGTACTCCATCCCGATGCGCTGTTTCATCGAACAGTTCCACCAGTTCTCGCCATTTATTCACACCCGGACGCAAAACCGAGAACAGGTCTTCGCAGGCAGACTGACTGACGCTGTCCCATCGAGTGATGGTGTGATAAACCCTCAGGGGCACATTCATTTCGTGCAATAAGGTTGCGAGACCGACGGGCAAATGAGTTCCTTCCAGAAACATTTCCATCACTTTTTTACTTCGTTCCAACTGGAGCCATGACATATACTGTTGAAGAATCTCGCCGTCATTAATTCCGGCCGTTTTTAGTTTTCGGAGGATATATCCTTTTTCCACATCCGAGTATTGGCGATGTGAAGCATTTTCCTGTAAATTGATACGCAGGCATTCGTCTTCCGGAACCGGGTCCAGGATGAAGGCAGGAATCTGCGTATTCCCCAGCCTTGTTGCCAGGCGGACCCGATGATGCCCGGAAACAATGTGGTATTGCCCGTCAAAGGGAAAAACGCGCACAGGATTAATGATTCCCACTTCCTCAATGGAACGATAGAGTTCGGGAGGCGGGGGACCCATGGAATAATCAGTTAAACGATTATCCAGGTCCAGACGGGAAAGTTTGATGTTTTCACAGGATGAAGGATTTGGAGAATCCGGGGCCACTAAACCGATTCCTAAACAAGGTTCATCAAAAGTTATATACCGACAAGGTTATATTATGGATGGGTTTAAAATACTAGTCATTTTACTGTGGGCTCTCGGACTCAGCGCCTGTTTGGGAGAAACCCCGCCAGAGGGTATGGTGGTGGTTAAAGGCGGGTCGTTTCTCATGGGAACCAACGAAGTCGATTCCGGCAACCGGGCGCTGGCCCTGGGACTGTTAAAACCCTGGTATGCGGATGAATCCCCTCAACGGTCGGTCAACCTGCCCACTTTTTTTATAGACCGCTACGAAGTGACCAATCAGCGCTATTATATATTTGCCCATGCCACGGACCATTTTTACCCCAAGTACTGGGAAGGCCAAAAATATCGCAAGGGACGGGAGAATCATCCGGTTACGCAAGTCAACTTTTACGACGCGGCGGCCTTTTGCGAGTGGGAGGGCAAACGGCTTCCTACAGAAGCGGAATGGGAAAAAGCGGCGCGCGGCATCGATAATTACATCTATCCCTGGGGCAATGAATTCGATCCGACAGCGGCCAATGTCAGCCTGTCCCCCCGCAGGAAACGGGGTCGCGGATTGAAGGCGGTGGGCAGTTTTCCCAGCGGCGTCAGTTTCTTCGGAGTTTATGATTTGATAGGAAACGCCTGGGAATGGGTGTGGGATTACTACCATCCTTATCCAGGCAGTAAATACAAGCATCCCGACTATGACAGAAAGATGATTGTA
Source organism: Nitrospina sp. (assembly GCA_024648695.1). Classification (GTDB taxonomy): domain Bacteria; phylum Nitrospinota; class Nitrospinia; order Nitrospinales; family JACRGP01; genus JACAVV01. Next base: position 27,740 of record JACAVV010000039.1, read on the forward strand.
GTACGTGGCATGTCGTATATGGGGGTCGGACATTTCGCAAAAAAAGATTATGAAGAAGTGGTGAAGCTGAAATCACGTGCTTCCTTTCGAGAAAAATTGAATCCGATATCCCGAAAGAATGATGTCGGGTTCCGTTGCGTGCGTGAACCCACCTGAAAAAAATGACTTCCAGTAAACCGAAAGAAAAACTGAAAATCCTGTTTCTCTGCACCGGCAACTCTTGCCGAAGCCAGATGGCGGAGGGTTGGGCCCGGCATTTAAAATCTGATCAGATCACGGCGTATTCAGCAGGCACTCATCCCCAGGGGCTCAATCCGATTGCGGTTCAAACGATGGCTGAAGAAGGTGTCGACATTTCCCACCACACATCGAAAACACTCGATTCCTTAAGCTCCATTCAGTTTGATTACGTCATTACCGTTTGTGGTCATGCGGATGAAAACTGCCCATTATTTCCTGGCACCACCCGCTTAATTCATCATGGATTCGACGATCCTCCCAAACTGGCCGAGACCGTATCTGAGGATACGGAAAAGAAAGCCATTTATCGTCGGGTTAGTTTGGAAATAAGAAATTACGTGGCTACCCTTCCGGAAAGTTTGAGCACTCCCGGAGTATAGTGTCCGGATTTGAGCTCAAATTAATTATGACAAAGCTTATGTAAAAATTTTTATAAACATTCCTTAAAACCCCTTTATCTCAAAAATATCAGAGGCTTTATAGCGAAATTTTCAAAATAGTTCATGCATATACCCGGATTTTTGTTTACAATGGAACCACCTAATCAATATAAAACCAAACAATTGAAGAGTCTTTTATGCCCCTGTATTCAAAAACAGAACAAGGGGAAGGTCAAGCACCGGAGGAATCCACAAGCGGTCCATCGCAGGATCTTCAAATTGAGCCCAGTTCACCTGAATTTTGGAAAATAGATGGCCAATCCACTGCTCCGGATTCAGATCCTACCCGTCGGCGAAACTGGGGGCGTCGTACCTTTGATAAAATCAAGCCAATCCTTGATAAAGTCGTAAAAGTCCTTTCGTCAAATTCTATCAACGAAGCTTTCTTTAATGTTACCGAAGACATTCAAGGATTATTGGAGTGTGAATCTGTCCATATTTATTCAGTAGATCGCGAAAACAACCAGTTGTATTCCCGGAATTTCGTTTCCGATACGGTTGAGGAAATTCGATGGGAGGTCAGCAAGGACAATTTACCTGGATATGTTGCCTTTACCAAAGAACCGCTTTTAATTGCGGATGTTCATGACTCCGATGAAATGGCAAAATTTCCAGGTTTAAGTTATGACTCCAGTTGGGACGACAAGTTGAAACAGGCCACCCGTTCTTCAATGGTCGTTCCCATTGCCCAAAAGGGCGTCCTTGTCGGTATCCTGCAAGTATCCAACAAAACCAATCAAAAATCCTTTACAGACCAGGAACTGGAACTTGTCGAAGAGATGGCCCGAAAGATGGGCTCGGTTCTGGAAAAACTGGAACAGGAGGGATCCGAAGAACAAATTCGGGAAATCGCCGTCCTCATTCACCGGTCCAGCGCCATGCAGGAAATCCTGGCGGATATCCAAGAACCCATATTGAAATTGTTCAATAATCATTTCCTTACCTTATATGCCCTGGACACTTCAAAGAATGAATTGTATTCCAAGGTAAAAGACCATACGGCAAATTTTGAAATCCGCGCTCCGCTTTCAACGGAAAGCTTATGTGGCTGGGTCGCTATGGAAAAGCGGATGATCAATATTAAGGATGTTTATGAAGACGAGCAGTTGAAGCAATACCATCCCGATCTATTGTTCGATAAGTCCTGGGACCAGAAATCCGGCTTGAAAACCATATCCATGCTGGCCTGCCCTTTGATTTATGAAAGCAAGGTCTATGGGGTTCTGCAATTGATCAACAAGAAAAACAAGGATGGTTTTAACGAAAAAGACGAAAAACACATCGTAGCTATTGCGGAATTGCTGGCAATTGCCATGCACAACCAAAAAAAGTTTGCCCAGGCGAAACCAAGCAAGTTCAGCAAATTATTAAATGACGATGTTATATCTATGGATGAACTCAATGGCGCCATCCTGAAAGCACGTAACCATAAAATCAATATCGAGCATATTCTGCTGGACGAGTTGAAGGTAACTCGTGAACAATTGGGAAAATCCTGTGAAGAGTTTTATAAAGTTCCCTACGTCGGTTTTGATCATACCGTTCTTTTACCCAAAGACTGTTTTGCCGGATTGAACAAAAATTTTCTGATTAAAAACCATTGGGTCCCCATAGAGCGTAACGAAAACAAAATTGTGGTATTGACCGATAATCCCACGAACCATGAAAAACTGCAAAACATCAAGCAAATCTTCCCCAAAAAAGAGGTGGAGTTCCGTATTGGACTGCGAGCAGATATTATCGATTACATCACCTCCTCTGATATGGGGCTGGGAGGTTCAACACCAGCGACAGAAAGTTCCAGTGAAAGCCAGGATGATGTTGAACCGCCTCAGGAAGCGGTGGAATCTTTATTGACGGCTCTTAAACAAGAACAAGAAGAGGGAATGACGGCGGTTGAGGAAGATGACGATACAAGTAGTGCTATTAGCGACAGCGACAGCACAATCGTACGATTGGTGAATAAAATCATCATGGACGCCTACGACAGCGGAGTTTCAGACATCCACATAGAACCGGGTCTGGGAAAGGGCAATATGCTGGTCCGGTTCCGCAAAGACGGTGAATGCGATTTGTATCAGGAAGTTCCCAATATGTACAAGCGGGCGTTTATTTCCCGAATCAAGATCATTTCCAAACTGGATATTGCCGAAAAGCGTTTACCCCAGGATGGTAAAATCAAGATGAAATACGGCAAAAAGGAAATCGAGTTGAGAGTCGCCACCTGCCCAACCGTCGGGGGCAACGAAGATGTGGTCATGAGAATCCTGGCCGCAAGCAAACCGATCCCTTTGGATAACATGAACTTCGCACCCCGCAACCTGGAGCTTTTAAAAAAGCAAATTGTCAAACCTTACGGATTTATTCTGGTGGTGGGTCCAACCGGTTCCGGTAAAACGACGACCTTGCATTCTGCCTTGTCTTATATCAACACGCCAAAAAAGAAAATCTGGACGGCGGAGGATCCCGTGGAAATCACCCAGTTCGGGTTGCGGCAGGTACAAATGCACGCCAAAATCGGCCTGGACTTTGCCCGCGCCATGCGCTCGTTCCTGCGTGGCGACCCGGATGTGATCATGGTCGGTGAAATGCGCGACCAGGAAACCTGCGCGATCGGATTGGAAGCGTCCCTGACGGGTCATCTGGTTTTCAGTACCTTGCACACGAATTCAGCGCCGGAAACCATTACACGCCTCCTCGATATGGGGATGAACCCGATCAACTTTGCGGACGCACTCCTTTTAATTGTCGCGCAACGTCTGGTCAAAACCCTTTGCAAAAACTGCAAGGAGGATTATCATCCGGACAAGACGGAATACGACCAACTGGTTGAGGAGTATGGACCGGAAGAGTTCGCCCGATTAAATATTCCCTACACGGACGACCTGATGCTCAAAAAACCGGTGGGATGCGACAAGTGCAATCAGTCGGGTTACGCAGGCCGGACGGGTTTGCATGAACTCCTTGAGGGAACAGCAGATATCAAACGCATGATCATGCAAAAACAACTGGTCGAAGTTTTGCGGAATCAGGCAGTCAAGGACGGTATGACCACTCTGAAGCAAGACGGCATTCTAAAAATATTCACTGGTTACTGCGACCTGAAACAAGTCATGACCGTAGCCATCACTTGACTGGCCCAGGGCCAGGAGGAGTACCGGCCTCAATAGTTGATCGTTTGCTCCATTCCACCGGCCGGGAATTACATATTCATTCCCTTTTAAAGAGTGCGGATGGACTGGCTTCGTTCATGCCCCGCGGTCAGCCTTCCCCCCGACTATAATTCCTGCCACCGATTAATGATGGTGGCCGTCCCCATCATGTGAATGACCATGAGTTTTTTCTTCCTCGGTAGCCTCTCTTACGTTTAAAACCTCTATGGAAAAACTGAGGACTTGTCCGGCGAGCGGATGGTTACCGTCCACTTTGACATCCTCGCCCTCGATTTCAATAACCGTAAAAACCTGATGTTTGTCGCCACTGTTTGCCTCAAACTGCTGGCCCGGCTTGATTTCCATATCGGGGGGAAACTGGGATCTCGATAATTTTAACCGCAATTCGGGATTCACATCGCCATACGCATTTTCGGGTTGTATGACAACATCCTTTTTGTCCCCAACAGACAAGCCTTCGAGTTCGGTCTCCAGTCCCGGAATGATCTGCTTGTATCCATGTAGATACGATAAGGGACTAGTAGCATCCGCGCGGTCCAATTCTTCGCCCTGAGCGTTTTTTAATACGTAACCGAGAGACACCACAAAATCTTTTGTAATCATTTCAAATTTTCTCCATGAACAGGTTTAAAATTTCATATATAAAAATTGTCCTCCCGGTTCAAAAACAGGGTTCATGGATCATTGGTTGACCATCCACTGGGCTGATATCAAGCCAGGGTTAGACAGTTTAATAGAATTTATTTCAGAGGTCATTCCGTTGAAGGCAGGTTTTGACGTCCGCGTATTTACGTGCCCACAGTAACCTTTTTTATAAAAAAGGTAAATACCCGGCCACAAAAAGAGAAGTAATATTGGATTTTTTGACTCGGCAGAAAGAGACCTTTACGATTTCTTGCCGCTACCTGACATTCGCGAAATAATAGGGCTGGCATTTAATGGAAGGACTATTTATGTTTCTTGACGACACTGGAGGCCACAGGACCTTTAATCGTATCCTGGACATCAAACTCGACCTCTTGTCCCACCTCCAGAGTTTTAAAACCCTTTTCCTGGATGGCGGAATAGTGCACAAAGATGTTTTGTCCGGCTTCCGATTCAATGAACCCGTAGCCTTTTTTTTCACTAAACCACTTAACCTTTCCCACCGTCATCCAGGGTCTCCGTTCAAAGCAAAAAGAGTATCGCAAGTCAGCGACCGCGAGCGAAGCGAATTATCGCCTCCAGCTATTTAGGCCCTGTCATATTCTTCGGTTGCACTTTTTCGTCGAACTCTTCAGCCGTCAGAAGATTCAGCGCTACCGCCGCTTCTTTCAGCGTTGAGTTATCCTCAAAAGCCTTCTTGGCAACCTTCGCCGCGTTATCGTATCCAATGTGCGGATTGAGCGCGGTAACCAGCATCAACGAATTTTTAAGATGCGCTTCTATCTGTTGCCGGTTCGGCTGAATACCCACCACACAATGCTCGGTAAAAGACCGCGAAGAATCTGCGATGAGTCGAATCGATTGCAACAAGTTGTAAATCATCACCGGCTTGAACACATTCAGTTCAAAATGACCCGAAGAACCGCCGACATTCACTGCCGTGTCGTTGCCAATCACCTGCGCCGCCACCATCGTCATTGCCTCCGACTGCGTCGGATTGACCTTACCCGGCATGATGGAACTCCCCGGCTCATTGGCAGGCAGAATGATTTCACCCAAACCACAACGCGGTCCCGATCCCAGCCAGCGGATATCGTTAGCGATTTTCATCAGCGAGCAGGCGATGGTTTTCATCACGCCACTGGCCTCGACAATGGCATCGTGAGCCGCTAAGGATTCGAACTTGTTCGGCGCCGTCACGAAAGGCCGACCCGTTTCCCTGGCGATAGTTTCCGCCACTTTGACGGGAAAGTCACGATGCGAGTTCAATCCCGTACCCACAGCCGTGCCCCCAAGCGCTATCTGGTAGAGTCGCGGAAGGCAACTTTGAACACGATCCAGAGCATAATCCAACTGCGTCGTGTAGCCACTGAACTCCTGGCCCAGCGTGAGCGGAGTCGCATCCATCAAATGCGTCCGGCCAATTTTGATGATGTCGTTAAACTCTTCCGTCTTCTTTTTGAACGCGTCGCGCAAACCCGTAAGTGCCGGAATCAAACGGTCATGAATCTGTTCAACCGCGGCAATATGCATTGCCGTGGGGAACGTGTCGTTGGACGATTGCCCCTTGTTCACATCATCGTTCGGGTGAACCGGGTCCTTGCTACCCAGTTTGCCGCCGGCAATTTCGATAGCACGATTCGAAATCACCTCATTGCTGTTCATGTTGGACTGCGTACCACTTCCGGTCTGCCAGACACGGAGAGGGAAATGCGAATCCAGTTTACCGGAGATCACTTCATCCGCCGCCTTGCAGATGAGGTCTTTTTTCTCATTGGAGAGCAAGCCCAGTTCGGCATTGACCATGGCAGAAGCCTTTTTCAGAATTCCCATACCGCGAATGATTTCCCGAGGCATGGTTTCCCAGCCGATATCAAAATGAATCAGCGACCGGGCGGTTTGCGCGCCATAATAACTGTTTTCAGGAACGTCAATCTCCCCCATGCTGTCGGTTTCTTTACGGTATGCCATGAACTCTTTCTCCCACCTCGATAAAATTATTAATATATTTCATTATTTTCTTAGCACTTACCAGAGAACCGATAAACAGCTTTTTAAAGAAAAAGCGATTCGGGAGTCATTAAAATAAGTTTCGTTACATACCAAACCGCCCCGAAACCAAGGTTCTTGGCTGGCATTGAAAATGAAATACATATTTCCTAAGATTGGCTAAGTTTATTTTCTATCCATTATAAATGCAATATATTTTAAACTAGAGTTTTGCTCTAATTTCCCAAGTTGGCCGCCCGGTTTGGGGTTTATTTTTTTTGGAATATATGCTAGATTAACAACTTTTCCAAACAGTGTATCCTCTTAGCCCCGAATTTGAATTTAAATACGGAGTGTGAACGTCTTTATACAGTTTCCGATCTCCCCGCCTGAAGGGTCGAGTTTGGTATTGATCCAATATCCGCTAAATGATTATCAATGGATGACCGAGTGAGGCCTGAAGACCGTATCGTCATCACCGGTGTTGGCTTAACCGCCCCCATCGGCAACAATTTGAGTGAATTCCGCGAAAACCTTCTGGCTGGAAAGTCCGGGGTCCGGAAGTTCGAGACCCGCTACATGGGCGAAGTGATGGCTGGTGTCTGTGACTTCGACGAGACGCGCTACCAGAAGAAAAAAGAACGGCGGCGCGGCACACGCGCGGGGTCTATCGCTATCTATTGCGCGCATGAGGCGATCAACGATTCGGGACTGGATTGGGACAATGTAGACAAATCACGTATCGGGATTTACATCGGCGTCACGGAACACGGTAACGTCGAAACGGAAAACGAGGTTTACAATATCAGCCAGTACGGGTACGACACCAAGTACTGGTCGCATCACCACAACCCACGGACGGTGGCGAACAATCCGGCGGGCGAAGTGACGCTCAATATGAAGATCACTGGTCCCCATTACACCATCGGCGCGGCGTGCGCGGCGGGTAATCTGGGGGTCATTCAGGGTGTGCAGATGCTGAGGCTGGGCGAGGTCGATATGGCCCTCGCTGGCGGTGTGTCCGAGAGCATTCATACCTTTGGGATCTTTGCCAGTTTCAAGAGTGAAGGCGCCCTGGCGTCGCATGACGACCCGGAAAAAGCCAGTCGGCCTTTTGACAAGGCGCGTAACGGCACCGTGTGTTCCGAGGGCGGTTGTTTGTACGTTCTGGAACGGTTACCTTCTGCTCTCAAGCGTGGCGCAAAAATTTATGGGGAAATCGCAGGGTATGCGGTCACGTCGGATGCGGTCGATTTCATTTTGCCCGACCACAACCAGCAAGCGGAATGTTTGCGTCAGGCATTGAAGAAAGCGGGACTGCAACCGGGCGACATCGATATTTTGAACACGCATTCCACGGCCACCCAGTTGGGCGACATCGAGGAATGCAAGGCCATCCGCGAGGTGTTTAAGGATAACGCGGTCTGGATCAATAATACCAAAAGCTTCATCGGCCACACGATGGGAGCGGCGGGGGTCCTGGAGTTATCCGGGAACTTACCTTCGTTTGAGGACGGCTGGGTGCACCCTACCATCAATCTCGACGATCTGGATCCGGAATGCGATGTCAAAAATTTAGTGGCAAATGAGCCCAAAGAAGTGGGTGAAGTTAATTACATTTTGAATAATTCCTTTGGTATGCTGGGGATTAATTCGGTTTTGATTGTTAAGCGGTACAAGGATTGATCATTTTCGACTACGCCGGTTGATTGGCGAATGTCTTTCGAATAAACGTTGAAATACGTTACAAGCCCGTTAAAATAATAGCTGGCACGCTGGAATTCAGCATCGCCAGATTTAATATTGAAATATTAGCTTATTTTTCCTAGAATTTGGGGAACCAAGGAGAAAAGCCCGATGGATAAAGAAAAGGTTAGAACCGCGATTCTTGATATTATTGCTGATATCGCACCTGATGAAGATGTAAGCTCGGTCGACGACGATGTAAAACTGCGTGACCAATTCAATCTCGATTCGATGGATTTCCTGGATATCGTGATGGAACTGCGCAAGCGGTTCAACATTGAAGTGCCTGAGGAGGATTACGAACACCTCATCACCATGTCCAGTTGCATTTCCTATTTGTCTCCTTTGATGAAAGACCGCCAGTTGGCGAGTTGATGGTTTAGGTCAAAGTCAGAACGAATTTTTAGTTTTTTGCTTAGTTAAAGCCCTGGAGTTTATTCAGGGCTTTTTTTGCGTGTAATTTTTCCCTAATTTAAATTTAATAGTATTTCCAGGAATAAAGGAATATTCATTGTCCCTCTTCAACTCAGCCCCCATTCACGATGCGGAAACCGGGTATTGTTTGTCTTTTCTCCCACCAGCGGAGGAGTTGAAACTTCCAATCAACCTGAACTCTGCTTCCCATGACCTATGACGCAATAGTAATTGGTGCGGGCTTATCGGGTCTCGCGGCAGGAATCCGTTTGGCGATGTTCGACCTGAAAGTTTGCATCGTCGAAAAACACACGGTCATCGGGGGATTGAATTCCTTTTACGTCCGCAAAAAACGCCTGTTCGATGTCGGGCTTCATGCGATGACCAATTACTCGCCCAAAGGGGTGCGCAGTTCACCCCTCGGCAAACTCCTGAAACAATTGCGGTTCAAACACGATGAGTTCCGATTGCGGCAACAACTCGTCTCCGAAATCCGCTTTCCCGGCAAAACGTTAAAATTCAGCAACGACTTCGAACTGTTGACAGAGGAAGTTCGGGAACAGTTTCCGACTCAAATCGACGGCTTTTTGCAACTGGTCCAATATATTGATGAATTTGACGAATTGAATCTGGAGGGGCCGACGGAGGTTTCCTCGCGCGAGGTGCTGGCACGTTACCTTAGCGACCCGATGCTGATCGACATGCTGTTTTGTCCCTTGATGTATTACGGAAACGCCAAGGAAGTGGACATGGATTTTTACCAGTTCGTCATCATGTTCAAGAGCATCTTCAAGGAAGGCTTCGCGAAACCCGAAGGCGGCATGTACTATATTCTGGGCCTGATGGAAGACAAGTTTGAATCCCTGGGCGGCGAGATGATTATGGGTGATGGCGTCGCCTCCATTCACACCCGGAACGATGCATTCCAGTCAATCACTCTGGAAAGCGGACGCGAGTTGCAAGCGGACAAGGTGTTGTCGTCTATGGGCTACGTCGAAACCATGCGTTTGTGTGAGCCGGGCAATATTCCTGAGGATGAATCAGACATTGGCCAAATGTCCTTCATGGAATCCATATTCGTGACCGAACGCACACCGGTCGAGTTAGGGTATTCCAACAGCATCGTGTTTTATTGCACCGAACCGGAGTTCCGCTACGGGGTGCCTGAGGACTGTGTGGATTTGACCAGCGGTGTGTTGTGCTGTCCCAACAATTTCGATTACAGCGAACCACTTCCCGAAGGCATCATCCGTATCACCAATCAGGCCAACTTCAATAAATGGGACGCCTTTGAGCGGAAAGACTACAATTCAGCAAAAAGAGAGTGGCGCGAGCGTTCTTTGGCCAATATTTTCAAATTTTTTCCCGATTTTTCGCAATCTGTGGTATTTTTAGACACTTTTACACCGAAGACGATTAAAAAATATACTGGCCATTGTAACGGTGCGGTTTATGGATCGCCTCGGAAAATCAAGAATGGAGAAACTCCTGTAAAAAATTTGTTCATATGTGGAACGGATCAAGGATTTCTGGGAATCGTCGGGGCCACGTTAAGCGGAATCTCAATGGCCAACCTTCATATTTTGAGTAGCAAAAACCAATAAAATTAAAGACTTATGGCAAAGAACTGGTTAAAAGGCGCGAAAACGTTTTACGACACCATTGTGATCGGGAGCGGACTGGCGGGTATGACAGCGGCTAATAAAATGGCCAAACTGGGGTATTCGGTGCTCTTGCTTGAGCATCATTATAACCTGGGTGGACTGGCAACCTGGTTCAAACGCAAGGGAGGTCATATTCTGGACATTTCCCTGCACGGGTTCCCTATCGGGATGATTAAATCCCTGCGCAAATACTGGACCAAGGATATTGCAGATTCTGTGATTCGCCTGAGAAAAGTGCAGTTCGACAACCCGCAATTCAATATCGAAACCAGTTTTGATAAAGTCGATTTCACCAATATCCTGAGAGAACGGTTTGGTGTATTAAAGGAAACCATCGACGAATTCTTTGCCACTTTGCGAGCGATGAATTTTTACGACAAGCTGACTATCTCTACTCAGGAAGTGTTCGAAAAGTTTTTCCCCGGTCGCACCGACATTCACCGCTTTCTCATGGAACCGATCACCTACGCTAATGGGTCGACCCTGGAAGACCCTGCCATCACTTACGGTATTGTGTTTTCCAACTTCATGGACAAGGGCGTGTACACCTTTGAAGGCGGCACCAACACTCTGATTAAAAAAATGAAAGCGGAGATGCTGAAAAATGGTGTCGATATCCATACCCACTGTCCGGTAGACAAAATTCTGGTCGATGACAAAAAGGTAACCGGTGTGAGGGTTCATGGTCAAGATATTGGAGCGCGGGCGGTGCTGTCCAATTCCAACATCCTTTCGACCGTCCACAAACTGGTGGGAGACGAGCACTTTTCCGACGAGTTTATGGATGAGGTCAAAGCGGTCCGTTTGAACAACAGCAGTTGCCAGGTTTATATCGGCATTAAAAAAGGCGAGACCATTGATTATGTAGGTGACTTGCTGTTCACCTCGACCGCACCGGAATTCGATACCGAATCAATTTTAAGCAAGGATGTCACCAGCCGGTCTTTTTCGTTTTACTATCCACACATCCGGCCCGGAAGCGACCGGTATGCTATTGTTTCTTCCACCAATGCCAAGTACGAAGATTGGGCCGACCTGTCGGAAGAGGAGTATCTCAAGGAAAAGGATCACTTGATCGAAACCACTCTGGATGCGCTCGAAAAATACGTTCCTAATATTAGAAACAAAGTCGATCATCTCGAAGCGGCCACACCGAAAACGTTCAAACGGTACACCCTGCATCCCAGCGGGACTTCATTCGGAACCAAGTTTGAGGGGCTGAAAATCAGCCAGGACCTGCCCAAGCAGATCGAAGGGTTATTTCATGCGGGCTCGGTGGGAATCATCATGTCGGGCTGGCTGGGCGCGGCTAATTATGGCGTGATCGTGGCGAACGAAGTCGACAAAATGTTGCGCTCTCAGGAAGTAGATTCTCTGGCCACAGCAACACCCTAACGCCTCCGCCTCCACTGCGGAGGGTGAGCATGCTAAACTGTTATCGTCCGAGGAACATTTTTTCAGGACACTTCAACAGTATGCGTTCGAACTAATTTTATTAACGCTTTCCAAATACCCCAATAACTCAATCCCATCACGAAAGAGTCCAGTTTGAAATTTGATTTTGAAGGCCAGACCGCTATCGTCACCGGAGGCACCCGGGGCATTGGTAAAAGTATTTCGGAAGCATTCCTTAATGCCGGCGCTAAAGTCATCGCCACTTACCGATCCAACAAAACCGCGGCGCAGGAATTTAAAGAGGCCAATAGCGCCCACGCAGACAATCTTGATCTGCAAAGCTTCGACGTTTCCAATGCTGACGAGGTGACGAAGTTTTTCGAATACGTCGACACCAATTACCCGTCTCTGGAAATCCTGGTGAACAATTCTGGCATCCGCAAAGACCAGGTCTTGGCGATGATGAAGGAAAACGACTGGAATGCCGTGATCGACACCAACCTCAGCGGCACGTACCTAATGAGCAAACCAGCGGTTAAAAGCATGATGCGCAAGCGCTATGGCAGAATCATCACCATCACCTCCCCCATCGGACGATTGGGATTTCCCGGTCAAGCCAATTACGCCGCGTCCAAAGCCGGGCAAGTGGCGCTCACACAGTCACTCTCCAAGGAAGTCGCCAGCCGCGGCATCACTGTGAATTGTGTGTCGCCGGGATTTATCGAAACCGACTTCATAGAGGATTTACCTGAAAAGCAAAAGGAGGGCTACCTTGGGCTGGTCCCGCTAAAACGCTTCGGCACGCCGGAGGAAGTGGCGCACTGCGTTTTATTCCTTGCCGACCGGGGATCGGCTTACATCACCGGTTCGGTTCTGGAAATCACGGGGGGCATTTGACACATGGATGAAATTCTCAAACGCATTCCGCACCGACCGCCTTTTTTGTTCGTGGACCGCATCATTGAACTGGAAGGGCAAACCATCAAAACCCAAAAAGACGTTTTGCCCACAGAACCCTATTTCGAAGGGCATTATCCCGACCGACCCATCATGCCGGGCGTCCTGATTTGCGAAGCCATATTTCAATCCGGGGCCATACTGGTCGCCCACTTGAAAGGCGATGTGGGTGGAGGCGTTCCAATGGTCACACGCATCAACAACGTGAAATTCCGCGTGCCCGTGTTACCCGGTGATTTACTCGATATGGAAGTGACCTTAAAGGAAACCGTCGCCAACGCGTTCTATCTGACCGGAAAAGGCAGTGTCGGTGGCAAAACAGTGGTGACTGTGGAGTTCACAGCGATGCTGGTGGAGGACGAAGCTTGAGTTTTCTGGACCTGGAAGGCAAAAACATCCTCGTCACAGGAGTCGCCAACAAAAAAAGCGTTGCGTTTTACATTGGCAAAATTCTGAAGGAGGAAGGAGCCAATGTCATCTACAGTGTGCGCACCGCCGAACGCAAGGCATCCGTTGAAAAACTCGTGGCACCCTCACCTGTGTATGTGTGTGATGTCCAGCATCAGGACCAAATTGACCAGTTAGCCAAAGACGTATCGTCCCAACACCCGGTCCTGCACGGCCTGCTCCACTCGATAGCCTTCGCCAATTACTCCGAAGGATTCAAACCCTTTCACGAAACATCGAGAGCAGACTTTTTGCAATCGGTGGACATCAGTTGCTTTTCCCTCATGGCCCTGGCCAATGCATTCAAGAATCACTTCGATCCCCAAGCCTCTGTAGTAACGATCGCCATCTCCACAACCCGGATGGCCGCCGAGAACTACGGATACATGGGACCGGCCAAAGCCGCTCTTGATTCGTCGCTCTGCTTTTTGGCAAAATCCTTCAGTTCCTTTTCCCGTATCCGCTTCAACTCCGTAAACGCCGGACTGCTAAAAACCGCCTCATCCGCAGGCATCCCCGGCTACATCGACTCCTACCTTCACGCCGAACAACTGACCTTACGCAAGGAAGCCCTAAAAACCGAAGAAGTGGCCCACACCGCCACCTATTTATTGAGTCCCCGTTCCAGTGGAATCAACGCCCAAGGCATCGTCCTCGATGCAGGCATGTCGGTAAACTATTTCGACAAAGACCTCGTCCGCCGCGCCATGCGACCCGATTGAGTTCAATTCACCCCGCTAAAGTTGGGCGTGTTGAACGCACGGGAGTCATTGATATCGCCGATGAACTCCATAGCAAATCCGGTGTTGGTTTGAGGTATAACGATCACACCCCATAGATTCAATTGCCGGATGTCAGGGAATCCACAATGATTTACCGCTACGGTTTCACAACTTTGAGGATTGGGTGATAGAGGAGAAATCTCTAACGACCCAAAATGAGTGTCTGTCAAACCGATAACAAAATTACCTGGCGAGAGCGTCTCTTCATTGACATGACCGGTACCATTGCCAACAATAAACACCTTCTTCGTTTCGTTCGCTTTAATATCGAACTCAATCAACACACGCGAATCGGCCGCGACATCATTCGAAACACCACTTCCCTCACCCTCTTCCGATTGGATTGCAAATGAAAGACCTATCTCCTCATTCATCCCCGAAAGTGATGGATGACTGACGCTGATAAACGTATACGCATTCTCATCAGCCTGCCAATAGGGGGCAATAACCGATGGGCGATTGGAGAGCAATACTTTGCTTACTGTCACCAGTTGAGTTGCCGTTCCTGTGTTTCCGGAGGAATCGGTAGCGCTCCAGGTGACTGTGTTGACTCCTTCCTTAAACGGACCGGTGAAATCCGGCGATGGTGAACAACAGGGGTTTCGGTCCACTAAATCTATCGCGAAGGCTTGTCCAATATCCAAAGCAACGTTCTCTCCGGCAGTCTCCACAGAAATATCGGGCGGTGGGAGAACGATGGGTGGGGATGTGTCCTCCACCGTGATGGTATGTGTGGATGTGGCCGTGTTCCCCGCTTCGTCCTCAGCGGTCCAGGTAACCAGGGTCGCTCCCAACGAAAATGCGTCTGGTTGATCGCTGGTGATTAAAATATCCTCTTCTGCCGTAACCTGATCACTAGCAGTAGCCTCATCAATAGTAAATGCGGTTTCGGGTCCGGTGGCTTCAATGGTGACACTCTTTGGTAAGGAAATGGAGGGAGGCGTTGTATCTTGAACCTTTACCGTTTGATTGGCGTTGGCAGTATTCCCCTCTTTATCTATCGCAGTCCAGGAAACAATTGTCGTTCCCAAGGGAAATTCTGCAGGTGCATCATTAGAAATCGTTATATCCTCAGACTCACTAACTAAATCTGTAGCTGTAGCCGTTCCAATGGGGAAAGGTGTTAGCGATCCGATGGCTTCCAAAAGCAGATCACTCGGGGGAATGACTACGGGGGGGGTTGTGTCTTGAACTGTTACTTTTTGTATCTCAACTCCTATGCCCCCGCGTTCGTTTTGAGCTGTCCACGTGACCTCTGTGGTACCCAATGGAAACGCGGTAGGCGCATCATTTGTAATAATAATTTCCTCTGAGGTCCACACTTCGTCGACAGCTGTGGCGATTCCGATTTCCAGGGACATTTCCGTTCCAATGCCTTCCACAAGAATATCCTGAGGAAGACTCATTGTAAGTTTATATGGAATATCACTAGTGTCCGGTAAAAAATGAGAGTCATGGCTTAACCCCTTCAGCAATGAGATAATGTGATTGCGAAAAAACGTTATCTAAACTGGAGGATCAAGCCATGACCCAAGTAGGAACCGTATTTT
>JACAVV010000040.1 GCA_024648695.1 Nitrospina sp.
GATCAAAAAATCCAGGTTGGGACATGGCAGGGTTCCTTTCAAACAGGGGGGAATGCTGTAAAACGCTTAACATACGTATTTTAATTCATTCAATAACTTTTTGCCCTATTTTTAGAGGCACCCTTAATTTTTAAGGGGTTTTTGGTTTTTCTGGTTTTAGATGGTGTTCTTTTGGTTGTGAGGTGATTTGCGGCCGGGACTAATCAACCTGAAAACCTTCTTTTTTGGGCGAGCTGTTTATTGCTGGGTTATGGATGGGTTAGTTGACTCCCTGCAATTTTTAGATTCAACCGGAAGCAATGTTGAACTTGTGTCAATATGGGCTTGCAATAGGTTTGCGTGGCAGGACTAAAACTCAATCACCGTCACGCCATCGCCTCCTTCTTCCAGGGTTCCCGGGCCGGAATGCTTGGCGAGGCCGGTGCGTTCCAGGTAATTGCGGACAAGCTTTTTGATCGTGCCGGTCCCATGTCCATGGTTGATGATGATTTTTTTCAATTTATTGGCAAGGGCCTGACTGACAAATGATTCTACCGCCTCTTGTGCTTCTTCGTAACGCATGCCATGTAGGTTACAGGAATTACTCGGCGGAGCTTTGGCCTGGACGTTTACGGTTATAGCTGAATTTTTTTGCGATTTGGGACCGGATCGTGATTCATGCTTGTGTCCGCGTAGTGCCTTTTTATCAACTAATGTGGCCATGTTACCCATTTGGACACGGACTCGGGATTTGCCTTCAGGGTCTTCCAGCAAGGTTCCCTTAGAACCGTATGTTTGAATCAGGACGGTATCGCCTTTTTTGAGTTCATCTGGCGCCAGAGTCCAACCCTCCGGAATGTCGATCCATTTTGCCGGAATGGGCGATTTGCTTGTGATGCGTTTCTCGATTTTTTTGAGTCCCTGCGGGTTCTGGATTTTCTTCGCCTGTTCAATCAATTTTCGGATTTCGTTCTTTTTCTCCCGAACAAAGGATTGAATCTGCTTGGCTTTAGACTTCTCAAAATCGCGCAATTCCTCGCGCAGGCGGTGGGTCAGTTGGTTCTGCTCTTTATTCAATTGTTCGGTGCTTTCCTTAAGAGAATGAAGGCGCACCTTTTCTTCGTTCAGTTCCAGCATTTGGCGGTTGAGGTCTTGCAATAAATAATATTCCTGAGGGTTTTCCTTTTCGAACAGATGTCGGGCATTCTTTATAATGGTGTCAGGAAGCCCCAATCGCTCCGCAGTATCCAGGGCGGCGCTGTTTCCGGGGACCCCCAAAATGAGCCGGTAGGTCGGGTTGAATGTTTGGGTGTTGAATTCCATACAGGCATTCAAAAATCCCTCCTCGGTTTGGGCCAAAAGTTTTAATGACAAATAATGGGTGGACACCAGGGTCACCATGTCGCGCCTTTTCATTTCCTTTAAAATGGCCTCCGCAAGCGCCGCACCTTCTGTGGGGTCGGTGGAGATCCCCAATTCATCGAGTAAAATTAAAGACCCCGGGAGCGCTTCATCCAGAATCTGGATTACCTTCTTTATGTGACCCGAAAAAGTGGACAGGTTCAGCTGGATACTTTGTTCGTCGCCAATATCTGCATAGACTTCCGGGAAAAAGGGAATTTCCGAGTCTCCTTCGACGGGCAAATAAAGGCCTGAGCGGGCCATTAATGCCATGAGACCCAGGGTTTTCAAGGTGACTGTTTTGCCGCCGGTGTTGGGACCCGAAATCAGAATGACCCGTGTCTCAGGTGACCAGGTGATGTCGTTGGCGATCACGTTCTGTTCATTAAGGATCAATTCCGGATTGCGCGCGCCAACCAGGTTCATACAGCCTTTATCGTTTAAATGGCAGGGCAGGGCGTCCATCCAGCGGGCCAGGCGTGCTTTCGCGTGAATCCGGTCGAAGGTTTCCAGGATCCCCAGATTCTGCATCAAAGAGGCCGCGGCTTGATGAATTTCAACCGCCAATCTCCCCAGGATTTTGCGTTTTTCGCGTTCCACCCGAAGGGTATCCATTTTCAATCGATTGTTGAGCGGAACCATGGAACTGGGTTCCAGGTAAACCGTGGCGCCACTGCCAGAGGTGTCATGAACGATCCCTTCAATACGCGACCTCATTTCCGATTTGATCGGGATCACCCAGCGGCCCTCACGTTGAGTATGATAAGAATCCTGAATGGCATCTTTAGTGCGGGAACTTGAAAGAATCTTTGCCGACATTTCCTGCAACTTTCCCTGGCTTTCATTCACGTCCTTAAATGCCTGTTTGAGTTCCGGGCTGGCGTTTGGGCGTATTTCGCCATCGTCATCAATGCAGGTTTCCAGCGATTTTAACAGGGCCGGTAAAGGTTCCAGCGTTTCACCCAGACCATTCAATGAGGATTCCTCCTCGCGTTTTCGAAAATATTGGTCGAGGTTTCGCACCAGTTTCAGGAGACGAATAAAGAGAAGTGCCTGATGAGACTCAATCATCATCCGGTCTTTGGCTTCTTTTAAAAAAGGACGGATGTCCTCAAAAGACTCCAGCGGAAAACCATCCGGCGAATCAAGCAGAGAAACCATGTCGCGGGTTTCTTGCAAAGCGCTTTCAGCTTCCTCCATTTGGCTATAAGGGAGCAATGATTGGAAACACTCGGCGGTGTAGGGAGATAAGGCGAATTCTGCAAGTTTTGCGCGAATGCGGTCCCAACCCAGAATTTGTAAGGATTTGTCCAGCAGGGGGGAAACAGTAGCCGCAGTTTTACCTTGGGTTGAGTCCATGGAGCGAGGCGAGGTTAACATCTTTAACCAGTGAAATGGTGATCCTGGCTTCAAACAGGCGGCTGAGGTCCCGGTAATTTTTGTAGTCCCTCAGCAGGAATCCAATATCCCGTGGAACGATACTTTTGAACACCAGCTTTTTCTCACCAGGAATGAGTTGGTTTTTTTCGCGTACAATTTTCTGGTGGGAGATGCTTACGGGTTTGTCGAAGTCGACCATGTCAGAGTTCAAATAGATGTCGTATTCCAGAACATTCTCACCCATGACTTCAATGGTATTGTTTTTTCGGTTGATGGCGAAAAGGGTGGCAATTTTTCCGTCACGTACTAATAAGGGTTCCCCTTCCGGACCTGGTACCTGAAGGGCGGCCAGTTGCTTGCCTTTGGTGACTTGTACCCACTGAACCCGGTTTAAGTGATTCGCTTCCCGGGTCATGCGCACAACTTTGGAGTTGCCCGGCCGCTTTTGCGATTTCATCCAGCGCACCAGACCGCTCACTTCCGACTGCGGTAAAAAGTGACCTCCATGAGCTTTCCCTTTTTCCTGATGTTCCCGGAAAACCACCGGGTATCTCATGTCTGACAAAATTCTATGAATCCGCTGACTGAATTTAATTGGAAAAATAGGATCGTATTTCCCGTGAATAATGTAAATGGGAGTATTGTTCAAATTCACCAGAAAATTCATATAACGTTCAGTAATGGTGCCTGCGATAGGTGCGAGTCCTGCAAAGATATCAGGATTGAATGTACCTATCATATAGGCGCCAACTGCACCATTCGAGACACCACTTAAAATGACCCTGTTGGGATCCACAGGGTATTGGCTTTTCAGTTTTTTGATCAGGTTCAGAACCAGCAATTCAGCGTTTCGGGTCCACCACGCTCCGGCCAGATAGGTAGGGCAGGCGATAATGAAATCGTCTCCCATACGTTCGACCCAGCGGTCGATGGCTGTGGTCCCGCTACTTCCTGCTCCATGGAGCATGATTAATAGCGGATACGAATCATTTGCCCGAGCGGATTTGGGGACATACAAGGCATATGAATATGATTTACCCTTGCTTGTGATTTGCTCAGTTCGTCGAAGTCCCTTGGGACCCATATTTTTATTGGGCAAACGCTTTAATATTGATTTTATCTGGCTCGGGGTAATATCATTATCATTGAGCCTGTCCAAAGCTTTTTTTTCCTCACTGGACCCAAAAGAATTCAAAAACTTTTCAACATCCACGTCAGCGTGATATGTCGGCCTGGGTTTCGGGGCAGGGGAAGGAACGGGCGCGGGAACTGGGGCCGGTCCCGGTTTTACCTGGGGCTTAATGACATCCACCGAGGCCTGCGATTTTGGAGGCGCCTGGGTTTTTGGTTTTATTATGATCGTTGATTGTCTCGAAGGTTCCGGTTTCGCTTGCATGGGTTTTTGTGCAGACGGTGGGGTGTTGGGCACCGGTTTGATGATTATTGGCGTGGATGGATCCGGCTGAGGAACACTTTCCGCAGTTTGCTCACCCGGTTCAACGTCCATTTCCGAGTCCATTTCGGAAGTGGTGGCGCAGGCAGTAACGAATAAGGCAAATAAGCAAAGGATCAGGTTTTTCATGCCCTACAGATTATAGGAAATTGATTCAATTGTAAAGTTAGCCCTTAGGTTTTGCGGACCCGAAAATGTTTTTGAAATTTTAATCATTTAAAAGGGAACTGATGAAGATTCCTCCAAAACAAAGCTTGCATGAAAATCCTGGGAGTGTGTTGATCGGAGAAGGCAAACCCGCTTTGTACAAAGGTCGAGCCGGATACCGGATCCTTTTTTGTTGTCGCAAAGGCGGTTGGGATTATTTGGGGCAATTAAAAATCGTGGAACAGACGAAAGACATCTCCCTGGAACTGTTTAATGAATCGTATTATTCGCATTTCAGGAATTCCCTTGCAATGGTATGCCAGGCTTTGAAAATCAAGGTTCTGCGTGCGGCATTGGAAAACCTGCCGGTCCCGCAAAAATTTCAGAATCAAATTCACGATGTTCTGGAAAGACCGCCCATGGTCAAGACTCCAGCAATCATCAACCAAACTTTGCAGGGAAAATCTAGGGGAAAAGACCTGCAGGAAATAATGGATCGGCTCAACAAGACTTACTTTGAAGGAAGGATCTGCGCCCAAATAGAATGGGGCCGTAATTCCACAAACCGGAATTTGACATCAATACGATTTGGATCCTACCACCTCAAAAAACGCAGGATATTGATTCACCCGCGGCTTCGGCAGGATTTCGTGCCGCAAATAGTACTGGAGTTGACCATTTATCACGAGATGTGCCATCAATACCATCCCCCCATTCGAAAAAATGGAAGAACCCGATATCATCACGCCGCTTTCAAGCAAAAGGAGCGGGAGTATCTCTATTTTCAGCAAGCGCGGGAATGGGAGCAGAAAAACTGGAGAAAACTTTTACTGCCTCCAAAAGTTTAAATCCGGTTTCAGTGCCTCAAAGCTCATTTTTTAAATGTTTTATTAGATTGCAAACGTTCGGAATTTCCTCTAAATTATCGCTACTACTATGAAAATGATCAAATGTTACATAAAACACCAAAAGCTGGAGCCTGTCCGGGAAAAACTGTTTGAATTGGGCGTTCCTGGCGTTTCGGTAAGTGATGCCCGGGGTATTGGCAAACCCTTGAGTCAATTGAGAAACTCATCGGAAACCGGATCTGCGCACGTACCTCAGTTCCTTCCCAGTCTGGAACTCACCATTGTTCTGGAAAATGAGGCGGTGGAGGAAGTGGTGCAAATGCTCCAGGTCACCGCAAAAACCGGTAATCTGGGTGATGGAAAGATTTTTGTCCTTCCCGTTGAAGAGGCGGTGCGTATCCGAACCGGAGAAACCGGTCCGCAAGCCCTTTATTGAACGATCAAAAAGAGAGTCTGTCACATCCGGCAAATCAATGGGCGCGAATACCTTGATTTCTGAAAACTTGGCGAAAACTCGGGATCGAATTGCAGGAGCCCTTAAAAAATCCGGGCGCTCCCCCGAAGATGTCCAGTTAGTGGCTGTATCCAAGACAGTGGATGTTGAACGGATAGTCCAGGCCAGGGAATGTGGCCAATTGGTTTTCGGGGAAAATAAAATTCAGGAAGCCAAGGATAAAGTTGATACTTTGGGCACCGACGATTATGAGTGGCATTTTATCGGTCATTTACAGAAAAATAAGATCAAATTCCTTTTCGACCGGTTTTCTTTAATCCATTCTGTGGACAGTGTGGCTTTGGCCGAGAGCATTCATCATGCCAGTGAAAATCGTTCCAAGGTGACACCGATTTTGGTTCAGGTCAACATTTCCGGAGAGGCTTCAAAACAGGGAGTGGCGCCGGAACAACTGGAATCCTCCTTAAAGCAAATGGGCCTTTTTTCAGGTGTGTCGGTGCGAGGATTGATGACCATCCCTCCCTTCGATCCGGATCCTGAACAATCACGAACCTATTTCATACAGTTGCGCGAGTTGCGTGGCGCGATGAACCAGCTCGGCTTAGAACGGGTTTCTCTGGATCATTTATCAATGGGCATGTCCAATGATTTTGAAGTTGCCATTGAAGAGGGGGCGACTCTGGTTCGAGTGGGTACAGCAATATTCGGGAACAGAGCCTGACCGTAAATAAGTGGAGTGAATTAAATTTAACCAAAATTTAAGGAATTTTAAGAGTGCTGAAAAATAAAAAGCTTGGATTTCTGGGTGGCGGCAATATGGCGGAAGCCATGATCAAGGGGCTGGTAACAGCTGGTTTTATCGATGCCAAAAGTATTTTTGTTTCCGATCCCCTGCAAGCTCGTTTGGATTATTTGCATCAGGAATACAAGGTAAAGGTGAGCATTGAAAATCGCACCGTGACCGAAAAATGCGATATCCTGATTTTAGCTGTGAAGCCGCAAGTGATTGTCAAAATGGTAAAAGAGATCCATGACCTGATTCATAAAGGACATTTATTGATTTCAGTCGCGGCTGGCATTCCTATCAGTGTTATAGAAGACATCGTAAACATCGCTCCCAAAAAGAAAATTCCTGTTATTCGTACCATGCCCAACACTCCGGCATTGGTGCAGGCGGGTGTCACTGCCGTCGCTTCGTCAAAGAGTGTTTCAAAATCAGACAACCAGATTGCCCACCGCATTTTCGAAGCCATTGGACGAACCGTTGACGTACCTGAGGAGAGTCTGGATGCAGTTACCGGGTTGAGTGGAAGCGGGCCTGCTTATATTTTTATGGTGATTGAGGCTTTATCCGATGCAGGGGTTAAAATGGGGCTTTCGCGCGAGGTCTCTAATATCCTGACCATGCAAACGGTTCTGGGATCGGCGGAGTTAGCGATCAAAACCGGGAAACATCCTGGTGAACTGAAGGACATGGTCACCTCACCCGGTGGCACGACGATTAGCGGATTGCATTCCCTGGAAGCCGGGGGATTGCGGACGACGCTTATGGACGCAGTGGAAGAGGCCACTCTCCGTTCCGCAGAACTGGGCGAGGCCACACGGAAAAAACAATCCGGAAACCCTGAAGAATCTTGAGTTGGACCCGTTGACAAACCCATTATCGGACTTATATTTATAGTAGGAACGGTGCAGACCGTTCACCTAGCCGAAAGGAAGGGGTTTACTGGTGAGTGAAAAAATCTGTTCGGCTAAAAATTAGGATGGGGGGTTGCCTGATTGAATGTTTGCTGGTTCAGGCAACCCCCCTGAAATACTTCGGCCTTGTTCATAGGCGATTATTCAGCTTTCAACCTTTGGATCAGGCCCCATCCTGCTAGAGCCAGTCCAATCACCATCAAAAAAGACGGTTTCAGAACGTCTTCGGGATGCGTGAACATCAGAATCAGCATTATGAACACTCCCGCCATCGCTATGAAAATGCCGGAATACATTTTTTCCGTTCCTTTGGTAAATAGTTCCGGGTCCTTGATCTGTTTTTTGAATTCCGGTTTGAGTTCGACTTGAAACATAAGATTTATTCTTCCTTCTGTTGACGATTTAAAACCTCGTTCATGCTTCCACTCCGATACCCCAGAATATCGACCGCTACGTAACGAAACCCGATCTCTTTGAACCGGGACTGGGTTTTTTCCGCAAGCCCTTCTTTAAAAAAACGCAGGATATCCTGTGTAGGCAATTCAATGCGGGCAACGTCTTCATGGTAACGGACCCGGTTCTGAGAAAAGCCTTCAGCGATTAAAAAGTCCTCCGCCAGCTCGATTTTTTCCAGTTTTTCGGGACTGATGGTATTTCCGTAAGGAATGCGTGAAGACAAACAGGCCATCGCTGGTTTCTCCCAAGTGGGTAAATCCAGGTACCTGGAAAGGTCCCGGATATCCTGTTTGGTGAACCCCAAATCCGCCAGAGGTGTTTTTACATCGGCCTCGCGCGCGGCTGTGATGCCCGGCCGGTAATCGCCCAAATCATCAACGTTGATGCCATTTACGATGTGGGAAAAGCCTTCTTCTTTGGCGATGGATTTAAGTTTTCCGTACAACTCCGATTTACAAAAATAACAACGGTTGGCCGGGTTTTGCAAATAATTCTCGGATTGCATTTCCTCAGTTTCGATAACCCTGTGGTAGGTTCCCAGGGATTCGGCAAGAGATCGGCAAGCGTCCAATTCACGCTTTGGCAGGCTGTCCGATTCGGCAGTGACCGCCAGAACCTTTTCCCCAAGAACCTCAATGGCAACGCCCAAAACCAGAGTGCTGTCGACACCTCCGGAAAAGGCCACTAGAATACGGTCCATTGACATTAAATGTTCTTGCAAGGCCTGGTATTTTTCTTCGAGTTCCTTGTTCATGATTCTCCAAAAAGAGTTCTAATAAACAGTAGCATAAAAAGAACTGGGGAGACCAATAATTTAGGCAGTCTGGTTTTCTTAATTTGAAAGTTTGGTGCGTAATCCCAGCATTCTATCCCGAAAAAGTTAAAAGTTTAAATGAACAATTTGAAATCCTTTAGTGGGGAAGTCTGGAAGTATTTGATATGCAAACAGGAATTTGGGTTCTATTGAAATGAACAATGGGTTTTGAGTTTTGCGGGTCAACCAGATCTTGAACCTCATTTGACTACCAAAATTTTTCATGTGAGAATCGGGGAAAGGAGTAGTTTTTAAGCATTAATAATTTACAAGGGATTAAATTATGTCCTTTAAATATATTAAGATTTTATCTTTAGTTTGTTTATGGTTAATGCTCTCAAACTCAGTCCTTGCCCATGACATCACTCCAAAC
This sequence comes from Nitrospina sp., assembly GCA_024648695.1. GTDB lineage: Bacteria > Nitrospinota > Nitrospinia > Nitrospinales > JACRGP01 > JACAVV01. The sequence goes on from JACAVV010000040.1 coordinate 9,004, forward strand.
TCTCTTATTTTTGACAAATCAGTAAATGATGACTTTGAAAATCCTCCAACCCTGACCTTTGAAGTTACCGACAATACAGGCTGTAATGCCGATATTACTGCAACCTCGAATGACACAGAAGTTGTAAGGGTAAGCCCATCTGCCCAGGAAGGGGTTTCTGTGGAGTTTGAAGTGATCAGGGCAGGAAAGTTTGGTCCAGCCTCCACAACAATACTTGTTACTTTTAAAGGTAAGGGAACTAATTCAGAAGGCGTTGAGTGTAATGATGATGCGTCTGGAATTGTTAATGTTGAGGTGAAACCTGGAATCCTTGAAGTCACTCCAAATGCGGCAACCCACTTTGTAATGAGCCAGGGAGATCTATCGTCAAAAAAAAGTAATAATACAAGTTATACAGCATCCAATGTGGGTGATGATTTTTTAGCTTTTAAACAGAGTACAGCCACAGAGTGGATTAATGTATCGCAAGATACATTGCTTCACATTAGTTTACCCGTACCTTTAACAAAAGTTGAATTGGTAGATAAGGTGGTTGAGTTTTATAATCAAGGATTATATTCGGGAAAAGCTGATGTTATTAATGCGACAAATGGAATGGGAAGCACTTCGATTCCTGTTTTTCTTTTGGTTGGCTCCAAGGATGAAGTAATAGCCCTCCCTCCTGATAGCTTCTTTGCCTGCAACCGTATGGGTAAATGCGATCCCGCCAATCCGACAGTGGCTATGGGGAATGCAAATGAAACCTCCCAGGAGGTTACGGTCAGTTCGGATCAAGATTGGCTGGATATACTCATTGAGGAGATTACATCTGGAAATGATGTAAAAAATGATGTCAAGCCAGAACAGGGGTTTTTAAAGTACCAGGCGCAAACTGCCAATACAACATTGGAACCAGGGAATATCGTCAATGTTGCTACGACTCCCAATTCCAATGTTTATAACCTGCCCGACGGGAAACATTCGGCAACCTTGACATTTACAGATACCAACACTCAGGAAATATTGGCAACCCGCATGGTCTCAATGACATTGGCTGAAGACGCCTTTTTTAAATTCCCCAACGACTCGAAAGTGGTTTCCCCTTATTGGCAAACGGATTCGGGTACCTATACCTTTATGTCCGTTTCGCACCCGTCCCTTTCAGGAATGAGTTCCCGTATAGGGGTTTCGGTTTCAGCCGTTGCAAACTCTGGACTTTCCATTGATGTGCCTGCAGAATTCACAATATCTTCCGGTGAGTCTGAGAAAGTTTTCATTGTGACGACCAACAACTCTGTAATCAACCCGACGAACCTGCCGAACGATCAACTCATCACAGCCAACGAATCGGGTGGACACGGGCAGGTGATCATCAATCCGGTCGCATCCAATCCCAAGGAACGTGCCGGCAGTGATGGTGCCGGATTTCGCGATGTAACCATGCTCAGTCTTTGGGGGGCTGTGGTTATACTGAATAACTCAACAGGTTTCGCCATGGAGTTTGTGGGCGATTTGAAAGATTCGCGCGCGGTGGATTCAGGTAAGTTCAGCGGAGTGAATTGATTAGCTCTTTTATTTTAGTGCAAAAGGAATCCTGAAATGAATATTTTAAAACAAAACAAGGCCGTTCTATTATTAATTTTTGTTTTTGTAATGGGTGTATTCATTTCTCCCGGTTTGGCCCATGAAATCACTCCCAGTTCCCTGGTTTTTGATAAAACCGTCAATGTCAATGAACATCCCAATTTGAAGATTCGAGTGAAAGATAACACAGGATGCAATGCGGATATTACGGCTACCGTCTCCGACACTTCAGTTGTTGAAGTCATTCCAACCGAACAGGAAGGAGTGGATGTAGAATTCACCGTTGAAAAGATTGGATTTGGGCCTGCTTCCACTACTATAAGGGTGACTTTTAAAGGCAAGGGTACCAATTCTATGGGGGGAGCTTGCACTGACGATGCTTTTGCAGATGTCAATGTCGAAATCAAACCAGGGGTTCTGGAAGTCTCTCCGGAAGTGGCTTCAGTTTTTGTATTTACCCAGGGGAGTTTAAGTATAAAGAGCAAGCAAGTGAACTATTCTATTTCTAATGTTGGGGATGATGAAATTTCGGTATTGGGTAGAAATTTCCAAAAATGGGCGCAGATAAATGAAGCGGGCACTTTAAATCCCCTGATAGAATTTGTCGCACCGGGGCAAACCAGTTCCACGCAGGCTCGTGTGAGTATTGTGGATGTCGCTTTGGGTGTAGGTTTACATAAGGATATGGCGACTATTACCAATGGTACAAATGGTATGGGGAACACTTCTATTCCCATTTTTTTCTTGATCGGTTCGGCCAATGATACGCTTGTGGTGGTTTCTGACAGTTTTTTTTCCTGTAACCGTAGTGGCAAATGCGATCCGGAACAGCCCAGTGTTGCCATGGGAAATGCTGAGGATAGTTCAAAAGGGGTTACGGTGACCTCCAGTGAGAATTGGGTGGACCTCGCTATTGCCGATATAACTGCAGGAAGTGATTCAAAAGCGAATATTGCCGGTCAGGTTTTTATGGAACCACAAGCTCAAACCGCGAACACAATTGTGGAGTCTGGCGATATTGTTAATGTAAACATCACACCCAACAGCAATAGTGCAAATTTGCCAAACGGAAAGCATGAGGCGGTTCTGACATTTGCAGACACGGATACTAACGAAGTGCTGGCCACTCGAACCGTTTCTTTTGCCTTGACGGATGACCCCTTTCCCCAATTTGCCAAAGACTCAAAAATTGTTTCTCCCTATTGGCAGGCCGATTCTGCAACTTATACTTTTATGTCCGTATCGCATCCTTCCATGTCGGGGATGAACTCCCGCATTGGGGTATCTATATCAGCGGTTTCCAATTCCGGTGTTTCCGTCGACGCGCCTGCAGAATTTACTATTTCCTCCGGAGAGTCGGAGAAAATTTTCATCGTGACGACCAATAACACCGTTATCAATCCGACGAATCTGCCAAACGATCAACTCATCGTTGCCGACGAGGATGGAGGACATGGGCAGGTGATTATCAATCCAATAGCATCTAATCCCAAGGAACGACGGGCCGGGGGTGGTGAGGGCGCAGGATTTAGGGATGTCACCATGTTGAGCCTTTGGGGGGCTGTGGTGATCCTAAATAATTCAACCGGTTTTGCCATGGAATTTGTGGGCGATTTGAAAGACTCTCGTGCCATTAATACGGGTGTATTTAGTGGGTTGAATTGAAAAAATATTATTTCGAAACAAGGTAGGATATGGGGCTTATGTTGAGTTTTAAGAAAATCTTGAAAATGATGGGATTCCCAATCATCCTTCTTGTTTTTAGTAATCCAGTATGGGCGCATGATATTACTCCGAGTTCACTTGTTTTTGATAAAACCGTGAATATCAACAATCCAGCGACTCTGACCTTCGAGGTGAAAGACGAAACCGGATGCAATGCCGATATTACTGCCACCGTTGAAGATACTTCCGTAGTCACCGTGAGCCCAGCCGAGCAAGAGGGGGTAGAAACTTTATTCACCGTGACCAAAGTAGCAAGGGGTCCGGCTTCTACAAGTATTCGTGTGATTTTTAAAGGTAAGGGAACCAATCCCATGGGAGGGGCCTGTTTGGACGATGCTTTTGGGGATGTGGATGTAGAAATCAAACCGGGTATTCTCGAAATAACGCCAAAAACAGCCACGGTTTTTGTTGCCAAGGATGGCGAAATGTTTGGTAAAGGAAATGATATTGAATATTCCGCAACAAATACAGGCGATGACGCTATTTTCATGGATTCGGACGGGAGTCAATCCTGGGTTTCTGTGGAAGACCCTACAGGGGGATTTTTTAATGGTTTTCTTGACCCCGGTGAAACTGCGTCAGATAAAGCCATAATTTCCTTGTTTTTACCTAATCCCCTGGGAACAGGATTGTTTGAGGGAACCGCTAACTTTAAAAATGAAACTAATGGTTTAGGCGATACCTCAATTCCTGTTTTCTTTTTGGTAGGAGAAAAGGAAGAGGTGGTTGCTTTATTGCCCAATCAGTTTTTCTCCTGCAACAGAAATGGCAAATGCGATCCAGAAAACCCTACCCTTACTTTAGGAAACCCGGAGGATACTACTCTGGAAGTGACCGTTACTTCCGATCAAGACTGGATTGATTTAGCTGTTTCATCGTTTCCTACCGATGAAAACTCTCAACCAAACCCGGAATCTGGAAATGGTTTTGCATTGCCTAAAGCCCAATCAGCCGATGTTACTCTGGAGCCGGGGCGAGTGGTGATCATTGATTTTACTGCGAATAGTAATATCAATAATTTACCCAATGGGAACCACCAGGCGACGATTACTTTTACGAATATAATCACCAATGAAGTATTGGCGACTCGTAAACTCACTGCCACTTTGACAGACGACCCTTTGCCAAAGTCCCAAAATGAATCAAAGGTTATAGCCCCCTTTTGGCAAACCGATTCAGGCACCTACACCTTTATGTCGATTGCGCATCCCTCCCTGGAAAGAATGAATTCGCGAATAGGAGTTTCCATTTCAGCCGTTAAAAATTCAGGGGTCTCCCTGGCATTACCAAAGGAGTTTACAATCTCATCCGGGGAGTCTCGAAAGATTTTCATTGTTGCTACCAATAATATAAACATCAATCCGACCAACCTTCCTGACGATGAGCTTATCATTGGCAATGAGGAGACCGGACACGGTATGGTAGTGATTAACCCTGTTGCCAGCGATCCTAAAGAAATGTCCGGGAGCGGTGAAGGCGCAGGTTTCCAGGATGTTACGATGTTGAGTCTTTGGGGCGCAGTGGTGATTCAGGGTAATTCGACGGGATTCGCCATGGAGTTTGTGGGAGACTTGAAAGATTCGCGTTCGGTAAATTCAGGGAATTTCAGTGGGGTGAATTGAAGCTTAGAAAGCTTATAGATGAAATCATCTTTTATCGAACAGGTTCCATGGGAAATCCTTCGGGCTGTTTTCCTGGTAATCTCATGGGAAATGATTTCCCCGCTGGAAGAGCGTAAATCCTGCCATCGGGTTCCCATTGGGCCTTGAATATTCTTTTGGTCCAAGGTCCCCATCCAACAAATTCTATGAAACTGGAATCCAGGGATGGAGTTTCATAACGCCAGGTTTGGCTGTCACTGAATATTTTAATTGAAGAGTATCTGCAGTTTTCGATTTCAACGGCTGTTTGGGATTCAAAGTCCCAAGCGAATTCCTGGATGTCTCCCCTCAATTTTATCACCTTTAAGTTTTGATACGAATTATTGTACAATTTACAGCTTGCCGGAATGGTGCAACTGCTGGTTAATGCTAACGATAGTGTCAAAAGAAAAATAATTCGCTTCATCTGTTATCCCGGATTTATACAAACCGTTCAAAATGCTATCTGAAACTTTCAGCCCTTTAATCCAACTGAAGGCCGTCTCTAAATTCTACCAGACTGGGGAGACGCGCGTGTGCGCTCTTTCGGATGTGAATGCAGAATTGAATCGTGGAGATTTTGTCACGGTCATGGGTCCGTCGGGGGGCGGCAAGACGACGTTTCTCAATTGCGTCGGTGGATTGGACACGCCTGATGAAGGTGAGATCGTTTTGAATGGGCGGTTGATGTCGGGCATGGACGATAACGCACTCACCCTTTTGCGCCGAAAGGAAATCGGGTTCGTCTTCCAGTTTTTCAATTTACTGCCGACTCTGACCGTTTGGGAAAATGTTGAATTGCCCCTCCTTCTTGCCCAATGGAAACAGCAGGACGATCCGCGCATTCAGGAATTGCTGGAGTTTGTCGGCCTCGAAACCCGCGCGCAATCCTTTCCCGCCGAACTTTCCGGAGGGCAAATGCAAAGAGTCGCCATCGCGCGGGCTCTGGTGCATCGGCCATCCATCATTTTAGCCGATGAACCTACCGGAAACCTGGACTCCGAAAACGGTGCTAAAATTCTGGATTTGCTTAATCAGGTTTCCACCGAATTTCAAGCGACCATCGTGATGGCCACACACAATCCGCTGGGAGCGAGCTACGGCAACCGGCATTTTGAAATCCGCGATGGCCGCATGACGGAACACACCTCTTCCAAACAACCTTAGATGTCCATGCGTTATTTTTGGGACCTGTTCAAAGCGCTCATTCTTCGTCCTCTTTTAGGGGATCCCTTTCGCACGCTTATCACTGTTTTGGGTGTTGCTATTGGCGTTTCCGTATTTCTAAGCATTCAATTGGCGAATCGCCAGACGATGCTGTCGTTTAAGGAAAGCGTCGATCTGGTGGTGGGCAAGGCGGATGCGGTGATTCACGCCGAGGGGATGTCCTTCGATGAAAAATATTTTGCCGCTTTGCATCCCCTTAGGGAATGGGTCAAGCCGTACCCTGTGATCGAAGGTTATGGTGTGGAACAAAATTCAAACGAGGTGGTGGAAATCCTTGGAACCGATTTGCTTCAGGACAGTGGCATACGGGATTTTTCTCTGCAAACCGTGGGAGACGGATTGAAGGGTCTGCTTCCCATCATCATGGATCCTGTGGGCATTGTGTTGCCGGAAAAATTCATACCTGATTCCAGTTTTAAGGTGGGCGACTCTATACATTTTCAAATACAGGGCAAAACCAAAGAGTTGAAGGTGAATGCCATTCTGGAGAGCAAAGGAATCGCCAAGGCTCTGAACGGTAATTTTGGCATGATGGACATCGCCGCCGCCCAAAATGTTTTTGGCAAGATTGGCAAACTGGATCGCATCGACCTTGTCTTTTTAAAGGACCGGAAATTTGACCGCATGCGGAAAAAACTAAAAGATGTGCTTCCGGAGTTTTTACGCATTGACCGCCCCAAGCGCAAGAACCAGCAAGTCGAAAAAATGTTGCGCGCGTTTCAATACAATCTTTCGGCGCTCAGTTTTGTAGCTTTGCTGGTGGCTTTGTACCTCATCTACAACATGATTGCGCTTTCCGTTGTACGCCGTCGCACCGAGATAGGCACCTTACGCGCTATGGGGGCCACTCCCTGGGTCATTGCTTTTATTTTTTTACTGGAAGCGGGCATCGTTGGAAGCATCGGATCGATAATTGGTATTTTTCTGGGAGCGGGTTTTGCCCAGTTTTCGCTGGATGCCATATCTATAACTGTCAACAACCTGTACGCTCCATCCTACGCGACAGAAATCGATTTTCACTGGGAAGAAATGGGGCCCTATTTTTTGATGGGTGTTGGCTTGTCTTTCGTCTCCGCACTCATTCCGGCCTACGATGCTTCAAAAACTCCGCCTACCCTGGTGATGCGACGGGGCAGTTACGATTTAAAAGTATATCGGGGTAATCGACGGCTCGATCGTTTTGCTTGGGTCACCTGCATCCTCGCCGGAATATGCACTCTGCTTCCTGCCATCGACAACTTTCCCTACTTTGGATTTTTTTCGGTGTTTTTGCTGATCCTTGGATTGTCCCTGTTCTCGCCTTCGCTTTTGTTGAAGGCCCGTCAGGTTTTGCGGGTTCCCTGCAAACGCTGGTTTGGCGGCGAAGGTTTGATGGCCTGCATGAACCTGGCGCAAAATGTGGGGCGCAACGCCATTTCCGTTTCAGCCCTTGCCATCGCATTCATGATGATCATCAGCATGTCGATAATGGTTCACAGTTTTCGGCAAACGGTGGTGGTGTGGATCAACCAGACCTTGCAGGCGGATGTGTTTGTCCGTCTGGTGGCAGGGAAGAATATCGATTATCAATACACACTCCCGGCCAGGCGGGTCGAGGATTTAAAAAAATTGCCCGGCGTGCGGGCTGTCGATTTGTTTCGCGCGCTGGATATATCTTACGACGACCAACCGGCGATTTTAGCTTCAGGAGATTTTTCGGTAGTCTCTCAACTCGGAAACCTGGTGATCAAAGACGGACCGCCTTCTGCCGAACTTGCCGGATTTATGGTGGACCAGCCGCGGGCTATGATCTCGGAAGCGTTTTCCCTGAAACACAAACTGAATCGGGGCGATCCTATCACCTTGCACACACCCGGTGGAAAACTTGACCTGGAAGTGGCGGCTGTATACTACGACTATTCCCAGGAACGCGGTTATATCATCATTGATCGTTCGACCTACTTGAAATATTATCAAGATCCCACCGTTAACAGTTTTGTCATTTATCTGGATGACAAATCCGAATTGAACCAGGTTCGCAAGCAAATCGTTGCAGGAATCGGTAAGGATTTCAGCATTCTCATTCGATCCAACTCGGAACTAAAAAAGGAAGTGCTCGAAATTTTTGATCGTACCTTCGCCATCACCTATTCTCTGGAGATCATCGCCATTCTGGTAGCCATGCTTGGCCTGTTCAATACGCTTGTGTCCATGATTCTGGAGCGCAAACGTGAAATCGGGATTTTGCGTTTTTTGGGAGCTTTTAAACAGCAGATCAAAAAGATGGTTTATGTCGAAGCGTGGATATTGGGCATGATCGGCTCTGCGGTGGGTTTGCTTGCGGGGGTCCTGGTTTCTTACATATTGATTTTCGTGATTAACAAGCAGTCCTTTGGCTGGACCATCCAGGTTTATTTTCCCTATGGATTTATACTTTTTGCTACAGTGGGATTCTGGTTTATAGCGACTTTGGCGGGAATTTACCCTGCCCGATTGGGTGCGAAAGTAAATCCCATGGAATCGGTACGCGTGGAATGATTATAGGGTTACTGGCTTTCCCGTAAATCCAGAAGCTTCATCTGCGGCGATTCCTTGCCGTTCCAGTTGTTGATCTGCAGTTCGTAAACCAGGTCGAACCGGTTCTGCAGGTTCAGGCACTCAAAAGTGGAGCGGAAATGAAAGGCGATGCCGTCACATTCGGCATTGTCCATTCGCGCCTGAAACCGTACATGACTGCCGTCTCTTCCCATAAACCGGCAGTTTTTCAGGGATACGTTTCTGCTTACAAAAATGGGTAGAGGGTTCATCTGACCAAAGGGTTCCAGGCTATGGATTTCGCGTATTAAATCCAGTGAGATTAGATCCAGTCCAATTTCGGTATCGACATTGATATCGGGAATAAGGTCATCGTCCTTCAGGTATTGAGTTCCCACTTCATTGATGGCTTTCCTGAAATCATCCACCTTGCCTTCGATGATGTTGAGTCCGGCCGCATAAGCGTGTCCACCGTAGCGTGCAAGGTGCTCCCTGCAATTTTCAAACGCTTTAAACAGGTTGAATTGTTTGATGCTTCTGGCCGACCCTTTACCTTCCCCATTTTCCAGGGCGATCAGCACCGTGGGACGGTAATACTTTTGCACGAATTTTGCGGCAATAATGCCGATGACCCCTTTGTGAAAGTTTTCAGAAGCCAACACGATCACGCGGTCCCGGTCCAGATCGACTTGTCGGTCGAACAGGTATTCCGCTTCCTCCTGGGACCATTTTTGAACCTCCTGGCGTTCCTGATTGATCTTGTCCAGGGAATGAGCCATGCCGCGGGCCTCATTGAGTTCTGTGCATGTCAACAAATGCAAACCCGCATCGGCTTTACCCATTCTTCCGGCCGCATTCAGCCGGGGTCCCAGACCGAACCCGATGGAGCGGGCATCAATACGCCCATTCAGGCCAGCAACAGATTTCAATGCGATCAATCCCGGCTTGAGGGTTTGGGTCATTTGCGCCAAACCGTGTGAACACAGGACATGATTTTCTCCAACCAGAGGAGCAACATCCGCAATGGTTCCCAAAACAAGCAGGTCGAGGTGTTTCTTGAGATTGGGGAGACGGTCCTTGTCCCAGCCCTCCTTGTACAAAGCCGAGCGCACTGCCGTTGCGAGTTTAAAGACCAATCCCACACCGCTCAAAAAACGGAATGGATATTCGCAATCCGGTTGGTGCGGATTGAGCACGGAAACGGCAGGCGGCAGGCCCTGTTCCCCGACCTGATGGTGATCGGTGATAATCACATCCAGTCCCATCGCATTGGCCGCCTTCACTTCCTCGACTGCAGTGATTCCGCAATCGGCAGTGATCACCAGACTACTGCCCCCGGATTTGATCTTATCGAGAGCCTGTTCATTGAGGCCATAGCCTTCTTCCATACGGTCCGGCAGGTAATAGGAAAAGGGAATGCCCAGTTCGCGAAAAAAATGAACGCAGAAGGCGGCAGAAGTCACGCCATCGACATCGTAATCACCAAACACGGTGATTTTTTCTCCATCTTCAATAGCTCGAACGATGCGGTCTACGGCTTCTCGCATGCCGAGCATCAGGAAGGGATCGTGCAGGGTCTTAAGATCCGGTTCGATCAGGCATTTGCCAGCGTCCACCGAATCAATACCCCGATTCACCATCAATTTGGCGACCACAGGACTGATGGTCAGTCCAAGAGCCAACTCCTCGGATTTATTGGGGCAGGGTTCAGCGACCAGCCATTTTTTTCCCTGGAAACTCAGCATTTTGACTTTCTAAAAACCTTTATCGGTTATCGTTTGCAATGAACTCTTTAACTCCAGCAAATGTTTTTCGATGAATGGGACACGGTCCCCATCGTCGAATCTGTTCCTTGTGTAATTTTGTGGGGTATCCTTTATGGCTGTTGAAACCATATTGAGGATACTCCTTATGATAGGCCTGCATCAAGCGGTCTCGAGTCACTTTAGCAACAATGGAGCCGGCGGCTATAGATTGGCTGAGGCTGTCCCCCTTGACCAACGCTTTCTGGGAAATATCGATATCCAGTTGCTGATTGCCATCGATTAAAACAAAATCCGCTTTCAAAGGCAATTTTTCTACAGCCTGTTTCATAGCCAGCCGGGACGCTTGCAATATATTAATTTCATCAATCACCCTCTCATCCACAACGGCGATTCCCACCGCCAGTGCCTCTTGATGAATAAAATCCATCAAACGATCCCGGGCTTTAGGACTCAACTTTTTTGAATCGTCAATATCATCCAGGCGAATTCCGGGTGGCAAAATGACAGCCGCAGAGACCACGGGGCCTGCCAGGGGACCTCTTCCTGCCTCGTCGACACCGGCGATATTTTGGAATCCCTCTGCCAGCAAATCCGATTCATGCCTCAGCATATCACGATTCAAACCGTCAACCTGACCTTTCATGTAAAAAAAATTTCTGGTGGTGCAGATTCCTTGTTAAAAATATACCAGTGCAGTACAATTTTAAGCAAATACTACAGAGAATTGGATACCCTAATTTTTGAACAAGAACCAAAAAATAAAGCCCGACTATGCATACTATTAAATTTTTCCTGATGCTACCCTTGTGTTTGTGGATTGCTGGTTGTGTCAGCACACCAGTGTCCAACCGCTCTGCCCTGATCCTCGTTCCCTTTTCACAGGAAGTATCTTTGGGGCAACAAAGTTATCAAGCCATCCTTTCCAAGGAAAAGGAATCGACCGACCAAAAAATGTCCGCAATCGTTCGCCGGGTCGGCGAGCGGATAGCCGCGGTGAGTGATCTCCCCCGGTTGAAATGGGAAAGCCGCCTGATCGAATCGGATCAGTATAACGCGTTTGCCCTGCCGGGTGGAAAGATAGCTGTGTATTCGGCCATGCTTCCTATTTGTGAAAATGAAGCCGGCTTGGCTACAGTTGTGGCACATGAAGTGGCGCATGTGGTTGCTCGGCACGGTGCCCAACGCATGTCCCAGGATCTTTTGATCGATACTGCCTTGTTGGGAGCCTCCATAGGCTTATCGGGCAATCCCAACAGCCAATCCATTATGGGAGCTTTGGGCGTGGGGGCAACCTATGGTATCCAACTACCCTATAGCCGTGCTCACGAAACGGAAGCTGATGAAATTGGGCTCATCTATATGGCAAGGGCGGGATACGATCCGAATGAAGCGGTGAAATTTTGGAAGCGTTTCTCCAGAGTGACTCAGGACCAAAAACCACCTGAGTTTTTGTCGACTCATCCGGCTGATTCGACACGCATCAACAGCATTCGAGGAATGCTTCCGAGGGCTCTGGCAGAATACAGGAAAACCCGGACCCAATATGGCCTTGGGGTGTCACTAACTGCGGCCAAGCCTGCAAGCGATAGCAAGAGTGTGTCCTCTATTTCGAATGTGCTGAACTCGTTTGCACCCTAACCGGGACCCTAATGGTTTAAGGAAGAGGCGGATTGATATCGTTATAAAGTTTTAAAATCTTGCCCATGTCCTTTTGCGACTCCATGGGCATGCGCCCACCGAGTTGAGTGACTACCTGGCTGGAGCAATAAGCTCCCAATACCGCGCACTCCTGTAAATTTTTTCCCTGCACCAAACCGTAAAGTGCGCCAGCCGCATAAAGGTCCCCGGCTCCTGTAGTGTCGACGGCCTGAACCGGAAAGACGCCCGCAGAAAACCTGGTTTCACTAGCTTTTCCAGCCCAGGATCCTTTTTTACCCAGCGTCAAAAATACGGTGTTGGCCAAAGCCTGCAATTTGTCAAATGCATTTGAAGGATCGGAAGTTTCCGCCATGGATTTGGCTTCCACCTCATTGCAAAACAGGATGTCCACATTGCTTCGAATAAAGTCGGTCAATTGTTCCTTGTAACTATTGACGATAAACGGGTCGCTCAGGGAAAGGGCTACTTGGAGACCCTCCGATTTGGCATGATGCGCCAGTTTGTGGGCCGCTTCCCTGGTTTCGTCTCCGGTCCATAAATACCCTTCAATGTAGACCACCTTGGAACCTTGAACGATGGTGTCGTCTACGTTATCCGGATGCAAAGCTGAGGATACTCCCAAATGCGTGAACATGGTTCGCTCGCAATCGGGAGTCACGAGGATCACACAAGTACCCGTGCCTTCCTGCTCCGATCCAGGACCCGGAAACCCGACGCCGCAATGTTGCATATCCTTTGTATAATGGACGCCAAAACTGTCGTTAGCCACTCGTCCCAGGTAATACGATTTTCCCCCCAGTACGCTGATGCCGTGGATGGTGTTGGCGGCGGAGCCACCGGACGAATTTTTAGTGGATTTATCAGAAAGGGCTTCAAGGATTTTTAACTGTTGTTCGGGAGAAGACAGGGTCATACCTCCCTTTGCCAGGGAATTTTGCTCAAGAAATGAGTCGTCGACCTGGACTTCTATGTCTACCAGTGCGTTTCCGATTCCTATAACATCGTAGTTCATATAAATTTATTACTATCTCTTTTAAGGGTGAATCATTACATTGACGATGGGGTAACATAACACAAATCATGAAAGCGGTCTAAAGTTTCCAGGAAATGTGGGCTATATTAAACTGGAGCAGATTGATTTGTAATCCGTCACATTTAAAGCTAGAATTTTAATTTATGAAAGCAGTATGCCTCAAATTCCCCGCCTTTTTGTTTGCCTTTTTGTGGATCGCATTTTTTTCTTCTTCCAGTCTGGCGCATGAAGAAGACTCTAGCGCCGCCGCAAAACGATTCCGGAAAAAACTGGATTCCATTTTGTCCCATTCCTGCCTGCGGAAGAAGAATTTCGGTGTGAAGTTTTATTCCCTGGACAGACAGCGTTCGTTATACGAATTTAACAACCAGCGCCTGTTTATCCCGGCATCGAACATGAAGTTGATAACAACCGCAATGGCATTGAAAGAACTGGGTCTGGATTACCATTTCCCTACAAATATTTACCATACTGGAACTTTAAAAGATGGGGTGATTCACGGCGATCTATACATCAAGGGCTACGGCGACCCCAAATTTGTTTCCGAGCAGATGTGGTTGCTGGTGAACCAGATCCGAAACGCTCCGATCCGAAAAATTGAGGGCAATATCATCGCCGATGATTCTTTTTTTGATGGGAAACGCCGGGTCAGCACCTGGAGTAAGCGTTTTGGTCCGGAGGCATATAACGCCCCTTTAGGCGCATTATCCCTGAACTTCAATACGGTGACGGTTTACGCGGAGCCCGGAAGCAGGCCTGGTAAACCTCCGAAAATCATTATCGATCCGGATACCCAATATATAAGGGTTCGCAACAAAGGGACCACCCTGTCCAGAAAACGACGGGGCCATTTGATTATCAATCGGGTCAAGCATGTGGGTTACGATGAGATCACCGTGGACGGTGGTATTCCCATTCACAAACCACGGGAGCAATATTTTTTAAGCATTTCGGATCCGGCCAAATACACCGTCACTGTTTTTGGCGAGTTTCTCCAAAAAGAGGGAATCGAGGTTACAGGCGATCTGGGATTTGGTGAGGTGCCGGAAAACGCACAGTTGTTGTTAACGCATGAATCGGAACCCTTGCCGGTTATTTTGCAGGGCCTGAACAAATACAGCAACAATTTTACTGCCGAGCAAATCATGAAAGCCATTGCCGCCAAACGCTTTGGCCCACCGGGAACGATGGATCACAGCCGAGCCGTGGTTGAGGAATATATGGGTTCTTTAGGGTTTTCCCCGAAATGGTACAGGATCTACGATGGGTCTGGCTTGTCGCGCCAAAACCGTTTATCGCCTAACCATATCGTCAAGGTTCTTGAATCTGTTTATAACGACTGGTCGATTTACCCGGAATTCTTTTCCGCCTTAGGGATTATGGGAACCGACGGCAGTGTGAAAGACCGGTTTAATGGTGTGAAAGACGCACAAAAAGTACGAGTGAAAACCGGGACTCTCAATTTCACCAGCGCTCTTTCCGGATACCTTCAATCAAGAGATGGCGAACGTTTCGCTTTTTCAATTTTGATGAACGACTTGAAATGCTCCAACGGAAGCGCCAAACGTATCCAGAATGCCATAATAGCGGAAGGTTTGAAGTTTCATCGGTCTGACGACCATATGAAACAAAGCTCGGTTCAAACCCTGGACGGAGAGAACACCGTTATTGAAAAAAGCGTAAGTAAAGTAATAAATAAATGAGCGGGACGCTTTAACCTTTCCCGAACACCTTCATATTTTCTTTTCTGTCCTCTTCCAGAATTTTGTCCCAATCACGTTTAATGTGTGGGGCGGCCTGGAAATCTTCATAAATGGTTTTGGCCAGTTCCGTGCGGTCAATACCTTCAGGAGCCACCTGGATATCCAACTGGGCAAGCGCCATATCAAAATCCAGTTCCAGCAGGGATGCCGGGTCCATGGAATATTCTTTCAACGCTTCCTTGATGGTTGCCGGGTTCACGCTGAATCGACGTGCCACTTCATGAATATTTGAGGGTTTATATTCTTTTTTGGGGCCAATACCCAGATGGTAGGCACAGAACAATTGAAATGCATCGATATTGGCAATCATTTCCTTTTGCGGTTTACCCAAAGACGCATTATTGTTCCGGTTTTGAGGTTCCTTTTTACGGTCCTGAAAATCGCGCTTGGGCCGTTGGCCTGATCTCGGCTTCTGAAATCCGTTTCCATTGGAGGAATGAGATTTATTTTTATCGAATTGGTTACGGTTTTTCGGCTTGGATTTATAGCCCTGGTTTCCGTTCCCGTTTCCATTCCCGTTAGAGGTCTGTTTTCTAGAAAAACCCGGACCCGTCTGGGCCAGAATATGGGACGTGAAGGTGCCCGATGAGGGCTCCATCCATTGCTTGACCGCTTCCGCATTGCTTTTGTTGTGTCCGGAACGGTATTGTCCATTGGGATTGTGGGACCGGTGCTGTCCGTTTGAAGAGCCTGAACGGAACTGACCTTGCCCGTTGGAATGGGAACGGGCAGGGCGGCCATTCCCATTGTTATTGCGCTGGAAGTTTCCCGGGTTTTGGGGACGCCGGGACTGGTTTTGTTTTTTCAAAACTTCAATCCTTTATGAAGATGGTTGGCGTTGAGGGAAGGTCCCTAGTTCGAAACAGTCTCGAACAATCAGGCACACAGGGATTCCAGTTCATCAACTAGTCTGGAAAAGGTGCTCAACGCTGTTTGTATCGGAGCGGGGTGGGTCATATCAATGCCCGCTCCTTTAAGTAAATCGATCGGGTACTCGGAACCACCTGATTTCAGAAAGTTCAGGTAGTCCTGCAATTCCTGCTCACCCCCGTTCAATACCCGGTCGACTAAAGCATAGGCGGCGGAGATTCCCGTCGCGTATTTGTAAACGTAAAACCCGAAATAAAAATGGGGAATACGAAAACATTCGAGGTTCAGGCAGTCGTCGAGGACCACGCCTTCGCCGAAATAAAGTTCCAGTAACTTTTTGTAAGTTTCTTGAAACGCCTCAACCGTCATAGGCTGATTTTCCTGGACGGCTTTATGGATGAGGTGTTCAAACTCGGCAAACATCGTTTGCCTGTAAAGAGTCCCTCGAAAATTATCAATCTCCCGGCAAAGCAAATAGATTTTCATTTCCCGGTCGGGATTTTGATCCATAAAGTAGCGGGTCAACATAGCCTCGTTGAAAGTGGAAGCCACCTCGGCTACGAAAATTGTGTAATCCGCATAAACGTAGGATTGATGGGATCTCGAAAAATAACTGTGCATCGAATGGCCCGCTTCATGGGCCAAAGTGTAGAGGCTGTTGATATGGTCCTCTTTATAGTTTAACAGAATAAATGGGTTGGAGTCATAACAACCTGAGGAATACGCTCCACTGCGTTTACCTTTGTTTTCAAACCGGTCGACCCAACGGTCTTCCAGCAATCCTCGCTTTAAAATGGAACCGTACTCTTCGCCCAAAGGTTTCACCGCTTCCAGGGTTTTGTCGACGGCTTCCTCATAAGTCATGGACCATTTAAAATCTTTTACCAGTGGAACGGCGCAATCGTAAATGTGAAGTTCTTCCAGGCCGAGTATCTTTTTTCTGAGAGCAAAATATTTATACAGGGGTTCCAGGTTTTCATGAACGGTTGTGATGAGATTGTCGTAAACCTGAACCGGTATGTTCTCGTCAAACAAGGCTTTTTCACGTGTGGATGCATGACTGCGAGTGCGACTGTAAAACAAATCTTTTTTCAGGTTCGACGCGAGCAAGCTGGAAAACGTATAGCGATGATTCTCATAAGCTTTGTAAAATGTTTCAAACACATTTTTACGAAACGGCCGGTCGTAACTTTGTAACAGGCTTCCGAAATTACCGTGTGTGATCCGGGTTTCCTTTCCTTCTGAATCCTTTACCGTTCCAAACTGAAGGTCCGCGTTATCGAGCATGCCAAAGGCGTCATACGAAGCGCGTGAAAGCTCTGCGCAGGAAGCGAGTAAGGCTTCTTCCTTTTCTGAAAGAATATGATCCTGAAACCTGAGAATTTTTTGAATATGATATTTGTAATCTGCCAGATCATCATCTGCTAGAAAAGTTTCCATCGTTTCTGTCGGGATTGCGACGAGTTCCGAATCGATGAAACTTCTTGCCTGCATCCATTGGGTTCGGATACGCATGGATTTTTCATATTTTTGCTGGTTGCCCGAGTGGGTCTTGTCTTCATCGTTTCGCAAATGCGCGTAGTTGAAAATACGTTCCAGCTTGCGCGCGCAATCCATATCGAAATCGAGACAATGTTTTATATGCCGGGCCGATTGACTGAGAGTTCCGCGAAACTCCTCATAGCCTGGAATCCCGGATTCCACAGTCTTGAATAATTCTTCCCAGTCCTGGTCACTGGCAAAAAGCCCAGACAAATTCCAGGTCGCTTGTTCAGGAATGCTTTCCCGGGAAACCCATTCTACAGTAGCATCCATATTCAGATCAGGTGTTTAAATTAATGAAAATAGCCGAGTCGACAACGGTGAGATAGCCTGCATCATGCGAGGGCTTCTTCGACTGTTTTTAAATTCAATTGCAATTTGGCTTGCTTGTCCGAAAGAGTATCGAGCCTGAGTTGGTCTTTTTCGATGACCTCGGGAGGAGCCTTTTTTACAAAGTCCTCGTTGGAAAGCTTCTTATTTATGAATATGATGTCTTTTTCAATTTTTTTCAACTCTTTTTCGATGCGTTTTTTCTCATCGGAAAAATCCATCAAGCCTTCCAGGGGAATGTAAATCTCCATTCCCTGCAAAACACAAGAAGCGGCAACTTCGGGTTTGGTCAAATCCGGGCCTACGGTCAGGTCTTCCACCCGTGCCAAATCCTTAATATATGGGGCATATCGCTCTAGCAGGTCCTTACTCTTCTGATCGTGTGTTTTGATCAGAACCTTGAGCATTTTTCCCGGATTGATATTCATTTCCCCGCGAATGTTGCGAATTCCTGTTATAGCGGACTGCACTTCCGCCATTTGTGTTTCAGCTTCCACATACCGTTTTTCATCCATATATTGTGGAAAATCCGCTCGCATCAGAGTGTCCCCTTGAACGGGAAGTTTCTGCCAGATTTCCTCGGTGATGAAAGGCATGAATGGGTGAAGCAATCGCAACCCTGTTTCCAGTACATGAACCAGAACATTTTGTGTGACCGGTTTGTTCGGCCCATCGGACATCAAAACCGATTTGGAGAGTTCGATGTACCAATCGCAAAATTCATTCCAGATGAATTTGTAAATCGCCGAGGCACCTTCATTGAACTTGAACTCGTCCAGAGCCTGGTTTACCTCTTTACAAGTTTCATTGAGTCGGCTCAGAATCCAGCGATCCGCCAGGTTTCTTTCTTCATGAGTTTCCAGTTCGGTACTGCCCGCATACCCTTCCAGGTTCATGAAAGCGAAGCGCGATGCATTCCACAACTTGTTACAAAAGTTTCTGTAACCGGAGATGCGCTCTTCCGCCAGTTTGATATCGCGTCCTTGCGCCGCAAATGCGGCTAACGTAAAGCGAAGGGCATCGGTTCCATATTTATCCATCATCACCAGCGGATCGATGACATTGCCTTTGGTCTTACTCATTTTAGCGCCTTCGGCATCGCGAATCAGGGCATGGATGTAAACATGGGTGAAAGGAACCTGTCCCATGAATTTCAGGCCCATCATCATCATTCGAGCAACCCAGAAAAACAGGATGTCGAATCCGGTACAAAGCACGGAAGTGGGGTAATACCGTTTCAAGGATTCCGTTTGTTCCGGCCAGCCAAGGGTAGAAAAAGGCCATAAAGCGGAACTGAACCAGGTGTCCAGAACATCGCTTTCCTGAGTTATATTCTTATTTCCGCATTGTCCGCATGCTCCTGGTGTTTCGCGGGAAACAGTCAGGTGATCGCAAGATGAGCAATTCCAGGCCGGGATTTGATGCCCCCACCAAATCTGCCGCGAGATGCACCAGTCGCGGATGTTTTCCATCCATTCGAAGTAGGTGTTCTCCCAGAATTTGGGAACGATTTGAGTGGTTCCTTCTCGAACCGCTTTCATCGCTTCGTCTGCAAGAGTTTTGGTTTTGACGAACCATTGCTTGGACACATAGGGCTCGATTACGGTCCGGCACCGGTAACACTTTCCAACCGAGTGCTGAAGGTCTTCCATGTGGGACAGTTGACCCTTCTCTTTCAAATGCTCAACCAATTCCTCCCGGCATTTGTATCGGTCCATACCCTTATAGGGACCGGCGTTTTCATTCATCGTCCCATCAGGGTTCATAATATTGATGGATGGCAATTCGTGTCGGCGGCCAATTTCGAAATCGTTAGGGTCGTGCGCGGGAGTTACTTTCAATGCACCGGTACCGAATTCAGTGTCCACGTAACTGTCTTTTATGATCGGAATTTCGCGTTCCAGAATCGGGAGGATCACCGATTTGCCATCGATATTGCTGTAGCGGGGATCATCCGGGTTCACGGCGACAGCCGTGTCCCCCAACAAAGTTTCGGGTCGAGTCGTGGCAATAGTCAGAACCTCGTCACTGCCTTTTATTGAATATTTGATATGGTACAAATGGCCTTTAGATTCTTCGAATTCCACTTCCAGGTCGGAAAGTGCGGTGTGGCACCGGGGACACCAATTGATGATGTAGTCCCCTTTGTAAATCAACCCTTCTTCATAAAGCGAAACGAACACCTCGCGAACGGCCCTGGACAAACCGTCGTCCATCGTGAAACGGTTGCGGTCCCAATCGAGAGAGGCTCCCAGCTTTTTGAGTTGATTCTCAATCGTTCCACCAGACTCCTCCCGCCATTTCCAAACCCGCTTGACGAACTCTTCACGTCCCAGAGTTTCCCGATCTGTACCTTCAGCTTTCAATTGGCGTTCAACCACATTTTGGGTGGCAATGCCGGCATGGTCTGTTCCCGGTTGCCACAAGGTGTTGAAACCCTGCATACGTTTTCTGCGAACGAGGATATCTTGCAGGGTATTGTTGAACGCATGGCCGATGTGCAGTGAGCCGGTAACGTTAGGGGGAGGAATGACAATACTGAAGTGAGGATGATTTTTGGTTTCATCCGCACGGAAGTAGTGGTTGTCCATCCAATACCGGTTCCATTTATCTTCTACGGTTTTGGGGTCGTACTGTTTTCCTAATTCCATCATAAATCTAAAAAGGGAAAATTACATTTCGAGATCTTCGAAACAAGTGCGATGTCAATTTAATGAACTTGAGATTTTCTGATCAATAGTTATCAATACTCGAATGATTTGAAATTCCGGGGGCTTCTCTATGGAAGGATGGTTCTTAAGAGGGCCTCTGATAACTCTATCGTTTAAAAGTTCCTGACTTCAAGCAGGAAAATTTTTCTGTGGCCTCGATGGCCACAAGCAATGCCCGGATATGCTTATATATCAGTTATAGCACATTCCCAGGCTAAATGGGATCACTTCTTTTCCGCCTCACGAATTTTACGAATTTCCTCCTGAATGATTTCCCGGGCGATTAGCGGTGTGACTTCACCGATGGTTTTTTTAACCAATTCAAGAATGGAATCGGATAGCCCGGCAAGTTCCTTTTTCAGGCTGGTGTTTAACGAACGTTCTACAATTTGAAGGATGTGCTCGTCTGTGATTTGAGGCAAAACTTTTTGTTCTACAGTTTCCGGATGGGATGGTACTCCTCCAGACACGGGCTTGTCAAGTGCCGGTTCTTTGGATCCATTGGCCGGTTTTTCAGGGTCGCTTTGAGAGAATCCTAAAGTCTCTTTTATCAAGTCCGGTTTCAAAGGATTGGTATCTGAAAAAACAGAGGGAGCGATTTGTTCCAGTAAATTATCTGGTTCCAGACCCACATCGTTTAAGTCCGGAAGGTCCTCAAACTGAGGGTCTTCAGAACCCTGTGGTGTAGACGCTTCTTGAGGGTCAGCAGAGGTGCTCTCAATCATTTCGCTTAATTCGCGGAAAGCTAAATCGAGATCGTCAATGGAATCCATTTCCGTGGCCGACACATCTGCCAATTCATCATCAACAGTTTCTTCCGTGTCGTCCAGAGAGGCCACGGAGTCGCTCATTGTGGATTCTGCATCCGGTTCTGTTTCACCAGAGACTTCGGACAAAATATCATCAGGAATTTCAGATGCATCCATAGAGGAATTGATGGGGCCCCATGTATTGACTTTTTCTTCCGGGGACTCTTCGGGCATTTCCTGTTCTTCTAGATCCTGGACAACCGAATCTTCCTCTGACTCTACCGGTTCTTCCTCTGGACTCTCTTCGGTTTCATCTTCCGTTCTCAATTCTTCTTCGGATGGAGATGTGTCTGAGGAAGTTGACTCCTCTTTTTCCTCTTCAACAACGGCTTCCATAGAAAGCTGGACGACATCCTTTTCCGTATTGGCTTCAACCGGGTCCCCTTCCGGGATATCTTCATCTTCTTCGATGATGTCCGATTCCGAAAGGGAAATGATATAAGGTTCGGTGGGTGTATCATCTTGCGGGTTTTTTTGCAGAAGCTCCCTTATCTTTTGAATGATATCTTCCGATTTAAAAGGTTTGGCAATAAAGTCATCTGCCTGCGATTCGTTAAAAAGGGTTTCGTTGAACTCTTCAAAATCGCTGGTGAGGAGGAGAACCATAATCGATTGGAATCCATCCGTTTCCTTTATTTTTTTGCTGAGTTGATATCCGTTCAAGCCGGGCATGTCGGTATCTGCCAGAACGATTCGCGGATTCATTTCGGTCAATTGCTCGAAGGCTTCGTTACCATCGCCGATCCCTTCAACAGAAATATCTTCCGTTTCAAACGCCATGGCTACGATTTTTTGAATCGCTAAACTATCGTCGGCAACCAGGATTTTTGTTTTCATGGAAAAACTTCCTTTTTCTGGGCGGGATAAGGAATCAGGATTGGGATTATTGTTAAGCCAGTTTTGGCATTTGAGGCATGGTCCCCAAACCGCATAATCATATCATATTTTGGCATCATGAACCAACAAAACGGGACGGAAGAAATAGAAATTGTCAACTTTTTTCAATAAGTTGCGGGAAATGGCCCGGAGAAATTTTAGTGTAAAGCTGTTTTGCCAGAAGGGCATTTTAATGGTAGGATATTTGTTTCAAATTTCCCATTTAATTTCAAACACGTACATAATTTACGAAAGGCCTTTGTGTCCAAACTGATCCCATTGCATAGAAGTGCTTTTGCAATAGACTCCAAACATGGTTTTTTAATGGGTCGGGAAGTGCGCAAAATTGATCAGTTGAAACATTCAATTTTCAAAATTTTCCTTACTGGAATGTTGTGCATCCTGTTTTGTGCTTTTTCAATTCCGGTTTCGGCGGAAGTTGACTATAAGCAAATCGATGCGGTGATCGATGTAAAAACCAAATATAGCGACGGGTGCTCCACAATTCAGGAACTGGCCAATGTGGCGAAACATCGAAAAATTGATGCGGTGGTGTACGCCGATCACGATTTGCAGTCCCTGGAATACGGCTTTTGGCCTTTGGAACGAATTATAAAACGCAGGGAAGAGTGGTCTTCAATTTTGGCAACCAGTCCTTCCACGTATCTCGCAGAAATTAATGCGGGCGATAAAAGCTTTAAAGATCTGGTCCTGATTCCAGCAGTGGAATCGTCTCCCTTTTATTACTGGACCGGAGACTACGGGGACGACAGCCTGGTAGCCAATGACTGGGACAAGCATCTTTTGATCATTGGCCTGCCTAACGCCCGTGACTATGAAAAACTTCCGGTTTTAAACGGAAAACTTTCGAGCCGGTACACACGGGACTTGTTGATGGGGTTTTTGTTGTACCTCGTTTTGTTTGGCGGTTGCTTCGTTCTGGTTTATTACCGCATTTTCCGGAAACTGACAATTCCCCTGTTGGTTTTCATGTTTCTCATGCTTGTCAATAATCATCCGTTTCAAAGTTCACTGTTTGATCAATATCATGGGGATCGGGGCATACAACCTTATCAGGAAATGATCGATTACGCCGCCTCCCAAGGCGCGATGGTGTTCTGGAACCATCTTGAATCGATAACAGAAAATGGTCCAAAAGGGCAAGTGCAGGTTCAGACGGAACCACATCCGGAAGATTTAATCCTGTCCACTAATTACACTGGATTTCAGGCGGTTCATGATCAACCTGTTATTGCGTCGGAGCCTGGCAACGAATGGGACCGCTTGTTGACCGAATACATTCGTGGAAAAAAAAGACAGGCGATCTGGGGGTATGGCGGTAACGATTTTCATTGTGAAGGCAAAGACAAGCATGTTCTGGGTGGAGTACGAACGGTCCTTTTGGTTAAAGAAAAAAACAGGACGGAAGTTCAAAATGCCATGCGCGCCGGGCGCATGTACGCCACCCGGCAACCGGATGAGAACCGAAGGCTGTCCCTGGATACGTTTGAGCTGGCCGACAAAGTCACAGGAAAAAGTGCCACTCTTGGTGAGGATTTGCAGACACTGAATCATCCCCTACTTAAGATCGGTTTGACTTCCCGTAATCCCGAAGACAGAAACGTAAAAGTCAGCCTGGTCCGCAATGGTACCCTGGTGAAGGAATTCCGTGGCACACTTCCTTTTAAAATGGAATGGAAGGACCGCGAGGTGGCCAGGCAGGGAAAGGCGTATTACAGGATCAAGGCCGAGGTTTCACCGGATAATTATTTATTGTCCAACCCCATATTTACCAGTTTCAGCAAGGAACCGGCGCAGGTGGCTTCGCTCCCTCCCAGGAAGTCCCCTGCAAAAATCAATTCAGGTGCGGCTCCAGTCAATACGCCGAAACCCGGGCCTCAAGCCATATCGCCTCCACCTATTAATAAGCCTCAGCCCATCCCTGGACTTGGAAGTCATGGGAAGGCAAACAAACCACCTGTGGGAGCCGTATCGCAAACGCCCATTGTTAAAGAGTTGCCATTTTTGAAGTCCAGGACCCAGCCATTAAAAAACTCCGGGTTCACTGGAAATGTTGTTCCCGGTTCGGGAAGTGGGTTTGTTAGGCCTAAACTGGATGGAGTTGCTTTAAAACGTGAACCCGGAAGTCACTTTCCTCCAGCGGTCCTGGTCAACAGGAATGATCGCCTGAGTTTGCTGGGCCAAACGGACGTTTTGTTTTATGGCAAACCCTGGTTGAAAGTGATGAAAGGAAATGAAACTTTTTATGTTTGGGAACCTTTGGTTGAAAGGTCGGATTCCTGATGTTGCAAAGCCGGGTCAGGAATAACCATTAATGTGATTTCCCTTGTTTAATTGATAGAGAAAGAGGGTTCCTTTGGGATCGATTTTGCTGGGCGCAAGGGAACGCATGCAAAAGCGGTAGCATACGATTTTAACATCGGGTGCCAAACGTTCTTTCATGGCAGGTAATAGCCGGTCCAAAGCTTGGTGGCTAAGGTAGATGAACAGAATGTCGCCATCGCGAAAATCAAAGTTGTAAAAGTTTTTTCTGTAGATCTTAACATTCTTGCTCAAGCCAAACCACCAGACCAGCTTTTTTGATATCCAGGCTTTGATGGGGTCGATCTCGAATCCCACGCCCTCCAGGCCATAATATTTTGCCGCCATGATTAACACGCGTCCGTCGCCACTTCCCAGATCATAAATTTTCTGGCCCGGTTTCGATTCACAAAAGTCTAGTATTCTTCGAACTTCCTTGAGGGAGGTGGGATGCCAGGGTGCGCCAAAAAATACCGGAATGAAAATCATGCCGGCCAAAAGTAGAGTCGCCAGCAGTGCAAAAGATGTGATGAAAATTTCCATTGATCTCAATTGGAATGAGGACAGGGTCTTGTTTAATCTCTTATTCAATCATTGAATAACAACAAAACCCTTTTTTTTATAAGGAAACTTTTGTACAAATAAGGTGCCGGTGCCTGCCGGGATTTAAATTCAATCTTCATTCGCCGATAGTTATATCCTTTTTAGAGGATAAATGATACTCCGTTCATCATACCCTGCATTGGCTTTCTCCCTTTTTTGCGGAATGCTTTTGCTTATCCAGTCGGTCGGCGTCCCTTCCGCCGAAGCTCATAACAATCCTGTTGAAGACAATGGAAAGCGAAGGATCTGTTACCGGGAAGTGAAATCGCTTTTGAAGCAGGGGAAATGGATCGATGGGAGAATTGTCCGGAGCAAATACATCGTCCGGTACCTGAATGATCCCGATCTCTCCCTCAACGACAAGCCTATCCGTATTCGTAATTCTATCATTGAAAACGGATTGGATTTGACGCAGGTTTCTTCTGAATCATCTAAAGGCTCCGACCCGGCCCCCATAGTCAGTATAGATCAGGATATTTTTATCCAGGAAACCGAATGGTATTTTAGCTGGAAAGGGGAGGGGCCCTATCCGCTTCTGGTCAATGCCCAAAATGTCCAATTCAAAACGCTTGTGCTGGAGAAGGTTGAATTTGGGGGAGCCGTTGATTTTTCGGGAGCGAGCTTTAATGGAGAAACCCGTTTTAATAAGTCGCTTTTTCATGGCGATGTGATTATGAATTCGGCAGAATTTAAACAAGATGTCGAATTCGAAGCTGTGGTATTCGAGGCCAAATCCGGTTGGAATCAATCGCATTTTGTCGGAAAAGCAAAGTTCAAGAATTCGACAATTAAGGGACCTTCTGATTTTAGAAATGTAGTTTTCGAGAAATTGGCCGATTTTGGCAAGGTCCAATTTGAACAGACAGTAAGGTTCGGTTCAAGCGAAACCTCTGATATTCAGCAAACAGTTTTTAAAAACGATTTAATTTTCAATGAAGCAAAATTTAATCAATCCCCAGACTTTTCCAAAATAAGTTTTATGGGGAAAGCAGATTTTAATGCGGCCCGGTTTAAAGGAGCGCGTTTCGATTCCAGTACATTTTCTGGGGACGCAGTGTTCGAAGAAGCCCAATTTGGCTCGGAGCGAGGTTTTTTTACGGGTGTTAAATTCGAGCAGTCCGGAAACTTTAAAAACGCCCGATTCGATTGGGTGACATTCGAAAAGTCTTTGTTTGAAGGTTCCGCGCAATTTAAAGATTCTACAATTAAAACATCAGGGGTTTTCCGTTTTGCCAGATTTTTATCCGTTGCAAATTTTGAAGACAGCAATTTGGGATTCTTGAGTTTTGATGACGTCGAGTTTCATAATGATCTTTACCTGTCTACTTCAAATATTGGCTGGTTGGGATTCAATGGCTCTGATAAAGCGTTAGCGGTAAAGGGGCAATCAGATTTTAAATTGGCACACATCTGGCAGGCTGTGATTGAAAATGTTCGCTTTGAAAGTCTGGTTGATTTTTCCAATGCGGAGTTTGGAAAACCTTTGATGAACCTTGAAACCGAATCAGGACCGGGAATGTATTGGTTGCAGGATGTGGCTTTCCAAGGTGGGGTCAAATTTGACAATAGTTTTTTTAAGGATCGTGTTTATTGGGATCATGTTGAATTTGAAAAACCGGTAGATTTCTCTTCCATTCGTTTTGATATTGATGGTTCATGCTTGTTTTTTTTCCAGATCAACTTTAAAGAACCCAATTCATTCATCAATCATTTACCTCCGCTAA
Source organism: Nitrospina sp. (assembly GCA_024648695.1). Taxonomy (GTDB): domain Bacteria; phylum Nitrospinota; class Nitrospinia; order Nitrospinales; family JACRGP01; genus JACAVV01. The sequence continues at coordinate 35,681 of JACAVV010000040.1, forward strand.
TAACCTGGCCCAAAAATGCAGATGAATTTCAGGAGTGCTATCAGCATTTTCGCCCAAAATCAGATGGATCCCCATATCAAACTGTTTTACAGTTTCTGGAACAATTGAGATCCCAATATAGAGCCCTGGGTCAAATCGAGAATGAGAATCGTGCTTTCCTTATGATAAAGGCAAAAGGAAAGGAGAGGATGGGAGAGGGGAGTATTGTAAAAAAAATCTGGAGTCAATTCTATCACTATTGTGTTCTTGGAGAATGGGCGGAGTATTACAATGATTGGAAGCGTGTGCTGATTGTATTTTTGATTTTGCACCTGATGTTTGTTGCCCTCTATTTTCGATGGGCCAAAATGTGGGGTGCACGCTTGGTCCTCCGTCATCCTGATCAAACTTTTCGTCCCCGTTTACTTGCGAGTCCAGAAACCTTTTTTATTAAAGCTCAATCGGGCTTTTTAGGTTACGAAGCATTGAATAACCGCAACCCCCTGGCTTTGTTTTTGGCCGCATTTGAATACAGCTTTACCCTTCTTTTTAAAATGGGTCGAATGAGAATCAAGGCACTCAGGGAATCAAGCGGAATGTTACGCTCGGGGAGTGTTAAACTGGAAAATAAATTTCGTTTGTTTCCTATCGTCTATCTGGAGTGGGTACTGGGTTATTATGCGGTCTATTGTTTATTAAGAACCCTGATACAAAACGCTGCTGTTTTCTAATTTTGAAGGGATAATAAAATTATGGACAGGAACCTTCGTTGGGCTTGCAAACAGGTAGTGGCAAATATATGATGGATACAACAGGCGTGCGTTATAAAATCATAAGCCCCGGTCAGGTCACCGCCGGGGCTTGTTTTGTTTCTCTCATTATTTAAACAATGGCTAAAATCCTTCTCATTGAAGATGAAGAACTGAACCGCGATTTGCTTTCCCGTCGATTGAACAAAAAAGGCTATCAAATCCTCTCGGCCGGAGATGCCCATCGTGGCCTGGCGTTGGCCCGATCCGAGTCACCCGATTTGATATTGATGGATATGGGTCTGCCGGGTATGGACGGTATGGAAGCATCACGAAGACTAAAAGGGGATAAGGTCCTTGCCTCCATACCGGTGTTGGGACTTTCAGCCAATGCATCCTCCAGCGACCGGGAAAAAGCGCTTGAAGCGGGATGCGATGATTACGATACCAAACCCATCGATTTTCCGAGGTTGATAGAAAAAATCGAAGCCCTTTTAAAAGAACCGCATTCTAGTTAGATGCTTAAAAATTCTTTAAACTTTACTGAATCCATTCTATTACCTATCAAGGTAACAAGAAGCAAGGACCCATATTCCCCAGTAAACACTGCATTCGAATAGATGTATTTCGCAAAACCCGGATATCTTCTGACCCCAGATTTTCTTTGTTGGCTATCTTTCGTTTTAGTTCGGCGACTCGTTTCCTGTCTCTTTTGAGTTTCCATAAGGTAACCCAGCCTGTTTGAGGGATTTTTGTGTTCCAGTCAGAGGAATTTTTCAACAGGACTTGCATAGTCTCAATATCATTATTCAGGTTTTCCCTGTTGGACTGAAAGGAAAGGGTCTTTCCAGACTGATCCAGAGCATTGAGTAAATTCAGTAACCATAATGTGGTTTGGCCCATTCTGTCGTAATGCAATTTTTCATGAGTGTCTGAGGTACGGTGGTAATTGGGGGTTCTTCCGGCGCTTAAAAAGAGGAAGGGGACATTATAGGCGCGGAAATGATAATAATCGCTGAAAGGTTTTCTGGCAAAACCGGGGATGTGTTCTATCATATGGATTCCCAAAGGTTGAATGTCCACTCCTCCTTCCGGTACGGATTTCATCAGGGATTCCAGTTCTCTGGTTTTTTCCTGGCCCATCACAAATACGGTGTTCCGCAGAGGTTCCCAAAACACACCGCCCATGAGGTCCATTACGATTCCCAATTGAACCGCCTTTCGCGGAATCCCTAACTCATCAATGCGAAGCAGGAACTGATACGAGCCCATCCACTGAGTTAAAAAATAAGGGGACTCTTCGGAATTGAAAGCCACGAACAGAACATTCCAGTGCTTCATCACCTGCGACTTTTGAAGTCCTCGGGCAGTCTCAAGCAGAATGGCGACTCCTGACGCATTGTCATCAGCCCCTAAAAAACTTCCATCTTTTTTATGGCCTAAATGATCATAGTGAGCGCCAATAATGATCCACGGGTTTTTCGGCCGATAGGGTTTTAAAGCGGAAACCACATTGTTTCCTATTCTGGGATCCACCATTTGCAGGCGGTGTCCCGAGGGAGCAGATTCCAAATCCATTTGCAAAAAGCGGCTTAGTATATACTGTTCCGCCATACGGTTACCAGGTGTTCCCGGAGCGCGGCCCATTAAACCCGGAGACGCGAGAAACCGCACATGATTGTGCAAACTGGAAGAAAGTGATTGGAAATTTTGATCAAGTGCTGGCAGGTTTTCCGGTTTGATCAGGCCCGGGTGAAAGAAGAAGTAATCCCAAAGAAGAATACAAAGCAGTCCGTAACAAATGATTCGGGAAACGGTTCGGATACGATGGGTTTTACGGTCTGGAGGGTCTTGAGGCTCGGGAACGCTTTGAGAAGACATAAAGATTTGTTGCCAAGCCCTAGAGCAGATGTGTGAAACGCAGGGCAAGGGTCATTCCCATAGCCTGGCGGAAACCGTTAAATTGTAAACTCAAGGCCGGATCCAAGGGCTACAAATTGTATTCTGCGGAATCCATTTCAACGGGGATTTTTTCCTGGGAAACCTCAAGCGGCAAATCAATGATAAAGGTGGCACCATGACCATAATTGCTTTCCACTTCCATAGACCCCGAATGTTTTTCGATAATAGCATGACACACAGACAAACCCAGCCCCGTGCCTTTATCTTCCGGTTTGGTTGTAAAAAACGGATCAAACAATTTATTCATGTCCTCCTTGCGGATTCCTGGGCCCGTGTCCTGGAAAGAAATCCTGAGGAAGGGAATGCCGCCGGGAATGTGTTCATTCGAATCGGTGATACGCTTATCGGATAACCTGCGTTTTCTCCGGTCCTTGAAAATCGTTTGGGTCGATACCGTAAAGCTCCCTCCATTTTGCATGGCATATTTGGCATTGTTGATAATATTTAAAAACACCTGCCGCATACGGTCGGAGTCGATAAAAACCCTGGGCAAATTTTCCGAGTAATCCCGCACCAGTTCAATATTGGCAAGGAGCATTTCTTTTTCAACTATCGATAATACGGAATCCAGTTCCTGATTAATATCTATGAATCTCAGTTCAACCTCGCCTTTGCGGGAAAATTTTAACAAGCCGCTAATGATTTTCTCAATGCGGTTGATCTCCTCCATGATGGAATTCATATCTTCCGCCAAAGACTCATCTTCTGTTCTTTCCATATTGAGAGCCTGAACATGGCCGGAAATAATGTTGAGCGGATTCAGGATTTCATGACACACACCTGCGGCGAGGCGGCCGATGCCAGCCAGTTTCTCCGAGCGCAAAATCTGGTTTTGAGCCGTTTGTAGCTTTTTTAAGGAATCCTGCAGTTCACTGTTTTTACGGGTCAGTTCTTCGTGGGATTTCTTTAGCAGGATTTCGGCTTCTTCCCTTCTTTTGGCTTCGTGATGCAATTGAATCGAATAGCGTATCGAATTGCACAGGGTTTCCGAAGTGAGTTTTCCCTTGGTGAGGTAATCGTTGGCTCCCGCTTTCATGGCTTCAACGGCAACTTCCTGATCGCCTTGCCCCGTTAAAACAATGATGGGCGCGGTGATCCCCATTTCGCGAGTCATATTGAGCAAATAAATGCCGTCGATAGCTCCCAAACGGTAGTCGAACATACAAATATCGTATTGCGTGGTTTCAAGTTGTTTGAGAGCCTCTTTATGCGAGGCGTAGTGGTCGATGACGGGTGGGGATGTAGACATCCCTTCATGTATCATTTCTTTAATGATAAAAACATCATCTTCGTCATCTTCAACGAACAAAATTCTTAATTGGGAGTCTTTTAGATTATTTTTATTCAACATTTTAGTTACCTGTAAGGTAATGTTACAGTATTTAACCAATAATCAGTAAAAACCTCGATCACATGAACAAAATCCTGAAACTGGACAGGTTTTTGTATATAAGAATTCCCACCCCTTTCATAGGTAAATTGAATATCTACTTCGGCTTTTGATGTAGAAAAAATAATAGTGGGAATGATTCTTAGTATGGGGTCTTCCTTAATCTCTAAAAGCACCTCACGACCATCTTTTTTGGGCATATTCAAGTCTAACAGGATCAGGCAGGGATAAACGGAATGCCCATCGGAGTTCTTACTTCCCAAGAGGTCCATTAGCTCATCACCATCTTTTAGCCAAAGGATTTCGTTTTTGAGTCCTGCCTCCTTAAATACCTCCAAAGCAAGGAGGTAATCATCCTCGTCATCATCTACGATCAAAATTTTTTCCAAAAACTCTCTACCAGTGTCATTCATACCCGTAATCACTAATTCGAAAAACAAATTAAGGTTTATTAATTAATAATTTGCAACATGAGGATAGCATATTTCAGGGATTTTTTAAATATTTCATATGCATGTAATGTAATATAAAAAATAATGAATAAATATTAATAATATATGGTTCATGACTAGTTAACGTCCTCCAAAGAGGGCTAAAATGTAGTTATGAAGCGGCGAAACCCGATTTTAAAACGCGCCCGAATTTCGACCAAGAAATTTAGGGAACTTTTGAGGTACTTTTC
>JACAVV010000041.1 GCA_024648695.1 Nitrospina sp.
GAAATTCCAGTTGTTCAGAGGTACAATCTGTCACGGCGAATTCCTTTCTTTGATTGGCAAGTCAGCCTTATTTTAAAGGCTTGAAGGGAATTCGCCACCCTTTTCTCATGCAATATTGGGGTTAGCCGGATGAATCGGAACTTCTAAATTTCCAGATTCTCCAGGCTAAAGAAACCAGGAGAATTCCCAGGGTGGATATCAGGACCGTTTGGGCGACAGATTCCGCCGAATGGTGTACCCAATAGATACGGGTCAGCATAAAGAAAACCCCCGCACCCAATATATAAATAAATTGAAATTCGTTTTTTGCCAGACTGTAGGTAAATACCACGTTGGCAATGGCAAGCAGGGCCATTGCTTCTGTGATGATTGTCAAAAGAGGTGCGGCTTCCGAATAATTTCCGCCGAATAACAGGCGGATCAATTGTCCGGGCCATAGCATGCAGATAAACGCGAAACCGCCACCCAATAATGTGGTGAGGATCAAACTCAAAATAAAAGGCCGATGATCGTTTGCGCCCGATTCATGGGCCTTGGCCACTTCAGGGAACAGAACGTGTATCAAGGCATTGGGCAGAAAAAATGCTATTCTTCCCAGAACGGCGGCTGTGGCATAGAGTCCCGCTTCTTCAGGTTTGCAAAAGTGCCGGACCAGGACAATGTCGATATTTCCCAATACGATCACCAGAGAGGTGGCTAAAAAAACGGGAAAGGAATACCGGGCGATACTGGTAAGGGTTCCGGTTTTTAAGGGAACGGATGGTGCTTTTAAATAATCCTTTAAACCGATCGCGCAGACGGTGATGGAAAAAGCCGCGCCCAACACACCGGCCAACAGTGCGCCATTGACACCCCAGCCAAGCCAGGCGACCAACAACAGGCCACTCAAAAACCGTGTCATGGCGGAACTGCCCGTGCCCATACCAAAATATCCGAACCGATGCAGTCCCTGAAGAACTCCCAGGAAAACCGGGACCACCAGCGAAATAGCCAATTGAAAGAGCATTAATAAAATCGAAAGGTCCTGCTCAATGTGTAAGTAGTTTTTGAGCCAGGAAACGGAACTAACCCCCGCCACTAAAAACACCAAGGCGACTCCCAGCATGACTTTAAATCCCTTGGCTAAAAGGGAAACTACTGCTTGAGGGTTTTCTTGTTCCAATTGCACGGTGTATCGTGAAAATACCAGTGGCAAAACAGCGACCGGTGCAGAAAGTATAACCCCCAGAGAATTGATCGAATTAAAGGTTCCGAATTCCACCGGATTCAACACACGGCCCACCATCAGTTGAAATAGGTAGTTGAACGCATTTCCCGAATTGAGAAGGAACAGTATCAGCAGGTTGTTGTTTATAAATTGGCGCACGGGTTGGGTTTCGTCGAGGATCCGGTTTGGGGAGATGTTTTTTCGAAAATGGCAATTTGAACCAAATAGACGGTTATCGCGTAATAAGCCAGCAGTGCGATATGATCGGAAACAGTTTTCAATCCAAAATTGAAAAGTGCAAGGGATGCAACGCAGGCTAAAAAAGCCCCAGACAAGAAATAGGTAGGGCCGGTTTCGAACATATAGTATGAGACTTTGGGGGACCTTGATCGAATAGAGGATTGCAAAGTGCGGCACAAACTGTGCCAGGCAAATACACCGGTTATCCCTCCCAGGCTAAAAAAGTAATTCACTCCCTTGCCCCAATCTACGAAATGTCCTATGACAAATAAACCTATAGTAAGGCAGAGGAAAATTAGAAACTTCGTTATCATTGGATAGGCTTTCCCTGAGAATCTGGTTTTCTTTGAAAAATAAAAAACCGATCATATTGGAAAATGATGTTGTAATAAACTTTGGTTTTTTCTATCCAATCAATAATGGCTTGTTCCTTTTCGGGGTTACTACATTTTCCATGCGCCCAACTGCAACTGTTTTCCCAAATAAACCATTTGCGAGTCAGGTCAATCACTACAAATTCAGCCCATACGAGTTCGAAGGTTGGGGACTGGGTGTTGCCGGTAAAAATACCGCCAACAAATGAAAGCAGGGATTGTCCAGAGCTTCCTAGAACAGAGTGAGGATTTTCAATCCCCTGAGGAAACCGGAAGAAGTTTTTCCGGTCTGTCAGGTGATTCCAGTTCACGGTATTTTGCACTGATATTGCTGTAGTGGCCTCCGCCGGAATATTTGCTTTAAGTGCCATCTTGATCAAGCCATCCCTCTTGGTCGGTTGGTATGCGGTGAAATGATAAGACCATCCCTTGGACGTCCAGAATTTTTGGCTTACTGGAGAGGGGGCTTTCCAAATGTGAAATCCCACCATACAAACAATCAGGATGCCATACAAAACACTTTTGCGAAACTTTAAGCGACTCCAAATCGATACTGCCTTTGGCAGTGCCTCGCTGAAAGCAAGAATCACAGGGGCGACCAATCCAGCGGTGTAGTGGTATTTCCAGCCGTAATAATTGGGGTCTGATGAGAGTAAAGAAATAGCGGCCAGGGGTAACGCCAGAATCAGGATTCCAGGACGAAGTAGAGAAAGGAAGCCGAGGGGAATGAAGATATATAGTAAAAATTTTAATTTTCCGGGCTCAGACACAATGGCCCAAAGCGCATGGAAAGGGTGGGTTACCAGATAGATAAGAATTTCACTCAGGCTGTTGCCCATCCAGGAAAAAGCACTGGAGTCCAGTCCACCTTTCACTCCAGTGGTGAATGTAGGAATTAAAAAATGGGTGGCCAAATAAAAATAAGCCAAACCAGCAATGAACAAAATGGATCCCTCGCGCCACTTTTTCTTTATCAAAACCAGGTAAATCCCACATGCCGCGGTTTGCAGGGCGAAGGGTTCCTTGACCAAAGCCAACGCCAATGCACAAGCAAGCGCCCCGGATAATTTCCCCTTTTTTTCCAGAAAAAAGAAGGCGAACAGCAAGGGAACCGCAAGATGGTCCATGTGAAAATCGAACAGGGCGTTGTACCATACAGGAAAATAAAGGCCATAAGCCAAAGCGCATAACCCGCCATAATTCCGATACAGCCAGACGATAGGTAGTAATAGAGCCCCGGATTGAAGGATCAACAGGAGGTAGGGAACCCAATCCAAAGGAAACAAACGATAAAGATACGCGTAAAACACCATAAAGGGTTGGGCGTGTACATTGAATAGATACCACCATTCTCCCTGCGCCATACGATAAAAATGGTGCATGAAAAAACCCATGTCCGCAATTGAAGTATGCAGGGAGGCATATTTCAGGCAAGCCATAAAGCTTATGATTAAAAAGAAAAATACAAATATTCGCCACTCGGGTTTCATTATTTTTAAAAGGTGTGGCGCAAAGGATGAAGGTGCGGTGCTCAAACAAGGCCTCATTTCATAATTCGCGGGGTTTTCTTGACTTAAACTTTATCAGGGCCATAAAAACAATTAATGCTGTTAAACCAGAAATCCAGGTCCCTATCAAAAAATAAATCTGGGGGGTAAAATATAGGATGTACTCATCAGCGGGACTGGTGGGGTCGAACTCAAAACGAATTCCAAATCCTGGCACCGATTGGTTGAGTGTGTTCAGTACTGGTTTCATACAGAAAGCCTGAAGACCCATGTTAACCAGAAATGATTGGCAAGTCGCGTTCTGATTTCTTTTATTTAATGTCCAGCGGCTGTGATAATTTTGTTTGAATTCGATCCTCACCTTTTTACAACCGGAACCGGTTAATCGAAAGCGGTATTCCACCGGACTGATTTTCTTGTGACTGGAAAGGCAATTACCTTTTTCTTTTGAGGATAAACCGTCAAGGGAATAGGCTCTTAAATATGGGTTATTTGAAGAGACTTCAAACACGGCCAGTGAAGTATTTTCGATAAAACGGGGAAAATGCTCCTTAAGGGACCAGTACACCTTTTTAGATTCTTGTTGTAACTCTTTCAGTTTGTCCGGTTTTAGGTGGTTGGCAATTTTTTTGAAATCATAATCTTTGTGGAAAACGAAATGACTCAGGCCCAAATTGGTGATCTCCGTTTTCGCAGTTTTTCCCGATAGCAGTTTTTGGTAGAGGGACTCTTTTATTTTGTTTTGCGCTCCGATGAAATTATAGCCGTCTATTGGGATTTCAAAAAACTGGTCTAGACGGTATTGGGTTCCCTTGGCCTCGGGGTTCATTCGGTCTTTAAAAGACCAATAAGGAATTTTTGGAAAAATCAAGGCGCGGGCTTCTTTATTGTGATCCTTAAAATACTGTTTAACACTTTGGTAGTCTTTGGTGATTTTAAACCCTGACAGCACTCCGTTCATGATGTGCGAATGGGTTATGCTGGTGAATGCAAGGAGCAGTGCCAGGATTCTAAAAAAACGCTGGTTCCACATTGGATGCTTGTGGACACTGTGGAGATAAAAAAAGTAGCACAGTGCAATACCATATAAATATTTGTTCGGTTGGCGAAGTGCGCTGAGAAAAGACAGTTTTTCCAACAAGAATGAATTCAGGTGCAGAGGATCTTTGTTCCCCAGGGATAAATACCAAAACACAATGAGAAGCACACTAAAAAATGATAAATCCTTTTGTCGATAGGGACCCCGTGTTGCTGAATAAACTAGAAGCATTATCAAAACAGTCATGACCAAAGACACTATAGGGTGCTCTGCCAACTCCTGCGTATGATAAAAAAGTAAAAAGCTGGAAAGAAAAGAAATGTGAGACGAGGCCCTGGAAAAAATCTCCAATTGGTTGAATGAGGTGTCCATGACCCCTTCAATAAAACTGCCAAATAACAACTTGTTTCCCACCGGTAAGATCCAGTAGCAATTGAGTGCTAAAAAAAGAAGAATAATGATTGTTGTCCGAATCAAGAATTTTCGCGTGCACCATTGCTCATTTTCAGTACAAAACCGGAACATGAGGAAACCCAGTGCGGATAGTAGGCCCAGGATTATAAGTGCAGGGTGGAACAATAATGAAAAAAAAAGGATGGATAATAGTCCATTTTGACAGGAGAAATTAGTGTCCAGATATTTCCGCAAAAAAGTAAATCCCAGTAGAAGGAATCCCAGCCCATATATTAATATTTCCTGAGAAAAGGTGAAAGCGTGTAATGAAAGGGAAAAGCTGTATACCAATAGCAAGTGGATTACCAAAGCCTTTGAAGAGCCTTCCCTGATATTGAAACCCGCAAAAACCAGGCTGGAAATACTGAGGAAAACCAGAGCCAATTGTAATGAAAGTTTCGATGCCCACTCAATCGGTAAAACCGATAGTAAATTTTGATAAATATAAAAGGGAAGGTAGGACGATGTGAAAATTCTTTCCTCACCAAAATTGACATCGACCCATCGGTAATATTCCCGGGTGTCCTGCTGAGAAACCCAAACGCTGGAATCTGTGTGCATAACGATGGCAGAATGATTCCCCCAAAAAATGATCCCGTAAAAAATCAATTGGATGCCAATAAATAGTCCCATATTGAGGAGTAAAGTGCGATGAAGTCGACCTGTCATGATTAGCGCTTTTTGCAAGGGAATAATTCGGTGGCTTTTTCCGCTTCAACGTATAGCAGGGATGTTTTTCCAAAGAGGGAGGTGAAATAGGTGAAAGGAAATATTAACAGAGACAGGGGTAAAAGCAGGAGGGCATGTAATTCCGGCCTAATATCGTATTTTATCAGCTTGATCAAAGCACTGGAGTATATATAGGGCGTAAAAATGGGGTATTTTACATTCAATACCTTGAATCCTGTTTTTTCGAGGAATGCATACAGCGACCGTTTGCTGAAATGATAGGTGTGGTAAGGGGGATCCCAGGACGATGTGTCTTTAAAAAATCGCCAGGTCATTTCAAAGGAGTCACTGTTGGGAACTTCAATATGGAGTTTTCCACCGGGCTTTAAAAGACGATTGGCCACTGCCAGGTCTTGTGCCGGATTGTAGGTATGCTCCAAAGAATGAAACAGGCATAAATGATCGAAAGGGGTTTCCATGCCATCCAAACCGGACAGTTCGCCGACAAACACTTCGATGCCGTAATTGCTTTGAATGTGTTTGGCCAGCCGGGCGTCCAGGTCCAGGCCATAGACTTTGCATCCCCTCCGTTTTGCGGAAAGTAGAAAATGGCCGTCTCCACAACCCACATCCAATACCCGGTCTCCCTGCTTTGCAAGAATGTTTCTAGAAAAATGAACACGCCATTGTTTTAGAAAATTTATCAGCCGATGGAGACGGTTGGGATTGTCCGGTGTGTTGTAATCGGATGCGTAAAGTTTGGCTACCGATGGCAAGGTTAAACGTGGGTTCAAATAAATGAGCTGGCATCGGTCGCATTGAACGATATCCCAGTGGGTGCGCCCAGTCCGGGCATGACTTCGCACAGATTTGTAGAGAGAGTAATTTTTGGATCCGCATAAATTGCAATTGATGTATTCTTCTTCCATGTCAGTTTGAAGCGAATAATTCCGGGTAACATTTGGGGAGTAGAGACGCCTTGTCGTATTTTTTTGCCCATATGCGACTGTTGATAGAACGCATTTTGTAATATTGGGAATTAGTCAACAGCTTCTCGACCGAGGACACAAAACCTTTTTTATCATGGAATACATCCGCGCACCCGTGTTCCTGTGCTTCCAGAGCGGTGCCCGTGGTGCCATTGGTTACAATGGGAAGCCCGCAAGCCGCATATTCCCTGATTTTTAACGAATCTCCATAGTAGATCCAGCTATGTTCACCAATATAATCGGTTATTCCAATAGAGGCTTGGGCCATCACTTGCAAACTGTCCTCATAAGAAAGCATGCCGTGAAAATGAATATGTTGTTCTACAGGTTTCCCTGTTATCAAGTGTGCTATTTTTTTTCTGCCTGGCCCGTCACCCACGATTTCCAGTTTGAAAGCCTTGCCAAGCCGACGCGATAATTGATCCACTGCCCATACGATTTCATCATAGTTGAGCCCTTCATGCAAAATACTACTCAATACCAGAGTGAAGTGTTTTCGCTCTTCTGTCGGGTAAAACGGAATACCCTCGATTGCTGGTGAATTGGGGAGATACAAATACTTGTTTGAAGAATGAAGGGCATTGAATTTCTCTATCATCCTTTGAGAAACAGCGGTGACGCGGTCCGCTTTTTTTAAGGCGAACAAAAACAATTTCAGATACAAGGAATTTAACAACGAGTTTGAGAATCGGTTTTCAGAGTAATCAATGGCATGAAAATAAAGGATTCCCCTGCGCTGAAATTTTTTCAAAAAATACGCCGTGATAAAATTGAGTGGATCCACTGCAATATAATAATGTTGCACTTTAATCTTTTGCAATGAAAGGCTCAGATTCATAAACACCTCACCCAGCCAACGCAACGGAGGTGTTTTGGGAAATACAAAATATTCTCTTATCGTTTGCTCTTGTTTCCCACTTCGAAACTTTAGTTTTGATGAAATATCAGTCGATTCAAGTTCGTTTTCCAGAAGGACAATCGTTCGCCCCTGTTCGGCAAAATAATCGATGACCCGGTCCATGCCGCCTTTTTTCGGATTACCTTTTGTCGTATACCTGTGGATGAGTACCAATATATCCGGTTTCAAAGTTTGCATTCATGTCCTCGGAAAAAAGACTGGGTCCACAGATGGAACAAGAAGGCTTTCCACAGAAGCCAATCCTTGCCATCCAGATCAAACTTACCAGGCGGATCAAATAGCTCCAGGATTTCTTTTCTGGAGACAAAGTCGTATAGTCTGCTATTGGGAGATTCGCGAAGCTCTTCCAGAATTTCGTTTCTGTTGTTTTTTAAAACATCTGAAACCGGAAGCATCATACCAAACTTTTTCCTCCAGCTTATTTCAGGAGGCAGGTAACGTTGCGAAAGTTTGCGGAGAATATATTTATCGTGGACTTTCCAAGGAGAAAAATAGCTTCCAGCCAGTTTGTATCGGGTGGGAATGCTGAAAATAAATTCGACCAAATTGTGATCCAGAAAGGGAACACGTGCCTCAACCGATTGGGCCATGGTGCCTTTATCCACTTTCATTAAAAGGTGGTTGGGGAGTTGATAAAGCACATCGTATCGAGTGTGCTGTTGAAAAATATCACCCCGAAATGCACCGATCTGTTTATGGCTGTAACGGGCATGACTCAGAAATCCCTTTCTCCACGGAGGAAATCGCGACATTGCGAAATAAAAAGCGGTGTCACGTAAAAAGGCGGGGATCCAGTTGAAGGGAAACTTTGAAAAAGCAAATTTGCTGTAGCCTCCATTGATTTCATCCGAACCCTCTCCCAGAAGAACGACTTTTATTCCCCTTTCGGCCAGAATTCTGGACATCATTCGAGTGCTCAACAATCCGGCGTCGGTCGAATTTAAATCATCAAAATATCCGATGCTGGAACGCAGGGTGTCCATAAAGTTTCGGGTGTCGATGAAGAGTTCGTCGTGTTCGCTCCCAATATGTTGACTGACACGCCTGGCATATTCTCCCTCGCTGTTTTTATGATCGAATACAAGAGTGAACGTATGTAGACGTTGGGTATGTTGCTTGGCGATGGCCGCGATGGTGCTGGAATCCAGTCCGCCGGAAAGCATTACGCCTACCGGAACATCCGCGCGCATTCTCAAGCGGACGCTTTCGTTTAATAGTTTGTCGTAAAGGTCCAGCGCCTGATCCCAATCGAGGTATTTATACTTGGATTGTTCTTCCAGTTGCCAGTAGAGGCACCTTTGTTCAACCTTAAATGTTTTGGCATTGAATAGAAGCCATTCCCCAGGTTGAATTTTCTGAATGCCCTTGATGAGAGTGTGTTGATTGTCCGGAAGCCAATTAAACCCAAAAAAACGCTGAACTTGCCGGGTGTCGAGTTCAGGATCCAAACCCAGGAAATCCAGAGCTCGAAAAGCTTTGGCTTCGGATGCGAATGCAAACAGTTCATTGCCCTTAAAAAAATATAGGGGTTTAATGCCGATACGGTCCCTTGCCAGATAGACGCATTGATCCTTTTGATCATAAAGCGCAAAAGAAAACATTCCGTTGAACCGGTTCAAACATTCGATTCCCCACTCCATGAACGCAATTAAAAGAACCTCTGTGTCCGAAGTCGACCTGAACGAATGTCCCCGTTGCCGTAATTGGGACCGAAGTGTTTCGTGATTATAAATCTCTCCATTGAACACAAGTGTGAACCGGCCACACGGACTCGACATGGGTTGTCGCCCTTTTTCGGAAAGATCCAGGATACTCAAACGCTTATGGCCCAAATAAACATTAGAGTTTGCATCGCAAAAAAGTCCATCCTGGTCCGGGCCCCGGTGGTTTTGCAATGAATTCATTCGTTCAAGCGTTTCTTGAGCTAAGGGTGCGGAGCTAATCAAACCGCTAATACCACACATGGCGGACCTTTAATTTCTGCGAAGGGTTAAGGGAATAATTAAGGAGTTATCAATGGGCTTGAGATTTTTTTAACAAGGAAGTATTTGGTTGAAATTTCCAATAAAGGAATTTCAGCCCGATCAGGACCTTTAAAAAAATGACTCCTGAAAACTCCAGGGGATGGGCCATGATTTTTTTCCATTTGCCATTTTCCAAAAACACGAGGAAGTAACGGTACAAAAAACCGAATTGTTTGGCAATGTCGGGATCGTTTTTCCCCCATTTATCAATGTATTTATTGAACCCGGTGATGTAGTAGCCTTTTTTTGATAGATAGTTTTTCAGTTTCATGCCCCTCTCATCATGGTACAGGGGAGTCGTGATTAGGGCGACTTGCCCCACTTGCCGGAGACGTTTATCGAGATCCCAATCTTCCGCTCCCGTAATGTTTTCATCGAAACCACCAATTTCCAGAAACGTTTTTTTGTTGATAAACCGAACTCCATCGATAACCGTGGCATCGTAAAAACTGCGTTCCAGTTTTCTCGATTTGTTGAGAAAGGTGTCTCCCAAAACAATTTCCGAAATGTAAAGTGCTACCAGTGAGGAGCTTTCATAAATAGTATTTACGCAATCTGCAATCACATTTTCGCTTAAAATCATGTCCGCATCGAGATATAAAAAGAAAATTCCCTCGGCTTTCTCCACACCAAAGTTACGTTGGGCAGAGCGCTCGGGCCCAAAGTCAAACACCTTACTGGTAAATTGTTGGGCGATGGACTTTGTACCATCGTTCGATGCATTGTCTACGACAATAATTTCGATGCAATCAGAAGGGTAGCTTTGATCCTTTACGGACTGCAGGCAGTTACTGATATGCCGTTCCTCATTTTTTGTAGTGATTATAACTGAGACAAAAATTTCGTTTGAGTTGGGTTCCATGAAAAGAAGATGGGGAAGGGGATGTTTTGAATTTAGCTGGTAGCCGCTCCTTGATGTTTCGTTAGGTTAAAAACGTGCTGGCGGACCCGGCGAATGGCGCGCCCTCCATATGTGAACAAAAATTTCCAATTGGTCGTTCCCGGTCGGGTAAGAAAAGCAAGCTGGCGCGAAATAAAACGTGGGTGAAAAGCGATTCCATACATCTCCCTGATAGCTTCATAATACGCGTCATGGGGAATGGGCGTGTCCACAATGAGCCGGCTCATGTCGAAATCATTATAATCCTTTGCCTGAAGGACACCCTGATCCAGACACTCTTGATGGTAGGGAGTGAAATCCAGTGGCGTGCATAAAGTCACCTGAAGAGTCCGGGCCAAACCTTGAAACATGATGCGTTTGACCATATCTACAGTTTTTTGCAATTGCTCGCGCGTTTGCCAATAGTAACCCACCATAATGGTTAGGTGCGGAAACAGGCCGTATTTGGTGTACATTTTTAAATTGGGAATCACATCCTCAACCGCATACCCTTTACTCAACTTATCCAGGGTTTCCTGGTCGCAAGCTTCCAGTCCAATCAAAACGAAGCGAAAGTTTGCTTTAGCCAGCAAGGCAATGGTGTCCTCTTCCATATAACCGAATCGGGTATTGAATCCGAAATAACAATCCTTGCGGTGCAAACCACGGTCGAGAATTCCCTGTGCGAATTGTCTGGCTTCCATTCCGCGGTACCAGACACCCGAGTCATCAAAAATTTCGCGGACTTTATAATCTTCAACCAAACGTTGATACTCATCCAGACTTTTGGTCACCGAGCGCATGGAAAAGGTGAGGTCGGGACCATTGTATCTGCAGAAGGAACATTTCCCGAACATGCAGTCCCGAATCACGCTGGTTGCATAGGTTCCAGGGGTTTGAAGAAAATTGCCGTTTTCAAAAGCATAGTTTTTCCATTGCACCAGGTCCCTGTCCACGTCTGGTGACAAGTCCAAAGGCTCGATTTGTTTGAAATCACCAGTGTCATAATAATCCTTGTCGCCTCTACGAATCATTAATCCCTCGATAGGGCAGTTGTCTCTCCAACCATTGCTTTCAGCGATAAACGGAATGAGTTTCGCCAGAGTGAAATCCACATGATTGCTTCTCAGGACAATGTCGGTATCACTGTTCTCCAGCGTTTCCTCGGGCTTACGCATGGAGTGGTAACCCGTCATGATTACGATGCAACCCGGGAGCTGTTTTTTCAGTTGATTGACCACGTCCCAGTAAAATTTCATGACCGGTGTAGTGCTTTCAAAAACGACCACATCTGGTTGTTGCCGGACAAGGTCCTCCATCCAGGTATCGAAAAGTTTCAACTGCGCATTGCCATCGTCCCACAAAATTTCGAAGCCCATATCCCTCAACCAGGTTGCTGCTTGACCATGCACCACAGGAAGCAAATAGGTAGGCTTTTTAAAAAACTGGACATTGCGGTTTTGCGAGACCATCGCTTTCTGGCCATCGGCATTAACTATGGGGGGATAGGATATGGCTATTTTCATAAGGTAAACACGCGGGAAATGGAGGTTAAAAAAATGCTTCCATCATTATATTACTACCTGACACCCCTTTTTGGCGAAGTAAATCGTAAACTTCATGAATCATTTTCTGGTTTCCGCAAAGGTAATATCGGTCTTCAGCGGGGCAATCCTGATCTGATAAAAAATGGGTGACACGGCCATGAAAATCGTGTCCGGTTTCTCTGGAAACACAGCTGGTAATGCGTTCACGAGGAAAATCCGAATAATCATATTGTTCTGAACTGTCCCGTATTCCGTGGATCAATCGATACTGTAAGCCCGGGTAACTGAGAGCGAAGGAGTGGAACGGAGCGATTCCCGTTCCGGTTCCAATAAACGTATATCGAATGGAGACGCTTGAGTCGTGAGTCAAAACAAAGGCACCATATGGTCCATGAAACTCGATCATCTGCCCCGGAGCAACCTGGCGCAACGATTTGGATACCAATCCGCCAGGAATTTCCTTAATCAAAAATTCAAGCCAAGGGGTGCCGCAGTCTGAATAAATAGAGTACTCTCTATTAACTCCGCTACCTTTCAAACCCAGGTTGGCACATTGTCCTGGTTTGAATTCAATGCCATTGCGGTCCAGCCGAAGGACATAAGCCGAAGGGGACAGGTTTCTAATTTCTAATACTTTTAACAACACAAAGAGGGATCCAGAAAAAAAGGGTTGGAAATTCGACTATCGTTTTACAGGCTTTAGGGGTTTTCGTTTGGGGCCGGGTTTTCGGCAAATGGATTTGGGGTCATCCAGCCCAATGTTCATGGGATTATGAATCAAGCTGTCTATTCTTCCAAACTGGTATCTCCGTGCAAGGTATTCTATTTTGTTTTTTATGCAAAAGGTATAAGGCAGATGAAAAGGATTTAAACTGTTGCTCACCGGTCCGGGATAACCTGCGGCCTGAGGCTTTACGACTTGCCAGTTATGGACGAGGAGGAACACACACTCTCCCTGATCCAGATATTTGTCGATCCAGCGGCATAATATGGAAACCGGTAAAGCCGCCAAAAAGAACCCCGAGCCGAAAGGGATTTCATTGCGTAGCATACCCCATTGCATGGGCCGCGGATAATCCAGCAGTCTACGCCTTTTATCCGAATAAACAAATGTGGAAACCGGAAACTCCCGAAAGTTTCTTATAGGCCTGTAAATATAATCGCGCACTCCACCATATATTGAAGAACTGTAGTGGAAACCGGATTCACTCAACAATTTAGCATTGTCTCTTGTCAAAAACAAACCAGGAGCCCGGAATCCCATGGGTTTGAATTCTTTTAAAAACTCTTTCGATAATTCGAGTGCGTTAATCAAGTCTTTTGGGTTGTTCAGTTTTAGATGCCTGTAGGAATGAAACGCGATTTCATGTCCCGAATCTTTAATTTTTCGAATAATGAATGGGTTCCAGTCATACAATTCTGCGCTGATAAAAAAAGTGATTTGCTGATCATATTTTTTCAGCAGGTCGAGGCATCCCTTTATAGAATCCACCATATGGCCATTATCCAGGCGTTTGCGTTCTTCAGAGCTCAGGTCTCTGAAGGGAAGCATATCCGGGTGCGCCCATGATTCCAGGTCGATGGATAAAAATAATTTCATAATTTGCTAAACATTTCGAGAGTAATAATTTTATCGGCCCAGGGTACTTTGGAGTTCTTTGGTGAACAAGCCATGCATAAAACGAAAACCATACCATATATGCGTCAGCATGATATAAGGAATGGCCCCCAGAGCGACTTTGACGGGCTCATACCGTCGGATATCCAACCAGGAAAAGGCCAGGCCTAAACCGTACAAACTCCACCCTCCCAGGTAAGCCCATCTTGCCATTGGATGCTGGAATGTCAACAGCCATCCAAAACAAACAAAACAAAACCAGAAGGACGGGATGAAATATTTAAACTTGCGAGAAGTTTCCGGATAACGTTTGGAAAAAAAACCACGGTGTAATCCATAATTCCCCACCTGCCTCAAGTGGTTTTGCAAACGGCTTCGCCGATGATGCCATACAACCAGATCCGGAACATATATTATTTTACTATGGGTGCGGGCCATCAGGTTCAAACAAAACAGCGTGTCTTCTCCTGGCCAGTAATTGGGATCAAACCCTCCCGTTTTTTTAAAAACTTCCGAACGAACGATTAAATTCACACTGGGCCAATCCTCCACCGATTTGCTTGGTGGACAAGATACATAACGTTCCGGGAATCCACCCGAGAGACGACTTAAAAAAACCGCACCCGATACCCTCGCCCAAAAGGGATCGCTTTTCGGAGTGATGGCGGGTCCTCCAAGCGCTCCCCAGCCTTTATGGGATTGAAACTGTTCGTGCGCAATGGATAGCCAATCTGGCTCCGGATAAGCATCGTCATCAATAAACGCCAGGAATTCGCCATTCGCCTGGTCAGCTCCCTCATTACGTTTAACTGCCGGGTTGACGTGTCCGGTGGGGAGAATATTTAATGGGAATCCGTATTGAGGGTTCCAATCCTCTGGAGCTTCATCAGGAAGTAAAAGCACTTCAAAACTTTTGAAAGTTTGTTTGCCCATATGTAACAAGCATTCTTCCAGGTCCGCATTAACCCTTTGAAAAGGGATGATAATGGAAAAAATCACTCGGTCAGTCATTTTCAAAACCTGCTTTTTCCTGAACGATATAAAGCGGCCGTAGAAGAACTTCTGTATGGATATGGCCGATGTAAACGGCCATCATTCCCAGTGCCACCAGAACGATGCCAAACAAAAAAGTGTTAAATACAACAAAATAAGCCATTCGTGTGTAGATTTCGTAACCCAGAACAAATTGGGTTACCAACATATAAAGTAATGAAAGGCAGGTCGTGGCCAGAACGAACAGGCCCAGGAATCCTGTTATTCTTAAAGGCCAAAGCGAGTAGGAGGTGAATGAGTTTATCGCCAGACCGGAAAGGTTGTTAAAGTTAAAGGTCGATTTTCCTTCCAATCGTTCTGGTGCAGAAAATTTGATGAATACCTTTTTGAATCCTGTCCAGTCAACGAGTCCTCTAAACAGGCGTGTGCGTTCTTTAAAAGTTTTTAATACCTTCAAAACTTCACGGTCAATGAGCCTGAAATCTGTGGCATTTGGTTCCAGCCTGATTTCTGAAAAACGATTCATGATTTTATAGAATAATCGAGACCCCAAATTTCTCAACCAGTTGGTATTCAGTGAATCTCGTTGCGTGGCGACTATCTGGAATCCCTGTTCCCAATGGTTTACAAGTTCGGGGATAAGATCCGGTGGATGTTGAAGGTCGGCATCTATAAATATCATAGCGTCGGTCTCTTCAATCGACTCCAATCCTGCCGTCAGGGCAATTTCCTTACCGAAGTTCCTTGAGAGGCTGATTCCTTTCACTCTTGGGTCAGATCCGGTCAGTTCTGTGATGATTTCCCAGGTGTTGTCCCGGCTTCCATCGTTTATTAACAGGATTTCCCAGTTATAACGGTCGAGAGGAAGAACCGCTTGGCACACAGCCTTATAAAACGGTTTCAGGTTTTGGGATTCGTTGTATGCAGGGGAGACCAGTGTTATGGTCGGTTTCCTAGCCATGCCGGGTTCTGGTTAACGGGATAAACATTTTTCTGGAAAGCTACAATGGGACAGGGTGGAAAACTCAGGCCATTGGGAGTGACGTGCCCAAATTAATATGGAAAGAGTTTCTCTATAAACCGCAATAAAGTCAATGCAAAAATGATGGGGAATGGGAGTGGAGTAGAGGTTCTGTATTACTCTGGGGACTCGATAATAAACTCCATAGCGAACCCTGTACTGTTGTCTCTTACGACAACCACACCCCAATAGTTCAATAAAGTGACATCAGGAAATCCGCGTCCAACCGCATTCAGTCCTCCTGCTTCAACATCGGGTTCGGTAGCAAGGTGGTTAATAAATAATTGGCCGAAGCTGGGTTCTTCCGATCCTGCAACAATTATTGAGTCTGAAAAATTTTCCGGGATAAACAAGGAGTCGTTGGAGGCTACTATGAAAATTTTTTGAGTCGTTTTGGCGCTAACCGTAAACTCTGCTCTACCATAAGACTCTCCCGTCGTGTCCAGGACCGCATCCAGGAAAACCCCGATCTCGGAACTCATGCCTGCCAAAGAGGAGTGGGAAATGGCTAAAAACGTATAGGCAACCGCATCAGATTGCCAATAGGGCGAGACCACCCGGGATTGTGGAGACAGCGAGGCGCTTACATTGGGTTTGAATCCAAGGGCGACAGGGGTCGTTAAGTTTGCCGCAGTTTGACCAAAACTTCCCACCAATGCCCCCGTAGAAATATCATATTCGCGGACATCAGCAATGGATCCATTGGAGTCGGCTACAAAAAGATTTTCTGAAGATAAGCCAAATGTGATGGCTACCGGAGTGGTTTGGTTGGCGGCTGTATCCCCGAAAGAGCCGATAAATGTTTCGGTCGCAGAATTAAAATTTCTAACATCGCTGTTGCCGGGGTCTGCGACAAAAAGGACGTTGGATGAAGAGAAAGCCAAATACTCAATCGTTGTTAAATTGGCGGCTGTATTATTAAAAACACCTAAAAACGCCCCAGAGGAACCATCGAATTCTCTAATATCTCCATTGGTGAATTCAGCGGCGAATAGATTCCCGGAGCCATTAAAGGTTATAGGCCCTGGTGAATCCAGAATCCCCACATCTCCGGTAGGTCCAAAGGTCCCTTCGAACAGACCGGTGGACCCATTAAATACTCGAATGTCGTTATTCGTCCCGTCTGAAACAAAAAGTTTGCCATTAGAAGGATTGAAAGCCAGGCTGACGGGGCTCCCAACATTGGCGGAAGTTTCTCCGAAGGACCCTAAAAATAAACCAGTGTCCCCATCGAATTCTTTAACATCATTATCCCCTGCATCGGCAACAAACAAGTTCCCATTTACAGGATTAAAGACCAGATCAACCGGGGTATTCAGTTGAGCGGTTGTTTCTCCAAAAGGTCCTACAAGCGCTCCTGTGCTTTCATTGAATTCCTGAACAGAACCGTCACTGGAGTCAATGACAAAAAGGTTTCCGGCCCATGCCCAGGAGCTTAGCCAAAGGAAAACCCACGGTAGTGTATTTAGAAGAAGTAAAGTCCTGTTTTTTCGATTGTTTCCCATAGCCGATGGTTTTTTACAATGAATTACTTTTTTGGTTAATTCTTTATCGGACCAAATTGGCTTAACTTAAAACAAATAATACCGAGATATAATTTAAACTGTAAAAAGAATGGCCCGGTTTGAAGGTTTTGGGCTTATTTCAAAATATAATCCCGGGAATGTAAATTGCCAAATAAAGGGATTCAGGAAGTGGCGCTTCTTATTCTTCCAATTCTTTCAAGAATAGGGGGATGAGAATAATTTAGAAAGACATAAAAAGGGTGGGGAGTGATGGTGCTCAGATGGTTGACGGAAAGTTTTTTCAAGCCCTCAATCAAATGCTCCGGATTTTTGATCGTTCGAGCCGCAAAGTGGTCGGCTTCAAATTCAAAGCGGCGCGAAAGGGCGTGCAGTCCGATGGATAAAACCAATTCTACCGGTGAATACAATAATGTGAAAAACAGGAGTCCAGCATAAATTGAGGCAGACTCCATATAAAAGGCATCGAACAGACCCTTTTGACTCAAAAACAGGGACATCACAAAAAATAACAGGCCCATATGAAATACACTGATAAGGAGATTTTTCAAGATATGGTTTTGCTTGTAATGGCCAATTTCATGGGCTAACACTGCTGTGAGTTCCGGAACGGTTTGCTCTTCTATCAACGTATCGAATAAAGCGATTCGTTTATTCTTGCCAAACCCGGAGAAAAACGCGTTGGATTTGGTCGAGCGCTTGGATCCATCCATGACAGAAATATTTTTTAATGGAAAGTCGACCGACTTTGCATAATTGAACAATGAAGCTTTAAGCTCGTTATTTTCCAATGGGGTGAATTTATTAAACATAGGCATGATCCAGGTAGGCGCGACGAATTGGATGAAAATCATGAATCCTGCAACTAATCCCCAACAATAAACCCAGGCCAGGGACCCCGAGTATTCGAAAAATGCTAAAACTCCTGCCATAAGGGGAGCTCCCAGAATTATGGATAAGGCTAAGCCCTTAAGACGATCTCCGAAATATACCTGGACGGTGGATTTGTTAAACCCAAACCGTTCTTCAATTACAAAGGTGGAATAGATTTTGAAGGGTAGGTTCAACAAGCTTTGGCCCATTAAAAGAATACCAATATAAACCAGGCCGGTTAAAATAGAGCCCATAGGCCAGGAGCGTACCCATTGATCCAGATGGTTAAATCCTTCCAGAAACCAAAAGCCCAAAAGCATTATCAAATTGAATGCTGAAGCCCATAATGAAAGCCGTGTGTTTTCCCATGAATAAGCCTGGGACTGATCCAGTTTTTCTCGGGAATAATAATCTTTCATCTCCTCAGGCAAGGCTTGTCGGTTTGCCCTGGAGTTTAGAATGTCAGCGATGCTATTTACGATGAAATCGAATAGCAGGGCGATCAGGATGAATATTCCGTAAATGTTCATTTGGAGCCTTAGAAATAATGGATAGCTTGTGTGCGTAAAACCTACAGAATTCTACAAATGGAAGGCATTTCGAGCAAGAAGGAATTACCTGTTATTTTGGGAAATGTGAATCAGTTTAGCAAAAAAAGGTGAGAATCGGTCAAACCGGATTTACCCTGGGTGAATTGAATCGGTCGCTATTCATCCCATTAAAAATGGAAAACCTAAGATTGGAAAAAGGGATGTATGAAGATTTATCCATCAAGCAGGGTTATAGGAATAGGCCTCATGGACCTCCTCTGGGTCATCCGCATAACGTTCCTTGATTTCAAGAATCTCATCTTTCTTTTCCAGGAATAAATTAACCAGATCAGGATCGAAAAAAACACCTGCTTTATCTTCAAGTTCCTCAAACGCTTGGTCGGCAGTCCAGGCTTTTTTGTAAGGCCGTTCCGAGGTTAAGGCATCAAAAACATCGGCGATGGTTACAATTCGGCCGATTAAAGGAATATTGTCTTTTTTGAGCCCATTAGGGTATCCGGTGCCATCCCACCGCTCATGATGGGCCAGGGCGATCACTTCCGCTGTTTTCAATAGTTCGGAATTGGAATTGGAAAGAATTTTTGCGCCTATTTCAACATGGGATTTCATGATTTCCCATTCATCTGCATCCAGTTTTCCTGGTTTTAACAGGATCCGGTCAGGGATACCGATTTTGCCAATGTCGTGCATGGGGCTGGCTTTCAGGATAAGATCGCATTCCTTTTCCTCCAAACCATGAGAATTTGCCAATATCCAGGAAAAACGGCTCATGCGGATGACATGATTTCCCGTTTCGTTATCCCTGTATTCGGCCGCACGGCTGAGACGCTGGATCATTTCAAGCTGGGATTCTTCCAGTTTTTTCGTTCTTTCTTTAACCTTTAAATCCAGTTCCTGATTTTGATTGTTAATTTGGTTGTGAAATACCCGGACTCTCAACATGTTTTTAATTCGTGCCAAGCCTTCAACCATATTGAACGGTTTGTTCAGAAAGTCCAGAGCCCCACCTTCCAGAGCCTGAATTCTTGCGTCATTATTGGTATTGGCGGTAAGGATTAAAATTGGTGGGTGAGAATCCGGTTCGATTTTTTTGAATTGCTCCATCACCTCAAACCCGTTTAAATATGGCATATTTAAATCCAGAAGAATGAGGTCTGGCTTAAAATCCAAAAAAGTGTTCATTGCCTTTCGCGAATCCGTTACCGACTGAATAAAATTAAATCCGCTTTGCGACAACATCTGCTCCAACAACATGGTATTCGTTTCATTGTCGTCAATGATCAGGATTTTTCCGTTTAAAATTTCTTCATGTTGGATCATTTTAATTTCCGAAGATAATTTATTGTTTTAGTGGTTTGGATTCATATTTGCTTTTATAGTAAGACATTTTAAGTAAAAAAAGAATAAAAACATATAAGAGTTACAGTTTTTTTAAATGTAAATTTAAATTCTTGAAAATATTAGCAAAACTTCCTTTTATCTAATAATCCAGATTGTAAATCACCCGGATATTAAGGATTTTAATTTATTTCTGAGTTTTAGCAATATTCACGCCAAAAGAAGGTAGGGATAACCTATTGAAAATAAAACCCAAAATTTTGCCTGAATGGGAATGGTGTGTCATTTAAACTTTTTTCCGTAATATTTCGTTCTGAAATTACGAAATTAATACTTTTTTTGTCCTGGTTTCATTTTGGTATCAGATGTATCTTCCTCTCATTTGGTTGTCTTTTTCTGGTCTGGAATTGAAACGCAACCTCAGTAAATGGATAATTAAGTTTTTGAAGGTCAGGTATTGATCACCATTGTTTGGTTAATTATATAAACTCCGGGTTTCTTTTTAAAACCTTATTGCATCTAATGAAAGATTATTCAGGTCAAATTTGTCTCAATTTGAGATTTTAAATCCAGAACTCGTTCACTATTTCCATATTTGTATGAATTTTTGTTCGAATTAGAGCTTTCAAATCCGTTTGAGTTTTGAAAGAATTGTCTCATGAGATCGAGTGTTAATTTTTTATATTGGCTAAACCCTTATTTTAAAATAAGTTAAGATCTATTGAAAACTTACTGTCTTGTTTTTTCCGATTTATTTATGTTTTGGCCTGGTGTTTGCTTTTAAATAATTAACTGCCCAAAATCTCATACCTCCTTAAAATTAAGCCCTCGGTCATTCCGGGGGTTTTTTTTTGCCTGATTGCGCACGGTTATTATTGTTCTCAATAAAATTTTACCTACTCAATTCCTATCCCACTGGATTCATGATAAAATTAGCCCAATAACAATTTTTGCCTGTAATCAGACAATCAAAAGTGTTCAAAAAGAAACCTGATTCAGGTTTTCCCACCAAATATTTCATTCTGGCACCAAAAATCAAATACATTTTTCCCTGAGGTCTTTGTGGACGCGCATACAACGGATGATGAGTTAATAAAAACT
This sequence comes from Nitrospina sp., assembly GCA_024648695.1. Lineage (GTDB taxonomy): Bacteria > Nitrospinota > Nitrospinia > Nitrospinales > JACRGP01 > JACAVV01. The sequence continues at coordinate 20,868 of JACAVV010000041.1, forward strand.
ATTACGTACAAAAATTCTAAAATTACCTTGGTGGGTACAGCCCATGTATCCCAAAAAAGTGTGGATCTGGTTGAGAATTTAATCAAAACCGGAGAATATGATTGCATCGCTGTTGAGCTCTGCGAAGCCAGGCATCAAAATATGATCAAGCAGTCGTGGTGGAAAAACCTGGATATTTACCAGGTGTTTCGAAAAAAGAAAGCGGCTTTATTGCTGATCAATATGGCTCTTTCTGCTTACCAAAAGCGCTTGGCAGACAAAGTAGGTATTGAACCGGGAAAGGAAATGTTGCGCGCAGTGCATTTGGCTGATGAAAACCAGATTCGCCTTGAGGTGATCGACCGCAACATCACCAAAACATTGCAACGCCTGGCCAGCGGTGTTTCCTTTTGGCAAAAGTTGAAATTGTTTTCCGGCCTGCTGGCCGGCTTTTTTGTGGGCGAGGAAATCAGTGAAGATAAAATTGAGGAATTGAAAGAAGGAGATTTGCTCCATTCTCTTATGGAGGAGTTTGGTGAAGCTTTGCCTACGGTGAAGCATGTTTTGATCGACGAACGGGATCAGTATATGGTGGGCTCGTTGGCACGCATAGCGGAGTCGGAGGATGCTCCAAAAAATATTTTAGCCATGGTAGGGGCAGGGCATTTGGTTGGAATGGTACCTGCCTTCGACGCTCCTCCTGATAAAATAAAAATGGAAGCTTTGGATGAAACGCCTCCACCCACCAAAGTGGGCCAGTATATTGGTTGGGGGATCTGTGCTTTGGTGTTGGCAATGTTTTATGTGGGCTTTCAGCGATCTCCCGAATTGGGTTGGCAGGTGGTGGGAACGTGGGTTTTTATCAATGGCGGCCTGAGTGCTTTGGGTGCATTGATTGCGCTGGCTCACCCCTTGTCAATTGTCACTGCATTTTTTGCGGCACCCCTTACCTCTTTGAATCCAATGATTGGGGCAGGTATGGTCGTGGGCCTGACCGAGTCGTTTTTACGCAAACCCAAGGTTGATGATTTTGAAAGATTGAGGGACGATCTTAGCCATTTCGGCCTATGGTGGAAAAATGGCGTGGCGCGTTTGTTCCTTGTATTTATGTTTTCTTCTTTAGGATCTGCGGCAGGGACCTATATTGCCGGAGCCTCCATCGTCCATCAAATTTTCAATTAGTGGTTTATGGATTCCAGTTCGGCACGCATTGCAGTAACACCACCCGTTTTTTGTCAAACCCGCAAATTGAAAAAGGAATTGCTGGCGAGGTTCCCCCATGCGTATTTCAATCCAGATAATACTTATCTTGATGAACAACAATTGATCGCCTTTGCCCGGGAAGCCGATGGCCTTTTGGTTGGACGCGATCCGGTAAACCCGGGAGTGTTGAAACACCTTTCGCAACTGAAAATAGTGGCCAAATACGGGGTGGGACTGGATAATATAGATGAGAAGGCGCTCAAGGCAAACGGGGTTGCACTTGGGTGGTCTCCAGGGGTAAACAAGACCTCGGTCGCCGAATTGACCCTGGGGTTTATGATTGGCCTCATTCATAATACTTTTCGTACCGGATTTAGTCTTAAACAAGGGCAGTGGATTAAGGATGGAGGTCGCCTTCTTTCCGGTAAGACCATCGGAATCGTAGGTTGTGGGTATATTGGACAGGAACTGGTTCGACTTTTACAACCCTTTGCTTGCTCCATTTTGGTTTGCGATATTCTGGATATGACCTATTATTGCAAGGAGAATGGTCTTCGTCAGGTGAACCTGGAAAACCTTTTGCAGTCTGCTGATATGGTCAGCCTTCATGTTCCCTTAACCCCATTGACACGGAATATGATGAACCGGGAGACTTTAAGCAGGATGAAACCCGATGCTTTTCTTATTAACACGAGCAGAGGGGCTGTTGTAGAAACATCGGCCATAAAATCTGCTTTAACGGAGGATTGGATTGCCGGTGCCGCTTTGGATGTTTTTTCTGTTGAGCCTCCTGAGGACCGTGAATTTTTGGCTTTACCCAATTTGATGCCGACGCCTCATATTGGCGGCAATTCGTTAGAAGCAGTGGATGCGATGGGCCGTTCCGCTATTTGGCATTTAACTGAATTTTTTAATGGCTTACAAAAGTCATCCAGGGTTTTACCGGTAGAACCGGTTTGATGGAGGTTTCATTGTTCCCTTTGAATAACAGGCAAATAGTTGTCAGGCTACTTGTATTTGCTTTTGGATTTCTGGTCTGTGCCGGTGAATTATCGGCGAAAGAAAGGTTTCAGGTGATTCCGGTGTCGCCTCCAGATGCTATTCAGGCGCTTAAGGAAATGGAAGGCAAGAAGGCTCAGGAGGAACGCGAACTGAAAAGGCTTTCTGCGATGTCCTACATTCCGGGTGGAGAATTTGTTATGGGTTCCGAACATGGCGACTCCAATGAGAGTCCGGAGCATACGGTCTATCTGGATTCATTTTATATCGACCGATATGAAGTGACGCAATTACAATATCTCGTTTTAATGGGTGAAAACCCGAGTTACTTCAAGGGGTGCCCATTGTGTCCGGTGGAAAAAGTGTCCTATTACCAGGCCACGACCTATTGTTCGCGATTGAGTAAAAGGTTGCCCACTGAGGCGGAATGGGAAAAAGCCGCCAGGGCAGGATCTAAAGATGCCTTTTATTGGGGCAACGATGTTCCTGATGATTATTCCTGGTACGGAAACAATTCGAACCAGAAAACACACCCCGTAGGATTGAAGGGGCCTAATGCCTTTGATTTATACGACATGGCGGGGAATGTGTGGGAATGGGTGAATGATCGCTACAACGCACTGTATTATAAAAACAGCCCCTTAAAAAATCCCAAAGGTCCTGACGTCGGTTCGAAACGCACTGTCCGTGGTGGTTCATGGGGTGACCCGCCATCCCGTTTGCGTTCGTCGTACCGGGATAAATACGACCCCGATACCAATCCTATCAATGGAGGATTTCGTTGTGTCTCAAGCACAAAACCCGACTGATTCCTCACCCTCTGATGAAGTGAAAAGTGAGGGTTATTCTCTGCAGGATTGGCAACAGCTTTATTTGGAAGATGACCTGAAATGGGATATTGGAGAAGTGTCACCTCCATTGCTTAAACTTTGGGAAGCCGGCAATATCCCCAGAGAAGGAAACGTGATTATTCCGGGTTGCGGCCAGGGTCATGAAGTTATGTTTTTCGCTCGAAATGGAATGCATACTACGGGAGTCGATTTTGCTCCCGGTGCCTGTGAACGATTAAGCCGGAGATTGGAGCAGGAGGGTCTGAATGCCCGTGTGGTGTTGGCCAGTTTTTTTGATCTGGGTACCGGTCACAATCTTTTCTATGATTTGATGTTTGAACAAACTTTTTTTTGTGCCATCCATCCGGATCAGAGAAGCTCCTATTTGGAAACCGTATGTCGTGTTTTGAAGGCTGGAGGTGTTCTGGCCGGAGTGTTTTATGAAACGGGTGAGGATGGGGGACCTCCTTTCAACACCACCGAGGACGAAATCAGGAAGAGGTTTTCGGAATATTTTAAAATCTCTTTATTGGAAAAAACACAGCACTCCATTGAAAGGCGGAAAAACAAGGAATGGCTTGGGGTGTTTGTGAAAAGATAAAATGTCCCCGGGGACACCTGGTTTATTCCTGTTGAAACAAAGGATCAATAATAAAGGGTTCCAGGCATTCTGGCCGATCATTCCTCGCGTTATTGACTGTGTTGGATAATAAATGAGTGTCCAGCAAATCTTCAGGACAAGGTTTGAGAAGAGAACGCAGATCTCCAATGGAACTGTCCTGTTTCAGCCAAAGTTGGTAATCATCGACGGAAAGTATTACAGGCATTCGGTGGTGGATCGATTGCAAACGTTCATTGGCTTCGGTGGTGATGATGGAATAAGTGAGTATCGTTTGATTCGCATTGCTCCATTGCGACCAGATTCCGGCGAAGGCAAACAGTTCTTTGGATTTTTGAAAAATATAATAGGCTTGTTTATCTTTGCCTCCAGCTTTCCACTCAATGAAGCCGTCTGCTGGAACCAGGCACCGTTTGCTTTTGAAAGCGTCACGAAAGCTGGGTTTTTCGTGGACTGTTTCGGCCCGCGCATTTATCAAGTTCGAAGCCCTTTTGGAATCCTTTGCCCAATTAGGAATCAATCCCCAGGACATCTCAACCAGTTGAACATTTTCGTTCTGGTTCAAAACGACGGGGAGGTTTTGGGTAGGTGCAATATTGTAACGAGGTTTAAAATCGAATTGGGTCTGTTGAATATTAAAGTGGGATTTGATGTTTTTAATGGGTTTCGTTAAAGTATAGCGCCCGCACATAACTGGATCCTGTTTTTAAGGTCTACAAAGTGGATTAAGAGGCAAAGGGTTTCACATTTAAACTTTATAACAATATCACTACTGTCCGGGGAAATTTTTAACATTGGGTTGATAGTCCAGTATTAAAAAATATTTCATTGTTTTTTAAGGAGTTACCTGTTTTCGATCCATGCTGTCCGGGAAAACCTGAATCTACATCCCCTGAAAGAGTTTTCTGAGATCGCTGAAAATCCTTATCAGTGTGGGAACAGGCATTTACAGCCATTTTAGGAGCTTATTCGTGCTGTCCGGTTAAAAAACAGCCCAATTAAGCCTCACGTTTTCAAAGAATATTTTGATTTTCCCCGGACACTAGTGTAACAATATTATGATTGATGAATGAATATTAAAATGAAAAAAAAATACTCGGGAATATTTCGTGATGGTGGGGCAGGGGCTCAAGCCCGTTCCAGGTTTCGCAAACGTCGTCAGCGTTTGATGGAACGTGAAAACAAATTGATGGTGATTACGGGTGTTCCCTATGGTCCCGGAGAGGAGACGACCTGGTCCTATGCCTACTGCCCGACCTATCAGGAACCTTCCATCATGTATTTAACCGGCGTAAACCAAAGCAAGGTGATCTTGTTGCTGGATCCTTCTTCCAGACAATCCGACGAGATATTGTTCATTCCTAAAAAAGACCCTGTAAAAGAATTCTGGGACGGCATTCGTTTTGGGGTAGGCGATCCCAAAAGCTTGCGGGAAGCTCAGAAGGTGACAGGGATAAAAGATATTCGGGATATTGAGGATTTCGAATCGGTTTTAAAAGAACGGTTCGGCAAGCAAAGGAAGAAACAGTTGGGAGCCTTCTGGTTGGAGGGCCGGGTGAATGGAAAACGAAAAATTATCGAACAGGATCACAATTGGAAGTTTCGTTCCAGACTCGCTGGACTCATAAAAAAATGGAAAGCGCCCAAGGAAGCCTTGCAAAATATTATGGACACCCATTTTGAATTACGGATGCCATTGGATTCTTATGATTGCAAAAATGTCCTCAAGGCGCAAAAAATCACGGCCAACGCCTTCACTTCGACTTTACAGAATTTCTCCACGTTTAAAAACGAGTGCCAGGTTCAGGCCTATGTAGAAGGCCAAATGCTTTTCCATTCCCCTTATGGATTGAGTTTTCCCAGTATCGTGGCTTCGGGTCCGAACGCCACTATTTTGCATTACATGAAAAACGACGACGATTTTGGAAAAGACGAAATGGTTTTAATCGATTTCGGTGTGCGCTGGATGACCATGCATGCAGATATCAGCCGTACAGTTCCCGCATCCGGAACTTTCAATCCTCTGCAAAAAATGCTTTATGAAATCGTTTTGAAGGCGCAACTGGAAGTGGAAAAAACGGCGCAGGAAGGGGTTACGATTCAACAACTGAATGATGTCTGCTGGGACTCCATCAACCACGATTTAAAAACCGTATTCAAAGAGGCCGGTGGGAAATACAAACTGAAATATACGCAAAGGCCTCATGGAGTTAGCCACCTGATGGGTGAGCAGGAGCATGACGGCGATCCCTTTCGTATGTATTCCAGTAAGCCCATGAAGGACGGGTGGATGATCAGTAACGAACCCGGACTTTACGGTGATTTTAAACTCAAGTTCGGAAGAAAAACCTACGACGCCACCATTGGCATCCGGATAGAGGACAATCTGTTGATAAAAAAGAAGGGTTGCAAAAATATGTCCCGGGTGGTTCCCAAAACAGTTGAGGAAATCGAACGCTGGATGAGTGGCAATGGAAACCCGTAGTGGGTCCGGAGAATTTAAATTTCCTTTAAAGCTTCCAACACATCATCAATGTGGGTTTTTACTTTTACTTTGGAAAAAAATTTCCGGACCACGCCCTTTTTATCAATGATAAAAGTGCTTCGAACGATCCCCATGAATTTTTTACCATAAAGCGACTTTTCCTGCCACACCCCATACTTGTTGACTACTTTCTTGTCTGTATCGCTTAAAAGAGTGAAAGGCAAATCATATTTTTCAATAAATTTAACGTGCCTTTCAATGGGATCAATGCTGACACCCAGGATTTCCGTGTCCTTAAACTGTTTGTGTTGGTCACGAAAATCACAAGCTTGTGTGGTACAACCGGGTGTCATGTCTTTTGGATAAAAATACAGGACTACATTTTTCTTTCCCCGGAATGAGCTTAGTTTTACCTTTTCCCCATTTTGATCCAGCGCAGTAAAGTCGGGTGCCTTTTTTCCTTCTGTGATCATTTCAATAGATATTATTGCGTGATTTTTTCAACAACCTTCCCGATATCATCGTTCAGGTCTTCAATTTTTTTCATGAGTTCTTCTGCGGAAGTTTGACCTGGGCGGATATTTCTTAGCATCCGGGCATCACCCAATTTGGATTCCACTTCTTTTACCAGACTTTCATCTGAAGATTCTTTACATTTTTCTTCCAGAACAGTGATGCATCTAACCAGTTTGGTATCGATCTGCAAACCCAGAAAAGATTTGTCTTTCAGGGAAGAGTCTCGCTCCATATAAGACCAGATTCCACCATCCGATTGAAGGACCTGATAGCTCAATCTCAAATCATTAACATTGGCACAAAGGTTAGCGGCTTGGGAAGGGCTGGAAATCAACACCACCATCAATAACATAAAAGAAGTAATTCTCCCTTTCGTTAGAAAACGGGTGTTTGGGGTCGGATTTGCCATGGAGAATCTCCTTTCAGGATTGATAATGACCAGATTAAGAATAAATGATTATACTTCCATTTATACAGGATTGAAGACCAAAGTCAATTTAAAAGCCCTAACCTCTTGATTTCGAATTTCTCCCGGTTTAGCGTATTAAGGATTGAAATTCTTTTTCACTTTCCAGTTCCTTAAAGGCGGGATCTTTTTGAATGGCCTTTTTGACACCCGGGTTTATTTTTACTGCCATAGTCAGATTATTAATACTAGCTTTCTTATCGCCCTTTTTAGCATAAGCTTGAGCCAGTAATATGCGATGCGCCAGCATATGGGGGTGTTTGGGCTGGGTGATTAAAATTCTTTCGAGGATTGATATGGCCTGATTGTATTCCCCGGAATTGTAATAAGCCGTCGCCGAGTTTAATTTGCTCATCAAATGGTTGGGATCCAACCTGAGAACCATTGAATAAATAGCCAGAGCGCGTTGGTTCATGCCGTAATGGGCAAACACTTCTCCTTTTCTATTCAAGGCATCGGAGGGATTGATGAAATACTCGTCGATATTGATATGCATTTTGGGGATACTTGCATCTTTGGGAAATTCAGAAAGTGAAATCTTGGACAAATTGTCCGGGTCGCCCAGCGAACTGGACTTGTCGTAAAACTCTTTCGCTTCTTTAAGCTTACCCTGAAGCAGGCGAATGTCTCCCAATTCCTGATAGCTCTTGGCTTTCAACATCGGGTTGTCTTTGCCTTTTTCCAGCAAAGTTTTTACCGCCGTCTCGTTATTTTCCAACCTCAAAAGAACACTGTACATTCCTACCAGAATTTGTAACGTATTGAGATCATTCGGGTCCAGTTTGGCGGAGGTTTCAATTTCCAGCAAGGACAATCCGTATTTTCCGGATTTGTAAAACGCCTTGGATCGTTTGGAATGGTATTTTTTAGGGTCGGTTTTTAAAGGAAGCCGATCCATTGCATTTTTGCGAATATAGTCCTCAAGGTTGTGCGCCGCTTGCACATTAGGGTGATTGGACCCGGCTTCATAAATCTTTTTAATATACTCCATCGCCTGGTCCTTCTTTTTTTGACCTGCATATAAAAAGGCCAATTGGTACAGAGATTCCATATCAGAGGGATTCAGTTTTAACGATTTTTCGAATTCTTTTTCTGCCTGGTCAAACTGGTTCAAATAAAAGAAATTCATTCCCCTTTCGTAGGGATAAAGGTAATTGGATGAATCCAGTTCGGCGGCCTTGCCAAGCTCTTTATTGGCACCTGAAATATCCCCGGTTGCGGCCAGAGTCCTGGCCATTTCGTAGTGGGTTTGTGGACTGTCCGGGTGTTGCATAATAGTGATACTGCAAGCTCGTTTGGCCTGATCGGCAAGGCCATAATTCCGGTACACCTGGCAGTTTCCGAAATTAAGGGCAGGGTGCCTCATTTCCAGTTTTGCTCCGGCTTGTAATGAGGCCAGGGCTTCCGGAAATTTTTCCATGTCGGTAAGTAAAATGCCCTTTAAAATGAGGGCTGTCGCCTTCTGCCCGGAGTTATGAATTTTTCCGTTCAGAATTTTTAAAGCCTCGTTATAACTCTTCTCCTTGACCAGTTCGTGAACCCTTAAAAAGCCCGGATCTTTATGCTCCTGGGAGTGGGAATCATTCCAGTAAGCGATTGCAGGATCGGGGAATGTAGCTTCTACGGGGGCCACTCCTTTAAAAAGGAACAGTCCTAAAAAAAATACAGCAAAAAATATTCTATTCATTTTTCGACCTTGTGATGAGTGTCAGTTTTTTGGTTTGCGTAGATTGGGTGGATACCGCACAGCCCGAACGGATTTGCGTGATCGTGATTTTTTGTTGGCAGAAAACCGTTTGCCCGTGTTAAATATCACACCAAAAGCATTGTATCTGCCGTTGGACTCTATGGCCCAATGTGCGCCGGAGCCGTTGGGAGAAAATATGGGGTCTATATGTATTACCATTTCTCTTCCAACCTGTTTGCTGTTGATTTTGTCCTGCTCAAATAAAGTTTGTAATTCCTCCACTTTCGGTATTTGCCAATCAATATAGTTGGCAAAACCCTCTGTGTTCAAAGCTTGTGTGTATTCCTGGGCTTCAAACCAGTTCAACCATTTTTCTTTATGTAGATAAGAATCCTGTTTCATCCACATAAGACCGGTTTTGGTGTCAGTGATGGTTGCGTTTCCATGGTCAATATATCGTTTGTCTTCGGAGTATGCCCGTTGACCTGATTCAACGGCATTGACGGGTTCTACCAAATCATCAGCAAATACCAGCGAATGGTTTGAATGCAAACTTAAAAACAGGGTGAGTGTAAAAACGGTAAAAAAGGATAGGATGGAAAGATAACGATTCATAAAACTGGGCTTGCCTTTATTTAAAATAATATGAACAAGGTACAAGAAAAGAACTCTTAACTGGCGTTCAGTTTTTCCTTAAGCATTTGGTTGACCTGGGCGGGATTGGCCTGTCCTTTACTCGCTTTCATTACCTGTCCCACAAAGAAGCCAAACAGTTTTTCCTTGCCGTTCTTGAAGTCATTCAGTTGATTCGGATTGTTTGCTAAAACCTCGTCAATAATCTTTTCAATGGCCGAGTCGTCGGTTATTTGCGTCAATCCTTTTTCTTTTACAATGGCTTCAGCTGGTTTGCCCGTTTGGTACATTTCTTCCAAAACCGATTTGGCGATTTTTCCGTTGATTGTCCCTTTGTCGATAAGCTTCAACATATCGGTGAGCATTTCCGGCGAGATGGGAGAATCCTCGATACTTCGGTTTTCATTGTTCAGTTCTTTAAGAAGTTCTCCCATGACCCAGTTGCTGATGATTTTGGGCTTATCGAACAAACCGGTGCATTGTTCAAAATAATTGGCCAAAGGACGGCTGGCCGTCAACACCTCGGCATCGAATTCGGGCAAACCGAAATCCTTCAAGAACCGTTCGCGTTTCTGTTCTGGTAACTCTGGCAAGGATTGTCGAACTTTTTCGATCCATTCGGAATCGATGACTACGGGAACCAGATCAGGTTCCGGAAAATAACGGTAATCGTGGGCTTCCTCTTTACTTCGCATGGAATAGGTGATGTTCTTGTTGGAATCATACAACCGGGTCTCCTGGGTGACCGAGTCGCCTTGATCCAGTAATTGAGCCTGCCTCTCCACCTCATAATCGATAGCCTTTTGTACGAATTTGAAGGAGTTCAGGTTCTTTAACTCTGTGCGGGTTCCAAATTCCTTTTGTCCAAATGGGCGTAAGGATACATTGGCATCGCATCGAAAACTACCTTCTTCCATATTGCAGTCGCTCACCTCGGAATACTCCAGAATGGATTTCAACTCCATCAGGTATTGCCTGGCTTCCTCAGAAGACCGCATTTCCGGTTCACTGACAATTTCCACCAGGGGAACCCCGGTTCGGTTAAAGTCGACATAGCTTTTGTCAGGGTGCCCCAGATTTTCCCCATGAATCGACTTGCCCGCATCTTCTTCCATATGGATTCGGGTCAAATTGATTGTTTTTTGTTCCCCGTTGGCGCGTATCTTGATATAGCCGTGTCGCGCCAGAGGGAGTTCGAACTGGGAAATTTGATAACCTTTGGGCAGATCCGGATAAAAATAGTTTTTGCGGGCGAAGCGGTTTAGAGCTTGTACTTCGCAATGAGTCGCCAAACTGGCTTTGATTGCATATTCCAATGCCACCTTATTGAGCACAGGAAGCACGCCAGGCATGCCCAGGCATATTGGACAGGTGTTTTCGTTGGGCTCCTTGCCAAACTCGGTGGAACAGGAGCAGAATATTTTAGTTCTGGTATTCAGTTGGCAATGGACTTCCAGTCCGATGACAACCTCATACCTCGATTGCGTATCCATCATCGAAGATTAAAACTCTCGGAGATTGAATAAAGAATGGATTCAAATGAAGGCGGTATGTCCCTGCATTCTAATATTCGGCAAAACTTCAGTCAAGCCTTTCCTAAAGCGCTGTGTATCCACCATCTACAGGAAGAGTCGCCCCGGTGATAAAGGAAGATTCATCGCTGGCCAAAAACAGGCAGGCCCCAGCGACATCTTCGGGGATCCCGAACCGTCCGATGGGATAGTTTTTGCGCCATTGATCCATGAGTTCCTTATCGTTCATCAAGTCGCGGGTCAAATCTGTAGCGATCAAGCCGGGACAAATCGTATTGGACCGGATTCCCTGCGATCCATATTCCACGGCGATAGAGCGGGTGAACTGGTTTAATGCACCCTTGGAAGCATTGTACGCGGCGACACCTGGAGTGGCGACCAGTCCTAATATCGAACTGATATTGATAATGTTGCCTGATTTATTTTTCAACATTTCGTTCAATGCGTACTTGGTCAAAATGAAAACCGAGCGCAGGTTGATATCAAGGACCTGATCCCATTGTTCGTCAGCCATTTCATGAATCGGTGAACCCACAAAGGTCCCGGCATTATTTACCAGAATATCAACAGAGCCCCATTTGGAGACAGTGGCTTTTACCAGAGCTTTACAGTCATCGGGTTTGGAGACGTCACCAGGAACCGCCAAAGCCTGGGTTCCCAAATCCTGAACCGCCTGATCCAGAACATTTTGCCGTCGGCCAAACAAGGTGACATTGGCTCCTTCCTGAACAAAAGCTTGGGCGCAGGCAAGACCGATTCCTGATCCCCCTCCTGTGATGATTGCTGTTTTGTTTTTTAAACGCATGATAGTTTTTCTCCAGGTTTACTAACGCCAGATAAATAAAACCAATTTTTTTCTAAACATTAAAAATCCATTTGCTAAACTTTTTCAAAAGTCGCGCAAATGGCTTATCTTCCTATGCTTTTTTCTGATTTTATAGTGTGAAGGATGCCACGGATCGGTATGAATTGGAATAAAAGTGTTCAACAACTTCGAGCTTGGATTCTGAATAATAGCAGGGTTCAAGTATAAATTTATTGAAGAAGATCTTTGTTTGTCGACACTGTGAACTTTTGATCCAAGATAAAAATTCAAATGATTATGTGTTTTTCCATTTTATAGCAAAAAGGTTAATTTTTTGATTTCAAAATAGAATTTAACTGGCTCCGATTGGATCTATACCATATATAGGAAGATTTTTCTGACATTTGGCGTTTAGACTTAAAGATAGATAGGAGAGAGTTTTGAAAGATTTGAAAGAATCCGACATTGTGAAATCCTTGTTTTGTATGGCTTCAAAGAAAATACCGGCCAGTGTAAGTTATTTTGAAACTTTTTATCCTTAAACATCGGAAGAGGAAAGATGGCGAAAATTATGGACGATTCCAGTAAAACGGTATTTGGCCTCACCCGGGACTTGTTTGATACGGTGGTAAACCTGCGGAGAGACTTGCATTGCCACCCTGAATTGAGTGGAGATGAGACCGGCACGACGGAAAAAATTTCAAATTATTTGGATACGTTGGGAATTTCACACCATACCATGGTTGAAAAAACCGGGGTGGTTGCTGATTTGCCTGGTCAAAAAAAGGGTCCGTTTGTTGCACTACGTGCAGATAATGATGCTTTGCCCATTCTGGAAGAAACTGGATTGCCTTTTACTTCCCAAAACCATGGGATAATGCACGCATGTGGCCACGATGGTCATAGCAGTATGTTGTTGGGTGCCGCCGCTTTGTTGACGCAGGGAACACCTCTACCTTTGCCTGTACGCCTGATTTGGCAACCTGCGGAAGAGTTGGGTACCGGTGCCAAATCAATGATAGATGAGGGAGTGTTGGATGATGTAGGTATCATTTTTGGCGGTCATCTGGACCGCCGTTATCCTGCGGGGACTCTGATTGTTACTGAAGGTCCAGTCAATGCTTCCACCGACACGTTTCATGTTCGGATTCAGGGTCAGCAAGGCCATGGAGCGCGGCCCCATGAGGCTTGTGATGCGATTGTCGTAGCCAGTCTTATGGTAACAGCTTTGCAAACCATCGTTTCCAGGGAGGTGGACCCTGCGCATCCTTCGGTTGTATCTATTGGCAGGTTTGATGCCGGAACAGCCCCAAATGTGATTGCAGGTTCGGCTATTCTTGAGGGAACCATTCGGGCGCAGGATAAAAGCGTACGCACCCATTTGCAATCATCAATTGAGCGTATGGCAAAGGCTATCGGACAACTTCATGGCGCGCAGGTTTCTGTGGAGTTCAAATTCGGGACGCCAAGCCTGGTCAATGCACCGGAACCGACAGCCCTTGCAAAATCTGCGGCTATTGATGTGGTGGGCGCCGACCATGTCGAGCCGCTTCATACAGCTAATATGGGTGGAGAAGATTTCGCCTATTATCTAGAAAAAGTGCCAGGGTGTTACATACGGTTTGGAGGACAAGCGCCGGGTCGAGAAGGTTTTCCAGCACATTCCAGTCGATTCGATTTCGATGAGCGGGCTTTGGCTGTAGGTGCCGCTTGGTTTGCCCGTGTTGCTTACTTTGCGGGGAAGGCTCTTTTTCGGGGTAGCTTATGAAAACGGAAAACTTTCAAATCCGGGAAGCAAATGAAAGCGATGTAAGGGCTATAGCCGATATCTTTTATTCGATTTATAGTTCTGAATACCCTTATCCCCAGTTTTACGATACGGAATGGTTAAAGCGCTCAGTGTTCAATGATGATATCGTTCTTCTTGTAGCCGAAGATACTCGTACGGGAGACATCCTTGGAACTGCTTCAGTGATTTTGGACATAGGTGCCCATTCGGATCTGTTGGCGGAATTTGGCCGCTTGGTGGTGCATCCCCAGCCACGGGGAAGAGGCGTTGGAACCCGGCTGATGCAACACCGGATCGAGTTAGTTAAAAACCGTCTGCATGTGGGACTCGTAGAAAATCGGACGTCTCATACCTTTTCACAGACAATTTCATTCAAAAACGGATTCGTACCAGTGGGTTTTCTTCCCTTAAAACTGCCCTTAACCGAGTTCAGAGAATCGATGGCCTTATTTGTGCGGTATTTTGGGGATGCTTTAAAAATGCGGCGTAACCATCCCCGAATCATCCCTGAAGCTTATGGACTGTCTCAAATCGCCCTGGCTCATTGTTCCCTGGATTGCAATGCCGTGATTGATGACCAATCACCCCCATATCCCCATTGTCGGGAGTTTATTTTAGATAACCTCCAAAATGAAGGTTTGCCCTCCCTGCTTCAAATTCAACGCGGGCGAGTGAGCCATCGGGAATTGTTCGGTCCGATGCGATTGCATTATGGTTTTTTTCGTTTGCAAGCAGCTCATGCCCAATATCTGGTGGCACGCGGGTTAGATGCCCTGGGTAAGGCTGGGCCGGTGGTGGGGGCGTTGGGTTTTATTCACGACGAAAACGAGCGCTTATTGAAGCTTTTTGAGCTTATCAGTACGAACGATTTTCCAGTTCGCTACCTATTGGAACAGGTATTGGAACAGGCTCGGATTCTGGGTGTTGAGTACCTTGAGGCCGACGTCAATGCTCATGCACCCAAGATGCAGAGGACTTTGCTGGAACTCGGATTTACTCCAGTTGCATACATTCCAGCAATGGTATTTTGCGATTTTGAGCGGATCGATGTTGTGCGTATGGCCAAGGTGACCAAAATTTTGGATCCAAAACGTATTAAGATAATAGCAGAAGTAAAACCCATAGCCGATCTTGTCATACAATCTTTCACCTGCAAATCGGTTTCTCCCATCTTAGCGGAAGCTGTTGGAAGGATTTCCTTGTTCCGGGGACTAAACGTTGAGCAAACCCAACAACTGGCAAGCTTGTGTCGACTGGTATCAATGTATGAGGGAACTCGATTGTTCAGGGTGGATGAAGATTCTAAAGAAATGTTTTTGGTTTTGGAAGGCCGCATTTCAATTACCAACGGTTCTGATTGCGAGTCCATTGGGTATGTAGAGCAAGGTGAAACGGTTGGGGAGCGTGCTCTTTTGATTGGGGATACTCACACCGCAGAAGCCAAAGCTGAATGTGGAGGTTTGGTCGCTGGTATTTCCCGGGAAGGACTCAACCGGCTCATCCGTCAACGTCCGGATATTGGTTTGATTTTGTATCGAAACTTGGCCATCGGTCTGGGCGCAAAGTTAATGCGCGCTTAGAGGAAATGATTTGGACTCTCCTGTTTTTAATCTAGAATGACAAAGGTTCAAGGAAAAAATAAAAGAAAGTTGTTTTTCTTTGGGGCCGGCCTGGTATTGTTTTTCCTTTCTTTTTTTATCCCCCATCCTCCGAATATGACACCCCTTGCGGCGAGGTTATTAGGACTGGTAGCCTTGATGGCTTGCTGGTGGATCAGCGATTGGGTTCCCCTTGCGGCGACTGCCTTATTACCTCTCCTTTCGTACCCCCTTTTGGGAATCATGCCCGCCCGCGAGGTAGCGCCTTATTATTCACACCATTTGATCTTTCTGTTTCTTGGTGGATTTATGATTGCCCTGGCTATTGAACGATGGAATCTTCATCAACGGATAGCCTTGACGATTATTCAAAAGATAGGTACCAATCCGCAAAGAATCGTTCTCGGGTTTATGATCGCCTCCTCTTTTTTATCCATGTGGATTTCAAATACTGCAACTACAATGATGCTTTTGCCAGTGGCTTTGGTTGTTGTGAAACGGATCTCCTCTGGAGCCAGTTTGGATGGGCATCGGGGAAAAGGAGTGAAACGGGCTATCCAGGAAGGTTTTGGAGGCATACTGATGCTGGGCCTTGCGTATTCAGCCAGCATCGGTGGATTGGGAACTCTAATAGGATCGCCTCCGAATATTATTTTCGCCGGGTTTTACAATAAAAGCTTTTCCAATCATGGAGAGATCAGTTTTTTTAATTGGATGTTGATGACCTTTCCTCTGGTGGTGTCCATGATTCCTTTGCTTTGGATCTATTTATGCCACTGGGTGAGCCCATTTCCCTTGCATAAAATTGAGATGGCAGAAAGCACACGAATTCTGTTTCGCCAGGAATTAAAAAAAATGGGGCCACTAAAACAGGTCGAGAAATTTTTGATTTGCGTTTTCTTGATGACAGCACTTCTGTGGTTGTTTCGAAAACCTTTAATTGTCGGAGCAATCAGCATTCCAGGTTGGTCTGACCTTTTTTCAAGACCCGACATGATCCACGACTCTACGGTGGCTATTGGAATGGGAATTCTGTTGATGGTATTTCCATTGGGTCTATTGCGACCTCTGAAGCTAAAGGGGCGGGACCATGTATTTGTTCTGGATTGGCAGACGGTTCAAAAGGGTGTGCCCTGGAATATTCTGTTTCTTTTTGGCGGGGGGTTTGCTTTGGCGGCGGGATTTTCCAAAACCGGCCTGGACCTTTGGTTCGGACAGCTACTTGTTAACTGGGCTTCTCTTCCTTTATGGATTGCGCTTCCAGCGATGTGCCTTTGCCTTACAATGATGAGCGAATTCACATCCAATACCGCCACCGCTACTATGATCCTTCCAATAATTGCGGCGACGGCGGAAGCTTCCGGAGTCCCTCCCTTGCTTCTTATGTTTCCAGCGGCTTTGTCATTGACATTGGTGTTTATGATGCCGATAGCCACTCCCCCCAATGCCATAGTTATGGGGAGCGGTTGGGTTCCAGTTTCAAAAATGGTGCGGACAGGAATACCTATCGATGTATTGGGTGCCCTGGGCGTGACACTGCTAACCTTGATTTGGGTGAAAGGATTTTTTTTTGGTAAATTTTAAATCCAAGTTGGGTTCTAAAAGGAAGGTTGCGGTCTCAAAAAACCACATTTCAAGGAGTATCCTGAAATGTGGTTTTTCTGTCTTATAAATTATAAATCATTCTGCGGGAACGGGTTCTTCTTCCCCTTCTGCAATAGTAGATACAGGTTCTTCAAAAGAGATTTTGAAATCCTTATCCGGTTCTTCAATTTCCGTCGGTTGTTTCCAGGCTAATTTTAAACTGATTTTTTCTTTATCTTCTTTCAGGCTTGCTTCCAGTTCCATATCAACAGTGGATGAGGGCTTTAATGTCACAAGGTCGGTTCCCTGTTGAATACAAATGGTTCCTTCTTTCAAACCTTTGATAATGTCTTCCAAATATGAGATAGCACGCTTGGTATCCATCTCACCTTTTAAACTAATGTTTTTTTTTGCCATTACAGTTCTCCTTTCCAATGAATTTTTGTCTGGGTCCAAATAATCGGATATCAAATCAATAGCACGCTCGAAGTCTACACGACCGCTAATTTCTACTACTGGAAACCCTTGTAAATGATCAATGTAAGTTTCTTCAGAACAATCCTCAATCAATGCGTTTTCTTCGGGTTCATAAAACAGGCCTGGAGATTTCATGAAAGCCGGCAATAAGTCCCTTCTGGACTCCAAAGAAATCTCATTTAACTGGGTTGGTTCGGAATTGTGTTTCCAGTTCAATAGAACAATCAAATCCAAAGAGTGTGATAGTTTGAATTTATTGTCTCCGAAGCATTGATCTATAAACACGTCATATTTTTCTTCATGTTCCCAAAGCTCCTGCAGATCCATTTTTTCAAAACGCGTTTTATCTTCAGGGGCAACGATTTTTTTCAGATCAGGATTATTGAGAGCCGTTCCAGGGTTTATTCTGGGAAGCTTAGGGATTCCTTTCATAATATATTCGGAACCTTCCTGCTTGAACAATAATCGGTCATTGCTGACAAAATCTGATCCTTTGCTCATAAAATGCAAAGCTAAAGTCGACTTCCCCATACCGGAAAATCCGGCCATGGCGATTCCTTTGTTCTTCCAGATAACTCCTGCGGCATGGGCCAGAAGAAAATCTTTTCTTAATAACCACTCAATATACCGGTTGTTGATAAAATTGATTACCTGGTTCGGGTTTTCCAGGCAAGGGCCAATGGCCAGGTTGTCACCTGAACCGAAATAGAAAACCATTCCAGTCAATCTTTTGCGAACGACTCTGCCGTCGGGGAAATCGATGTATTCCTCTTTGATTTTGGTTTTTCCGGGATCGGGTTGCTTGATGGTAAATTCTGTATCGAATACAGGTTCGAGACCTTCAATAGCAACAACGCTGATTTCCCCCGACTCGGATTTTTCTGTGGTTACAAAACCTCGAAAGTAATCCGTCAAAATTTCTTTTAGATGGACGGAATTTGTCCAAAGAGCCACCTGGCACTGCTCAAAGCTCAAACGCAGGCATTCGTTTGTCGAATGCTCCTGCTTTAATTGTTCGACCATTTCTTTAATAGAAGAACCTGGATCAGGCATGATTTAACTCTTTCAGTACGTGTTTGACATACAATTCAGCACCATCAATTCCATTGGCTTCCTTCAACCCTCTAAAACCACCAAAGGCGGAAACCTCGAAAATTTTTGGGCCGTCGTCTGTTTCTACCAAATCGACACAGGTGAAATCCAATCCAAAAAGAGCCTGGGTCCTTTGTGCAAGATCAATGATTTCCTGTGAGGGTTCAAAGGCTTCATATTTTCCTCCCGAATTGGTGGTCGTGTTCCAACTGCCCTCTTTAGCGACTCGGGCATAGGTGGCCAGGTATTCGTTACCTAAAAACACGATGCCAAGATCTTTACCCGGAAGCGGCACCCATTTTTGAATATAAAGCATTTTGTTTCCTTCCGCCTTGAACTCCTCGAATTCTTCGCGGCCCCTGTTGTCTGCTTCAATAATTCTCATGCCGCGGGCCTTGGAAGTGTACAGAGGTTTCAAAACCGCCCTGCCATAATCTTCTACTGCACTCCAACCTTCTTCAAGGTTTTCTGTTATAACGGTCGCAGGGATAGGAACCTTGCCTTGTTGTAGCTTCAGGGTACAGCTCATGCGGTCCAACAACCCCATAATTCTTGCGGGATCGGAAAAAAATCGAACCCCTTTTCGGGAAAGATGAGTAAGGATTTCCAATCGATTTAATAAATCGGGAGAATATTCCGCCCCGATTTTTTTTATCATGAAAGCATCGTAACCTGCTAATTCAGTTCCCTTATTGTGGATGGTATCCGACTCCAGATCGAAACACACATCTTCCATATGGATCAAGGACCGATGCCCGGTTTGCCGTTCAATTTCATCTGCCAAATGTTCCGAAGACCACGATCCAGGAAGGCCGATGATACCAATTTTCAAGGATTTATTATTCATAAGGGCACCTCTAAAAATTGAGAAATTAGAGGAATTTAGAATTTAAGATTGAAAAAGTAGGTAATAAATTTTTGTATTCGATTTATGCCGGGTATATGTTGTCCCGTTTTACCCCTGAATTTATCT
>JACAVV010000042.1 GCA_024648695.1 Nitrospina sp.
AGATAAATTCAGGGGTAAAACGGGACAACATATACCCGGCATAAATCGAATACAAAAATTTATTACCTACTTTTTCAATCTTAAATTCTAAATTCCTCTAATTTCTCAATTTTTAGAGGTGCCCTAAAATAGGTTTTTTTTGGGCCGGGCTTAAATTAAAATAGGAAATGAGGGCTCTTTAGTTAGACCTTTGAGCTCCCCTTTTATTCCCAAAAAGGAGGCTATATGAAAAAAATTCTGTTATACGCATTCACTCTCTTGCTGATCACCTTGCCGGCTTATGCCAGTTCGCCTAAACAGGGGGAAAAGGCACCGGACTTTTCCGTTGTTTCCATGGATGGCGGAGAGGTTTCACTTTCGAGCTTAAAAGGGAAAGTGGTCTTGATGGGCATGTTCCATATTTGCGTTCCCTGTATGAATCAGGCTATGGAATTTCAAAAGGTGAGAAACCAAATCCCGTCGGACAATTTAGTCGTCATGGGGATCAATACCAACGGCGATACTAAAAAGAATGTGAAAGAATATTTGAGCCAGTTTCCGAAGAAGATTGATTTTCCCTATTACCTCGATCCGCCCATGTCGGTTCATAAGGCCTATATTCAACGGGATATGCCTACGGTGTTAATTATTGATAAAGATGGTATAATCCGTGCGCGTGGCCCGTCTGTTGGTGCTGGGCAACTGGTTCCTTATTTAAAAAAAATGCTTTAACTTTAATATTGGCAGAATTCGTCTGATACAACCCGCCTGAATAAAATTTATTAAATTGTATTCAAAGGCGGGGAAGCCCCGGATTGGATCTATTTCCAACTGGAAATTTATGATTCTTCTTCCCGATTTTGTTCCTTGCAATCAACCTACGCTTTCCTTTAAAGGTTATGCTCAAAATCATTTCCAATCAGAAACTGAAGTTTCCTGAAAATCATCTGGTTAAGGGCATTGCCTGTTCGGTTTTTTTAATGGCCATTTTGCTGGTTGGAAACCGAACCGCCTGGTCCTTTCCTCTTGCAGTAAAACTCCCCGATATTGTATTTGATAGCCCCAATTACATGCTTCAATTGAACGCTTATCTGGATAAGGCCAACGCTACCAAGTTTATTAAAAAGTTGAATAAAAAGGGCTATTCGGCTTTTGTATTCACTTCAAAAAAAGAACGGACTTGGTACAAGATTATGATGGGTCCTTTTAAGTCAAGGTCTCGCGCAATGAGCCAGGTCGAGGAGTTGAATGAAAAGGAGAAGATCAAAGCGATTCTGTTCACTTCCGACCATATACCTGCAAAGAAGAAACCTGCAAAAGCAATGAAATCGACTCGACCCAGGCCGGTTAAAGTGGCACCCGCGTCCTTTACAAAACTCCAGCCGGAGGTTTCCTCGGAAGATGATGATGAGTCGATATCGCCGCTTTCTCATGCAACCGTTGGAAAGCCTAATGACACTGTGGAAGTGATCATTTCCATGTTGCTAGCCTGGAAAAAAGCATGGCAGAGTCAGCGGGTCGAGCAGTACCTTGGGTTTTATTCGAGAACCTTTTCCCACAAAGCTTCGAGTTACGGGGAATGGGAGAAAGCCAGGCGATTGGCATTGACTAAGAATCACAATATTAATATCGAAATGAGCGATATCCGGATCCTTGAGGGAACCGATACCATTCAAATTTCCTTCACTCAAAAATACGAATCGGACGGTTTCTCGGATATTGGCAAAAAAACCTTGATCTGGAAGCTGGAAAATTCTGAATGGGTCATCGTCAAAGAGTTGTGGAATGCTTCGTCTTGATATAATAATTATCCGGGACTCGGCCTGGTCAGACGATTAGAGCCTGTAAGGTTTTCTCAATGCGCATCTTTTATTTTTCGAGAATTGATATTTCCAGAGAAGATGCAAGCACCCGGCACGTTTCCGAATTTTGTTGCCAGATGGCAATTTTGGGACACGATATCACTTTATTCATTCCGGACCTGGGTAGCAGAAAAAGTCTGGATGGCGTGAAGATGGCCTACGTCCCGGTTTTCAGTAAAAAACCGTCCGTCACTTTTATCTCCTTTTACCTTTCCCTGTTTTTTGTTTTTTTAGTCAAATACTTTCAGCTTCGACCTGATGTGGTTTACACACGCCACCAGCAAATGGAATGGCTGTGTACCTGGCTCCGTCTGTTGCTTAAATTCATTTATGTGGTCGAGGTGAATGGTCATGCGACTCATGAGATGAAGATGAATTCCGTTTCCCCCTGGAAAGTGTTTATGGTTCATTGGATGGAGTTTTTCCTGTTTCGTCTGGCAGACCAAATAGTTACCTCCTCCGCCCATTTACGCTCTGCGTTTTGCAGAGATTATGGACTGGATCCGGATCATTTTTTGGTGGTGAGTAATGCCGCAAATCCGGAATCTTTCCAACCCAGAGATGTGCAGGAATGCCGCCGGAGTTTGGGTCTGGGTGAGGATAAGCGTTACCTCCTGTTCCTGGGGTCGTTCAAAAAGTGGCATGCTTTGGATCCAATACTTGAAGCGGTTCCGGCTCTTGTGCTCAAATATCCAGACCTGCATTTGATGATGGTTGGTGATGGCGAGCAAAGATCCTCTCTGGAAACTCTCAGTGAAAAACTGGGTTTGAAAGATCGTGTCCTGTTTATGGGCCAAAAGGTCTATGAGGAAGTGCCGGTCTGGATCAATTCCGCGGATATATGTTTGGCCTCTTTGAAAGATCATCCGGGAGTATCTCCCTTAAAAATTTTTGATTATATGTCTTGTGGTAAACCGGTGGTCAGCAACGGTGTGGGAGGCCTTAAAGAATTTTTTGAACAACACGCTATCGGGGTGTTGGTGGAGTCGATGTCGTCTGAGGCCTGGCAGGATGCTATTTCACAGTTGCTTGATGACCCGGAACGTATAGCATCTTGTGGGGCCAATGGACGGTCTGCGGTATTGAAGTTTTTCAATTGGGAATACGTGTGCGGCCAAATCGAAAAAACCTTAAAGTCCCTGGTCAATTCCTGATGAACTTTGCACGACTTTTATTGATTGCCCTGGCCTTTCAGAGTATTCCTTCGTTCACATGGGCGATTGAGACCAATTGGGAAACGCGTTTTTTATCCCGCGCTCTTTTTGTGGTCGATCCGCCTGAGGAATTCGAAAGGGTCGATAGAGAAGCCGAATTGCTGTTGGGTGTGGAAGGCAACGCCTGGCGTTTCAATGGATGGAATGTGGACTACGAGCTCACCGGCCGATTCGACTATGTAGGGGGTCCTCGCGAAGAGGCGGATTTGAGTGAGGATTTTGATGCGGATTTTTTCCGTGCCTGGATTCGAATCGACAACGAGACGTTTAAACTGCGTGGTGGCAGGCAACAGATTCTGTTTGGTGCAGGCGCCTTATATCGTCCTTTGGGCTTGTTCGACACTCGTAATATTTCCGGCATCGCTCCACTCACCCAGGGAGTGGACGGGGTACGGGCGACTTACTTTTTAAATGCAACTTCGTCCCTGGAAAGCTGGGTGGTGCCTGCCAGGAAAGGCGACCGGGCGATCGTCGGAGTTAGAGGCGAGGCGGTGGTGAAAGATCTGGATGTGGGTGCTGTGTTTCAGTACCATCCACAAACCGAACTGGACACCTTGATAGATTTTGATCTGGAGCTATACCAGTTCGGCTATCATGTGAAAGGTGAAAAGACTATTGGATACTGGAATGAAGGTCGTCTGGATATCGAGCAGGGGGTTGCGGGAAATCCTGTCCGATTCGATACAGTTTTCGGGATCGATTACACGTTTGATGTGGGTGAAGGATTGCATGCCCTGGTTGAGTATTTTTTTTCCACTCGCGAAGACGGGTTTTCCCGAATGGACTTGTTGGGCGACAATACCATCCATCAACTGGGTTTGCTTCTTGACCAGCCCATTGGGATCAGTCTGGCGTGGAAAGCTTTTACCTTTATCGATTTGGTCGACGGCAGTTTTCAATTCGTACCGCAAATCGAATATTCCATTACCGATCAGGCCTTTTTGTACCTCACTGGAAACTGGGGGGGGAACTTTGGCGGAAACGAGGAACCCGGCCGTTTGTTTTTGGAAAGCCCCCGGTTTAATGGGAGCGAATCTAAAGTGGGCTTGACTTTATTGATTTATATCTGAATAGTATTAGATAGCCCCATTCTACTGTACTGTCCTTAACCTTCATGTGATTTGAACCCTAACTCCATGCTGGAATTAAAACAGGTAAGCAAAACCTACCGTGTGGGCAACCAGGATTTTCCTGCGCTCAAAAACATCTCCCTCACCATCGAAGAAAATGCTTTCATGTCTTTTGTCGGTCCCTCGGGGTCCGGCAAAACCACTTTGCTCAATCTTATGGGAGGGTTGGACCGGCCGACCTCCGGCCAGGTGCTTTTTGATGGCGCGCAACTTGAGTCTATGAACCGAAGCGAGTTAGCGCAAATTCGTAAACAGCATATCGGGTTTATATTCCAATCGCACAACCTGCTACCGGTTTACTCGGTCTATGAGAATGTGTTGTTTCCACTTTTATTGAACCATTTGAAGGAGCAGGATGCTCGAGAGCGAGTGATGGCTTTGGTTGAAAAAGTGGGGTTAACCGAACAGGCGAATAAAAAACCTGCCGAGTTGTCTGGCGGCCAATGCCAGAGGGTTGCAATTGCCAGGGCTTTGATCAAGCGGCCCAAACTGGTGTTGGCAGACGAACCCACAGCTAACCTGGATACCGAAAACTCGTTTCGTATTTTGGAATTGATGCAGGATCTCAATGAACAGTACGGCGCGGCATTTGTTTTTTCGACTCACGATCAGCGTGTGACCCAATTCATCAATCGCGAAGTCCGGTTGGAAGACGGCGCCGTTTTATGGGACAAGGCCAAAAACGGGAATGGTGAGTTGGAGTGAAGGTTAGCAACCATTGAATGATTAGAGAATGAATATGCTCATTCAATTCGCAATAAAAAATTTTCTACGACAGGGATTGCGCTCGATTCTCAATGTACTCATCACAGCCATCACTATCGTAACGGTTATCTTCAACCTGTCGCTGTTGAATGGGTTCCAGGCGCGCGCGACCCTGAACATGGTCAAAACCGATGTGGCCGGGGGACATTACCGAATTGCCGGATTCGACCTGCTGTCTCCTACTGAGTGGGAGGATCATACGGGTCTTGTCCCTGATTCCTTAAAAGCTTTGCCCGAAGACCAAAAGGCGGAAACCTTGATCCTGCAAGGGCAGATTTTTCCCAACAATCGACTGTACCCTGTGCAAATGCGTGGGGTAGGACCTGGCCAGGAATTGCTGGATTTGCCCTTGCAAGGATTGAAACGATTCCCCGAAAAAATTACGGATCAAATTCCCGTGGTTATCGGAACCAAGATGGCTGAACGTACCCATTTAAAACAAGGCGATTCGGTGGTTTTGAAGTGGCGGGACAAATTTGGCGCGGTGGATGCCCGGGATATCCTGGTGGTGGATGTCGTGAAATTGTTGAATCCCAGAGTGGATGAGGGCATGGTGTGGTTGCGGCTGGACCATTTACAGGATATGGCGCGCAGGGAAGGGGAGGTCAGTTGGGTGGCAGTTGAGTTATTTCAGGGGCCCGTGCCAGATATGGAATTTCATTCTGTGGACGACTTGATGAAGGATCTCCTCATCCTCCTGAAAAATGACCGCAGAAATTCTATCATACTCTGGATCATTCTGATGTTTCTTGCGGGTATCAGCGTGTTCAACACGCAAATCCTGAATGTGTTCAAACGGCAAAAGGAAATCGGAACCCTGCTGGCACTTGGTGTGGAATCGAAACAGGTGGTGCGAATTTTCACCTGGGAAGGCGCCGTCACGGCGGGGATATCTGTCGTGGTGGCGGGTTTGATTGCTGTACCTTTGTTCATGTGGTTTCAAACCGTAGGATTGGATGTGTCCCACCTGGAGGAATCGACCATCCCTGTTCGCGATGCGATTTTCCTGGAGTTCAATCCCTTTGAAATTTTTTATTCCATTACAGTGGTGGTTGCCTTGACGATATTAGTCGCATGGTTGCCGGTTCGAAAAATTTCTCACATGGATCCCACTCTTGCATTGAGAGGAAAGGCGATCACATGATCCGTTGGCTGATCCAGGGCATTGTCCGGGATAAAACGCGTTTTTTGTTTCCTTTCATTGTTGTGGGAGTGGGTGTGGCTTTGATGATCACCATGCTGGGTTTTATGGACGGGATTTTCATGAGCATGGTCGAGACGACTTCCATTCTGGATACCGGGCACTTGCGCCTGGTCAACAAGGCTTACTACGATGAAGAACATCTGAATCCGATGGACCGGGCTTTGGGTGGGCAAAAGGCAACGGGGAAATGGTTGGAAGAACACAGCGGTACCTCCATTCAATGGTTGCCAAGAATTCGCTGGGGAGCCATTCTCGATGTGCCGGATGAGCAGGGTGAAACATTGAGTCAAACTCCCATTCAGGGAATGGCTATGGATTTGTCTTCCGCCTCTCCAGAGATTGAGCGGTTGAAACTTCAAAAGTCATTAGTTCAGGGGAGCCTTCCGCAACATCGTTTTGAAATGTTGATTGGTTACCAATTGGCAGAGACGCTCGATTTGCAACCCGGCGATAGCGTTACATTGATCGGGCAGTCTTTTGATGGCGGCCTGGCATCGGATAACTACAAGGTGACAGGGTTGATCCGGTTCGGTGTGTTTGCCATGGACAAAAAAATGGCCCTCATTGATTTGAAAGATGCGCAGGATACATTTTATATGGAGGACATGGTCACCGAGTGGCTTGGGTTTTTCCCATCGCGTGTGGCTTTTCAGGATTATGGCAGAAGGAAAATGGAGCTGGAACCTGAATTGAAGGCATTGAAGAGTCAGCCGCCCGCTGGTTGGTATGTGGATGATGATCCCATTTTGCTGACGATTCTGGAACAACGGAATATGGATGAAATGGCGAAAATGTTTTTGTTGATTCGGGGAATCCTGTTGGTCATCTTTACCTTTTTGATGGTGCTGGTACTGTGGAATGCAGCCTTATTGAACGGGATTCACCGCTATGGGGAAATGGGTCTGCGCCTGGCTTTGGGAGAAACTCATATACGCCTGGTGGGTCTCGCGGTGTTCGAAGCCTTGGTCATTGGATGTGCCGGAGCGTTAGCGGGATCGCTTCTGGGCGGGGGATTGGTCTGGTACCTGCAGGAAGTGGGAGTCGATATGGGCGATGCCTTTGCTCAATCAGGCATGATGTTAACCGATGTCATGCGCGGTCGATTGAGCCTGGAAGGTTTTGTTTACGGCATCGTTCCCGGTTTGGCGGCCAGTGCTTTGGGTACGCTGTGTGCCAGTTTTGCCATCTTTAAACGCTCGGAAGCCAATCTGTTCCGCGAAATGGAAGTGTGACTGTATGCTGAATACGATCTCAAAAATACCTGCTCAATGGAAAAAAACTTTATTCATTCTTACATTTAGTTTTGGCGCTTTTTTCTCGTGGCCAGTCTTTTTTATTTCTGCAGAGGAAATTGACGCCAATGCCCTGGTGCGCGCTGTCGACGAAAACCTTTGGGCCACCACAAAGTTTATCGCGGGACGCCTGATTATTGATAACGGAAGACGTGTGCGCACTCTGAAAATGGATACCTGGATGCAGGGAGTGACTCGTTCATACAGCGTTTACAAATCACCGGCCCGCGAAAAGGGGACCAAAATGCTCAAGCGTGATAGCAAACTATGGATGTACACACCACGCACTGACCGCAAATTGCTGATTGCCGGGCACCTCCTTCGCCAATCCATGATGGGTAGCGATTTGTCTTATGAAGATATGATGGAAGATAAAAAATTGAGCAAGGCCTACAACGCCATGGTGGATCGCAGGGAAACTATTGAGGGTAAAGAGTACCTGGTTCTGCACCTAATCGCCAACGACAAAACCACGACCTATCAATCGCGCCTCGGCTGGGTCGATCCCGAAAAAAAGATTGTTCGGAAGGAAGAGTTGTATGCCAAAAGTGGCAAATTATTGAAGAAGGTGGATTACCTGGACTATCGAAAAATCGGGAATCGGCTGTTCCCCAAAAAAGTGATTTTCCGCGATACGCTTAAAACGAACACTCAAACCACCTATGTGTTCGATGAAATCCAGTTCGACGTGGATATCCCCAAAAAATATTTTTCCCAAAGCATCCTCAAACGCTAGCCAGGCAACGCCTTGAGGTGGCACCGGGCGACTGGGGGTGACTTGCTCCCGCGCCGGGACTGGTGGCCTGAGTTATACTTTCAAAAATTTCCCCTCGCCCCTTGTGGGAGAGGATTAGGATGGGAGCAGAAGAGGTCGAAGGCTCTCCTTTGGAGGTCCCCATATTACTGGCAGACAACTTTAAAAAATCACTATCCTGGTCCATGAAGGGAAAACCTTTTTTCAATCCATTCTGGTTTCGGCCCGTCGATGCCGCTCCCCTTACAGCCTTTCGAATTTTGTTCGGCCTAATCATGATTTGGGAGATCGGGCGTTATTTTGCTTATTCTAGAATCGAAAAATACTATATAGACCCTCTGTTCTTTTTTACCTATCCTCTTTTCAGTTTTGTGAGCCCATTGCCGGGCAACTGGATGTACTTGGTGTTTATCCTGATGGGAACATCCGCTTTATTTATTGCGCTGGGTTTGTTTTACAGAATAGCCGCGGCATGCTTTTTCCTGACCTACAGTTATGCCTTTTTAATCGATTGCACCCAATACAACAACCATTATTATTTTATATGCCTGTTGGGATTGCTCATGTTCTGTATTCCTGCGCATCGTAACGTGTCCCTTGACGCATGCCGTAAACCAGGGATTCAAACCGCAAAGATTCCATTTTGGTGTCTTTTCCTTTTAAAGTTCCAGATTATCATTGTCTATTTTTTTGGCGGTGTGGCGAAACTGAATTCTGACTGGCTGAGAGGCGAACCCATGCGCCATTGGCTGGAAGACACCACCACGTTACCCTGGATAAACGAAGTATTGACATCCGAGCCCAGCGTTTATTTTTTCTCCTACGGCGGCCTGGTTTTCGATTTGTTCATTGGATTCGCATTGCTCAATAATAAAACAAAACCTATAGCGGTCTTTCTTGTTTTAATGTTCCACCTAACCAACGCCTGGATGTTTTCAATTGGAATTTTCCCTTATTTAATGATTGCCGCCACAGTTCTTTTTTTACAGGCAGAGACGATCAACGAATATTTTTTGCGCTTTCTATCACTTGCAAAGGGTGAGGGTGGTGGTGATGAAAATTTAAAAAACGAGCCCCGAATTTCCGTCCTTATATTTCTTGGAATCTATTGTGCAATTCAAATTTTATTGCCATTGCGCCATTGGCTGTACCCTGGAAATGTCAACTGGACGGAAGAAGGCCATCGGTTTTCATGGCATATGAAACTTAGGGATAAATATGGAGATATTGGTTTCGTCATCCGCGACCCATCAACCGGGAAGATGTGGAAATGGAGAATGGAGGACGATTTAACTCAGCGCCAGATTGGAAAAATGTCGGGTCGCCCGGATATGATTCTCCAATACGCTTCCTATATAAAAGATACCCTGAATTGGCAAGGCTACGAAGGATATCAGATTTTCGCGGATTCCACGGTGTCTTTGAATTTCAGAGAGCCCAGTCCTTTGATAGATCCTTCTGTGGATTTATCCAAGGTCGAATTTTCTCCATGGATTTATAATAATTGGATTTTGCACCTTGAAGAGGATTAAACCTCAAGGGCATTTCTGAAAACGGACATACCCGATGCGAACGCCGGACGCCTTTTGGTATTTACCACCACCCTCATATTGTTCAGTCAGAGTGTAAGACCGCAATTGGCAAAAAGGATCGTCTGGCAATTTGAACAGGATATAACCTGGCATGGTTTTTCTTAAAGGGACGCCTAAGGCATTTTTGTGAATCTTGTAACTGGCCCGGCTGAGATATGCTTTGTGAATTTTTGCATCGGGATGCATTTTCTGAATTTGATTGCGGGCCAGTTTCGTGCTGTAGTTGCCCGCTTTTTCTTCAGGTGATTTCCAGGTGCCTGCAGTTTTTTCGACTTCCTTGCGCAGAGTGTCTAAACGTCCTTTTTGTTCTCCCCATAAAGTCTCCTCCGCATTTTCCACCCCAACCGATGCTAATAGAGATTTGACTGAGCCCATGACATTTTCGCGCCCATGGGAACTGAAAAAGAGTTTGTCTTTATAGGTAACCTTACCTTCAAAAGTTAGCCATCCATCGCGGTCCATAAATTCCTTCGGGCTTTGAATTGATGCTGTTCCAACTATAGATATGGTCTGTTTGGCACTATTGAGGGCAGCTGCCTTGATTAATTCCCCACTTTTTGCCGCAGCTTCGCACCAGTTTACGGGATCATTATGGGGGCCATTGATAACGTAATAACAGGGCTTTGATGTTAATTTGGCATAGTCGATACCTTTACAAACGGAGTCTACCTGGGCGGCAACTTTTGCATGGGTCTCAACTTGCTCCGGGGTCCCGATTTTTTGGTTGTTGTGTTTCAGTTGCTGGATCAGGCGAGTGATTGGATCTCTATTAAGCGGGAGCATAGCTTGTTTCATAAATGATCGGCAAACTTTTTGATGCTCGGCCTTGTCTGCCTGTGCCGCTTTTTTTGCCTTGGCCTTGGAGTCTTTATTAGCTTGGATAAGAGCGAGTTGACCTTTTTCATAAGCAGGGTACTGGGCTTCCATGGCCCTGGCCCACTCGCTGGCATCATTGAGGCGTTCTAATAGAGCCTTGCCATCTGCCGAACCTTTGGCGGAAGGCGAGATGTTGCTGTTCCATTTATTATTAGCATTATTCAGATCCCGAATGAATCCATTGTAATATTGCTTTACCTTTTGATATGCGGCTCCCTTAACAAAATTTTTGCCGTCGAATATGGTTGTGTCTTGTCTCATATTCTTTCCATCGAGATAGTGTGTGACGGATTGCTTTTGGTAACTTGTCATGCCTCCACCTGAACTCGGAACTTGTTTCCTTTTAGTGTCTGTGGCCCCTTTAGCTACGCCTTTGTTTGCACTGAAAGTTGGATAAGCCTTTTGCATGGCTTGACCCCATTTGCTCTTTTCCTCAAGTCTGGCGAAGATTTCCTGTGCTTCAGGTGATCCTTTGTCACTGCTGGAAAGCATTTTCCATCCACGCAAAGCCCGTTTAAGGTAATAGACGTAGTCTTTGTAATATTTGCCCGCTTTTGCTTTATCGGTTCCAGCGACAAAATGGGTTCCGTCAAAAATGGATGTGTTCATTTTCATTTTAGGATGATCCAGATTATCCGTAATCTGTTTTCTTTGGTAATCGGTAAGGGCAAATGCATCGGTCAAAAAACAGGTCGCCAAACACATCCAGAAGAATGTGAATATAAAAATTGATTTAATACCGGTTTTTTTCGAATAGGAAAAACAGGCCATTGTGAGATCCCCCAGCATTGGAAAAATGAATAAAAGTTACAGGTATAAAAGCACAGTTTTTCGTCTGCGGCAAGAATCATTCTTTACCTGTATGGGGCTCCCATGTTTTTGGTCTGGAGACTAGTTGGCATCAGAGTTTAGGCTTGTCTTGATTCCTAAAAAAATGATAAATTTAACAATTGAAGGAATTGGAGGTTATAAACTTTTATTCAAAAGGGGAAGACACTATGAAAAAGCTTTTCATTCTTTTGGTTATTTTAGGATTGATGATGCCAGTTTCTGTTATGGCTGGCAGTAATGAAGCGCCAATGAAGTTGCCTGCGGGATCTCCCGTGGACGCTATCAAGCACAATCAGGAAGGAATCGCCCATTACCTCCAGGGTCACTTGGATGTTTCACTCCAGCATTTTAATTTGGCGGAAAAAAATGGTCCAAAGATTGGGGAAATTCATTTTAACAAGGGATTGGTGCTGGATAAGCTTGGAAAGCATGGTGCGGCATCAATGCATTTCAAAATTGCCAAAGAAAACGCCAATGGAAACAAACACATTTTGATTTCTCCCATCTTGAATGCACATATTAGATAAAAAATTTTGAAAAATGGGGCTTTAATCCCAAACCGAAATTGAGAAGCCGGAGGTTTAGTATCCGGCTTCTTTTTTTGGCCTTGCATGGGTTTACCCAAGGAAACTTTAGTACATCCTTTGAGGTTATGATATTATGGGATTGAATCCAAAACATTCCAGTCTAGGAGATTGAGATTATGATGGGCATAGGTTTTCCAGAATTGATGATTATTTTGGTCATCATTATGATTATTTTCGGAGCCGGTAAATTACCGGAAATCGGCAGTGCATTTGGTAAAAGTATCAAAAATTTCAAGGGTTCCATGAAAGAAGCTCAGGAAGAGGAAGCTCCCGAAACCGGGGCCAGTGAGGTGACTGCGGAAAATCAGGCGGCTGAATCCCAATCCGTTGAAGGAAAGCCTTCTGAAACAGCAAAAGCGGCCAAGGAAAAGGAAGAAGATATTCTTGATGAAGCGGCCAAGGAGATCAAAGAAAACCGTATCGGAACCATCAAAACCAAACATGATGGCTTAGTGCAGGAACGCGATGTTTTTACCGATTCCGTGAGGCGGGTTCCCTTTGGAATGAAAAAATCGGACCGGGGTGTTTCGCGCGACGTTCTTTAAGTTTTTGCTTCTACTTTTGACTTAGTTTTATTCAAGAGCTTTTTGAGGCATCCCATTGTATTTTTCCGGGCTTGAAGGCTGAACTCCACGACATTTGCAATCCCAATCCCACCCATAGGAGTTCCTTCAGCCTGCGGACGAATGATACGGTGAGTCCCAGATCAGCTGTCATTCCCATCGAAACGAAGATCAGTACAAGTCCCCCTTCCTGGGCTCCCAGGCTCAGGGGGATAAAAAAACTGCCCACCCGTACCAGTTGAATTAATGACTCGATGATCCACAAATCCTTAAAATCAGGTTGGTAACCCAAAAAGTAAAGGGTGGCGTAAAGCTCCCCGATCCCTATCAACCATCCCGATAAACCCCAAAGCGCCGATCTGATAAAACGCATCGGATGATCTTTATAGTAATCAGCCATGAAATCGCTCAAAACCTGCGATTGTTCCAGCTGGGGTTTGATGGGCTCACTAACCGGGAACCTGGAAATCCATGACGTGATTTGATTCAAACATCCGGTTACTTGAAAAAGAAAAAACAATAAAATTAAAGTAGAAAATACAATCAACCCCACCAGACTGACCTGCTTAAAAGTATCCGAAACGAAACTCGCATCAAAAATTAAAAAGGTGCCGATGAGCAAAAACAGGATCAAGGCAATGAGCAGGGTCGTGCGGGCGATGACCTGGGAAGCCATGCCTTGCTTAAAGCTCAGGGAATGACAATCTTTAAGCAATTGGGATTTGACCGGCTCACCACCCATCGTCCCAAAGGGGGTGATGACATTGAAGGCTTCTCCAATAATTCGAATTCGCCATAAATTGAAGTTTGATATGGAAGCCACTTCATCGGGTTTGAAATTGTTCCTCCAGGCCAAAGTGTCGACAAAGGTGACAAAAAAATAGATCACCTGAATAAAGACAAATCCCCAGCCCAGATCAATCAGCAGGGAAGCGACTTCAGATAAATCGACCCGGGTGATGGCCCAAAGGAAGAGAGATAAGCCTAAAAGAAAAAAGGTGGGTTTGAGGTATTTGGCCATGAAATCGTTTGAGGGTTTATATTTGCCAATAGTCTACTCTTGATTCCGTGCTTAGAAAAGTTAAAAGATTAAAAGTGGGCAAAAGAAAGCATTGAGAATGCTTTTCGGGAGCCGAAATAAAAAAAAGCCCGCGCCTAAATGGGCGCGGGCAAAAGGGAGAGGGAAATGTTAACCTCCGGGAGAAACTTCGATTCTCCGTGGCAGGGCTTTTTCTTTCTTGGGTAAAGTAACATGTAAAATTCCATTTTCGGTACGAGCACTGATTTTTTCCTGATCGATTTCTTCCCCTAAGTGAAAGCTCCTTTCAAAATGAGCTTGCTCGAACTCCCTGATTCTGTAGTTTCGTTGCGTTGCTTCATTATTCGCATCCTTCATTACAGATCCTTTAATGGTTAACTGATTATTTAAAACCTCAAGTTCGATGTCCTCACTCTTCATTCCCGGAACCTCTGCTTCCAGGGTAAAACCGTTTTCCTGTTCCCATACATTTATTCGAGGCCATAAAGAGGTTGGAGCCTGGAGAGGGGAAGAATAATACTGGTTCATCCAATCCCTGACTTCCTGAGAAATGTCGAAAGCATTTTGAGGTCGGTAAGCGATAAGATTCATAATGTTTTCTCCTTTCTTTCCATACTGAAGTGAGTTTTAAACAATCTTGTGTATTGGATTATTTAGGGAAAGTCCAAACAGCATTTTTTAAACTCGGAGAGTTTTTTCATAACTCTCAAAGTGATTCCCTATTGTCGAATTAATAATATTCAGGTTTTAAGAAGTCAAGCCGCAACAAAAAAATTTTAATTTGGATGGCCTTGACAGTGAAGGAGATTAATTTTATTTCTAAGTCACATTAAAGAGGAACTTTTTATCTTTAAAAGCCAAGCCAAATCAAACCGTTATTATTTAAAGAAAGGAGGTTTTTTATGTATATAAGAGCCAGGGCTCGCCCTTCTTTGAATGAAGATGGTGTCGCCTCACCGGTTAAAAAAGTGGGAGGGAGGTAATCCCTATAATAATTTATTAAACGTCTGGAGGTGTTATCAATGGAACCTACAACAATTGCGATCACCCTTTTGATGGGCGTCGTTGTGTTGGGTTTTGTTAGCTATTTCGCGTTCGGACTGTTAGATCAAGATTAAAAAATAACCAAACAATAAGATAAAAGAGGAGAATGATAATGACAGCAGTAATGGAAACCGAACCCAAAGAAAAAGTGGAATACTCAAATCAGAAAAAAGATCCTGTGAGTTTTAAATCGCCAGGAAAAAAGGTGGGATTTTGGATGAAAAAGTACCGCAGAACTGATTGGAAAGATAGTGGCTCTAGAATGGATGTTCCCTACCGATATGGAGCTTACTATTCTTAAAGCCTTATTAAAAATCAGCGGCAATTAGAAATTGGTTTTTCTAATTGCCGCTTTTTGATTGTTTATCCAAAAAAAAACGGCTTCCCATTTGGGAAGCCGTTTTTGTGAAAATCACTTTTAAGAAGATTTGTTTGTCTCCTTTTCATAATCATAAGAGCTCGTTTCTTTTAAGAAATCAAACTCCTTCACTTTGTCATTCATCGTTTCAGTCTTAGAATGTTCCCCATTGCCATTATGTGAATAAGTCGGCGTGGGTTTATACATGGGGTCTTCCTTAATCCAGTTGGTCCAAACGGAGTGCCTGTCAATATTAACAGGCTGAGGATCACTTGCCAAAGCACTTCCGGCGAAAGTGAAACATAAAGAAATTGCAATGAACATAACAGCCAATTTTTTCATATCAAACCTCCATAGAAAAGAAGTGGATTGGAAAATTACCGGTGCATTGCCGCGACCTTTGAGTGTATAGTAAGGTCAAAATCTACCAGCAAGACACCAGCCAAATTATTTGAGATCTTAAGATCATGATAGATAAATAAAATATTTTTTCTTGAAGGCAAGGTTATTAAAAATTTTTAATGTTTTCGTGTTTTTTATGATTGAAAAACAGGTTATGCGGGCATTTCCTCCAATAAAACTTCCAGAGTTATTTTTTTTCCATTTCTCCACACCTGCATTCTAATTGGGTCCCCAACCTGGTGGCGATTAACTTCTGCGACAAGAGCATCCATATCCTTCAGTTTTTTTCCATCGATTGAAAGAATAATGTCGCCGCCCACCGATAACCTTAAATTACCGTAAATCAGATCGGTTTTTCCACCACGTATGCCACCTTTTTCAGCGGGGCTTCCTGGAACAACTCCTGCCACTAATACTCCTTCGTGGATTCCAATTTTGAGAAGAGAGTCCAAATCCTGGTTTAATCCTATTCCTGAAATTCCCAGCCAGGGTTTTGCATACCGTCCCCGGGTTATCAATTGTGTGGCTACCTGTTTCGCCCGGTTTACGGGTATGGCAAATCCTATTCCCTGGTACCCGCCCGACATGCTGAAAATGGCGGTATTAATACCAATAACCTCTCCATTGGAATTCAGTAGAGGTCCCCCGGAATTCCCCGGATTGATGGCCGCGTCTGTCTGGATAAGATGGTAAAGAGCTCCACCATTGCTCTGGATCTGGCGATTGAGTGCACTTATGATTCCCGTAGTTAAAGTATGAGAAAGTCCAAAAGGATTGCCAATGGCGATAGCTTTTTGCCCGACTCGAATTTCATCAGAATCACCTAACTTCGCCACTTGTTGGACTGCACGTTGAGGAATTTTTATTATAGCTAAATCGGAGGAAGGGTCTCGCCCGATCAAAACAGCATCCACTTTGGATCCATTCCCTAAAGTGACAGAAATTTTATTGGCGTCTTCCACCACATGGTTATTGGTTAAAATATAACCTTTTTTATCGATAACAAAACCAGTCCCCTGACCCTGTTTGGGAATAATCTGGCGCCAAAAATTCATAGTTAAGGTGGTCGCCGCGATATTTACAACTGCATTGTGAGTGTTTTGAAATACCTCAGTAGTAATTTGCTCATCCCTGGAAATCAACCCGACGGCAGGCGAGTTTTCGGGCTGGTTAAAGTCCAGATCGGATGCTCCTGGGCGACCCCATAGTTTTAGAGAAATTCGATCCCAATCGCTGTGGATTATCGAGGATAAAAGTAGGACAGACAAACCCAGGAAAATGAAACTCATAAATTTGGAAAACCGCATAAACTCCTCCTTTGGAACTCGAAACTTTTAAATAGGAATTGGAGAGGATTCAGGTGTTTTCAGTTTATTTGTTTTTAATAAAATTCCCGGGTGATTTTGTCAAAGTCGGATAGGCCGAAAATCCAAGTTTCAAATGAAAGGGATAAGAAGGATTGTGGGGGGCTCTCGGTTGGGAATCCACATAAGGCCTGAAAAACAGGGCGAGCAAACACGCTTTGGCTTTACATAGCGATACTATCAAAGATAAAAATATTTTGCTGGCGCTACAAATTCAAAGGAAGGGAAGGTACGAATTAGCGATCACATTCGCCGCCGATCATGTTGATCATGTCGAAGGTCGGAATCAAATCAGCCAACATTTCTCCTTTAATCATATGGCTCATCGCGGATGTGAGGGAAAAGCAAGGGGGACGGACACGGCATTTATAAGGTTTTCCGGAACCGTCACTGACAAGATAAAAGCCCAATTCGCCATTGGCGGCTTCCGTGGGGAAATAAACTTCGCCAACAGGAGGTTTTAATCCCTCGATAGTCAACTTGAAATGCGCGATCATTTCTTCCATTTTGCTATACACGTCAGTTTTAGCAGGTTGCCTCATAAATGGATTAGCAACATTGACGGGGCCATCAGGCATATCTTTCATCGCTTGCTTGATAATTTTAAAGCTTTGCTTGATTTCTTCCATGCGCACCAAGTAACGATCAAAGTTATCTCCGGTAGTACCCAACGGAATGTCAAAGTCAATTTTGTCATAGCTCGAATAAGGGTGTTGCTTACGGACATCGTAATCCACGCCGCAGGCGCGGAGACAGGGACCCGTGAAACCGAAGGAAATAGCATCTTCGGTGGAAATTTTACCGGTGTCGCGCATGCGGTCCAGAAAAATACGGTTTTTAGTAAGCAGTTTGTCTACATCATCGAACAAGGGATCGAGTTTCTTGTAGCTGTCTTCCAAATCTTCAGCAAAACCCGGTGGAAGGTCGCACATCAGGCCGCCAATGCGCACATAATTGGAAGTCAGTCTCGCTCCACATACTTTTTCCAAAAGATCCCAAACAATTTCACGAGCCTCAACGAAATAAATGAATGCGGTGAGTGCGCCCAGTTCCAGTGCAGCGGCCGCAATATTGGTGTAATGATCGGAAATACGGGATAATTCGTTAGTCACCATTCGAATGTATTGGCACCGTGGAGTGGCTTCAATGCCTAACAGTTTTTCTACAGCAAGGGCATAGCCGATATTGTTCATGATGGCCGAACAATAATTCAAACGATCGGTGTAAGGGAATACATTATTCCAGGTTACGCTTTCGCACATCTTTTCGAAACCTCTGTGCAAATAACCGATTTCAGTCACGCAATCGACGATAGTTTCCCCATCCAGGGTCAATAAAAATTTAACCGTCCCATGCGTAGCAGGGTGGGAAGGACCCATATTCAAAACCAGATGTTCGGTCTTTAAATTTTCTTTTAAGTCGGCCATAAGATTGTTCTAATTCACAGAGGTTATGAAATTAAAGTTAAGGAAGATGAGGGTTAACCCGCTTTCGAAATTTTTACCGAAACGAGGCCTTCTTCACCATTGCGTAGCATATTCACCGGAATTTCCGTCCAGTTTTTGGGAATGTAAACAGTACCCTGAGTGGATACGAACGAAACTTCGACAGGTACATTAAACTTATGATTCTCCGATTGCACCTGAATGGTATCGCCTGATTGCAACTTTAGTTTTTTGGCGTCTTCCGGATGAATTCCGGCACGGCACTCAGGCCCGATTTCCTTCAAGGCTGATGACCGTTGGGAATGGGACCCGCTATGGAACATATGATTGTTGGAAATAAGTTTAAATGGAAAATCTTTTTTATCGGATGTTTCCTTGAACTCGGAAGCCAATGCAAATTCAGGGTTTTCAGCAAACGAATCAGCAGGCCATTGACCGTATTTATCACCAGGCATCAGGCCTTTATACAATGGGATGACTTGCTCGATTTCATTTTGAACGTCTGCAAGGTCCGTATTGCTAAAAGGCTTGCCAAGGGCTTCGGCAATTTCGCAGAATACATCGTAGTCCGGTTTGGAATTACCTTCAGGAATGACCGCATGATTCACGGGCAAAACGTGTCGGGTAATATTTGTAAACGTACCATCCTTTTCGGCGAACGAACTGACAGGAAGAACGATGTCAGCCATCTCTGCCGTTTCGGTCATGTAGAGGTCCTGAACCACCAGGAATGATACGGTTTTCAACGCTTCCCGAACCAACGAACCTTTGTAATAGGAATTGACCGGATTTTCACCGGCAATGTAAAGGAATTTCAACGACCCGTTTCGGCAATTTTCCAGTAAAGCTTCGGCAAGGTTCTCACCTTCAAAAGAAAGACTTTCAACTCCCCAGGCATTTGCTAATGAAGTAAGAGCTGTCTGATCATCGGTTCCTTTATACCCCGGCAAGAACTGGGGAGCCACTCCCATATCAATAGCGCCCTGAGAGTTGGCATGTTCGCGTGGAGGATAAATACTAACACTTCCTTCCCCGCCATGATGCACTACGATTGCCAGATTTAAAAGCGCATCCAGGATTTCCTGACCCTGGCCGTTTTCCAGAATATCGTTGCCAATCAAAACAAAACGGTCAGCTTTTTTCCCGAAGGATTCCGCCGCTTGCGTGAACACATCGTCATTAATACCCGTTGCTTTTTCCGCAAACTTGGCGGTGTATTTCGACAAAGATTTGGTCATCTGACTGTAATTCGGAACTGCTTTTTTCAGTTTGTCTACATCCACGATATTGGAGTCGATCAGAATCCGGGTAAGACGATTCGCAACCACCAAATCGCTTCCTGCACTGAACTGCAAGCGGATATCGTTTTTCGTTTCACTATTAAAAATAACGTTACGTGGATTCGCAATAATGATATCTGCGCCAAAATTGATCGCCGCTTTGCGAATCGCATTGCCACCCACCGGATACTCAGAAGGCAGATCCGAGTTGAAGACCAGAGCAACATCAGCCTCTTCCATTTCCATGATCGGTTTTGAATGAATTCCGTTTTCAAAACACTTCAACATGAAGGAATTGATGTATGGGGCGCGCAGGTTTTGCAGTGTCGTGATCTGATTGGATCCCAAGCCCGCTCGAAACAGCTTCTGGAACAGATAGCTTTCCTCATTGGTCAACTTTTCGCCGCCAATACCAGCAACCGTCCCGGCACCGTTTCTATTGACAGTGGTTTGCATGCGCTCAGCAATCGCTTCAATGGCTTCTTCCCAGGAGACTTCCTTAAAATTGCCGCCGACGTTCATCATCGGACTTTGAATCCGTTCGTCGTTATGAATAATGCCGTGTCCAAGCCGGCCTTTAGCGCACAGGTTGCCATTGTTGATCCCAACTTTTTCATCATCGATAGGTTCGATGCGAACCACTTTACCTTTTTTAGCTTCCAACCGGACTGAACAGCCCCAGGAACAATAA
This sequence comes from Nitrospina sp., assembly GCA_024648695.1. Taxonomy (GTDB): domain Bacteria; phylum Nitrospinota; class Nitrospinia; order Nitrospinales; family JACRGP01; genus JACAVV01. The sequence continues at coordinate 20,273 of JACAVV010000042.1, forward strand.
TCGCAAGTGGACTCCGTTTTGGCGAACAAAGCCGCCAAACCACGTGCTTCCGACGTCATGTCCATCAAAGCACCCGTGGGGCATACCGTAATACATTGCCCACAAAATTCGCAATCGAGAGGCTCTTCGTTGGCCGTTCCGATAGTGACGCTCATTCCGCGCTTATGAAAATCCAGCGCTTGCACACCCTGAATCTCGTCGCAGGCGCGCACACACATGCCACACATAATGCATCGATTCAGGTAAAACTCAATGATGGGATTGGTCTTGATGCTCGGCTCATTGCGGCGGTTGATTTCAAACCGGCCGTCAAAGATACCCAAAGCATCCGTGTTGTCCTGGAGCGGACATACGCCGGACTTATCGCAAATCGGGCAATCGAGGGGATGTTCCACCAACAGCATTTCCAGACACGCACTATTGTAGCGGTTGGTTTCGTCAGTGTTGGTGTAAACCTCCATACCATCTTCCGGGGGGTGCGTGCAGGAATAAACAAGCTCTTTTTTACCGTCGACGTTCACCTCGACCATACAAGTCCGGCAGGCCGCGAAAGGTTTCAGGTTGCGGTGCGAACACAGGTTTGTGATTGGAATATCGTTGCGTTTGGCGACGTCCAGGATCACCGTGCCTTCTTTGGCCGTGACCTCTTTGCCATTAATTTTGAAGTTGATATCTTTACGTTCAACGGTGCTCATGAAGAATGGGTCTCCTCTCCTTCCCGGTTATTCTTTATCTTCGTAACTGCCCAGCAGGCTTTGGGTCACTTCAGGATCAATCGATCCATGCGTGTCATCGCCGATAATAGCCATAGGGGCCGCGCCACAGTTCCCAAGGCATGACGCCAATTGCAGAGTGAACAGTTTTTTCGCGTCAGTTTCGCCCGCTCCGATATGGTAAACTTCCTTGATTTTGTCCGCGATGATGGGGGCGCCTTTCACGAAACAAGCTGTCCCATAGCACAATTTGAGGATGTATTTACCAGGTTCCACAATCCGGAATTGCGGATAAAAGGAAATCACCCCGTACAATTGCGCGCGCGAGATGCGCAGGTATTGCATTACCAATTCCATAATATTCGGGGGCAAATAGCGGTAGGACTGCTGAATTTTGTCCAGAATGGGAATCAAATGCCTTTTTTTCTGCGGGAAAGAAGCTAAAATTTCCTCGGCGGCTTTAGGATCTTTTATTTCTTGTTCTTCTTCTACGGCTTCTGTCGTTTCCATAGAGTTACCGTTCGTTTAAAAAGTGTTTAATATGTATATATAGAGAAAATCTCGATTAAATTGCCACTAAAAATTATAAACCCAAAGGGCAAAAAAAGAAGCCAAATAAATTAAAATCGGCAGTATAGGGGCCGATCATTGGGCTGTCAACCCATTTATTGATGGAACCGTTATTTTAAAGACACTTGTTTTAAAGAGCTTATGAAAAGTGAGGTGGGTCCGGGAGAATTTTGCGAAATTATTCGTGGGTAAGCCGCACATTCTTTGGGCCAACCGTAGGGGATCAAATGAGTGATTCGTGTGATACCACCATAAAAATAAAATGGCATTTTAGATTCATACCAAAAGCCTGTCCTGACCCATCAATTCAATATGGGCGGAGAGGACTTTTTAACATTGGAAAATGCTTGAGGTTCCTTGTAACAAGAGTGAGTTCTTTTTGCTCGGCGGAAGATGCAATTAGAGCATCCATGATTCCCACTCCATGACTCTTCCCGTATTGCTGACGATAATAACCACCCTTTATCGCCATATCTTCTGTTAAAGGGATCACCGGAAGATGCTGGGCTAGATTGTCAAGCGCAGTGCGTTCCTTACCTTCGCGAACGCCCGCATAGAGTTCAGCAAGTGTAAGCGCGGATAAGAAAGGCGGATTTTCCAAACTTCCAAAAAACTGAACGGCCTGTTCCTTTCCACGGAACAAATCGATCAGAATGCAGGTGTCCAGCAGAAAGTTTACCATTTCTGACGATCAAACTCCTGGCGAATGGATTGCATACGGTTGTCGGCATCTGCATCATCCGCCCAAATGCCTTTCATGCAGAATAAAGCTTGTTTCCACTGATATGGCTGAACGTTCTTTTCTGCCAGGAGCAAGTCTACTGCCTCACGGATCAGCTCACTTTGCCGCGTTCCGGAACTGATAGCAAGGGCCTTTAATGCCCGCTCCTGATCCTGGGATAAGTATACCTGTGTACGGATCATTGAATCTTTTTTCATATACAGTATTGTATATGTTTTATTTTTGAAAACCAAGATGAACTCAAGAATTTTTCAATTCATCATCGACTTATCTACGTGAATACCCTGATCGAATATTTAGCGGGAGTCTCGGAAAACCGATTAGAAGAATCCCGTCAGTTTTTAAAAGATATCTTCGAAGTCGTTTACCCTAATGCAAGAAATTTTAAACTTGCACTAAATATTAGGGGACGATTTCGTTTAAAGCTTCCCGATTGCTTTATTTATGCCACTGCAAAATCCCTGGACATCCAGTTTGTAACCAGAAATACAAAGGATTTTGAAGCATCAATGGATGGAATTCATATTCCTGATGCATAATTATTTGCAACTTTCCAGGATGGATTCCATTAAGAGGATTCATCACTGCAAATAAAAACCAATCTATCTATGGAAACTTTGAAGTTTAGTTTGTTGCTTATTTCTCGATTATGGGGATACCAGAAGGTGTGACCAGGGTGTCGTCTGTAGCGGCTTCCGGTGCGGTATCCATCAAGCGGTAGGCGGTTTGGAGACGGAGTTTGGCGGAGGCGTGTTTGGGGTCGAGGTCCAGAGTGCGGGTGAGGGGACCGATGGCGTCGCGGTGGTGGCCCAGTTCTCCGTAGGTCCAGCCCAGACTGAAATGGGCGTCGGCGTTCGCCGGATCAATGCGAGTCGCCTGGCGGAAGGGTTGCAGGGCCTCCTTGTAGCGTCTTTGTTCGCTTAAAACCCAGCCGAGGCTCAGGTAGCAGTCGAGGCATTTGCGGTCGCGTTCGAGTGCCCTTTTGTATTGGTGGGTGGCTTCCCGTTTACGTCCTAACAGTTCCAGGGCGAGGCCATAATTGTAATGGTTTTTCGCTTTATCCGGTTCCATCTCCACCACTTTGCCGAAATAATACACAGCGCGCGCATGTTGCCCGAGCAGAGTGTGCGCGGAGCCTAGATGACTGAATGCGACCACCTTGTTCGGGCTCATTTCGACGGCTTTTTCGTAGGACGCTATGGTGTCCTGATACCGTTCCAGTTTCCAGTAGGTGAACCCCAGAGTGGACCAGGCTGAGGGATGTTTGGGATTCAACTCGGTGGTTCGCTTTAATGGGGGCAAGGCTTCCTTGTATCGATGTAAATGGAACAGGCTTTTTCCCAGTAAAAAGTGGGCTTCGGATTGTTTGGGATCCTGCATCACCGCCACTTGTAAATGCGGAACGGCTTGTTTGTATTTTCCCAATTCTGCAAATGCGCGCCCCAGTGCGAAATGAGCGGGACCGTGTTTTTTGTCCTGCTTGATGACTGCTTTCAGAGGCGGCAAGGCGTCTTTAAATTTTTCCAATGCGAGATAGGTTCGGCCCAGCTCATACAAATAGGTCACCGACCTGGGCTTGAGTTTGGACGCTGTTGTTAACGGTTTGACTGCCTTATCAAAACGGTTCAACTTACCGAGCAGGGCGCCGAGGTGGTAATGTCCTGGAGCATATTTGGAATTGATCTTCACCGCTTCACGATATGTATTCAGTGCCTTTTCGTGGGCCTCCAGTTTTTCATAAACCATGCCCAGTTTCGTACGTGCGATAAAGTGTTTGGGACGGATTTTTACAGCAGACTCAAACGCACTTGCGGCCTCTTCATATTGTTTCAGCTGACTTTGCAATTTTCCCAAAGCGTAATAGGCAACGAAATATTTTGGAGACAGTTCAATGGCTTTGGTGAAGGAGTCGATAGCATTTTTGGGTAACTTGAGAGCCTTGTAGGAGAGGCCTTTTCGGTAATACGCCCTATGGTGTTGCTTATTGTACCTCAGTGCCATGTCAAAATTTTCGATGGCATCTGCGTGCTTGCCGAGTCCGGCCAGAGACAGCCCCAGATTAAAATAAGCCGCGGGACTTCGGTAGTTGCTTCGGGTCCATTCCTTGAAATTCGCGAGCGCCTTTTGGTGTTTCCCCATACGATTATAAGCTTTGCCGAGAAGGTGATACGCTTCGTCCCTTTGAGGGCGCAGGCGGATAGCGTCTTCCAGCGGAGCCAGGGCCTTTGAATACTTTTTAGTCTTCAGATAAGCCGAAGCCAGGCCGGTATAGCCGGAATAAAAAAAGGGATTGAGACCGAGCGCACTGCGGTATGCCTCGATGGCCTTATCCGGTTTTTTGAGAGCCAGATAACTGTGTCCAAGATTCAGCAATGCTTCGGGGTGAAGCGGGTCGATATGCAGTGTCTTTAAAAATTCCTTCACCGCTTTTTTATGTTTTTTCATGGCGGCGAGGGACAAACCCAGATTGAAATGGGCGGGTGCAAGGTTTGGTGAAATCTCTATCGCGATATTGAGATGTTTGGCGGCTTTTTGGTATTTGCCTAATTTGATATAAGCCAGTCCCAGTCCTGCCTGGGCATCGGCGTAGTTGGGGTCAATGTCCACTGCCTTCATGTAAGCGTCGCGGGATTTGGTGAAATCGTCCATCTGCCCGTAACTGCCGCCGATCCCTTCCAAAGCGGCCACATAAAGCGGTTCGATTTTTAAAGTTTCCTCGAACTCTTTAATTGCCAGATCGTACAGGCCCATCAATCGGTAGGTATTGCCCAGGGCGAAGTGGGCCAGATAGTCTTGCGGGTCCTGCTCAATGACCTTTTTGATATCTTCAATCCGATCCAGTTCAGCATGGGAGGGAAGGACGCCGGATACCAACAGCAAGCCAACAATTATAATGCGGAAATAAAATTTCACTTGCATACTCTCAGGTAAATCCAGTGAGGCATTTCCCTGAAGTATGCAGAGACCAGGTGATGTATAGTCTCAGCCAACCCGGCCCTCCATCCAGAAGGTAGAGGGCTCGGGATACCAAACTATAGAAAAATGCCAATTATAGGAATCGACTCGTGACCTCTTCCGGATTAGACTCGATTTTATGAATCGCCAGGTCGGAACCGCGCATTTCATCTTCTTCGGAAAGGCGGATGCCGAATAAGTTGTCCAATACCTTATACACGAGGAATCCAAACCCCACGGCAATCACAACCGCAATGATGGACCCGATGGTTTGCGCCATAAAGCTAACGCCTCCCATTCCACCTAAAGCTTTGGAGCCAAAAATTCCGCAGGCGATACCTCCCCAGGTGCCGGAAATGCCATGCAGGGGCCATACGCCTAGTACGTCGTCGATTTTCAGTTTTTCCTGTTCCCAGGTAAACCCTTTTACAAAAATGATTGCGGCTACCGAGCCGATGATCAAGGCCCCGATCGGGTGCACTTTGTCGGACCCGGCACAAATGGCGACCAAACCGGCCAATGCACCGTTATGAACGAACCCAGGGTCATTTTTGGATATGACCAAAGCGGCGATAATGCCTCCAACCATTGCAAAGAGAGAATTCATGGCGACCAAACCGGAAATCCCATTGAGCGTTGCGGCAGACATCACGTTGAATCCAAACCAGCCAATGCACAGCATCCAGCTTCCCAGGGCGAGGAAGGGAATGTTGCTGACCGGAATGGGCCGACTTCTGCCTTTGGAGTCCCAGCGCCCTAAACGTGGTCCCAGAATATAAACACCCGCCAAAGCGATCCAGCCACCCATGGAATGAACCACTACGGAACCGGCATAATCATGAAAAGGAGCCCCGGTCAAATTGGCCAGCCAGGATCCCTCCTGGCCCAAAAAGCTGATTTGCCCCCATACCATGCCTTCAAACAGGGAATAAATAAATGCGACAAAAATTCCCGCCGCCAAAGCCTGTGTCCAGAATTTCGAACGCTCCGCGATTCCACCAGAGATAATTGCCGGAATAGCCGCGGCAAAAGTCAATAAAAAGAAAAAGTGAACCAGTTCATAACCCTGGTTATCTCCCATCAAACTCTCTGCCGATTGGAAGAAATAAACTCCATAGGCTACGGCATAACCAATAAAAAAGTAGATGACGGTTGAAAAAGCAAAATCTGCCAAAATTTTAACCAAAGCATTCACCTGGTTCTTTTTTCGAACAGTTCCTACTTCTAGAAAAGCAAATCCGCCATGCATGGCGAAAACCATCACGGCACCGAACATCATGAAAAGGACATCTCCACTCTTTTCCAATGCCACTATGTCTTTTTCCATTAATTCCTCCTCTTAGAAAAGCTTATCGTCAACTTTGGCTAAAAAAAAAGCCGGAATCAAATTTTAGCGTGTTCTACTTTAATCCGAGTTAAGAATAAATGCCCAAAAAACCACTTAAATTGGCCCAATCCTTTTTTGAGGACTCAATTATGTTGGACCGCGGCATTATGTTCTCCTCCCCCTCCGTCTTAGGAAAAGTGGGGCTTCTTATCAAAAACTGGAGTTACTTTAGCATTTTTGCCCGGAAATGGCATTAATTGAGGAAATAAAAGTACCAATATGGGAGGTCATTTTGAGGAAGGAGCAGTGCTAGATGCTAGCCTGAAGCCGATGATAGTGTGTTTATGGTCCGGTTTGCTCCGGTAACGGATGGCAGACCTTATATAACTGGTGGCATTGGCCCAGGAGCCACCGCGGCGAACCCGAAACTTTCCATTTTTGGGACCGGTTGGGTTTTGGGGCCCAGCATGTCTCCAATAATCTTTGGAATACCAGTCTTGCACCCATTCCCACACATTGCCGAACATATCGAACAGGCCGTAGCCATTGGGTTTTTTTTGTCCTACAGGGTGGGTTTGGTAATTGGAGTTGCCAAAATACCAGGCGTAATCATTGTCGATTTCGTTTCCCCAGTAAAAGAGGGTGGAGGTTCCTGCTCGGGCGGCGAATTCCCATTCTGCTTCCGTGGGCAAACGGTACACCCGAGTGGATTCCGCTTTATTGAGTTTTTTTAAAAAAGTGTGAACGTCCTCCCAGGTCACTCTTTCTACTGGCCTTTGTTTACCATCAAAACGGGAGGGATTGGTTTTCATCAAGGATTTCCACTGTTGCTGAGTGACTTCATACTTACCAATAAAAAAATCGTCCAAACAGACTCTGGCCCCTGGTTTGCCGGGGTTGTTTTCGAAAAAACCCATTTGGTAGCAGTCACCGGGAATGAACACAAACTCCATTCCCGTTGAGGGCGATTTAAAACCCGAACTCGATTCGGTCGGTTGAGAGTCCACAGCAAAAGTTTTTCCTGAAATAAATATTATCCAAAGGAAGGTGGTAACTATTAGCAATTTCGCAAACAGGGAATACATAATCCAATTTTGTTTCATTCCGTTAATAAGGAAAAATCTTTAAGTTTTCGTAAGGTCATTTGAAGATATTGGGCCACTATTTTTTGATTTTTTTCAGAGTCGTTGGCTTGTTTTCCTTCAAGGCTGAGGTTGAGTTTTCCGGAACGTAAAAGGAATAACATTTCTTTCTCCAGGTCCTCATGCGACCGGGAACCATCCAGCAAGGTAAGCAGTTGGTGTGCAAAATCGTCGTCCAATTCAATTATTTCATGCCGATAGTTGGTGATGCGTTTTGAAAAACCACCCTGATACCGGGCCAAAAGACTGGTTCTGGGAAATGCCCCCAAACGGTGGCTACAGTTAAGGGGAGAACACCGCAGTTCTATAAAGGATCCCAGTGCTATCTGAAACAACTCCCTGGCGAACAGGGAAGGATTGCTGGAGTACGCTTCCTCTCCCAATGCTAACGCTTCCGGACTTAATTTCAATTTTATCTGCTCATTTAGCTCAGTAAAGGGAACCGCCTGCGGCCAATAATCTTTTAAAATCATGAAGCAGGTTTTCATGTATGGGTTATTGGTTTCGACGGCAATGGACTTGTTTCTCAGCTTGAATTTTTCGGCTTTGGACGATTCAAATTCGGGCGACGGGGAAACTGGTTCGACGGATGATGCGATGTATAAATCCTTGACTGCTTCGGGAATTATTTGCGGTTTCAGTTCAACCTTAGCATGGCATACCAGCGAGCGGCGGAATTTACGATTTCTCAAAAAGTCCAGGTACTGTTCCCTTTCCAGAGAGTTCGAACTATAGGCGTCCAGTTGTGCCATAGCCTTTTTGGAAAAGTAATGGGTGTATAAAGATTGAAAGTCGGCGTCTCCCAAATATTGCAATCCCTCCGTTTCGGCCCTTTCCGTAAACTCGTGGAAATAAAACGGAGTGTTCATGGTTTCAAGGTGTTCGTGAAATAAAAACCAATCGCCTTTTCCGGCAAAGACACTTTTTTCTTCCCGAAGTAAAGCACCGTAGGCTGTGTTTTGCGCATTGGGGGGAATTTCCAGAAAGTTCATAAACGCCCTGGCCTGTTCCATTTTGGATTTTGGATCCGGGTATTTATTGGTATGGTACAAAAGCATATCGCGAAACATTTGCCGGGTGTGCCAACCCGGAAGAGTGTTGTAACTGATATAAGCGACTCCTTGGGAACTCAAGTTTTGTTTGCATATCTGCAATACTTTTCGCTGAACTTGCTCCGGGACCCAGGAATACACACCATGAGCGATGATGTAATCGAAGCTTCCGAAATTCTCATCCACATCCATAATGTTTTTCTGCTCCAGCCGAATATTCTTTAATTCCAGGCGATTGATGATGTTGGTACCCGCCTCAATTCCGTATTGAGCCAGATCAATACCATAAAAACTGCTTTGAGGATAATCACAGGCAATAGGGATCAGATTTTCTCCTCCACCACAACCCAGCTCCAGCACGCGGCAATGTTGAATGTCCGGAGACTCCAAACCATAAAGGTGCGCAATTGTTTTTAAACGGTCTGGGTGGGAGTGCTTAAAAGGCTGACTTAAATAAGGAATGGCATCATAAGGGTTGGCAGATTCATTCATTGAATGTCTCCAAAATATTTCGGGAAAGAAAGGGGAGTTGGAAGGAAGCGGTTAAACGCAACCTGCTACGATTTGTTAAGTTGAAACTTCGCCACTGCACGGTTGTGACTCTGAAGATCTTTTGAAAACTGGTGGCTACCATTCTGCCTGGAAACAAAATACAAAAATTCCGATTCGGCAGGATAAAGCGCGGCGTGAATGGAGTCAAAGCCAGGGTTGGCAATGGGACCCGGCGGTAAGCCCGGATACTTGTAGGTGTTGTAAGGCGAATCAATGGACAAGTCTTTTTTTCGAATGTTTCCATCAAAGTTGGGTATGGCATATATTACAGTTGGGTCCGTCTGAAGCAACATTTTCTTTTTCAATCGATTGTGAAACACTGATGAAATAAGCGGACGTTCCGATCCTTTACCCGTCTCTTTTTCAATCAACGAAGCCAATGTAATCACTTCGTGCAAGGTAAGGCCGATTTCCTTTGCTCGATTGAGAATTTCCGGTTTCATGACCCTCGATTTGAAAGTATCCAGAAACGTTTTTAGAATTTTTTGTTCTCCGGGATTTTTACTAAAGTTGTAGGTTTCCGGAAACAGGTACCCCTCCAGTGAATTGGATGGCAGGTTCAGGGTCTTGGCCCAATCGGGTGAATTACATAACTCTAAAAAACGGTCCTTTTGGGCGAGACCCTTTTCCTCCAGCAACGAAGCAATCTCCGTGATGCGGTAACCTTCAGGAATGGTTATGGGATAAAGCACACTTTGACCGGAGGTGATCTTTGCCAATATTACAGGGGGTGAAAGGGAAGGAGAAATTTTGTACTCGCCTACCTTGATAAGGTTTTGCTTCTTTTTTATATAGGCCATGATTCGAAATGCCAGTGCGCTACGGATCAATCGCTTGTATTGCAATTCTTTGGCGACCCCTTGCAGGTTCATTCCCGGCTTGATGGTGATGATTCGCTCCCGTTTTACCTGGCTCAAAGGGGAGGTTGCCTGAAAATACAGGTAACCCGATATAGAAACGATCAGGAGGGTGGAACCGAAAATCCATGAAAGCAAAAATATAACCTTTTTGCTCCACGTGAACTTGATCATGAAACCGTATGCCCTTTAATTCCAGAAAACGATTATTAACAATGGATGAAAATCAGATAGGGTCGTAATGCCTTCTTACGCCTGAAGTTTGCTTGGCTGGATTAAATTCTTGATTTGAGACAAAAACCGGTCGTTTTCCTGTGGTGTTCCGATGGTCACTCTTAAACAGTTTTTTAAGCGCGGGTGAGCCCCCAGGTCTCGAACAAGTATACCGTTTTCTGCCAGGTCCTTAAAAATAGACAGGCCTTCCTGTTTAACCTTGAAAAGTAGAAAATTGGAATCAGAGCGATACACATGCAGGGCATCCAAACCCGAAAGTTTGGTATACATTCTCGATCGTTCCTGAATGATCGAATCGATTTGTTTTTTAACCGACCCAAAATGCCTTAAAAGTTTTTCCGCTATGGTTTGTGAAACGGTATTGGAGTTGTACGGAAGGCGAATTTTGTCTATTTGATTAATAATTTCAGGATCGGCGATTCCATACCCTACGCGTAATCCAGCCAGACCAATCTTTGACAGGCTTCGCATTATAATAAGGTTGTTGTGCGAGGCCAACCTGGGTAAAAATGTTGTGCGGGAAAAATCATAATAAGCTTCATCCAGAACCACGATTCCAGGAAAGGATTCCAGGATTTCAGTTAAAGCACTTTCTGAAAAACAATTTCCAGTTGGATTGTTAGGAAAACTGAAAAACAAAACCTTGGGCTTATGTTTGTTTATCGCTTCCAGAAAAGTCTGCGATTTAAAATCCCATTGTTCGTCCAAAGGAACCTTCACGGCTTCGACTCCCATTCCCTGGGCTATGATGGAATACATGGCGAAAGTGGGTTCCGGAAAAGCAATGCAGTCACCGGGACCACAAAAGATCTGCATGATCAATTGAATCAATTCATCGGACCCATTACCTATGACCAGTTGATTTTTATCGACTCCCAGGTTTTCGCAGATCACCGATTTCAAACCATCGCAATTGGGGTCCGGGTATCTATTGAGTTGGAATCCTTTAGGCTCATTTTTTAAAATTTCAATGATTTCTTCAGGAGGCGCATAAGGACTTTCATTGGCGTGGAGCATGGTTTCACAATCGACGGTGTCCACATGATAGGCTTTGAGCTTTTTAATATTGGGTTGAACCAACTCTAACAAGTTAACTTGGGTCATAAACCTTTGCCTTGGATTGGATGAGTTGCTGAATGTCTTCCGAAGGAGGTATGAAGCGACGAGTCCGGTTTCGTTCGGAAATAAAAATGGATTTCAGGGTCTGGACGGTATCCTCTACGGAGTGATTCACAATCACGTAATCATAAAGTTTGTATTGGGTGATTTCTTTTTCTCCGGTGCTTAGCCGGGCTTCAATTTTCTCCTGCGATTCGGTTCCTCTTTTAGTGAGGCGTTTTCGCATTTCTTCTAGAGAAGGGGGCAGTAAAAAAATAAAAACGCCATCGAAATTCAATTTCCTCAGAATCTTTGCGCCCTGAACATCCAGTTCGCACAAGATATCATTTCCCTCACTTTTTACAGACTCTAAAGTTTCGAGTGCCGTTCCATAATAGTTGTTATGAATTTTTGCGAATTCGAGAAACTCCCGGTTCTTAACTTTTTTACTGAATTCGGTTTCGCTGATGAAATGGTAATCGACTCCATTGGTTTCATTCGGCCGGGGTGCACGGGTTGTGTGCGAAACGGAGAACTTAAGGTCTGCACATTGTTCGCGAAGAATTTTACAAATGGTGGTTTTTCCTGTTCCGGAGGGGGCGGAAAGGATGAATGAAATTCCATATTGAATCATCTATTGGGCCGCTTGGAAACTACCGAATATAAGGTTAAGAAACAACGGGCTCGGCCAAAAAGCAGTCCCCGTCACTCAATATTTTGTAACTGTTCTCGTACCTTTTCCAAAAGGCTTTTTACATCGATCACCCATTCGGAAACCTGGTAATCACTCGTTTTGGACCCAATGGTATTGGTTTCGCGGTTGATCTCCTGGCAAATGAATTCCAGCTTTCTTCCCATCGGGCCTTCGGAAGAGAGCAGGTTCTGGAACTGGACAAGATGGCTTTCGAGCCGCGTGATTTCTTCCGAAATATCGCTACGGTCGGCAATCAGGGCCGTTTCCTGCGCCAGGCGCGATTCTTCCAATTCTATGCCTTCGCTCAGGATTTTAACCTTTTCATTCAGACGGTTTTTATACTCCTTGATGATCTGCGGTTGACGTTCCAGAATCTGGGCAGACAACTTTTTAACTTCCGCGATGCGGTGAGAAAGGTCGTCCTGGAGATTCTTCCCTTCTACCTCGCGCATTTTAATTAACTCGGAAACCGCCTTATCGACCGTATTTAAAATTTCTTCCTGTTGATCGGAGTCAATTTCAATGGGTTGAACCTTTATCAAATCGCGGTCCCTGAGATTGAGAACGGAATTGATATCAATTTCCCCTGCAAGCCCGACTTCTTCTTTGATTGCCTTCAAGGCATTCACATATTGACCGGCCAGTTCAAGGTTTGGGCGGATTTCCTGGTCGCCTGCATCCCCATTATTTTTCTCCAGACCAATGGTGATGTCAAAGGATCCGCGTGAACAGCGCTTTTTAATAAGGCTACGGACGGGATTATCCAGGACGGAAAATGATTTTGGGATTCGTGCGTTGATCTCAACGTAACGGTTATTTACGGATCGAATTTCCACCTTACAGGAATACCCGTTGAACATCGATTCCGCCCTGCCAAACCCCGTCATGCTTTTTATCATCAATTGTTCTTTTCTATGACCATTTTAAAATGGTCGTCTACTTTATCGAGTGATATTAATGTATGCCCATCGTTCTGAACGCTTTTGGGAACATTGTTAACGGGGTCCCCGTCATCAAGCAGAACCTCAAGACGCTGACCCGATTCCATGGTCTCCAGCTTCAGTTTGGTTTTTACATAATTGAACGGGCATTTGACTCCCAGCAGATCGATACTTTGAATCGAAGCGCCATTCCCCCCGGAAGAACCATTGCCGGATTTGGCAGAAACATTGCCTTCGGAACCCACCCGGATTCTTAGGGACTTATCTCCCTGCATTTTGTTATAAGCATTTTGGCTTTGCTTCAACAGTTCTTCGGATTCAGAAAACCGGCTTTGCGCTTTGGCTTCATCTACACTATCTGTAGGTTCCTGAAACCGCTGTGCGATGCCCGTGAATTCTTCGGAAACGATTCCTGCGTCCACAATTAGAGATTCAAACTTTTGTAAGGTTTCCAGGTCCTCTGAAAAATCCATACCCTCGGTAACCAATAAGCCTCTAGCGGATGCTACCACAGATCGGTTGATGTGCTGAACCGCACTTGAGTAATCATTGCTTTCAATGGCCAGCTTGGCCTGAAAATGAGTGCGCTCGGCCTGACTCAAATGATCCTGGATCATGTCTGTCATTGCACCGGCACATTCTCCCTGACCTCTATCCTCAAGACTGAATTTTTCAGTTGAATGATAGTCGATATAGGATTCAGGCGCCTCTTCAATGTCTGGCAATTCTTTAAGGTCACTTAACATATTAAGGAAATAACCTTTTCCTTTTCTATCAACAAATTCGGGAAAGGTTTCATTCTCCAGCTTTTCGTTCTTGTAAGCTTCGGTCGTCCTTTTGACTGACTCAGGAACGTTTTTAGCTGGAATTTTTATCACAGAAGTTCCAAAAACCACCTGGTCTTCAAATACTCGCCCACCCAGCATCATTTCGTAATGGGGGGCCAGGATGCCGTTGATTTTTTTCGCACCACCATGAAATCCGATGGAACCAATATGATGCTGACCGCAAGAGTTGGGACAGCCGCTGATCTTTACGGATATATCGTCCAGGATTTTGGAGTCGGTATAATTTTTTTCGAACTCGCTGGTTAAATGGTCGGCGAGTCCTCTGGACGCGGTGATGCCCAGATTACAGGTTTCTGATCCCGGACAGCAGGTCACGTCCCGCAACTCTTCGGTTCCGGCCTTATGGAGTCCATTCTCTTTTAATTCGCCATAAAGTTTTCCGAAAGCTTCCGGTTTGACCCAAGGGATCATGACGTTTTGATTCACCGTATTCACAAGCTGTCCTGCGCCATATTTTCTGGCCAGTGAACTCATAAAACGACCTTCTTTAATTGTAAAATCACCTAACAGCAGTTTTATGTGAATATTATAATAACCTTCTTGCTTTTGCTCACAGGTATTGCGCGATTTCCAATTGACGAACTCAGGATCCGATTCAAAAGAGTCGTCCGCTTCAACAGATGGAGTTTCAGGAATGGAATCATCCTGAATGGCAATGTCGGGGTAAACCGTGTTTTTCAATTTGTCGAAATTCTCCTGGATCAATTCCTTAACTTTATCCAGGCCATATTTGTCCAATACAAATTTGAAACGGGCTTTGTTCCGGTTCTTTTTATCGCCGTGCTCATTGAACACTCTTACGATGGCTTCCGACATGCGCAAGACATCATGGGTCGGGACAAAGTCCGATAAAAGCTGAGCCGCATGCGGAAACGATCCCAGTCCGCCACCGATTACAACTTTAAACCCTTTGATTTGTTCTCCATTTTCTTCCCGGATAACAGAGTTGTATCCAATGTCATGAATCGGGGCGATGCCACATCCGTTACAGCCGCCGAAACTGATTTTAAACTTACGTGGCAGGTTCTGGGTTAATGGGTGACGAATCAAAAAATAGGAAACCGCACGGGCGTAAGGATTGACATCGAACAATTCGTTTTTACACGTTCCCGCTTTATGGCAAGCTGTAACATTTCTTACCGTATTACCACAGGCTTCGCGAGTGGTGATGCCGTTATCAGCCAAAGTTTGTAAGGCATTGGGAACATCTACCAATTTTACATAGTGGAACTGAATGTCCTGCCGAGTGGTTACATGCAGAATTCCATGGGAATATTTTTCAGCGAAGTCAGCCAGGCAATCCATTTGGTCCGAAGTGAAACGGCCCATTGGTAATTTGGTGCGCACCATATGAACGTCTTCCTGCCGTTGTCCATAAATGCCCTGCTGTAATCGAAAGCGTTTGAATTCTTCTTCGCCCACTTCCCCTCGATTGAGCCTTTCAACTTCGGCTGTAAATTCCTCGATTTCCTGTTTGACTTCGAGAGGAATATTTAAATTTCTCGTATCCATGGTATTACCTCAATTGCAAAGTTTCCTAGTCTATCCGGATAGAACGTCAATGGTTTATTTGATGGCCTAAATCTAAAATCAGAAATGAGATCCGGAACTTTTGTTATATATATAAAATTGGTGTGGAAAATTTTGTGTTTGTAGAGTCAAAGATTTAATGAATTTGACTGTTCCATGATTTTATACCAAATTCACCTGGAAAAACAAACTAATCACAGAGATAATGTGAATTTTATTCAGCGTCTTTGTAATCATTCGATCTTCCAATTTTTACACATTATCAAATTTAAAAGGTTATGAGCCTTTCCCAAAGCTTTTCCGAAGTTTACAGTCTCAGCCAATTATGGGCCTACAGTAACTTCTTTTTATACCTTGCAGTGTTTTTGACAGCACTTTACATCAATTTGAACTTCAATACCGTGATGGTGGGGATTATTTACCTCATTCCCATTATCCCAATGGGTTTAAGCGCTGAAAATGAAGTAAGATTTTTGCTGGTCTCCTTTCAAAATACGATGTTTGGGATATTGGAAATTGTGATTTTTGTGATAACTGTAAGGCCGGGCGATACAACATTCGATAAGGGCCATATAAAACAACTATTTGGTCATGTTCTGCCGATATCAGTAGCTCTGATCGGCTTATCATTGGTTGCCAGGGCGACAGAGGTACCGGTCGGTTTGGGGGAATGTGCTTTGATCCTATCCCTGTTTTTCCTGGGATCGGTGATGCGTGCCGTCGCGATTTATCAAATCGGGCAGATCGCTTTCAAATTCGATATCGTTTTTCGGGACCGGCAAAAGATTAAAACCGATCAGTTGTACCGATACATGCGGCATCCTTCCTACACTGCCATGATGATAGTTATAGTTGCTTATGCAGTGACCACCACAAATTTGTGGATAGGAGCCTTTGGTGTGTTGATCGGCTGGTTTGGTTTTCAGTACAGGATTTACTTTGAGGAGAAAGCCCTGGAGGATCATTTTGGAATCGAATATTCCAGTTATAAAGCTAAAACCGGAATGTGGTTTCCGTTCAGGATCCCGGGATAGCCGAAGCGGGCTCTTGATCGGGAAACAGGGTTTTCCAATAGGGGACTGTCTCCCCCAAATGGTCCGTTGGCATTTGAAAGTAGTAAGCTAAAAAAATCACAAGGCCAATATACAAATAGCTGGCTCCATAAAACAAGACAGGAACGGGGGGCTCGGCCTGGTCTTTTACCGGGTCGCTTGTTTTAACCTTCCCTTTGATTCTGTAAAAATTTGAAATTCCCATTAAAAGAAACAGGATAAACGGCTTGTAGTTGAAGATAGCCATCAGGAATCCGGAAGGCAGGGCAGAAATGGCCATCACGGGAATTTTTACAAAATGATTTTTAGTGATATCATCAATAATGTTGAGCAGGGCCATGTAGCAGACTAGGTAAAATAACCCGGTCAGGACTACCCATCCCAGAAGTTGGGCGATAAACGTTCCACCGCTGATATCATCAAGTCCTAAAATCATGGCGAAATGATAGCAATCTGGAATGAGAGATGTAAAGTTTTATCGAAGTAAAATTCTGATTATGAATCCTAACTTCCGGAGGGCCGCCCCAAATGGTACCTAATCAGGAACTGGGCAAACAGGGTGAGGATGCCGCGGTTGCTTTTCTCAAGAAAAAAGGTTACCAAATTCTTGCCAGGAATGTCAGGACCCCTAGCGGCGAATTGGATATCGTTGCTGAACACGATTCGCAAGTGGTCTTTGTGGAGGTCAAGACTCGAACCCGCAAAAAATATGGTCACCCTTGGGAAGCTGTGAATAAGGCAAAGCAGAAAAAGTTGGCGCTATTGGCAAAGATCTATATAAGCAAAAACCGCCTTCAAAATAAAGTGTGCCGCTTCGATGTGATTGGAGTGATTCCCCAAGGGGATAGCCAGGACACTTGGGACATCGCCCTGGCGCAGGACGCCTTCAGAATGTAATCCCCGTTATTTTCAATTTTTGATTGTCTTTTGGTATGTCAGGATAATCCCCCGGTTTTTGGAGTTCGGGCACCATTTAAGGTGTTTATGCCCATTTCACTGGTTCCAAATTGCAAAAGCCCTGAAATTTCAAATAAATTGTATTTATTAATTGATTCCTCTGGGCGGATTTTTCATCATCATATAAAGACACTAGTGTCCGGTAAAAAATGAGAGTCATGGCTTAACCCCTTCAGCAATGAGATAATGTGATTGCGAAAAAACGTTATCTAAACTGGAGGATCAAGCCATGACCCAAGTAGGAACCGTATTTTCAG
>JACAVV010000043.1 GCA_024648695.1 Nitrospina sp.
AAAAGTACCTCAAAAGTTCCCTAAATTTCTTGGTCGAAATTCGGGCGCGTTTTAAAATCGGGTTTCGCCGCTTCATAACTACATTTTAGCCCTCTTTGGAGGACGTTAACTAGTCATGAACCTTAATTTATTTATCAATTAGATGCCTAACAGGTTGCTGAAAAAGTATTTTTGGGCTCCTTTAAAATTTTTTATAAAAAAGTCAGACTCTATAGCCACTTGCGCTTTAAAGGCAATAAAAAGGTTATTGAATCTTTATTGCAAAAGCATGGGTTCGGCAAAAAAACGCTTTAAATGGGCAAGTTCTCCCAGGAGTTGGACTTTTTCAGCAACCTGCTAATGAAGGATCAATAAAAAGGGTTGCGACATGAGGACTCTTTGTTTCTGTAAAATTTACACGCTTGTAATAATTTTTTTATAAACTTGAAATAAAACTTTGATATAAAATTACAATTACTTTGATAGTTTAAATTTATTGTGATATTAGTAACCTTATAAAACTATTATTAATTTTTAAGAAATTTTTTGGGTTTTTGGCGATTTATTCTGAGCAAAATCATTCTTATTGGTTTATTAGTTTGGCTTTACCAATCCAGTTAATAAGTTTTTTCAAATTTTAATCGATTGGCGGCAAAAGTTCAAAACTAAACTTTTTCCACATTTATTGAAATTGATTGTAATTTTAATTAGGTGATAAAAACTTAGACAAGCTGAAAATCCTTGTAATGGTGGTTCAGCTGGAGATTAAGGTTATGAGCATAGAATTTGATAAGCGACACCGGATTCTAGTTGTAGATGACAATCAGGCCGAAAATGATTGTTTGAAGGAAACACTAAGGGCCGAAGGTTATGAGATTGAATTACTCAGTGACCCAACTCGAATCCAATTAATTTTGGAAAGCCATGACCTTGATTTAATTATTATAGAATTTGCCAATCCAAAGTATTCTGGCATCCGTATTTGTCATGGCCTAAAAAAAGATCCCAGGTATAAAATCGTCCCTATCGTTTTTCTCGCCGATTCTCTAGTCTCATCGAATAGATTAAAAGCCTTAAAGGTGGGTGCCTATGACATCTTTGCAAAGCCATTAGACATTGAAGAAATAAAATTGAGAATACGGTGGTTGATGAATTATAACAAAAATTGGCATCATTTGGAGTCTCCCGAAGAAGTATTGATGGCCCTCGCAAGGACGGTAAATGCCCGGGATGATTATACCGGGGGGGCATGTGGAACGGGTAACCGGGGTATCTTTAGTGTTGGGCGAGAAGTTAAACCTTCCGGGGATTAGTTTGGAATCCTTAAGAAAAGGTGCGATTTTACATGATATCGGAAAGATTGGAATGCCAGACAGTATTTTGCTAAAGCCAGGCAAACTCACTAAAGAGGAATATGAAGAGATAAAAAAACATTCTCGCATTGGTTATGAACTTTGCAAAGGACTTAAGAGCCTGGGAATGGGAGTGGATCTGATTCTTAACCATCATGAAAAACTGGATGGAAGCGGCTACCCGCGAGGGTTAAAAGGAGATGAAATCGACATGCCATCCAGAATACTTGCGGTTTCTGATATTTTCGATGCTCTTATTTCAAGCCGGAACTATAGAAAAGCTTTAGATATTCATAAAGCTTTTAAAATTTTGTGGAGTGAGGTTAAGGAAGGTAAAATTGATGGCGATGTTGTGGAAGCCCTTGTCAAAGAATATGGGAATGGAGACCACGATTTTTTTATAAATCCAAAAATGTCTCAACTGGTTTCTTAATCATATGTCCCCTGTTGTTAACAAAAAGACCTTCTCGAATGAAGAGACCGGCGCTTTTTTAATATTCAGAAAAATCTTGTAAAAACTTATTTTTCACCCGTTTCCATGATTTCTATTTCAAATTATATACAAATTGACAAGGGGTTCCTAAATAGAACCCGTGGCCAAAGGTTCAACGTATATATAAAAACCCTTAATGGAAATCAAGAAAACTTTGTTCTCTTTGCGGACAAATCTCTTAAGCATCAAAAAAAACTACGGGAACTTTTGGAATCGGGAGAACTGGGGCAACCTCTTTATATTGAAAAAAGGGAACAAGATGAATATTTCATGCAAATCGCAGAGCAACTCAGGAAAATGGCGAGTGAAAACCTAGTTTCGCCTAAGGTAATTACGCAAAAACTATATTTAGCCGCAAAGGCCATAACCAAGGATATTTTTGAAAACGGTTTTTCTGAATCCCTGCTGGATACCGCAGATGGAGTTGTGGATACGATGCGGAGTTTTTTCTCGGAATCCGATATCAAGTTCAACGAACTGGCCAGTGTTTTGGCCAAAGATATGGAAGCCTACACGCACGCCATCAATGTTGCGTCATATTGTCTGGCTTTGGGAAAGCATTTCAAGCTGAATTCGAAAGATACTTACGCCTTGGGAATTGGAGCCATCTTTCATGATATAGGTTTGGTGTCTGTTCCCAAAGAGGTTCTTGCAAAAGAAGGATCATTCCACGATTTCGGCACATTGCCCAAAATGAAACCTGTTCGCGTTCAAATGGGTGGAGATGATTTATGCCTTCAAAACCATCCTGCAAGGGGAAGAAATATACTCGAAAAAATCAAACGCTACCCCAAAACGGTTCTTGATATCGTTGAACAACATCACGAAAGTTATGACGGAAGTGGTTACCCTAACGGTCTAAACGGTGAATCCATTCCCCTCCTTTCCAAAATTTGCAAAATCGCCGACACATACGATACGCTGAGAAACCCCAAGTTTTACCGTTCAAATTCTTATGATCCTTTCCACGCTTTGAATATTATGGTCAAAGATCTGAAAGGGCAATTCGATCCCAGGCTGATTAAGGAATTTATCATAATTATGGGTTCTTGAAGTTTCCTGACCTGAAATAGCCTGTTTACTGGCGAAATTGTTTTCCTCCAAAAGTGAACGTTGCAATACGCAATCAACCTCAGCGCGGTTTTTGAAATTTATTGCGTTAAAGCATTGAGGTATAATGAAAAGAAGGTGGCATGCTCAGGAATAGACCAAAAGGGCGCTTTCTACCTTTTTCCTGTTTCTACCTCTTGAATGGGAACAGTCATTAATATTGCTTTTTCCTTCAAATCAGGTAAACTTATGAAAAGCCTATATTTGTTTGAAAGTGTTTAAAAATAAGAATTTATGTCAAACGACCGTCAATTCCAGTTTAAAAAGGCGCAAATAGAAAACTTCTTGAAAAGTGAATTTAAAAAGAAGTTTCGCCATCGCTCTAAAATATCTATTCGCAAACGGCAAAAATTTCTCGAATCAGTTACTCGAAAAGTCAGCCAACGGTTTGGAAAGGATGTTTTGTGTTTGATTGATTTTACCAAGAATGGTTTTATATCGGTGGTGTCGCCCTCGCAAAGTGAACCGACCTCTAAGGGCCGGTTGTTTCAATCTTTTTCGCATCCCCAGGTTTATTATACGTCGCATTGTGTGGACCGATTTGCTCAACGGACCGAGACCACGGAAAACTGTATCCTGATTTTGGATACTTATTTACAAAATGCATTACTCACATATGGTCTGCATCCAGGTCATTTGGTGTGTCCCGATGGATTATTTGCCTATGAATTGGAGGAGGACCGGTTTATTATTAAAACCTATATTAATTATGAATTACTTTCGGATTCGCAAATCAGGGAGTTTTACGTTCCGGACGTGCAGTCCCTGTTTGCAGAAAATATGGTTACCGAGAACTTTCATGAGAGCGATTTTATATTGTCCGACGAATATCCTCACCTGACAAACCAATCATAGTTGTTCTGCATTAACCGGCCTATTTCAGCCTGTCTATTCCAGGGACTTCCTGGTGAATTCAGTTCAATCTTCAGATTTCTTTCCCACACTTTAAATTTTCCTGATTTTTTACAATTGGAATGATCCAGCTTTATAATATTTTTAAAACTTACAATGGCAAAATTCCTGCCTTAAACGATATTTCCCTGCTGATCAAAGAGGGTGCCTTTGTATTTATCACCGGACCCAGCGGCGCGGGAAAGTCCACCCTCCTGAAACTTCTCTATCGTTGGGAAAACTTTGATAGCGGGCAAGTTTTGGTGAATGGCATGAACATCGCCAAAATCAAATACACCAAGTTGCATTTGCTCAGGAGGAATATCGGTGTGGTTTTTCAGGATTATAAATTACTTCCTAACCGCACCGTTTTTGAGAATGTAGCCTTTGCCAAGGAAGTCGTTGGAGCTAGCACCAAGACGATCCGGTTTAAAACATTAGACTCATTGAAAAAGGTTGGGCTGTTGGATAAAAGGGATTCCTACCCTCTGCAACTATCGGGAGGGGAACAGCAAAGAGTTGCCATCGCCCGGGCGATTGTCAATTCCCCAAAGATCCTCTTGGCTGATGAACCTACCGGAAACCTGGATCCGGATATGGCTATGGAAATTGTCCGCTTGTTTCAATCTGCCAATGAACGGGGAATGACAGTCGTGTTTGCCACTCATAATCATGATCTGGTGGCCAAGTCGAAATACCCTTTCATCATGCTCAATCGCGGCAGTATTGTTCGTTCCTGACCCTTC
This sequence comes from Nitrospina sp., assembly GCA_024648695.1. GTDB lineage: Bacteria > Nitrospinota > Nitrospinia > Nitrospinales > JACRGP01 > JACAVV01. Next base: position 4,572 of record JACAVV010000043.1, read on the forward strand.
ATAGCCGATGATTTCTACGCATTTAAAAACAGCCATTCAAAATTTAAAATCCAATAAACAGGTTGGAATCGTAACCATTACGACCTTTGCCATCGCATTTTCCATTTTTGGATTGTTCCTTGTAATTTTTGTCAATTTGAATTCCATATTAGCGACTTGGAGTAAACAGGTTCAGATTGTGGTTTATTTGAAGGATGATATCAGCCTGGAAGAGAGGCAAGCGCTGGAAGACCTTATTCCGAAAAACCCGGATGTGGAATCTGCCACGTTCGTTCCTAAAGAGTTGGCCTGGAAAAATTTTAAAAATGATTTTTCAGCCAACGCGGATATCCTCAATAGCCTGGACATCAATCCTCTGCCGGCATCTTATAATTTGCAATTTAAGCAGTCGGCGGACCGGGTGGAAAGGATTCGTGAATTTGCTGAAACTTTATCCAGGAAACCGGGTGTGGAATCTTTGGAGTATGGGGAGAAATGGATTTCACGATTTGAGCAATTCATGGTTTTTTTAAGGGTGTTTTTGTTAGCGGTCGGGGGTCTTCTTTCTTTGGGTCTGATATTTATTTTGGCCAATACGATTAAACTGTCTGTGGTATCACGCCAGGCAGAAATAGAGCTGATGCTATTGATTGGTGCCACACACCGGTTTATCAAAGGCCCATTCTTGGTGGAAGGTATGTTGCAAGGGTTTTTGGGTGCAGTGATTTCGCTGATTCTGCTCAAGGGAATTCATATTTATATGAAATTCCAGTTTCTGGAATCCATTCAGTCGATTTTGAGAGGGGGCGAAATCCTGTTCATTTCTCCCTTACACAGTTTGATGCTGATTTCCATTGGCCTGTTCGTTGGGTGGATTGGAAGCTATATATCCATCAACCAGTTTCTGTTTGCCGGAGACCTGTCTTGAACTGGATGCGTTTCCTCACCCTTTATGGACTGCTGGCTTTTGGTCTTTGGCCATGTAGCCCAGCGGAGGTGATCGCCAGGCAGGATGTGAGTGAAAGCCTTCAAAAGCGCCTGGAAGAGGAGAAAAAGAAGCTTAATCAACTGAAAGCCAAAATTAAAAAAGAAGAAAAAAAGTTCTCCTCTTTTGATAAAAAGGAAACCTCCCTGCTCAGAACTCTGGGGAAAATTGAGGACCATTTGAAGGTTAAAAAAAGGGAGTTGGAAATTTATAAATGGAACATGGAAATCAATCAAAACAAGATCAAAAACCTGGCGGAAAATATCAAAAACACAGAAGCTGTGTTGGCTGAGCAGAAACAGGTGTTGGCAAGAAGATTACGTGCTTCTTATAAGGAAGGACGATTATTTCCATTGAAGGTGATGTTTTCGGCGAAGAACTTTAATGATCTGATTCAGAGAATCCGCTTTCTGGAAATAGCAACGGAATATGATTTATCCATGTTTGACAAGTATCAGAAACGTTTGAACCAGCTGTATTTTGAAAAAGAGAATTTATTGAAAACCAGGGAAAAGATTCTCGAATTGAAAAAAGATGCCCAAATTAAGCAGGATGAAATTAAAAAACAAAAAAGAGGAAAGTCGCGGTTTCTGAATAAACTGAAAAATAAAAGGGCTTTGATGGTCAAGGCAAGAAAGGAACTGCTGAAAACCTCTGAAGGCCTGAATGAAATGATCCTCAACCTGGAAAAGAAACTGGTGAAGGGTGAAGGACTCAACATCAGGGAATCGAAGGGGTATTTAAATCCTCCCGTTCAGGGTGATATATTGAACCGCTTCGGAAAGAAAAGAGACAAGAAATATGATTCTTATATCGTTTATAATGGAATTAATATAAAAACTCCTTCCGGAACACCGGTTCGTGCTATTTTCGAAGGCACTGTGTTATTTACAGGGTTTCTGGAGGGTTATGGCAACCTGGTAATTGTGGGTCATGGAGGGAACTATCATTCTTTGTACGGCCATTTGGATGAAATTATCACTTCCAAGGGAAAAAAAATCCGAAAGGGACAAATCCTTGGAAAATCTGGTGATACGGGTTCCCTTTTTGGCGAAACCCTGTATTTTGAATTAAGGCACAAAGGAAAACCGGTAGAACCTGCAAGCTGGTTTAAACTGTCGAAAAAATGAAGCCCGGTGAAATCAAATTTTAGGAATAAAACTTTATTCACTTTATAATGTTTTAAATATTAGATATTAACTTTTCTGATTAGTGAATTGGCCAGGTGCTTTGATCAAACTATAGATACAGGTCCCTTTAATTATTTAATCCCTTTGGTGGAGAGATCGCCTTGAATAATTTTGGTAATGCTTTAGAAAATAAATTTCGTTGGATATCCGTTTGGATGGTTTGTTTGATAATCATTGGTAGCTTGCTGGTGACAGGCCCGTCTCTGGCCGGGGCTGAGGAATCTACTAGCGAAGATGAAGAAGAAAAAGTTTCCACCTATGAAAAGCTTAAAGTATTTTCGGAGATTCTTTCCCTGCTGGAAACCAGTTATGTGGAAGAGGTCGAAAACCAATCTATAATTGATGGTGCGATTCGTGGGATGTTAAAAACCCTGGATCCACACACGACGTATATGCCTCCGGAATCCTATAGAGAGATGAAGGTTGAGACTTCCGGAAAATTCGGTGGTCTGGGGATCGAGATCAGTATCCGTAACGGAGTTCTGACCGTGGTGTCTCCCATTGAGGACACGCCGGCTTTTCGAGCGGGTATTCAGGCAGGGGACAAAATAATAAAAATTGAAGATGAGTCGACACTCGATATGACCTTGTCCGACGCGGTGGGCCATTTAAGAGGCGACAGAGGGGAACCTGTAACCATCACCATTTTCCGTGACGGTCTTAAGGAGCCTAAAGAGGTGACGATTGTCCGGGATATCATTAAAGTCCAAAGTGTTAAACACAAGCATTATAAAAAAGATATTGGTTATGTGAAGATCAGAAGTTTCACCAAAACCACCAGCACCGGGCTCGACAAGGCTCTCAGGGAGCTTAAGGATGAGGGAATAGATAAATTGATTCTCGATTTACGAAATAATCCCGGCGGTTTGTTGAATCAGGCGGTGGAAGTCTCGGACCGGTTCATCGGCAGGGAAAACCTCATTGTGTACACTAAAGGCAGGTCGGACGACCAGAATATGAGATTCACCACCCATGACAATGTGGATCGGGTGGACTATCCCATGATCGTTCTGGTAAATGGCGGTAGCGCCAGTGCTTCGGAGATTGTTGCTGGCGCCTTGCAGGATCTGGGTCGTGCTGTAATCCTTGGAACGCCAACTTTTGGTAAAGGATCGGTTCAAACCATCATTCCACTCACCGATGGATCCGCTTTGCGCTTGACTACTGCACGCTATTACACTCCTAGTGGCCGGGTGATTCAGGAAAACGGAATAGACCCGGATATCGTTGTGGAGATGCCTGTTCCCAAACTGGAAGATGAAGATGAAGACAAGGAAAATAAGGATAAGGAAGATTCTGAAAAAGAGCGCATGCGAAAATTTTTGCGCGAAAAGGATCTGAAAAAACATCTTAAAGGTAAGAAAAGTGAAGAAGTGGGTGCCGATGAGTCTCAACTGGATTCGGAGGATGTGACGAAAAAAGATGAAGACGCTGAAAAGGAAAAAGAAGACGAAGAGGAAAAAGCTGAGCAAGAATTGAGGGAAGAAATGGAAAAAGACCCGCAACTTCGTGAAGCCATTGCCTTATTGAATGGTTGGGAAGTGATGATGAGTTCTTTCAAATCCAAGGTAGCCAACAATATGGCAGGTCCTCAATAATTGATTTGGGACTTTCACTTCTTTATCAGGCAGGCTTGGGTTTATGTTGACTCTGGGTATTGAATCGTCCTGTGACGAAACCGCCGCCGCGGTTTTGGAAGGGGAAAGCACTCTGCTTTCCAACATTATTTGGGATCAGACCCGGATCCACTCCCACTACGGCGGTGTCGTTCCGGAACTTGCGGGCCGCTCCCATGTGGAGCGAATTCATCTGGTGATTCAACAGGCTCTGGAGCAGGCTGGAGTTCGCCTTTCGGACATTGATTTAATCGCAACCACACAGGGGCCCGGCCTCATCGGGTCCCTTTTGGTTGGATTGAATACAGCTAAAGCCATCGCCTATTCCCACGATTTACCTCTTGTTGGAATCAATCATCTGGAAGGCCATTTGCTTGCTATTTTTCTTCAGGAGCCTGTAGAGTTTCCTTTCATTTGTCTGATTGTCTCAGGAGGTCATACGGATCTCATCCGGGCCGACGGATTTTCCCGGTATCGTCTCCTGGGCCGAACGCGGGACGATGCGGCAGGTGAGTGTTATGACAAAGTGGCCAAGATGCTTGGTCTTGGATACCCTGGCGGACCGATAATTGATAAAATGGCCCGCTCTGGCAATAAGACCGCAGTCCGGTTTCCTCGATCCTATCTTGAAAAGGGTTCTCTTGATTTTAGTTTTAGCGGGTTAAAAACCTCCGTAAAAAATTACATTGCCCGTCATCCAGATCAGGAAAAAGCAGATGTGTCGGCAAGTTTTCAAGAGGCCGTTGTTGAGGTTCTCACCCAAAAAGCCTTACTGGCTTGTAGAATGGAAAACGTCCCCCGTTTGGTTGTGTCGGGTGGGGTGGCGGCTAATAGCCGTTTGCGCGAAAGCATTTTTTCCGAATCGGCAACAAATAAAATTCAAGCCTGGTTCCCCAAACCTCTATTTTGTACCGATAACGCCGCGATGATTGCCTGCGCGGGTTATTACCGATATAAGCATGTCCCCGATGCTGTCAATGGCTCCAGAAACATGGATGCCAAAGCTAACCTGAATTTTTGAACCATCCAATCTATTTGAAATGAATATTCTGGTAACGGGAGGAGGCGGATTTCTTGGCTCTGCGATTGCGACGAAGCTTGTTGAACGTGGTAATTCTGTTCGTGTGTTTGGGCGCAACCGATACCCTCATTTAAACCCGGAAATCGAATGCGTTCAGGGCGACATTGTGGATTCAATGGCTGTGACCAAGGCGTGCCAGGGGATGGACACTGTTTTCCACGTCGCCGCTATTCCGGGAGTTTGGGGGAAAAAGGAATTGTTCTATGCGGTGAATGTCGATGGCACAAGCAATGTCTTGGAGGCATGCCGGAAACAACGAGTCAGAAAATTAATTTATACCAGTTCCCCCAGCGTGGTGTTTGGCCACCGTCCACTTGAAAATGCTAATGAGGATACACCCTATCCGGGAAGTTATCTGTGGCATTACCCTGAAACCAAGGCCATTGCAGAACGCATGGTTTTGGAGAAAAATGGGTGCGAAGGTTTATTAACCGTAGCTTTAAGACCGCATTTGATTTGGGGGCCTGGTGATCCGCATTTGATTCCAAGGTTGTTGCAACGAGCCCAAATGGGCCGGTTGGTTCAGGTGGGAGAGGGCACGAACCTGGTTGATATGATTTATATTGATAACGCGGTACACGCTCACCTACTAGCGTGTGATGCTCTGGGTCCGGGATTAGGAGGAAAGGTGTATTTTGTCAGTGACGACCACCCCACACCACTATGGCCCTGGATCAATCGTTTGCTGGAAAGAATGAATATTGAATCCGTCCGGCGTTCTATACCGTATCCTGTAGCTTTCGGTTTGGGTGCTGTATTCGAATTTGTTTATGGGTCCCTGGGGCTCCATGCAGAGCCTCGCATGACTCGCTTTTTAGCCGCCCAGTTAGCCAAATCGCATTACTTTGATATTACCCGCGCGAAACATGATTTTGGATACAGCCCTGTAGTGTCTTCAGAAGAGGGCTTTGAAAGGCTTATTGAGGATCTGAAATCTCACCCAGCAAATTAATTTTATGAGCCAGACATCCGGCTCCGAAACCGTTGTCAATGTTCATCGTGGCCAGTCCGGGGGAACAACTGTTCAACATGGCCAGTAAGGCGGAGACACCCCCAAAGGCCGCTCCGTAACCGACACTTGTTGGAACGGCAATCACCGGCTTATCGACCAGGCCGCCTACCACACTCGGTAATGCACCGTCCATACCGGCGACCACAATTACCACCCGTGCTTTATGAAGGACATCCATTTTGTCAAAAAGGCGATGAATCCCCGCTACCCCTACATCAAACAGGGTTTGAGTCTGGCTTCCAAAAAACCGGGCGGTGACGGCCGCTTCCTCGGCTACGGGTATATCAGAGGTTCCTGCAGATGCTACCAGCACAATGCCTGCTTTGGATGAAGTGTCCTTTTGCTGGATGACCAGTGTTTTGGAAGTATTGTTATACTGATGATTTTCCGGAAGAGCTTCTTTCAAACCAAGGTATTGATCCTGTAAAAGGTGTGTTCCCAAAACATTGCCCTGGGCATTCAGCATTTGGGTCACGATTCCTTTCAGTTGTTCAACGGATTTCCCACGGCAGTAAATCACCTCCGAGAGTCCGGATCGCAAAGAACGATGGTGATCTATCCTTGCAAACTCGAGGTTTTCATAAGGTAACTTTTTTAATTGTTGTAATGCTTTTTCAGGGGTGAGCGCCCCATCCTGAATGGCCTGCAGTAATTCACGAATGGTATCCTCGTTCATTCCAATCCTTTAACCCCCGTAAATTCGGAAGTGATCTCTACTTTCATCAGGTCCTTTAGAGCCTGTTGCGGCGATTTGTTCTCATGAAGCACCCGGTAGGTTTCTTCGATGATAGAAGCTTGAATGCCCAAATCCTGTTTCAAACGAAAAGCCGATTTTACGGTGCGAATACCCTCCGCCACCATTTTCATACCTTGAGTGATTTCCTGCAGGGATTGACCTTGCCCCAATTTTATTCCAACGCTACGGTTTCTACTAAGGTCTCCTGTGCATGTTAGCACCAGATCGCCCATTCCTGAAAGCCCCGAAAAGGTTTCAGGTCGCGCGCCCAAAGCGGTTCCAATCCTTTTGATTTCGACCGAGCCCCGGGTAATCAAAGCCGCACGTGCATTGAACCCCAGGTTCAAGCCGTCAGCGATACCGGTGGCAATGGCAATCACGTTTTTCAGTGCCCCCCCTAACTCGACACCAATCAAATCGGTGCTGGTGAACACCTTGAACCAGGAATTGGAGAATAACTCCTGAACCCTTAAGGCGATCCCTTCGCTTTCCGAAGCCGCTACAGCGGCAGAAGGCATGCTTTTTGCCACTTCGGAAGCAAAAGTGGGTCCCGAAAACACCGCAATATCCATCGGGCCGGGCAAGGTATGCTGAACGATCTGGTGAATCAATTGCAGGCTGTCTTCTTCAATCCCTTTACTGGCATTGATGATCAGGGCACCGGGTTTGATAAACCCTTTTATCAGATCAAGCGTTGTTCGAATGGCATGGGTAGGAACCACCAGGAGAATCGTATCGTTATTCCGCACTGCGGTTGGCAAATCCGAAGTGGGTTTGATTTTAGGAGACAATTCAATCCCCGGCAGAAAGTATGTGTTTTCCCGGGTTTCTGAGATAATGGACGACAACTCAGGCTCATAGGCCCATAGGGATATATCGAATCCGTTTCCTGCCAGCAATTGAGCCAGGGCGGTTCCCCAGCTACCTGCCCCTATAACAGCTATTGAATTGGAATGCATGTTTCACTTGACTCAACTAAAAAATCATAAAAATAAATTTTCCCAAGTTTACAGTAAAGAAGCAATAAATACTCGAAGATTCCAGATTCAAACCAAAATATAATTCTCTTGTGTGCGAAAAACCTTTGTGATTAAATGATTTAATTAACCACAAAACATTTCCCATTAAAAGTAAAGAAATTATGGCCAAAGTTGAAAAATTTCGCAGAAAAACATTAAAAGAACCCGATCAGTTTTTTACAACCTCCGACAAAATATTACATTTTGTTCAGGATAACGCAAAATCCACTATCATTTCCATTTTGGCGGTGGCCTTGATTGCAGGTTCCGTGTGGGCTTTTAGATATAATGCCCAGGCGAACAGTTTAAGGATGGAAACCCGTCTTTTTGAAATGGAGCAACTCAAAAAGAAGGGCGGAACAGAGGATCTGAGCATGGTTATCGAGGAGTATAAAAAATCTTTATCTGAATTTAGTGGTGGCAGTGCCAAGCAAAGGGCTCAAATGGTATTGGCGGATTTATATTATCAAAATGGACAGTTTAAAGAATCCATAAATACTTACAACACCCTGCTCTCGGAAACCAAAGTTGGAGAATTGAATCACGATTTAGCCCAATTAGGCTTGGCTTATGCCCAGCAGGGCGATAAAAACTATAAGGAAGCCATTTTGTCGTTTCGTGCAGTGATAGATGGCCATTCCTCATTGCCCTTGTTTCAGGCCTATACAGAATTGGCTCGATGCTATGAACTGAATAACGACTCCAAAAATGCGATTCTGGTTTATAGGGAAATGCAGGTCAAATTTCCGGCCCATCCGGATCTGGAAAAGGTGGAATCCTCCATCAAAGAACTGGAAGCCAAAGCCTAACAAGAGGCGTTTTTATGTTCCAGAAAACTTTTAGTTTAAAGCTCACCCTTTCAGCCCTGATTATTTCCTCCATGGCTTTTTATTTCGGGAATGAGGTGACAGCGGTTCCTTTCATCAGCAAAGAAGATGAGATTGAAATGGGAAAGGGCGCCGATCAGGACATTACCAAGCATTACGGGATCTATCAGGACAAAAAACTTCAGCTTTATGTCGATTCCATCGGTCAAAAACTGGTCTCCAATCTTTCAGACAAGCAATTTAGAAAATACTTTTTTAAGGTTGTGGATAGCGCCGACGTGAATGCCTTCGCGCTTCCTGGCGGATACGTCTATGTCACCCGCGGCATATTGGCCATGATCAATAGTGAAGCTGAGTTAGCAGGGGTCCTGGGCCATGAAATCGGGCATGTCATCATGCATCATGGAGCCAAGAATGTGATTCGCCAAATCGGCGCTACTCTTTTGAGTGTCGGTGGAGCCGTGGGTGGAGCGATTGCCAGTCCAAAAAACGCAAGTCAATGGTTATTGGTCAGCACGCAGATGTTTGATCAAATCAACAAAGGTTATGGCCGCGATGCTGAACTGGATTCCGACGCGCAGGGAATTATTAATGCCTATGAGTCGGGTTATAACCCGGAAGGTATGGTTTCATTTTTAAAATCCCTCAGGCGTCAGGAAATATTTTCTGGCCAAACGTACCACTCCTTTATTTCCACTCATCCGGATACTAAGGACCGCATAATCAAAACTACTCTGTTCTCATCGTCTCTGATCGCCAGAGAACGGATTGAGGGTTCGGAAGGATTACAGGATAAAAGAAAAGTATATCTGAATCAGTTAAAAGGCCTGCCCTTTGGTGGAAAACGTCAAAAGAATGAACGACGTGTGGGTAAACCGCAATATATTGATATTTATGAGGTAAAGCCTGGAGATACTTTCACTTCCATCGCTAAAAAGGAACTGGAGGATGAAACCATGGATTTGGATATCGCCGTCTTAAACGGTAAAAAGTTGAAAAACACTCTGGTTCCCGGTGAACTTTTGAAAATCATTCGCGATGGAAAGTATGTTGAGAAAAAATTGGAAATCAAACCCGAAGATTCTTGAAACCGGTTCATGGAAGCAGGATTTCACCTGGAAAAAACCGAAATGGTTTATTTGAAACCTAACGGCGAGGTTTGCAATCGTTTACCCAAGGGCACCCTCGTGTTTCCCATTCAGAAAAAAAACGATTGGATGAAAATCAATTGGAGGCGCGGTAAAAAGAAAGGCTGGATTCAGCTGGACCCGGAATCCGGGTCCGGATAAAGCTTTAATAGGAAGGTCGGTAAGAATCAAAGCGAATATCTTCGGGCCGGACTTCTTCCCCGTTTTCCAAAGTCGTTCTTTCCTGATCCTTTTCGTGGATTTCCAGGTACCGTTCGTAGATCTTTTCGTTAATAAAAAATTCAACCAGGTCATGATCCAGGTTTCCATCCTGGACCATAGCTCTTAAAATCCGGTATACGTTATCTAAAGGCATCGCCTTTTTATAAGGCCGGTCCGTGGCGGTGAGCGCTTCGGCGATATCTGTTACCGCCATCAATTTTCCTTCAAAAGGAATTTCATCTCCCTTCAGGCCCAATGGGTATCCTTGCCCGTTGATACATTCATGGTGCGCTCCGGCGAAATTAGGGATGTCCTTTAGCTTTTTTGTGAAAGGAATTTTGTTCAACATGCGCAGAGTAACGTCGGCATGGTTCTGCATTATTTTCCTTTCCCTTTCGGTGATGCTTCCGCGCCGAATTGACAGATTCTCCAGTTCGTCGTCGTCCAGATAATTTTTTGTGTTGCCGTCGATATCCACATACGTCATTCGGGCAATCTCCTGAAGTCGCTGAACAATCGCTTCGTCCAAAAATTCGGTGGGCTCATTGCACATTTGAATGAAACTGCGAATTTCCTTGAATTTATTTTCTTCAGCGGCGTTATCCTCCTTAATCATTTGAACTTCTTCGGGAGAGGCTCCATTTTGCAATGCCACCGTTACTTTTTTAAAGCCCTCCAATTGCGCTCTTTGAATGAGGTACTGCATTCTCAAATCCACCAGATGAATCCGGTCGAAAATGGTTTGCAATTTTTTTGCTTTTTCGATGACTTCGACAGGTGTGGTAACTTTCCCGATATCGTGCATCCAGGCGGCGACACGGAGTTGATGAAGTTCTTCCCGCGTGAATTTAGTGTTTTTGAATGTTCCTTCCGCCGATTCGTTTAGGGTTTCCGCCATGACCATGGTCAAGTTGGCTACCCTGCGAATATGCCCACCTGTCACCGGAGATTTTTCATCAATAGCCGTCGCCATCACCTGGACGAAGGATTCAAACAGGCGCTCCATATCGTTGATCAATTTCACATTGGTAATGGCAATGGCCGCTTGTGACGCAAGAGATTCCGTAAGATGCTCGTAATCGGGGGAAAACGGGATCACCTCGTTGTTGTCCTTGTTGACCGCATTCATTAGTTGAAGGACACCAATGACGTCGTTTTCATGATTTCTCATTGGAACGACCAGCATAGACTTGGACCTGTAACCATTGGCAAGGTCAAATTTTTTGGGTCCGGTGAAATCGAACAAATCTGTATCATAAACATCAGGAATGTTGACGGGGACCCCCTTGATGGCCACGAATGCCGAAACATTGGTTTCTTTTAATTCCACTGGATCAAAAGAAATGTCTTCGCCGGAGGCTCCACCCATTCGAATATTCAAAGTATCGTTTTGAACGATCATGAATTTGAGAACATTGTCCTCCAGGATATAAAGGGTGCCTGCATCGGCATAAGTAAACTTTCTCACCTCGTCCACAATCATTTCCAGCAAGGTGTTCAAATCCGTTTCGCCTGATAGCGCTCTGCCAATGTTAGACAAGCGTTTTATTTGCGACATCAACTGGTTGGCGTAACTTTTCACCTGGCCTACCATCCCTGTTAAGAGCGAGTTCAACCGCTCATCCTGGGAAAGCTGATTCGAGGATAGACTGATATTTGTTGGTTTTTGGGAAGAATCTTTCATAGACCCTTTACTGGGACCTTAAAAAAATTTAAGGAATTACCCCAACCTTAAATGAATACCTATATATTTAATTATCCAGTAAAAAGAACATAAAATCAACTAATTGCAAGGTCTCGGTTTATTTATTGCCCGAATTTCGATGAAATTAGGAATCAATCGAGGATTTGTGCCTCGTTATCTCGCCAAATCATCTTGCCGCACACGTTAATAAAAGGAGGTCCTTCATGTTTCAATAATTCAAGATGAGCCTGGAACAGGGTTTCAGGGGTGGTCGGGCTGTCGCCATATTTTTCTTTTTCCTCATTTATGATACCGTTGAGAAAATTTTCTATGCCGTCCTTGGAGGGTACCCCTTCGAAATACGATCTCAGTAAAGGATCCTTGATGTTATCAATTTTTTTGGCATTTTTTCTGAGCAATAATTTGATCCCGCGGGAAGATTGCGATTCGAACAATCCCGCCCGTATACAAAGTCGCTTTGATTTTCCTTCTTCAAGCGTCCATTTTTCAATAGCTTCCTTGGAATACCCCATAGCGCCGTAACTGCATAGCTGGTGCTTTAGACTATAAAAGGTTGAATAGGTTACAATCGTGCCAATGTTTAATTCCGATTCCAATTGCAAAATGGGGTCGAAGGATAAACGATTGGAATGAGCGATTTGCTCGGGACTGGATTCTTTAATAGCAAAGCCAACATCTCCTAAAGCGGTTGCATAATGGAGATAATCATAGCTTCCCGAGTTAATGGATTTTATTTTTTCCAGGCATGAATTTTCGGTAATATCACCAAAGACAGTATGGTCGGCTCCTTCAATGGCCTCTCCAGTATCTTCTTTACCATACCAGTTTGCCACAATAACCGCATTCTCCCCAAAAACCGAGCGTATTGCTTTTATTGCGGCAGTTCCCATCACACCGGTGCCGCCAACGACCAGATAATATTGCATTCTTTCTTCTCCTGCTTTTTCTATGATTGTGTGGATAATAAAATTTGAAAATGTTGCTTTGAGGAAAACGGTTCAATGGATACTGGAAGATTCAATTGATTGGAATGGTCTGTCAGGACCCTCCATGATTCTCATCGAAATCCCAATAAGGAACCATAGCCAATTCCCCTGAGGCTAAAGTGAGATTGGGGTCGGAAGCGACCAAATCCTCAATTTGAGTGGTCAATTTCAATGTGGCTTTTTGAACCGTTTTTGCTGAGGCAACTGAAGGAATCTGGTTAAACAGGTTAATGTAGGTTTGAACAAGTTTCTCGGCCGAACCAATTGTAGATTTCACGGAAATGAAATCCAGTTTACGTTTTTCGATTTTTAATGCCTTTTGGGTAAACTCCAGCCAGATTTCTACTTTTTCAGCGGCCTTGCCTAACCCTATTAAATGGGATCGGGTCTCATTTAGGGTCATTTTTTTTAACAGGGAGTTTACATAAAAAGCCAAATCATTCAAAGGGACCCCATTCAAGGTTTCACAAAGATAACTCAGGGTAAAAACCAAATTGTTAATCCTTGTATCCAATTTTAAGGCTGTTGTCGATTCCGGTCTTAAAGATTTTGATTGTTCAAATCGCGACCAGACTCCGCCAAGGTGAGTTACCTCCGTTTGACCCACCTTTATTGGTGACAACATATTTTTGCATTGCTTGATATCTCCCTTTTCCTGACCCCAAATTTCTGCTACCGATCCTGGAAACAGGGAGCAAAGAATAATAATTGAAACAACCAAAGGCCGGAAATAAATGGAGGGCATTATATTAAACCGCGTTAAATAAAAATGATGGAAAATTCAAACGCCATCCAGGGACGTTTTACTCAATTTAAGGATATGCTTGAATTCTGGTTTGCTCAGCGGGAGCACGGATAAACGGGTTTGTTTGACCAGAGCGATGTTTTCCAATTTGGGATCCGACTTGATAATTTCCAAAGATACCGGGTTCGCCAGGGCTTTAATGGCTTTTAAATCCACTACCACCCAACGATCATCATTCGTTGTTGGGTCTTGATACGATTCCTTGATGACTTGGGCGATGCCTTTGACGGATTTTTCCACGACGCTATGATAGAAAAAAACGAAATCACCCTTTTTCATTGCCATCAAATTGTTACGTGCCTGGTAGTTTCTTACTCCATCCCAATAGGTGGTTTTGTCTTTGACAAATTCGTCCCAACTATATTTAGAAGGCTCCTGTTTGACCAGCCAGAAATTCAATGGATACTCCTCACGGAAAATTGTAGAAGTGGAATTATAATCCAAATGGTCGCTAATTTCATAATAAAGTAAATATTCCTTCCAATAGGCGGGTAATTTCTTTATATTGCCCTTCAGGAAATCACTCTCCGCTTAAGGTTCCGAGTGGAAATGACAATGTTACCATTTTACAGTTGCCTCAAAAAATTCAAATTTTGTGTCTGAATTGGCCATTAGCCCCCTTTTATTTGTCCTCCTGAGGCCTTTGTTGGGATTTTTGGGTCACTCTTTCCTGAAAGTGGCTTTATATTTTGAGGAAGTCCCAAATTCCTCTTGATACAACGCTTAAACCAAAATATAATCAAAAACTTCCAAAAAATTATGCTTCTGGGGTCTCAAATGTTTCGAAAGGAAATAAAGGTACTGGATTGCACAATCCGCGATGGCGGGTTGATGAACAATCATAAATTCACGGACGATTTTGTCCGAAATGTTTATACTGCTGTAAATCAAGCGGGTGTTGATTATATCGAAATGGGATATAAGGCGGATGAATCTCAATTCGATCGATCTGAGTTTGGACCCATGAAATTTTGCACTGAAAATGATCTTAACCGCCTGCTCGGTGATTTGGAGAAAAAGTGTAAAATTTCGGTTATGGTGGATATTGGCAGAGTGGACCCATCGACCATCGTTCCCAAGGGCGAAAGCCTGGTGGATATGATGCGGGTAGCGAGTTATGTCAAGGATATTGACAAGGCCATTGATCTCACTAACCAGATCAAGGCCAAAGGCTATGAAACAACTATCAACATCATGGCGGTGTCTCATGCCCGAGAACAGGAGTTGGATGAAGCTCTGCAACAGATTGAAAATGAAAGTGGAGTCGATGTAGTTTATCTGGTCGATAGTTTTGGCGCTTTGTATTCCGAACAAATTGCCTATATGGCCCAAAAGTACAAGACCATTTTAAAAAGCCGGGAAGTGGGAATCCATACCCACAACAATCAGCAACTGGCATTTTCTAACACGATTGAGGCGATCATTCAAAACATCAATTATCTGGATGCGACCATCTTAGGAATTGGCCGGGCCGCCGGGAATTGTCCTTTGGAATTGCTTCTCGGATTTTTGAAAAATCCTAAATTTGATCTCCGTCCCATTTTAGGCGTGTTGGAAACCGAGTTTGTCCGGTTGAAAGAGGAAATTGAATGGGGTTATACCATTCCTTATATGATCACCGGATCGTTGGATATCCATCCTCGCGCCGCAATGGCCTTGAGAAAATCGGATAAAAAGGACGACTACACCGGCTTTTACAATAAGTTGACGAACGAGGCGAACGTTTAGCCTGTATGGATCCAGGCGAATTTTCGCAACGTTTCAAAAGGGCTCCCGTGCTGGGAATCATTCGGGGGATATCTAAAGACCATTTGGATCCCGTTTTGCAATGCTCGAAAAATGCCGGCCTTAAGTTCCTGGAAATCACAATGAATACCGAGGCCGCACCAGAGTTAATCCGGGCGGCCCGGCAGGGATATGGTTCAACGGTTTGCATAGGGGCTGGAACCGTATTATCGATTACGGATGCTCAAACGGCTCTGGATTCCGGTGCACAGTTTCTGGTATCTCCAACCATTAACACCGAGTTGGCAGAATTTTGTAACGAAAACAAAGTTCCGTATTTCCCTGGTGCGTTCACTCCTACCGAAATAGAGACTGCCTGGTCGCTGGGAGCTTGTATGGTCAAAGTGTTTCCCGCCTCATTATTGGGTCCACGGTTTTTCAAAGAAATGAAAGGACCCTTCCGCGATATTCCATTGATGGCTGTTGGAGGAGTCCGCGTGGAGAATGTTGCGGAGTATTTACAATCCGGTGCGAGCGCCCTTGCTTTTGGTGCCTCTGTGTATTCCCTGGATGCGATAAAAAAAGGCTGTTTTGCAGAAATTCAATCAAAAATCGAAGAAATTCTATTGGAAGTGAACCTGTTTTTTCCTACAATATAAGAATTATATATTGTTATCAAAGTAACTCATTCGTTCCGATTGGAGGGAGCAACACATGTCATTTGATTTTATGAAAAACCTGATGATTGCAGAAGATGACGAACGTTTTGCCAAGCTCTGCGATACTCTGGAGGATGTGATTCGCGAATTGGATGAGGATGAAGAAAGGTTCACCGATGTTGAAGTCATGCAGGCCCTGGATTATGTGGGTTTCAACTTGTTTCGCGATTCCTGGGAAGAGTTCAAAAAGATGGAACTCTCCAAAGACCTCTATATCAAGGATCCTGAAGACGGTAAAAATCTGATCAATTGATATCGCAAATCTTTATCCATTCAGTTTTGCGACATTTTATCGAACTCTTCCAACCGGCTCAATAAATGATGCATCTTCTTGTCCAAAGTGTGGATGTGTTTGCCGATTTCCTGGATTTCCTTTTTCTCATTTTTTAAATAGATCGATTTGCATTTCTCAAGATGTTGGCCAATGTGTTCGATCATGTCATGAATTTCAGTGCTTTCATGAAATAGGTCTTCCGTTGTTTCCTGAATTTCCATGATCATATCTGTATCGAGTGATTTCTTTTGAATATTCTTTTTGATACGTTTGGCTTTATTACGCTGGTAGGTAATGACGAATCCGGACAGCACCAAAAACAGTAAGCCTATGGTTGCTAAATCAACTAAAAGGTAGATGTAGGAGCCAAAGAAGCGACCGGTATGAATTTCAGTGAACAGTTTCACGAGATCCATAGTGCGCTCTTCTCTGGCTTGACCTTCAAGTCCCTGGGAGCCAAGATCCATATGTTTCCACGTCGCTCCGTCTTCCATAGAAACCAGTAGACCCGAATCAGTAGCCACCCAGTACAATGGGGGGTCACTGGAATACCATTCTGTGGATTTTATTTTTATCGAGTGGGGCAGGGCCGATTCGCTTTCCACGTTGTCTTTGGGATCAATGGATAAACCTTTCCACTGGTCACCGCCATTCCTTGTGATTTGAACTCCAAACTCCCAGGACACTATCAAATGTGAGAGGTCCTTGGGATCAACCCAGATGGATTCAATTTTCCGCTCTTTGAATGCTTGATCTGCAACCCAGGAAATTCCCCGATTGAAGGATTTGAACAATCCCTGTTCGGAACCCACATAGAGGAATTCCGGTTCAGTTTTTAGAGAAACAATTTGGCGAACATCCTTCCCCACTTTTTCCCAAGTTGAGGTCCAGGTTTTCCCCAAATCCTTGCTACGATAGGCGCCGTTCGCTGTGGCCAGGTAAAGCACATTCGGATTGTTTGCCGATATAGTAATGGCCCGCACATCCAGGGCGGACTCGTAACCCTTTCCGTCGAACCCCTGTGCCCAGGATTCTCCTTCATCCTCCGAAACGTAGAGTCCCATAGGTGAGGCCGCGAAAATCAATTCCGGGTTTTCCGGGTGAATTAAAATGTCTACGATTGGTGCACTAGGTAAACCCGTAGATTCCTCAAACCATTCCAGCCAATGAGCGCCACCGTCTTCGGATTTGAAGATACCCTTTCCGGTTCCCAGGAACAGCATTTCCGGGTCCATGGGATGGGGTGCGATGGATCGAATATCGAGATTGAACAAGCCTTCATTTATGGGTGACCAATGTAATCCCAAATCCTCAGACCTGAAGAGTCCCAGGACGGTACCGGCCAGTAAGACTGGGGAGGGGCCTGGAAGGGATCTTAGGGTTTGAACGGAAAGGCCCGCGCCTTCTACATCGAAATATTTTTTGGGCAGATATTGTTCGCTGATTTCGATTTTATCCAGTTCCAGTTCTTCCCAGTGCATTAACAACAAACCGGAAATACTGAGGGTGAGGATAAAAATCGCCGCCAGACTGCCCGTCCAACGATGGAGGCTTCTATTGTTGTGAAAAAACCTGTTTTTCAAGGCAATTCCCTGGGCCCGGCAGGAAGGTCTCCAGCCAAGCGGTCGTATTCATCCTGAAGGTGGTCTTCCATATAGCGCACCTGGTTGGATAGCTGGTGGACCTTGTCGTGAATTTCCCGCAAATGATCCGACAATTCTTTCAAGTCCTCATCGGCGGTGTCTTTAAGAAAAATTTCACAGCGCTTGGCATGATCAGAAATGTGCTCCACCAAATCGTGGACCGCCGATATGTCTTTCCGAATATGACTGGTTTCCTTTTGCAGTTGTTTAGATTCGATTTCGGGTTTTACTCCAAAGGTATAAATCAGGGCAAAAACGTACGCCGCAACCAGGATCATTTGCCCGATGAAAGTCTCCCAAGTCGGGTACATGCCCATCCAGGCAATTTCCGGAACGAACTCGGCAGGGGTCATGGATACCAGGCTCCCCATTTGCAGTTCATGCAAACCTTTACCCATGAAAGTGAAAGCCATGTAGTAAAGAAGCACACTGGTCACAGCAAAAAACCATTTCACCGGAATGTGTACGCCGAGCCGGTTGATCATATAATAAACCCCCGCTAAAACCGCACATCCGACCAGAAACCCGGGAATGATTCCGGCGGAGCTTCCCTCGGCATAGGTATAAAGCGCCTTGTAAAAAAGAACCGTTTCAAATCCTTCACGGTAAACCGACAAAAAGGCGACGGTCGCAAGCGTAAAGGCACTTCCGGTGGTCATGGCTTCGCGCATTTTACCGGTGATATAGGCCTGCCATTTTTGCGCCTCTATTTTGGTGACCAGCCAGTAACTGACCCAGAACAGGACGACCACCGCAACCATCATGATCCAGCCTTCGAGTAACTCTTGGCTGGCAGTGCTGATATCCAGAATTTCGTGCAGGATATAGGCAGTTAAAAAACTAGCTAAAATGCCTACAGCCACGCCGGAATAAATCGATTTAAGTTTGTCTTCATTGCGCGATTTGACCAGAAAGGTAATCAGGGCGGCGATGATCAATATGGCTTCAAATCCTTCGCGGACAATGATGGCAAGGGATTGGAAAAACATGGTCATGAAACCCTGCTTTTGAATCAATACCGCTTCTGCTTCTTCCAGGTTTCCCAGAATGCCGGAATAAATCGATTCAATTTGTTCCAACGAAGCTTTTCTTTTGATCTCTGCCCGGTAACGCCCAAAACTTGATTCCAGTAAAAGGCCCAGTTGTTTGTTTTTGTTTGCCAGGCCTCTTTCAATGGTTTCATAAGCAAGGTACGCGTCAAATGCCTGTTCTGCGGCAGAATCTATCTGCCCCTCTTTAAAAGTGGCCAGGCTTTGTTCGAGCAGGTTACGGGTTTCCTGAAATACTCCTTTGAAACTCGACCCACCGGAATCTCCATCTGTAGGTTTACCTGCAATTGCAGATACCACTGGAAGCTTAAGGTTTGAATTGGAAAAGGATCGAATGTAATAGGTCACGTTCCAGATATCCGTAGTCGACAGGGTATCCGCCCAACCAACCATAGCCGTGCCCCCGATACCGACGCTGATGATCTGAAAATTATCGTAAGCCTTGGTTTCCGCATCCCCTGTGAGAGCGGGGTCGGCGAGAACCGCGGGTTTGGGATTCAATTGAAAGGCGAGGGGACCGTCCCCTTTTCCGCTCAAGCCGTGGCAAATTTTACAATTCGATTCATAGATCAGTTTGCCCTGATCCAAAGACACTGGTTCCAATGGATTGACATCCATCTTGATACCAAACTCATTGAGGATATCATTTTGTATTTTTTGGGTTTGAGATTTAACTTCGCCTGGATCGACTTTACTTTTCAAATCGGCGATCAATTTCGTAAACAAAGGCAAAGTGGAATCCGCTTGACCCGGCTTCGGCGATTGTTTGCTGATGGACTGGTAGCGGTTGTAAGACTCCTTTAGAAAAATCTGGCTTTCCTCGTACTCGCCATCATTGATGATCTTTCCATTCTGAATTCCTTCATAATATTCCTTCACCACGATATCCATCATCATGATGATCTTTTTCACACTGGATTCAAGATCCTGCGATTTTACTTCTGCGTAAACGGGAGCCGTCAAAATTGAAACCAATAGAATTAACAATAAAAAAGGAGTTGATTTGATTGTAGAGGGGGGAAAACGATTAAAAGACATAGAAATCCATAAAATATTGGTGATGCCGGAAAATAGTGGCAGGGGGCACATTTATTAATAATGATAATAATTATCAATATTAAAGGAAGATATATATAAAGTCAATATTTAGAGGGGTTTTCAGGCCAAAAAATGACTTAATCTACAGCCAATTATTGATCATGAGGAAAGGCGACCAGAAATAGGGGTGTTGAAATTCCTTTTGAGCCAGGAGTTTGTTTTGTGCCAAGCGAAGGGCTTCTGCTTTGGAATTTTCTGGGTCCTTGAGTTGACGGTAAAATTCTTCGACCAATTGAGCGGTGCCCAAATCACTCACGCTCCACAGACTGCCCATCACACTTCTTGCTCCCGCCTGAATGGCAGAGCCTGCCAGACCAAAGGCCGCCTGGTCGTCTCCGGCCGCTGTCTGGCAGGCACTCAATACCAGGAGTTCAACGGGAGTTTCACGGAACTTGGTTTTGCCGATTGATTTCTTGAGTCGGTTGATCGACATTTTGCCATCAAATGCCAAAAGAAAATTGCCAAATCCATTGCCTGTGAAACTGCCGTGCGAGGCGATGTGGACAAGAGAAAGGGATCTGTCGTTTGTTAATTCCTCTTCAAATCGTTCCAACGTAAAGTTCTGGTCCATCAATACAGAACCTCCGTACAGCTTTTGAATGGATGCCAATTCTTGGGGTACTGCCGCCAACTCCGGATAACCTTGAACCGATTCGCTAAGTCCAGCCAAAAGAAGCTTCATCTTGGAGCGCTCAAGTGGTTTGGGATCGATTAAACTAAGACTGGGAGTTACCGCCACTGCATATTTCTGAACAATAAACTGTTCCCCATCGTGCAGAGCCGAGAATGGAATGCTATTCAAAGCTTCGTGAGGCAGAAATACCAGAGTGTGTACACCGGATTTTGCTAACTCTTTGGAATAAGGCCGTATCAGGGCATCGTATAATTTCTGAGATAATTCCAGATATTCGTCTGTGCCTGGATCTTCCAACAGGCTCCTGAATCTTTGTATCGCCTGGGTGGTTTCTTCGGCTCCAGCAGGGACGGAATACCTGTGCAAACCGGAAGGCAAATGCACCAGCAACTCCAGTCGGTCAGGAAGCAGAATAGGATATATCACTGCCGCATCTTTGGCGACTTTATCGAGTGATACCTTATGCGCTTCGTATTCAGCAACACACTCGTCTTTAAAATAGGCTCGCAATTCAGCGGCTTTTAATTGTTCCACCGTTGACCGGGCTTCCAATAAAAAGGCGTTGATTGTTGTTGGATCAACACTTGCTTCACTGGCCTGCAACAGAGCATTTACCAGATCAAGATACACCGGCGAAATAGACTGATTGAAATAATGTCTGGGCGAGCCATATCGTGCCAGGCTTTCCTGTCGGGTTTCGTTGAGGATGTTCACTGCCGCCCGGTAAGAATGGAGTGAGTTTTCTTTTTCGCCCATAGCCCACAGGACGCGTCCTTCCTGCCAACGCCAGAGATAAATCATCTCTGGTGCTTCCTCCTGCTCAGCTGAGCGTAGAGCCTGGCGAGTGAGGTAGAGAGCTTCTTCGTATCGATTCCGGTCTTCATACAGTTTGCCAAGGTTTCCCAAGGCATAGGATCGAGCACGGAATTCCTGCAGGCTTTCGGTTACTTCAATTGCTTTTGCAAGAGATTTATAGGCACCGACATATCCACCCTTGGTGAATTTGGACGACGTCTGGGCCAATTGCTCGTAGGACTTGGCCAGATGGATCAGAATGTAGGCTTTGTCGATTTGGTCATCCAACTGCAAGGTCCATTGACGCGCCGCGTCCAGTCTTTGCAGAACCTGTTCGGTGCTTCCGGTCGCAAGAGCCGCTCGCGCCTCGTTCGACACCGCCTTGGCAAAGTTGATCTTTTGTCCACTCTTTCGCGCAACTTCGGCGCTTTTATGATAGTGGAGCATGGCCTCCTGATATATCCCGCTTTGAACATAGTAGTTTCCCATGCTGTTTAAGGAGGCTGTTTCCAAATCATAATTGCTGGTTCCCGTGGCGATTTTCATTCCTCGAGTGAGCATGGCCTTTGCCTCTTCACCATTACCCAAGGCGAGATTCGCATTTCCTATGGCTACCATCAGAGAAGCCATTTGTTCCTCATCTCCCACCTGTTCAGCGATTTGAAAAGCTAAACCCAGCGTTTCAAGAGACTCAGAATACTTTCCTAAAGCCTGTTGGGTATGGGCCAGTTGGCGAAGCGTACTGTGGCGTTGCTCCAGATTACCTCTTTGGGCTAACAGCATGGATGCCTGAGCCAGATTCTCTTCCGCCTGATCAAAATCTCCTTCTCGAAAAGCTTGCAATCCCTTGGCAGTTTCGATACTGGCAACTTCAAACGGTTTGAATTTCTGCTTGTCTGCAGGGATATCAACCAACTCGACCTGCCCTGAACGAGTTTTGGGGATGTCTATTTCAGGGCTATAAACCATCAGCATTTCTTCAGGAGAAGCAGGAATGCCCCTGGTTTTAGCTACTTTAAGACCACCACCAATGTTTCCTGCCGATTTTAAAGAGCAACTTTGTCTCAAACGTTGAGACGGATCTATATAGGCGGTTTTCAAAGCCACCGTCCCCTGCACCGTGTTGCTTTCGGGAGAAGTTACATTTATTTGTCCATCAATTCCAGTTTGCGAAGTCGATTGGATGATACTGTCGGGATTACTCAACAAAAAATCGGTTGTGATATTGATGTCCCCGCCATTTCCCCCGATGGCATTGGCTGAAATAGTGCTGTTATCTAGGGAAACAACGTTTGAGTCCAGGTTGATGTCCCCACCGTTACCCACACCCGCACCCACGTTGGTGCTAATTTGACTATCTTTTAAATGAATAAAGGACCCGGATGATAAATCGATGGTGCCGCCGAAAGAGTTCGCTGATTCCGTTTTGATTTCGCTACGGGTTAAAAGTATTTCCGAGCCGGGGCCTACTGTTATACTTCCTGCTTCAGCAGGGGATATTAAACTTGTGCTGGAACTGCTAATTTCTGAATCTTCAAGATTTAACCTGGAAAAATTGGTGATTGAAATAGTTCCTACGTTTCCTTGTGAATCCGAATTCGTGGTTATTGAGGCACCTTGTAAATCCAGATTACCACCCAACCCGAAAAGGTTAACATTTCCAGCATCTCCAGTATTGACTCCCCCAACCGACCTTGACGATGTCGAAATAGAAGTTCCCTCTTGCAAAGATAAAAAGGAAGTTTGAATATCAATTGTTCCCCCGGTCCCTGTTCCTCTGGTTTCCGCAGTAATACTTGATTTTAGACCAAATATGGATTCTTCACCTGACAAAACAATTTCATTAGCTTTGATTTTAATATCATCAGCATCGCCGGGTCCAAAAGTAGTTGTGCTTAGACTTGCGGCATTATTTAATTCGAGATTAATTGCTTCAATTTCGAGGGAACCCCCGTTTCCGGTTCCTTGGCTTTCTGCAGTTATTTGAGAGCCTAACCCGGTAATAAAGTTATTTCCCGTCAATAAAATTTCCCCAGCTTTTACATTCAAATCACCGGCATTACCTGTACCTGATGTAGTCGTACTGATGGTGGCTCCATCCTCTAAGGTAAGGCTTAAGGTCTCAATAACAATAGTTCCACCTTCTCCTGCTCCGGCGGTTTGTGTGCGAAGGGTTGAAGATCCAAATAAATTATTGGAACCGGACATGGAAATCTCGTTAGCTTTGATTTTGATATCGCCGGAATTTCCTAAGTTTTCTGAGCTTGCATCTATTAAAGCCCCATCATTAAGAATCAGACTACTGGTTTCGATGTCAATTGTGCCGCCATTTCCAGATCCTTGCGTTAGGGCATTAAGAGAGGAGCCGATTCCTAAAAATCCTCCTACTCCTGATAGTGAGATAAGATCTGCTTTAACCAGAAGATCACCGGCGTCACCAGAACCTAGGGTGCTGGTATTGATAGTAGCCGAATCTTCCAAATTTAGACTTTCGGTTTCAATCGCAATGGTGCCACCTTTGCCAGTGGCCGAAGTTTTAGCATCTATAATTGCACCTAATCCAAATGAGCCAGTACCCGATAAGGATATTTCTTTAGCCATTATTTTGATATCTCCGGCATTTCCTACTTCGGTACTAGTTCGAATTGCCCCACCATCTTCTAAGCTAAAATTTCCAGTTTCAATTTCAATGGTCCCACCTTCATTTAAACCTAAGTTCCTAGAATTTATTGAAGACGTAATACCAAGTGCATCGCTACCAGACAAGATAATTTCATTAGCCTGGATCTTAATATCCCCCCCATTACCCAAAAAAGCAGTGCTGGTATCAATAAAGGATCCATCGTTTATTTTAAGGCTGTCTAATTTGAGATCAATGATTCCTCCGTTACCGGTACCAGTACTTTGGGAAACAATGGAAGCACCCTGTCCATCGGATCTGGGACCAGACAATAAAACTTCACTAGCATTAATAAAAATGTTTCCGGCATTTCCGGTTGATAAGGTATTAGCGCTGATAAAAGCACCTTCTTCTAATTTAAGGCTAGTTGTATCAAGATTAATTTCCCCTCCATCACGAACTCCTCGGGTTAGAGATTTTAAAGAAGATGCAAAACCAAATTGATCACTGCCTGTCAAAACTATTTCTCCAGCTTTGATTATAATATTTCCACCATTACCAATATTTGTTGTGCTTGCATCTATAAATGCTCCATTATCCAATCTAAGGCTATTTGTTTCGAGGTCTATGGTACCTCCATTTCCAGAACCCAAGGTTTGAGCGGCAATGGAAGATCCGCTTCCATCGAATCTAATACCGGACAAAGAAATATCATTGGCTTTAATTGTTAAATTACCTGCGTTACCATTATTTGTTGTACTAGATGAAATAAAGGCACCCTTTTCCAAATTTAGAATGTTAGTCTCAATATCAATATTTCCACCATTACCTGAGCCACCGGCTGTAGATCCTATAAATGACATAAAGCCGAATTGATTTTGACCAGACAAAATAATATTTTCTGCTTCAATCAAAATGTTTCCACCGGCTTGTTCTCCTAATGAAGAGGCCGAAATATTTCCCCCGTTTTCAAGAAATACTCCATTAGCTTTTAAAGAAATTCCATTGGGTAATCCTAAAGAACTTCCATTTAAAGTTATATTTGCGGAAGAAGGACCAAAGAAACCAAATTCCACTGGATTTGCTGAAGTAAGAATGGGAGGCGTAGAGGACGCATCCAACTGATTTCCGTCTTCAAATATCAGTGAGTCCGTTGCACCCACATTGAAAGAGCCATCGACATTGACCTGGGCATTGGGACCAAAGAAGACGCCGTTGGAATTCAATAGCCAGAAATTGGCTCCGGTGATGGACGAGGAGTCGAGCAAGCCGTCGATGTTGGATATGTTGGGTCCTGTTACACGGCTGATGACATTGTCTATGGGGCTGATTGCGGTGAAGGTCGCTGATTCGTTGGTCAGGATGTTGAATTCTTCGAAACTGTGGAACAGGTTGGACCCTGCGAGGGCACCCATATCTTCCGGAATAATATAGTTAGGGCCTGTCGGTTGAATTTCCACACCCGGTCCCACCGTCCCGTCACGGATGATCTGGGCCTCGGATGAAACTGCGAAAAGAAAAAACAAAAAAGCTAAGGTTAATATTCTGGAAAATACCCAAACAAAATTATCTCTTTCCATGGCCTTGCTCTCTTTTAAAAAACAATGAATGTACCGCTGAAATGAATGCCGTCGTCCTGGGTGTCTCGGTCAGAGGCTTCGATGACTTCTCGGAACTGGTGTCCCCAATAGACTTCCATTTGCAGTCTTTTATTAAATCCCATACGTACCCCCACTCCGGCACTCAAAAGGGTGTCTTGCCCAGGTGAGAGTTCATCCCTATTGTTCCAGGAGTAACCTGCGTCGGAGAAGACCCCAAATTCAATATAGGACCCTCGCTGAATATCCCGCCACACGGGCATACGGATTTCGATTGATCCGGAGGACCCGTTATCATCGACTAATTGGTTTTCACGGTATCCGCGCACCGAGGCGTGACCACCAACGGGGAATTGTTCCAGACCAAGCATCGGGGAGTCGGTCATTTGCGCGTCGCCTCGTACCACCACTTGCAGATTACTCCAGGGAAAGCGTCGGGCGTACTGAATTTGTCCCAGCCAGGAAAAATATTGTCCATCGGGTGTTTCTCCGCCGTTGACTGTTGCTCCCAGGGCGTCCAGCCCCACACTCATTGTAGAGCGTGCTGAAAAAACCTGATTACGGCCGCGATAAACAAAATCCTGTCCGAAGCGGATCGCCATGATTTGTGACACCCCGTCGTCCGGTCCTTCGGCGAAACTGAAGGGGTCGCCGAAAATGAAGGAGTCGGTGCGCTTGTGCTCCCCGGTTACGAACACGGAGAAACTGCTATTGGGTGAGCGATACAGGGGTTGTGTGAGGGTGCCGCCTATGGTGACAGAATTGCTCTCGATATTTAACGCATTGAACGGTTCCTCCAGAATCTCTGCCCAGTTTTCCCGGTAGTGAAACTTGAAGGTGGTGTCATAAGAGTTGAGGGGAATACCATACGAGGCATCGATGCTTTCGAATCCTTCACTCTTTTGCAGGGTGGCGCTGACCCGGTCGCCTAAACCCAAAAGATTGGCGTGGGAAAAAATAAAATGACCACGCACGTTTCCGACGGTTGGAACCTGGTGGTTGCTGATTCCCATTTCGAAACGATAGGGTTTGGATTCCTTTACGTTGACAGAAAGTCGTGATCCTCCTCTCGTTTCAGTAGGTCTCAATTGAGCTTCGATCCTTCGGACCCGATCGTCTAGCTGGAGGAGTTGTAGTCTGCGTTCCAGTTGCAGGATATTCAAGGGGCCATCGGAGTCGCGCCTTAATCGTTTTCGAAAGTAATTGGTCCGAAAGCGCCCGTCAGTTTGCACTTCCAGATCGGTCAAGTTTCCTTCAATGATTTGGTAGGTAAATATTCCATTTTTAATGTCCTGGTCCGGAATAACAGCTCCGGAATTGATATAGCCCTTATTCAGGTAAGCAAGAGTGAGTTGGTCGCGCAGTTTTTCCAGATCACTCAGGTAGACATTTTTGTTTGTATAGGGAGCTGTGATTTGGGCAATTTCTTCGTTGGAAATAACGGTGTTGCCCCGAACGCGGATCGTTTGAATGAATATCTGCGCACCGCCTCTCAGGCCCTGGGTGTCTTTACCCTTGGGAATGGGTATTTCCGGTAGGACCCGCTCTGGTGGTGCCGATTCAAATTGCGGGAGTTCGGGACGGATATCCCCCGGGCGGTCAAACGGTTGGAATTGCGCCCAGGCAACAGGGGAATAGGAGTTAATGCCCAGGATTATTGCCGAAGCATATATAAAACAAATCCATATTTTCAGAGGAACAACAGGATCTTCCATTGACCTCACCAATAGCAGGATTATTTAAAAAAGTTTTTATACAGAGTTTTCGCCAAAAGTGTCCCATTTTTAGCCCAATGGGTCAATATAAAAACTCTTTTTGATTAAGGTGAAAGGTCACGGTCAATTGACACCGCTAAAGTTTGGTGAGGTTAAAGCTGTTGAATCATGTCCATCGCCAATGAATTCCATTGCAAGCCTGTGGCTGTGGCTTGTATCAAGACAGAATCCCAAGGATTCAATTTAGTGATGTCCGGATAACTGTGGCCGTGCGACGAAGTTAACCCGTACAGATCGTATGGATTCGTCCCCGACGCTTATCTTATTTGTAATTGAGGATTTTGATCAAATATGTTTTTAACCCGAAACGCAGGTTTTTTTGTTATTTGACAGGAAGGAGTTTTGTAAGGAGAGAACTTTATTGAAGGGGTTTGATCGTATTTGTTTAGTGAGATTAGGTTTTATACAAACAAAACCCCATTCGCCTCCGGGTTAAAGGAAAGGCCGTTTAAGGCAAATAAAAGGGGGTGGGAGAAAGTATTAAACGATACAAACAGAAAGGACCTGTTTTAGATCACAATCGCCTTTAAAGACTTTGTAGATTCCATCTTGTTTCAGGGTGGTCATTCCATCCTCTATGGCTTGAGCACGAAGATCTTCTACCAATGAATTTTTCATGATCAGGCGTTTCATGTCTGGAGTCCCTTCCAGCAACTCATGCAATCCGGTTCGTCCTGCATAACCTGTGTTATTACAATCTTCACAACCTACAGGTTTAAACAGTTTCAGATCGTCTGTAAACTGGATTCCCAGTTTAGGAAAGGTTTCTTCTCCGTACTCTTTTACCAAAATCTGAAATTCTTCCTTGGTGGGATGGTATTCCGTCTTACATTTTTTACAAAGAGTCCGGACCAAACGCTGGGCGACAATCAATAACATAGCATCCGCGAAATTCAAGGGATTCATTCCCATATCAAGCAATCGGGTGATGGTTTCAGGTGCCGAGTTGGTATGGAGTGTACTGAATACCATGTGACCGGTCAGTGACGCTTCCAGTCCAATAGAACAGGTTTCTGAGTCACGCATTTCACCCACCATAATGACATCTGGATCGCCACGTAAAAAAGATCTCATGGCTCGGGCAAAGTCGAGGCCGATTTTGTTCAGCATTTGTACCTGCCTCAATCCTTTTTGTGTGATTTCCACAGGGTCTTCTGCGGTCCAGATTTTGCGTTCGGGATTGTTGATGTATCCCAAACAGGAATGCAGGGTAGTCGTTTTACCGGAACCGGTTGGCCCCACAACCAAAACGAGGCCGTAGGGTTTTTGAATCATCTCCTTACACAACCCTAGATTACGGGTGGAAAAATTCATTTTATCCAGAGGGATGGGTTTACTGGCGGCAAGGATACGAAGCACCGCATCTTCATTTCCGCCAACGGTAGGACAGGTGGCAACACGATACTCGATCTCTCTTTTGCCATACTTCATTTTGATCTTTCCGTCCTGGGGTAAACGCCGCTCTGCAATATCCAGTTTGGACATGATCTTGATTCTGGAAATGACAGCCTGCTTGTAAATTGCAGGAATTTCTTCATAGATTCGACAGGCCCCGTCTTTGCGATAACGTACGGTAATGTTGTCTTTACCTAGACCGGGTTCAATATGAATATCCGAAACACCTTCATCATAGGCATCAGTTAAAACCTTATTGACCAATTTAACAATGGTGCTATCGGTTTCACTGATGGCGCTGACTTCATCGTCTTCAGCTTGAGGTAGATCGACCTCTTCCTTGCTTTCTTTTTCATGGCGAAGGGCATCCAAAAGTGAAGACATTTCCTCTGACTTGAACTCTTCGCCTCCCATATCCAGATCGCCACCCATCGCGGTATTCAGGAAGTCCAGAATGTCGACCTTCAATCCAATCTTGAATTCGGTTTTCTTTCTGGGAAAAATCAGCTTGATATTCTGAATCTTGTCCTGGTTTGTGGGATCGTTGATCAGAATATGGACGGTATCTTCCTCCATATTCAAAGGAATCCAGAAATTTTTGAGCAGGAAGTTCTTGTTCAGCCCGGCAAGAATTTGCTGGGGAAGAATCACCGAATCACTGTAGCCGACATAAGGAAGATTATAAAATTGTTCCAGAGATTTCCCTATATCAGCTCGTTTTACACCAAGGTCTTTCAGCAAGATGGTTTCGATATCCGCTTGAGTCTTTCGGGCTTTGGCTATAGCTTTGGTCAATTCTTCTTCGGTAATGATTCCATTGTTAATCAAATAACTGAATTTGGTGGGTTTTTGCTGGACAAATTTTGCCTGGTTACTCAGAGCCAAAGCAAGGGTTTCCCCAATGATCTGGGAATTTTTTTCATCCAACTGACTAAAAGGTCCATCACCTTTTTTGTTTATAAGCTGAAGCACCCCCATTAATTTGTTGGCATGGATTAACGGACTCACCAGCATGGTCTTTGTCGAAATCCCGGCTTTTTTATCCCAGGAACTGTCGAACACCAATTGTGGATGATATTCTTTCAATTCAGCCTGGTCGTTGGCATCGAGAATATTGACCATTCTTTGTTCCATAGCCACACAACCGGCGATACTCTTTGTTGAAATGGGCACTCGAATTTCATTAATAGCATTGCCTGTTTTTACTTTGGAATATATTTCGTTTTTTGCAATATCAACAGCATATATGGTAATGAGGGATGCATCGAACAGATCCATAATGGAATCTTTTAATTCCAAAAGGATTTCATCCACATTTTTTGCCGCATGAATGGCGTGGGCAATGGTATGAATTTCTTTTTCTTTAGGAGTGCCTTCTTCCCCAGGACGGGATTCCTCCAGTTTGGCCAATGCGAGACCGACTACGGGAGAAATTTCGCGTGCGGTTTTCAGGTTTTCATCGGAAAAACTGTTGTCCCCCTGCTTGTTTAGTATTTCCATAACTCCCACAAGTTTTTTATTAAAGGGGAGCGGAATGAACATGGCCGAACGCGTATTAAAAGAGGTTTGGCCGTCGCGTGAGGATCCTGGGTTTAGTTTGGGATGATACGATGAAATTTCCGCCTGAGATTGCACATCTTTTATGTTGAGGGCCTTGCCACTTGCGGAAACATAACCGGGAAGCGATTTAGGAGAAATTTCAACTCGAATTTCTTTGACATCGTCTGATATGAAGTTCCTTGAGAACAGTTGTTTGTTAGCCCGGTCCAGGGCCAACAGGGTGACTGCTTCACAATCGAATAAAGCTTTTAAATCTTCAATAAGTGGCGAAATGATTCCATTGACATTCTCGCCAGACTGAAGTTTTGCCCCGATGGTCCTGATATTGGATAATGCGCTTTGAGTGGATGGCATATATGCTTTTCTATTAGACGTTTACTGTTTGAAAAAAGCGTTTTTTAGTTCTCGCAACCTTTGGACCAAAGATCACCAAAAAGAAGCTCAACTTTAGTATAAACCATTAAATAACATACTCTTTTTACCATTTTGAATCAATATCTTTTTGCACTAGTGTCCGGGGAAACTTAGCTGATATTGTATAGGTTCTAAGTTGATTTTTCTCAATCGTTGTGGGTTTAGAGTCAAAATGTCGATTAAAGCTTTCTTATCCATGAGTGTTTCCCTTATAACGC
>JACAVV010000008.1 GCA_024648695.1 Nitrospina sp.
GCGTTATAAGGGAAACACTCATGGATAAGAAAGCTTTAATCGACATTTTGACTCTAAACCCACAACGATTGAGAAAAATCAACTTAGAACCTATACAATATCAGCTAAGTTTCCCCGGACACTAGTGATTTTAAAGCTTAAATAAGTCTTCTTGAAATAAAATTTCTGCGGTTTATATTGGTTCTAGAACCTGTCAATTTTTCGGAAAAATCAATTTTATTGAAAAATTAAATTTAAATTCCGGATTAAATCATTATAAAATAATGTGAATCATTTTTGCTGAAAATGAATCCTATACACGTTACACCCCTACCTGAATTCGAGCAAATTATATCAATTTAACGGAAAGAATGAGCGATGATAAGTATTGAGGATTTGATTTCCCTGGTTCAGAAAGAAATTCCTGATGCCGAGGTGAATGTCATGGATAAGACGGGTATGAAGGACCATTTCATTGTGCATGTGGTGTCCAAGGAATTCGAAGGGAAAAATGTAATGGATCGGCACCGGCTTGTGCAAGGGAGTTTGACCGACGCCATGAAGGATGGTCGAATTCATGCCCTGGAAATTAAAACCCAAACACCGGATGAATAAATTTTTTTGGCACTTTTGTTAACAACATTTTTTGATGGAGACTTTACATGTCTGGGGAAGATTTAAAAAACCAACTAAAAAGTGAAATTGAGGAAGAGATCAAGAACAATAAGGTATTAATCTATGGGAAAGGTACCCGAACTGCGCCACAATGCGGATTTACGATGGAAACCGTACAGTTTTTTGATAAGTACAACGTTCCTTTTGAAGTGGTCAATGTCTTGAACAACATGCCCAAGCGGGAAACTTTGAATGAGATGACCAACTGGCCTACGCTTCCCAAGGTGTTCATCGACGGCAAGTTTTATGGCGATACGGACATTCTGGATGAGATGGAAGCTAAAGGGGAAATAGAACCTCTGCTTAAATCCGCTTTTGGACAGGAATAGTATCACTGATTTCTAAATCCAAAACCACTCAACCTTTCATTGCCAGCGGGGATTAAAGTAAGTACCTTCATCCCCGCAAGCATGAAAGAACCCCACTCAAGTGGACTAAACTAATTAGAGGATACTATGGCTGATGAATTAGAGGTCGGGGACCGCGCTCCCAGTTTTGAATTGCCTGCCGTTTACGGATACAAAGCAGGCGCCACCAGTCCTTCTGCGGAAGAGAAGGTGAAGGTTAGCTTAAAGGATTTTCAGGATAAGAAGTGGGTGGTGCTTAGCTTTTACGTGTACGATAGCAGTCCCGACGACACCCGGTTGATGGTGGGGTTCAACGAATGGAACCGCAGGTTTCGCACCCGCGAAGTTGAATTGTTGGGGTGCAGTTGGAATGGAGTAAACTCTCATCAGCAGTTTATCGAAGTGTATCAATTGAGCTTCACCTTGCTTGCAGATGAGCATAAGGAAGTGACAGCCAAATATGGGGTCGTAAAGGAAGAGGATGATATGGGGCAGATGGTGAAAAAAATCGACCGCTCCACATTTGTAATTGATAAAACCGGGATGATCCGCGCGATCTGGAGAAACATCGAAGACCTTCGCGGTCATGCCAAGGATGTTTGGGATTTCATTAACGCTGAAAAGCGGGCGTGAGGTTTGCGAGTAGATTGTTTACAAGGTTTGGGTTTTATTCTGGTAGGTATTACAAATCGTTTCCCGAATGGATTGTAATACTTGTTCCCCCTCCTTTGCGTTTTCCTTCATGATTTCCACTTCCGGTGAAATGTAAATATCTACTTTGCCTGGATGAACTACACCGCTTCCCTTTTTGATGATGGTCCCTGTTCCGGTTAAAGTGACGGGGACCATGGGGACTCCCGAACGCAAAGAAAGCAAGTGGCTTCCCTTTTTAAACTCCTTGATGTTACCGTCCGGTGACCGCGTGCCTTCGGGAAAGATCACCACAGAACATCCTGCCTTCAGTTTTTCTACCGTTGCCATGAAAGCTAAATAGGCTTTCTTTTTGTTATCACGATCCACAGGAATGTAACCAGCGGCCCACATGGACCAACCTACAAACGGTAACTTGAATAAGCTTTCCTTAGCTACCCAGCGTAATTGCACGGGGACGAATCCCGACAACGCAAATATGTCAAAATAGCTTTGGTGATTGGCTACAAAGATTCGGGCCTTTTTTTCTTTGATTAAATTCAGGCCGTGTACCCTCACGTCAATGCCGTTAAATTGGCACAGCCATCGGCCCCAGAGACTTGCAATTTTATGTGAGAGATTACCTGAAGGGTCCGCAAGCCTCCCAATGACTGCCGCGGTGCCGAGAACGATTGAAAGAATCACTATCCAGAACCAGAACCTGCTGGAATAAAATATTGAGACAAAGAAGTTCATGAAAATATTTTGGAATTGGGTTATCTTGTTTTTTTATCCCAACCTTTTTCGTAAGATTGGATGAATTTGAACAAGTTGAGTATCAATAAACTGATTGGAATATTTATTTTTGCTCTGCTTGGCCCTTTGCCGACAGCTGAAGCCTGGGGGCCTTTGGGGCACCGGATTGCGGGCTACATTGCGCAAGAACGTCTGGACCCTGATGTTCGCCAGTTGATTCAGGACGAATACAAAATCAGCAATCTGGCAGATGTAGCCAATTGGGCCGATCGGGTCAAAAAAAAACGCAATCAAAAGCCCTGGCATTATACCAATATCCCACGGGGACAAAGCAATTATTTAAAACGCCGTGATTGCCCGGATGGGAATTGTGTAACGGAGGTCATTCCGAAATTCATTCGGGAAATGACGGGACCTGAGGTTTCCAAAAGGAAACGTAAGGAAGCGTTGATGTACCTCGTGCATTTCGTTGCGGATGCACATCAGCCTTTTCATTTGGGGTACGAGGATGATAAAGGCGGCAACGAGATAAAGGTTCGGTATAAAAGAAAGTGGACGAATTTGCATGCTTTGTGGGATTCTAAATTGATTCCGCGAAGCGCCAAGCGTCCTTTAAGATATGCGCAAAAATTAAACCGCAAAATCACCCGGGCAGAAGAAAGGGACTGGCTGAAAACGACGCCGCTGGACTGGTGTTTGGAGTCTAGGAGCCTGTTTCTGAAGTTTGGTTATCCGGAAGGTGGAAACCGGCGGAAGTTGAGCCGCCGCTATATTCGAAAGGGTCAAGAGATTATTGAGGAACGGCTGGTCCAGGCAGGCGTGCGGTTAGCCGATGTGCTCAATCGTTCCCTGGGCAATTAATATCGATATCAAGAAGGAGGGTATCTGTTTTGGTAGAAAGCAATTCGTTTTATTTTAGACAACT
This sequence comes from Nitrospina sp., assembly GCA_024648695.1. Taxonomy (GTDB): domain Bacteria; phylum Nitrospinota; class Nitrospinia; order Nitrospinales; family JACRGP01; genus JACAVV01. Next base: position 3,313 of record JACAVV010000008.1, read on the forward strand.
GTTGTCAGGAGTCGATTTCGCCACCACCGATTCCTCGGCTCGCCAAATGGGAAACTACGTTTATTTGATGGGCGATACGAACACACGTGAGTGTGTTGTGGTCGACCCGGCTTACGATATTGACGGTATTCTGAAAATTGTCGAACAGGATGAGATGAAACTGGTCGGGGCACTGGCCACGCACTACCATCCGGATCATGTTGGCGGAACCATTTTTGGTATGAACATTATGGGATTGCCTGCTTTGCTGGAAAAAAACTCTGTTCCCATTTATGTAAACAAGCTTGAAGCCGACGGTGTTCAGCAGGTGACCGGTATCTCTGCAACGGATATGAAAAAGCTCGAAAGCGAAGATAAGGTCAAGGTAGGCGATTTTGAAATCACCTGTCTGCACACCCCTGGCCATACGCCCGGATCGCAATGTTTTCGAATCGAGGATTGCCTGATAGCGGGTGATACTCTATTCCTTCAGGGATGTGGTCGAGTGGATTTGCCCGGTGGAAATAGCGAAGATCTATACTACACCCTGACCCAAAGGCTGGCGAAGATTCAGGATGAGATTGTTTTGTATCCCGGTCACCGTTACGGTCCCGGGGGATCGGCGTCTATGGGCGAAGTACGCCAGACCAATCACTATCTACAAATTTCAAGTGTAGAAGACTGGTTCTCCGTCATGGGTCGGCCCGGTCAATGATCGGGGAAAGCTCTGGCCCATGATGTGTGTATTTGTACAGTGAGCTACCGGCCGGGGAATGACAGAGGCTTCTATTTATAGCGGTGCGGTTGGGGTCACACTTCGTTTTCTTGCCGCGGTTCTCTAACCTTCAAAAACTCTCTGTTAAACATCCCCTCTTCCCACCGCGGGAGAGGGCCGGGATGAGAGGGGTTTAAGATTAATCCTTATAATGGAAGGGAGATTGCCAAGAGCGATTTTTAAATGTTATGACACCCCAATCTTCCCAGCTTCTTAGAATTATTGGTTTTATTCTTCTGTTTTGTTGCGGCTTGCTGGTGTTCGATTTGACAAGCCTGCTATTGGGTGTTGGGTTTGCATGGTTTTCCCTTTACTTTTTTTTCAACCAAAAAGAAAAAAAGGACTATTTCTAAACACGCCTTTTCAGGCCATATTGAACATCAGTGAAAAATGAAAGTATCCGGTCAAATATTAAAAATGACACATGAGGCGGAAGATCCCATCCGCTACTTTTTAAGCCTCGACGAAAAACCCACCCTCATCAGTGACAAGCTCGGCGTCACAGTCACTCTATCCTTCGATGGCAAAATCACTTGCGTCGAATGCGGTCGAAAAATTAAGAAGACCTATAATGAAGGCTATTGTTTCCCTTGCGCACGCGATTTGCCCGAAAACGATATGTGCGGGGTCCGACCCGAAACCTGCGAGCACGAATTCGGCGACGAAAAAGACAAAGCATTCTTCGAGCAGTATTGTAATGTGGACCACTTCGTTTATCTGTCTCTGACTTCAGGAGTTAAAGTGGGAGTGACCCGCCATTATAATATTCCTTCAAGGTGGATCGATCAGGGAGCCGTGCAGGCAGTGATCGTCGCCAAAACCCCCGAAAGAAAACTGGCCGGCCAGATAGAAATAGCCGTGGCCAAACATATCTCCGACAAAACCAATTGGCGCAAAATGTTAAAAGGAGAAGTCGATCAAGTCGATTTGCTGGAACTTCGCAAACAAGTGATCACCTGGTTTCCTGACGAATTAAAAAAATATGCGCTGAAAAACGAACATGTGCAGACTCTCAATTATCCAGTCCAATCCACTCCCGCCAAAATATCCAGCCATAACCTCGATAAAATTCCGGAGTTCACCGACACCCTCACCGGCATCAAAGGCCAATACCTGATTTTTGAAAGCCGGGTGATCAACCTGAGAAAATATTCCGGCTATCACGTGGCGTTTGAATTTGCAGATTGAGGATTTCTAAAGAAGTGTTGGGAAAGGTTGTTGGTCAAATTTAACCGGAAAAGACATTATTGTTTCTTAACGCGACCCTCTTTTAAAGCCTGCGGTATAAAATGAAACAGGGTGCTCAGGGAGTCTATGGAAATATGAAACCAGCGATATTTTACCGGGATTGCATCGCGCGGGCCTTATAGATCAGGTGAAATATAAGGTCGCAATAATGATCGATTTCTTTTTTCTCGTTTGCCTCTCCTGAATAATTCCAGAACCCGTAAAGTTTGGCGGACTTAATCATCTTTTCCGAGTAAAGTTTCCAGGTGTAGGAACTGCGCACCCGGGTGATGGCCTGTTTCGAAATTTTGTCCCACATCTCCGGTTGCTTTTCCAGGGAATTGAAAAACTGCAGAATAGGTCCGGTCATCAACTCGGTATGGGTGGGGTTGATCAGATAGCCGTTCTTTCCGTTTTGAATAATTTCTAGCGGACCGCCAAACTGAGTGGCGAATGTTGGAAGGCCTGTTGCCATCGCTTCCAGCACAGTCAGTCCAAAGGCCTCGAATAGGGCCGGTTGCACGAACACCCCTTTACGGTCCGCGATGATTCGGTAAATCTCCCCACTTTCAGCCTTGGAAACCCGGATGCCCAGCCATCGAATTTTTCCATGAAGGTTGAATTTGTCAATCAACTGGTACATTCTAGAAAGTTCCTGCCGTTCCTCTCCTTCGCTGGTCTGGCTTTCATGAATACTTCCTGCGATCACGATGAGGTTGGCCTTTTCCTGAAGCTCTTTATTCAATCCATACCCTTGCACCAGGCCCGTGATGTTCTTGATCTTGTCCAATCGGGCCATAGTGAAGATCGGTGGTTTATCGGGCTCATCAAGTTGCCCGTAGGTATTCTCTCCTTCGCCTGTAAACAGCAAATCTTCGAGCTCTTCTATCCGGTTCTGGATACGGTGTTCACTCGCGTTGAACGGGAAATAGACGTTTTCGTTGACACCTGGAGAAACCACGTTGAACTTGGGATGAAACAGGTTGATGCCTCTGGATACCTTGAACAGGTCCGGCATGGAAAACAGATAGTAGGATTCGTACTGGCCCAGGACCGTGTCAGTTCCCGCGATTTCCTGGTAGGTGCTGGCGATGACGATGTCGGCCCGGTTCATCGATAACAGATCCGCAGTGAATTGCAATGAAAATTTGTAATCGTTTTCAAGATCCCGCCAATACAGATCGGAAAAAAGGTATTTCGATTTTTCCAGCGCATGGGCAATGTTGCACTGGATCACCTGAAGCCACGAGGATAAAAGAGAGGCCACCAGATTGCCGTCCGAATAATTACCTACTATCATGTCCGGTTTTCCACCCAGTTCTGCCAAAAGTTCGGACTTGCAATCCAATGCGTATTGTTCCAGGTAGGACCAAATATGAAATCGTGAAATCCAGTCTTGGATCACGTTCATTTCGGAATCCCGGAAGGGTACCCGCAGGATCCAGCTGTTCTCGGTACCATGAATCTTTTCCCGCCGTTCGTTGCTCCGCGTCCCGTCGTTATTGGGAATCAGACGGGTCAAGACGATGATTTTCGGGGTGACTTTCACACCTGCCGATTTCAGGTTTTCGGCCAGATACTTTTCCAGCGCACGCACCTGATCCAGAATGTATACGATCTGCCCGCCGGTGTCCGGTCGGCCCAAAACATTTTCCTGCCCGAACCATCCGTGTGGAGAGATGATGGCGACTTTGGAGATCATCGGAATTCGGGCGATGAAAGCTTCCAGTATATCCGCCTTGGGTTCTTCCAGCAGGTCGGCAAGAAGGCGCATCGTTTCCAGGATGCGGCCTGCGTTGTTGCCGAAACCGCGGTAAAAGCCAAGGGTTTTTAAATGGTTGTCGATCGCTTTTTTGGATGTGTTTCTCGTAATATTTTCAAGATACTGGATGGCGGATTGCAGGGCGTCGTACAGTTGATCGGAATCCTGGACCATACTGCCATCAACCAGCACCTGTTCTCCATTGATCGAATGGATCTTTAAAAAATTACAGAGAAACTGGCTCCAGTTCTCGGATTGATCATGCAGTTTTCCGGCCATGAAATTTGTCAGCAACCTTTGTCCGAAACCAATTTTCTTGGGATCGCGAATCTTGGGTCCCGTACTGTAAAAAGGTTCGAAATCGATGAGTAGTTTTTTTTCCGGAGAAACGTTGGACACGCCGGTGACTTTTTCGCGAATATCCAGGAACTCCTCAGGTGTCAGAACATCCAGGACATCGTCTTCCCCTCGGATGCCGTAAAAATGATAGCGCGTTACTTTTTCTCGAAAGAATATCACCGAATAATCATCATCCAGAAGGATCTCCTGGGTTTTCGAAAAAAAGGTGGTGAGCGAATTTTGTTTTTCCAGGTCGACCTTGTCTGAAGAACGGCGTTCGCAGAATTCCTTGAAATGCAACACAATGTCGTTACGCAACAGGTGTTTGGTATCCATTTGATGGAGGTCGAATAAAAACTCCCTGAATAACCCTGACTCGTTCGGATGTATTATTCTTGAAATTTCCATATAAATTACTTTGATGATTGTAAAAATTGATAATGGCGGATCCCTTCCAGGATACCCGCGGCGTAGTTCATCTTAGCGAAATAGACTCCGCGTTTACCTTTGAGTTTTTCGAGTTCGGGACTGTAGTTGCCGACCACCACTCCCCTGGGATCGCCTTTCATCATCTCCTCGTCATTGCCCGAATCTCCACAAACGAGGAAATTTTCCATCGGAATGTTCCACTTGTATCCTATATATCGAATGGCCTTTCCTTTGGATGCCCGTTGGGGCAAAATATCCAGATAGGCCTCATGGGAATAAATCAGGGTGTACTGGCAACGGTTTTCCGTCAGCAACTGATGAATTTGCGTAAGATAACGATCCTTGTTTTCCATCAGGTAACTGATCTTGAACTCTCTCTCAAAATCATCCTTCTGGGGACGGAGGAAATCCAGCCCCGCCAACAGTTGTTTGATCTTTGATTTCTGCCATTTCTGCCTGATATGAGCCGCCCATCCGGTGTCTGGGTATTTGACGCCCTCATAATAAATTTCGGTACCGACGGATGAAATGATGATGTCCGGTGGATCCACATTCTGCTTTCCGAGATAGTCGAGTGCGGAATCGATGGTGCGCCCCGTGGCGACTCCGAACCCCACATTTGGACGATGCTGGCGCAGGTTTTCCATCAGTTCATTCAGTGCCTTTGTGTCGCCTGTCAGCGTATTATCAATATCGCTGATGACTAACCGGTTCAGGTGCATCAAACGTTTTGCCACCCGGGAAGATTCGCGGGGACTGACCACTTTGTGTGCTTTTTTTCCGGTCAGTTGGGTGACCTTTTCCAGATAACGGTCGACATGTGCGTCCCAGGAATAATGTTTTCTAACGTTGTTGATTCCGTTTGAAGAATACTTCCGCCATAATTCGGGGTCGATGATAATACTCTTGATCGCCTGGCAGATTTTAGCGGGGTCCGATACATCGACCAGTACTCCGTTTTCACAGTTACCGATGATGTCGATAGGTCCCCCGTCGTTGGTGGCTACAATCGGAGTCCCGCAGGCTCCCGCTTCGAGGAGGGTCAGGCCGAATGGCTCGACCAGGGCCGGGTTAACGAACACTCCTTGGCTTTCCGCGGCGATCCGGTACAGTTCCGGAACCTCGAAAGTGAAATCGTGTTTCTTTGGGATGGCCATCTTGCCGTAAAGGTCGAACTTGTCCATCAGGAGCAATGTGTCCGTCAACACCGTTCGTTCGTTTTCCTCCAGTTGCGCAATGTCTTTGCGAATGCCGAGGAAGATGGCGAGATTCGCAAGCGCCCGGAGCTCCTGATTCTCTCCGTAAGCCTGGATCAGGGCGCCCACGTTCTTGCGTTTTTCGGGTCGGCTTAGGGCCAAAATCAGCGGCTTATCCGGTTGCATAAAAAACCGGTTCAGTTCGTTAAGTATGGCCACCTTGGCCTGACGATATGACTCCTCCCGGATTTCTCCTATCTGCTCATCGTAATAAGGAAAGAACCGCTCTATCTCCAGTCCCGGCGGATTGATAATGTACTGGGGATAATTCTTGTTGTCGTAAAGGCCGTATTGATGCTTGATTTCCTGACCGGTGCTGGTGATTACAAACTGAGCGGCGGTCAGGATCTTTTCCTCGACTTCCAGACGGTGTTTCATACGAAACTTTTTGTCGATTTCAGCTTCGGTCATTCCCCCTTCAAGCAATTTTTGAAGTTTGTTCCTTCCTAATGAATGCCCGGTGAAAACGAAAGGGGCGCCGAAAAGAGAAGCGAGCATCTTCGCCACGTAACCGCCATCCGCATAATGACCGTGAAACAGGTCGGGTTCCATTCCCTCCCTTTTGATGAACTTAAGCGTTTTGTCCACATATTCGTCGAGGTGCGGCCATATCAATTCTTTGCGGATATATTTTCCGCCGCCGCAGGGTATCCGTACGATTCGAACCTTTTCTGAGATCTCTTCCTTTTCCACCGCATAATCGGAGGAAACCGTGCGGTCGCGGATCATTCGCGTGAACAGATCGACCCGGGCTACATTTTCCCTTTTCCCCAAGGCACGAGCCAGTTCCAGAACGTACTTGACCTGTCCGCCGGTATCCGCATCGCGGCCCATTTCGATGTTTTCGGAACGGATCAACCCATGAACGCTGAACATTAACAGGTTTAGACCTTTTTTCGTAGATTTCATAATCGGTACAGTCAACTATAGAATTCGAGTCCCTCCGGTATTGCCCCGGAGACGGTGCAGATTTTTGAAGCGAAAGCGGAGGCCTCGCGCAACACTTTTTGGTTCTCCCATCCTTTGAGGAAACCCAGGACAAAACAGGCCGAGAAGGCATCGCCGGCCCCGACACTGTCTTTAAAACCCTCTGGAGTCGGCGCAGGTGCCCGGGCCACAAGGCCCTTTTCATTATAGAGTTCGCTTCCGTTTTCCCCGCGAGTGACGCATACCTGGGGGATGCCATATCGGGATTGGATAGTTTCAGCGATGGATGGAATATCCGCCGGGGCTGGTTTACCGAGAAAGTTTTTCAGTTGCAAAACTTCCTCCTCGCTTGCCTTGAGAATGTCGCACAATTCAAGTGATTGCTCAACGATGTCCTTGTCGACAAAAGGCGGGCGCAGATTCAGATCCAGAAACAAGGGGGCCCGGCCTGCGATCTTTTTCAGGATCGCGCGGATCGTTTTGCGAGATTTCGCCTCTCTCTGCGCCAATGTGCCAAAATAAACGAGAGCGATATCTTCCTCTGGAATCGACTCGATGTCCTCGGTCCATTCTATGAAATCCCATGCGCGATGGGGAAGAATTTCGAATCGGTGTCCACCTTCCGGTTGCATATCCACGCGGACTTCGCCTGTTTTGTGTTCCGGATCCATTTGGATCGCATCTTCGGGCAGTGCGGCAGACCGGACAAACTCGAGAACCTCGCGTCCCAGAGTGTCATCACCCACCCGGCTGATAAACGTAACCGGCAGGTTGAACCTGTGCAAATGGATGGCAAAGTTAAACGGGGCTCCGCCCAGGCGCTTCCCGTCGGGAAACATATCGAACAAAACTTCACCGCAAACAACTACCTTTGCATTATTAGAACTCATTAAATCTTGAAGGTTTTTTTCGGATTCAGGTGGAATTCTTCTTCAGATAACATTGGGCTCACAGTAGCATAGCTAAATTCAGTGGATTTTCATCCAGAGCGGAGATTTGAAAAATTACCTGTAAGTCTTCCATAAGACAACGAATATGTAATGTTTTTCAGGATATCAAATGGAAGTATCAAAAGCAAAAAACCATTTTTTGAAAAAAGTGTATTTCGGCAAGGCTGATTGGAAACCTCCTATATTCGTGCTATCACTCCCACTCATTTCAGAATCACTCATCCGTTTCTGATGAAAGATGGTGGCTTGCTTTTTAAAAATTCGGGCCCACTTTATAAAGTTGATTGTTGTTCAAATCTGGAATGGGCGTTAAACGACGTTTATCACCATTCAACAGAACAGGATGCTGATGGCTCGTTTTGGGTGCCTTCGGTTATGGCCACTTCTCTTTACGACGGTACGCCTTTAACTCATCGCGAGGATGCGATTACAAAAATATCGACTGATGGAGGAGTGCTTTATAAAAGGTCTGTGACTGAAATGTTTAAAGAGAACGATCTCGTATGGATATTGGGAATAGGGTTCAGCCGCGATCCCATTCACCTCAACGACATTCAACCGGCGTTGCAGGATTCCGAATTCTGGGAGCGGGGGGACGTCCTCCTCAGTTTAAAAAACAGGCACATGGTTTTTCTGTATCGACCCGATACAGGCAAGATAATCTGGTACCGGGTGGGTCCCTGGCTCAATCAGCACGATGCCGATTTTGTCGATGATTCGCAGGTCATGGTTTTTGGGAATAACTATGCCGAAGTGCCCGTTGGCCCTCAACCTTTTTAAACGGCCACAGTGATATTTACCTTTTTGATTTCAAGACAGATGAAATCACTAAACCTTACGGTCAAGCGATGAAAGATTTGAATGTGGGGACCCCGACCGAAGGACTCTCGGAACGACTCGATAACGGAGATGTGTTTGTTGAAGAAACCAATCGAGGCCGGATTCTAAGGATAGGACCCAACCAGGTAAAATGGGAATTGGTGTCTCGAGTGGATTCAAAGCAAACCTTCTTGGAGACCTGAAGCGGTTACATGACCGCTTCCGAAATTTAACCCATGTCAACCCAATTTCAGAATACAACACGACCGAATTGATAGTGCTATTAAAAGGGCGATTCCCCATTCCTCTAAAGCGTATTCATGTCTGGTTCCTTACTTTTTTAGGTTTCAAGATCATAATTAGGCTTGATTTTAATGGGCATCTAGTGTGAATTGGTTTTATTTTGACACTATATGCTATTGTTATTAAATGAGTTTATTTGGGTTGTATGATTAGTGTCAAATGATAGATGTTTTTTTGACAGAGTGGGTCGGTTTGAGTATGTTTGAAATTTGACAACAAAGTATTTTACAAAGCCTTGAGCGAGACAATCCCTCTTTGATTTCAAAAATAGCAAAATACGGACCCGCAGACTTTGTAATATCCTGGACCCTTCATCTCTTTAGGTTATGGTCGAACTGGTTCTGATCGTTCATTTTTTGGTCATTTTGTTTTTTTTGCTGGGATTTGTGCTGGGTTTGATCTGGAATGTTCGATGGTTTCGCCTGGCTCATTTCTGGATCTTGGCGGCGGTTTCATTATTGATGGTTCTGGGGATTCCCTGTCCCTTGACGGTCCTCGAAGAAATGTTGCGGGGCGATTCTTATCAGGGGTCATTCATTGCGACCTGGTTGAATCGGATTATATATATGGTCTGGTTCGAGCCGACGGATGTCCTTATCGCCGACCTCATTTATTTTTTGCTGGTAGGGACTTCATTCTATTGGCTTCCCTTAAAACCAAAGGAAAATGACAAAAAAAACCCCCCACCCAAAAGGGCAGGGGTTTGAATAGCTTCTAAAAAACTTATGCGGCTTTTTTAACCATTTCGCCTTTGAACCATACTTTTGAAGAGTTGCTTTCTTTGGGCAGACGTTCCATTTCAACGACTTTAACATTGGTGGCCAGGCCCAATTTCTTCAAGATGCAAATGGAAACCCAGGTGATGTCGAATTCCCAGGGACGCAATCCATGACGTGCGGACCGTGGGAACGCATGATGGTTGTTGTGCCAGCCTTCACCCATTGCCAGTAACCCGACCCACCAGCAGTTGGTGGAAAGGTCTTGTTCTAATTCGAAGTTGCAGTATCCCCATTTGTGTGCGGCGCTATTGACCAGCCAGGTGACGTGGTATACCAGAACGAGTCGGGCGAACACACCCCAGATCACCCAGGGAAGTCCACCGATAGCTAACAGCGTTAAACCAAAGGCCACCTGAATGAGCATGAAATTTTTTTCCAGAAACTGGTAAAATTTGTCGTGTGAAATGTCTGCTGTGATGTTGCGAATTTTTTCTTGATCGTCCACATCCGGATGAATGTAAACGAGCCATCCAAAATGCGACCACCAGAATCCGCGGCGGGCATTGTGAGGATCTTTATCCGTATCAGAAGAAGCATGATGCATACGGTGATGACCCACCCAGGTAATTGGTCCGTTTTCACAGGCCAGTGTGCCGAAAAATACCATGGGGTACGCTACCCAGCGGGGCAGGTCAAAACTTTTATGAGTGAGGTATCTATGAAACCCGAGACAAATTCCTAAGGAAGCTGTCAGCCAATACAGGAAGAGCATCAGGAAGACACCGCTCCAGGAAAAAAGTGATGGAACTAAAGTCAAAAGTGCCCCAACATGTAGAAGCGTAAAGAAAACAACATTTTCCTTAGAGAGCGTGTATTTTTTATTGATTTGTGTAACAGTTCCCATGAAATTACTTCTCCATTAGTAGTCAATTAGAACAATGTACTTCGATTATAGTAACGCCTTGGCCCTGGTTTTAGTGTAAAACTTATGTAAAATTAGCCATACTTGGGGTCTGTTCAGGCAATTCGGGGAAGAATTTCCTTAGCGCTTGCCATTACAATGGATTTATAATTAAGAGTCGCTTTCGAAAACTGTTTAACGTGTGGAAATGAGTAAACTAAGAACCATATTTCATCCCATATTCATCTTCATTGGCATCCAGATCGCGTGGATTATTTTAATGGCGACCTGGATCAATTGGTATTTGAAGAACAGTGAAAATCTCTCTGCTTTGGCTAAACAATTGAATCCAAAGCTGTTCTCTCCCGAAGTGAACTGGGTGGCTTTGGTGGAAGGTTGTTTCCTGATGCTTGCCATTCTTGCGGGGGTGTATATTATTTTTGTTTACTGGAACAAGCAGGCTCGGTTGAACCAGATGCAAAGTAATTTTGTCTCCAGTGTGTCCCATGAGTTGAAATCGCCTCTGGCTTCTATTCAATTGTATCTGGAAACATTGAAATATCAGGAAGTCTCTCCGCAGGAAACCCGGGATTTCGTAGAAACGATGCTTTCGGACACAGACCGTTTATCGGGCTTGATTGAGAATATACTGGAATCGAGCAAGTCGGATCCCAGGAGTCTGCAATACCAGTTTCAACCTGTTGAGTTGGAACCCTTTCTGCGTGAATCGGTGGCTGGTTTCGAACGCCAGTTTCAAGAAAAGAAATGCCGCATTGAAATGGAGTTTCATGAGTCACCTACTTTATGGATAGACAACCGGACTCTCAGAATGGTCTTTAGCAATTTGATTGGTAATGCCTTGAGATATTCTCCCTCAGGTTCTTGCTTGAAAATAGTGGTTCGAAAAAATGGATCCAAGTTTTACGATATTGAGTTTCATGATGAGGGAATCGGTTTGGATCCGAAAGATTTAAAGCGGATTTTTAAAAAGTTCTACCGGGTGCAAAACCGCGACACGCAAAATATTGAAGGAGCTGGCTTGGGCCTGTTCATTGCTTATGAAATTGTAAAGAATCATAAGGGAAAGATTGAAGCGTTTAGTGAGGGGAAGGAAAAAGGGTCAAAGTTTGTTGTTTCTTTACCTGTCAAAGGCCGGTCTCACGGCCGATAGAAATTTGCGGCTAGTCTCGTCGGGCTCGTGCGCCGCGGATTGTTAAACCAGAGTTATGTTTGGAGTGATAGATGCAGAAGAAGATCCTGCTCGTTGAGGATGAGATTCATCTCGCCAAAGGTCTCAAGTTCAATCTTGAAAAAGAGGGTTATGAGGTCACCATTGCAGACAATGGTGAGTCGGCTTTGGAGTTTCTGGAACAAAAAGATTTCGACTTGATCATCCTCGACCGGATGCTCCCGAAAATGGGAGGAATGGAAATTGCCAAAACCATTCGAGACACGAACATGCGCTTTCCCATCCTGATGCTCACCGCAAAAGCCAGCGACGATGACCGTGCGCAAGGTCTGGAAGCGGGAGCCGACGATTATTTGGCGAAGCCGTTCCACCTGCCGGAATTGTTACTGCGCGTGAAAGGTATGTTACGGCGCTGGGAGTGGTACAAGTTTCCGATCGAAGAAAAGGAGACTTTTAATTTCGGCGATATGTGGATCAATTTTACCAACGGTAAAGCCAAAGGGGTGAGTGGGGAGTTTACCTTGACCACGAAGGAGGCGCAAATCATGAAATTACTGGTTTCGAAAAAAGGCCAGGTGGTCAGCCGCGACGAGCTTCTTGAAAAGGTGTGGGGTTACAGTCCAGGAACCGAAACGCGAACCGTGGACAACTTCATTGCGCGACTGAGAAAATACTTTGAAAAGAAACCGCAAAATCCACAGTACATTCTCACCCTGAGGGAAAAGGGATACCAGTTTCAAATGCCGCAGGGCGAATAGACTATACTAACTTTTCTATCAGCCGGGAATAAGTCGTATCGTCCAGTTTAACTGGTCCAAATGGACTTTTCCTGAATGGAAGCGTTCCCAAAATATCGACCCCAGATAGTTCCTTTATGATTTCCGGGCAACCTGCTTCGACCTTGCTGATCTCTCCCGCCTGGGATTGATTGAAAATAATTCCTTTAATACTGAGACCCAACTGGTTTGCAATTCTGACAGTCATGAGAGTGTGATTCAACGTTCCGAGAGACAATCGGCTCACAAGAATTAATGGCAGGTTCAATTCTTTAATAAGGTCGGTCAACATTTGAGTTCGGGTTAGTGGCACCACCAGACCACCAACGCCTTCAACCAGAGTCAAGGAATGACGGTTCGAAATTTTCAGAAAATTTTCTGAAATGACAGAGAGGTCCAGGTCAACACCTTCCAACAGGCAGGCCTGATAGGGAGACGCGGGTGTTTGCAATCGTATTGGAGAAACCTCTTCAAGGGGTTCCGGGACCTCTGCGGCGGCAATCAATCTTTCTGCATCGGATTGATTGTCGGGTATCAGGGGAACGCCGGTTTCCATAGGTTTCATGATCCCTACATCGATGCCTTTCAAAACCAGTAAACGTGCGAGGGTGGTCGTAACCACTGTTTTGCCCACACCGGTATCGGTGCCTGTTATGAAAAATCCTTTGTGCGTCATTGCAAATCAGTTCGAATGTACCTGGGAGGCCTCTCCCAATTGGCTTCGGGTTTTGGTATAATCAACCAACACTATTATCGGGTTTTGTAAGGGGTAATCAGAATCATGGCATCGGAAAAATTGCAAATCACCTGTCCCTGTTGCGACTCCAAGTTACAAGTTGATGTGAAAACCGGCGCTATCATTTGGGAAGAGCGTAAGGAAAAGGCCATGCCTTCCTTGACAGATATGGTCAAGGACCTTGAAGGCCAGCGCAAGGAACAGGAATCGTTGTTTAAAAAACAAAGCGAGCTTCAAAAAGAACGGTCCCGCCTGCTTGACGAAAAGTTTAAGGAGTCGCAGAAAAAGGTCGACCCAGCGGACGATAAACCTTTGCGCGATTTCGATCTGGATTGATTCATAGCTCTATTCGCAATCCGTCATAGGCGAGTGAAACGTTCTCCGGCAAATCTTTTCCCACTGCTTCGTGATCAAACTGGTGGTTGATATGGGTCAATATAGCCCGTCCAGGCCGAATCATTTCGATGGCTTCCAGGGCTTGGCTCAGGCAGAAATGGGTGGGATGGGGTTTGAATCCCAGCGCATTCAGAATAAGCAAATCCAGTCCCTGAATTTTTTCCAGCGTCGATTCGGGGATTCCGTTGCAGTCGGTTATGTACGCCGCTTTTCCCACCTTGTAACCGGTAATAGTTAAAGAGCCGTGAATAATATCCAGCGGTGTTATACACATCCCGCCCAAAAACAAATCGTCCCCGTTCAATTCATTGAGTGTCAATTGTGGAATCCCCCCGCCTTCGGGTTTGACCCCATTAAATATATAACTGAAATTTTTCTGAATCTGTTCGAGTGTACTTTTATTCCCGTAACAGGGGATATCCATCTTATTAAAATAATTGAAACACCGTAATTCGTCGATGCCATGCACGTGGTCGGCATGGTGATGAGTGTACAGGACGTGGTCGATACTTCGTATTTGGTGGGTCAGGCACTGTTGACGAAGGTCGGTTGAAGTGTCTATAAGGATATTAGTTCCCTCGTTTTGCAACAGGACCGAGGACCGCAAGCGTTTGTTTTTGGGATGGGAGGATTGGCACACGCTACAGGTACAGCATAGCGATGGGACTCCGGTAGATGTTCCGGTTCCCAGAAACAGGATGTTCACCAGGTATCTCTCATTAATGTTTTATGTCGCAAAGGGCTGTCGCCTGATCACAAGGGTTTGATTCGAACTGAATGGTGGAATGCGTGATATTGAACTTTTCTTTCAGCAGGGAGTTGGCCTCGTCCAGGACACTGTTCATCTGATTGACTTTTTGGTCGTTTACCAGGGCATGAGTGCTCAATGCATAAATATTGGAGCAAATGCACCAGATGTGCAACTCGTGAATGCCTTTGATATCTGGAATTGATGTGAGTTCATCTTCCACTTCTTTTAAGGAAATTCCTTTGGGCACCCCTTCCAGCAATATATGCAGGGATTCGGACAGTATGGTCTTAGCACCCCAAAATAACAGTCCCGCGATTCCTATGCTGATGATGGAATCTATTGCATACCATTGCGTGAAATAAATTACGATGCCGCTCACGATCACCCCAACCGAAGCCAGGGAATCGCCGATCACGTGGTAAAAAGCGCTTTTCAGGTTCAGGTCGTGCGAGTGGGCCATAGGGGGCTTGAGGATATATAGAATCCATAAATTGGTCGCCAGGCCCAGAGCCGCTACAATGGATACAATCAAAGCATCCACCTCTCTTGGTGTGTGAATCCGGTCATACGCCTCCAGCAAAATAAACAATCCCATAACGACGATGAGCAATCCGTTGCAAAAGGATGCAAAGATTTCGACGCGATGGTAGCCATAAGTTTTGGTTGATGTGGAGGGTCGCGAGGAGATGTATAATGCAAATGCGCTGAGGCTCAAGGCAAACATGTCGGAAAACATATGGGCCGCATCGCTCAGCAGGGCCAAGCTGTGGGAAATCCAGCCGCCGATGATTTCAAGCAAGCAAATCGATCCGGTAATGAGGATCGCGATTTTCAAGCGCTTCTGGACTTCAAATGACATAAATTTTTTGAATCTTTCTGCTATATTTGACAACTAATTACTTGGATCCCCGGGATCACCGATCCGCATCCTCAGAAATGGTTTTTCCCTAGCCCTTTCAGTATTTTAGAAATTGCTTACAGCTGTGTCAAGGAACACCGGATAGAATCGTGATTTTAATTGACTATAGTTGAAATTGCATTATGCCCCGCACAATGGCGATGTTTGATCATGACCGGAACTTTGTGGTAAATTAAAGGCACTTCTAAAAGCACTAGGGGTTGCGACCGCCTCCTGGCATTTGGGGGAGGGGATTGTTTCCTTCGGTTTCATACATTTTTAGTGATTCTCTAAAAAATTTCTCTCAGTTTAAATTTTCTATCATAAGGAGCAAAAATATGCCCACTTTAGTTTCAAAAGAAGCACCTAATTTTAAAGCCAATTCGGTGATGCCCGATGGCAGTTTTCAGGAACTTGAGTTGTCTTCTTTTCGGGGAAAATATGTGGTTTTGTTTTTCTACCCCCTCGACTTTACCTTTGTTTGTCCTACCGAAATTATTGCGTTTAGTGACAAGATTGAAGAATTCAAAAAGCGAAATACCGAGGTTCTGGGAGTTTCCATCGACAGTCATTTTTCTCATTTGGCCTGGAGAAACACGGATAGGAAAAAGGGCGGATTGGGTGAAATCGGGTATCCCCTGGTCGCCGACCTTAATAAAAATATCAGCCGGGATTACGATGTGTTGTTCAACGATGCCATTGCTTTCCGAGGATTGTTCCTGATTGATAAAGAGGGTATTGTTCAGCATCAATTGATCAACAATCTTCCTCTGGGACGTAATATCGATGAGGCGCTTAGAATTATCGATGCTCTTCAACACCATGAACAGCATGGGGAAGTGTGTCCTGCCAACTGGGAAAAGGGCAAAGACGGCATGAAACCGGGTCCCCAGGAGTCCCAGGAATACTTCGAAAAGCACAACTAGCGGCCCATCGGCCGCTGGAAGCTCCAGCCGAGGGTGATAGTGCTTATGTGGTTTGCCAGGCCGGGGAATGCAGGGGTTTACCTTGTAAAGGGGTGCGGCTGGGCTCGATTTGCTCACGCGTCGCGGGTATTCTTTATATTTTGCTCAATGCTAAATTATACCCAATACGTTTCTTGTGAATTTTCCCTCTCCCCCTGGTGAAAGAGGGCCGGGGCGAGAGGGTAGTTGGATAGTTCTTTTCCACTGAATTTTTTAACAAATCTTGAAACCATTTTTTTTAAGCAGGCGGGAGCCTTAGGGAATCCGCCTTTTTTTATGCCCATGATTGTACTCACA
The DNA here is from genome assembly GCA_024648695.1 of Nitrospina sp. Taxonomy (GTDB): domain Bacteria; phylum Nitrospinota; class Nitrospinia; order Nitrospinales; family JACRGP01; genus JACAVV01. The sequence goes on from JACAVV010000008.1 coordinate 19,707, forward strand.
AATGACGATGGTTTTGACGCTCCGGGAATCCGGGCCTTGCACCGGGAGATTTCTAAAATTGCCGAGGTGATCATAATCGCTCCGGAAACGGAACAAAGTGCAATGGGTCACGCCATCACATTGAGCAATCCCCTGAAAGCTCGCAAGGTCGTCGAAAATGGCGAGTTTCTCGGTTATGCTATCAAAGGCACTCCCGCCGACTCAGTAAAGCTTGCGATCACTGTTTTGCTGGATGAACCACCGGAACTGGTGATTTCCGGAATTAATCTAGGGGGTAATTTTGGTACCTGCGTGATTTACTCCGGGACCGTTTCTGCCGCCACAGAAGCCACAATCATGGGGGTACCCGCAGTCGCTATTTCGTTAAACACATTTGTGGAACCGGACTTCGATCCTGCCGCTGATTTTATTCGAAAGTTTACTCCCCTGGTTCTGGAGAATGGTTTGCCCGAAGGAGTGGCTCTTAATATCAATGTCCCGCCGGTCCCTGCGGATCAAATACAGGGAGCCGTGTTTACTCGCCAGGGAAAATCCAGGGTGATTGAGGAGTTTGAGGAAAGAAAAGATCCCAGAAACAACACTTATTACTGGCTAGCCGGTGAATTGCGGTTTGATGAAAGTGAACCGGGAACCGATTCTGAAATGCTGGCAGAAAATTATATTGCTATCACGCCCATCCATTACGATCTCACCAACTTCACGGCTCTGGAATCCCTAAAACAGTGGAAACTGGATTTTTAATTCTCGAAGTTTTTTCCGCTATTTTTTATAAGCGATTTTGTTTGCCTTCCAATTTCTTATGGTATATAAGAAATAATCCTACCCGCATTTAATATTTCCTTGGAAGCGACCTGGATATAACCTTCCAGGTTGTCTGGAGATTTTCACTTGTCTTTATCCCCGTTTAAATAGTTTGAGCGGGTTTTTTTGGAGTTACACAATACTTCTTATAATGGGAGGGTGTGCTATGAGATACAGGGTCGTTGGAATTGCTGTTTTAGGAATATTTTTTTCGAGCTTAACCGTATTGCCTGTAGGGGCCAATGATGAATTGATCGCAAAAGAAATGACGATTTTGTTGAAATCCTCAAGGGCTGTATTGGTTCAGCATAAACCATTGATAAAAAATCCCATGGGTGCAGGAATCGATGTGGATAAGTTTATGGGGTATACCATGACCAATTACGAAAAAGCCACGGGTCATAAGTTTGAAGTTGCGGATGGGGATATGGGAAATGCTCAGGAGATGTTGACACAGGCTATCCGTGAAACTGTTCATGCCGTGGTCACTGGAAAAGATAAAGACCTGGATCCCAAAGGGCGGTTTTTACCGGCGATTTTTGCGCGCAAGGCCGCCGCTCGTTTTGGAGAAGTCTCGGGGGGGCAAATGTATCTCAAGCTCACGACCAGGGATGGAAACCTGGTCAATCCTGCAAACAAATCGGATGCCTGGGAAAAAGGTGTGATCGACGGCAAGTTTTCATCTGCGGATTGGGAAAAAGGGAAAACGTTTTCCGAGGTTGCTACCCATAATGGGAAAAAAGCGTTTCGATTGATTTTGCCGGAGTATTATAAAAAAGGCTGTATGGGTTGCCACGGAAATGGATATGGTGCGAAGATCCACCCGTCGGGAAAAGATGGCAAAGTCGGGGAATTGGGTGGCGCCATCAGCGTCGCTATCTACAAATAACCAGGTGATGCCCGAAAAAGTTCCTGTCGAAACGAGTTGATTTTCAATACGCCCGCCTGGGCTTGTATGCTCGCGTTTAGCTTGTTTCAGGAAAAATAAAAAAGCGGATTCCACCTTTGCGATGGAATCCGCTGATTTATTCTTTGCTTATTGAACGACAGCGCTATCTTTAAGAGCTTCCTTGCGGCTTAACTTAACCTTGCCTTGCCGGTCGATGTCGATAACTTTTACCTTGATCTCGTCATCTTCCTGGATTTCATCGCTCACCTTACTAATCCGACGATCACAAATTTGCGAAATGTGGACCAGTCCATCGGTTCCCGGAAAGATCTCTACAAAGGCACCGAAATCGACGATCTTTTTAACGCGCCCTAAATAGATTTTTCCGACTTCCACTTCCTGAACCAGTCCTTCGATAATGTTGATAGCCGATTGCGCCTGTTCTTCATTTGAAGAGCCGATGGCCACTTTACCGTTATCATTAATATCGATTGTCACACCCGTTTTGTCGATAATTTCTCGAATCACTTTGCCGCCCGGACCAATGATATCCTTGATTTTTTCAGGATTGATCTGGATGGTAACGATTCGAGGGGCGTATTTGGAAAGGTTTTCGCGCGGTTGCTCGATAGCCTTTTTCATTTCGGAAAGAATATGCAATCGCCCTTCCTTAGCCTGTTGCAGTGCTTTGGACATCAGTTCTTTATCGAGACCAGTGATTTTGATGTCCATTTGCAATGCGGTGATGCCGTTTTCCGTTCCGGCGACTTTGAAATCCATGTCGCCCAGGTGGTCTTCGGAGCCCAGGATATCTGATAAAACTGCGGTGTCATCATTATCTTTGATCAGGCCCATAGCAATTCCTGCCACCGGAGCTTTAATTGGAACGCCCGCATCCATCAAGGACAGGGTACCGCCGCAAACTGAAGCCATGGAAGAGGACCCGTTGGATTCCAGGATTTCTGATACCACTCTAATCGTGTAAGGAAACTCTTCCTTGCTTGGAAGAATAGGAATCAGGGATCGCTCGGCCAACATACCGTGCCCCACTTCGCGTCTGCCCGGGTTTCCTAGAAACTTGACTTCACCGGTACAAAAGGGCGGGAAGTTGTAATGCAACATGAAGGCTTTGGTACCGCGAAACGCCAATGTGTCCATACGTTGCTCATCCATACCTGTACCCAGGGTCGTCGTTACCAGTGCCTGCGTTTCTCCCCGAGTAAACACTGCGGATCCATGCGTGCGGTTGAGGTAGTTGACGGAACAGGTGATGGGCCGGACTTCGTCAAGATTCCTGCCATCGATACGTTTACGTGTATTCAGAATTAATTTTCGGACGACATCTTTTTCGGTTTTGTCGAAGAGAGTTTTCAAGGTGTCTTTTAACTCTTCATCATCGTCCGGGTTGAAATGCGCCTTGTATTCGTCTTTAACCTGATCCATCGCATTTTGCCTGTCCTTTTTGCCGAGGATCTGAATCGCGTTATGCAGTTTTTCTCTCAGAAAATCGTCGACTTTTTGAACCAGGGTTTCATCAGCTTCCTCAACCTCAACCTGGATTTTCTCTTTTCCAAGAAGTTCCTTCAACTGGTGTTGAATTTTGATAATTTCTTTAATCCGTTCATGACCGAATTCCAGAGCCTCCATCATGGTTTCTTCAGAGACTTCTTCCGATCCCGCTTCCACCATTGAAATTCCTTCTTCGGTTCCAGCCATCACCAGATTGATATCGCTTTGTTGGATTTCTTCTTTATTGGGATTGAAAACAAAGTTTCCTTCAATACGCCCGACTCGAACACCTGCAAGAGGATTGTGATAAGGAATATCCGAAATTGTCAAGGCGGCTGAAGCGCCAACCAAGGCCAGAGTGTCGGCAGGAGTTTCTTCATCGTAGGAAACAACGTAACAAATCACCTGGGTTTCATTCTTGAAACCTTTTTCAAACATGGGACGTATGGAACGGTCGGTCAAACGGGACACTAGCACTTCTGAATCAGTGGGCCGGGCTTCCCTTCTGAAAAACCCTCCCGGGATGCGTCCCGCCGCGTAAAATTTTTCTCGGAAATCCACTGTCAGAGGAAAAAAATCAATTCCCTCTCTTGGTTCGCCGGCGGCTGTCGCTGATACGAAGACTTGTGTTTCTCCTTGCTGGATAATGACCGCGCCACCCGCCTGTTTGGCAAGTTCGCCGGACTCAATCGAGATTTTTTTCCCGTCCAGCTCAATTTCTACCTTTTGTCGCATTAAGGTTTCTCCTGTTTGTTTTATCGTCTGATACCAAGACGTGTTATGAGGGTTTGATATCGGTCCACGTTTTCCTTTTTGAGATGGTCCAGAAGTTTACGCCTTCGGCTGACAAGTTTCAGCAAGCCTTTGCGGGAATGGTGGTCCTTCTTATGCATCAAAAAATGTGTTTTAAGTTCGTTCAATCGTTGTGTCAACAAGGCGATTTGTACTTCGGACGAACCGGTATCATTTTCATGGGTTTGATAATCAGTAATGATCGTCGTTTTTTCTTCTTTTACTAAAGCCATAACCTTTCCTCCCTTAGGGATCCGGACTGCTGGCAGGTTGGCAAATGTTTCCACAAAGAAACCATTTTCAACCTGTTAGCGAGGATTCTGACTGGAAACACTCCAACCTCCCCAGCAAGTCTTAAAAATGTGTGTTTAAGAAGCGTTGATTATTCAACAGTTCCATTCATATAAAAACTTTTTCTAATTAAAAACTCGTTTTAATTTGAAAATAATGTCATTTTGTTCAGATACTTCTAATAGATCCTTGGGAATCGTGGGCTCCACAAGGGCTACCAGGTGTTGATTTTCGTCGCACACCCTGAAGTTCATTCCCGGTTGAAACCGGTCAGGAAACCGGACCACGGAAGATTTGGAAAGCGGCACTCCATGCATCAGGGCTTTCAAATCACGGGTTTTAATTTCCAGATTGGGAATAAAGCTCAGAGCTTGCTCTTTACTACTAATATTTTTCGCCACAGACCCCTGAGACTTGGCGTCTTCCAAATGTTCTAAAGTGATAGCGTTTTCCAGGTCAAAATGCTCCACCCGGTTGCGGATCAATTGTGTCATATGAGCCCCACACCCCAGCTTTTGCCCGAAGTCGTGTATGAGCGTTCGCAAATAGGTCCCCGCTGAACATTCCACTTCAATGGTAATGTCATGTCCTTCGAACCTTTTCATTTCGATTCGATAAATATAAATGGAAGCCGGTTTGCGATCAACCACAATGCCCTTTCGGGCCAATTTATACAATGGCACGCCATTCCTCTTTTTCGCAGAATACATGGGAGGCACTTGTTCCTGGGCACCGAGAAACGAGTCGAGTGTTTCTTCAATACGGCCCTTGTCCAGCTTGGGAACCTCGTGGGTTTCGATCACGTTTCCGGTGGAATCCTGAGTGTCCGTCACCACGCCGAGCCGAAGCGTCCCGGTGTATTTTTTAGGCAAACCATTCAGATAGGGGATGATTTTGGTGGATTGGTTCAGGCAAATGGGGAGCACCCCGCAGGCCAGTGGATCCAAAGTACCGATGTGGCCCGCTTTCTTGATCCGCAGGATGCGTTTGACGGCCTGAACGACCTGAAAGGAGGTCGGGCCGACGGCTTTATTGATATTAATGACCCCGTCCATGATGTATTTCATTGAGGAGCTTGTTAATTTTATCAGCGTGTTCTGCGGAATGGTCCTCGATAAATATCAATTCCGGAACATATTTTACGTACAGGTTTTTGCCCAACTGGGACCGGATAAACCCTTTTGCACTGGATAAGCCTTCAAGGGTGTCCTTTTTTTCTGCTTCCGAACCCATGATGCTGACAAATATTTTGGCATTCTTTAGATTGTCGGTCAGTTCCAGCCGGGTCACAGTCGCAAAACCGATACGGGGATCCTTCAGTCCGTGATGCAGGATTTGAGAGATCTCTTCCTGCAGGAGTTCCTGCAGGCGAACCGATCTTTTGAATGAAAAATTTTTGGACATGAAACCCTACAATTCATCATCGCCGAAACGAATGATTTTTGATTCTTGATGTGACATTTCCGCAAGATGCAGGTTGTCGATAAAATGGACCACCTGTGCCATCAAACCTTCCATATAGCGGAAATCCGAACTGACTGCGGCGATGCCCAAATGAAGCACCTGCCAAACATCCTGATCTCCCACTTCGGATACGGAAATATTAAATTTGTTTTTCATCCGGTCTTTAATCGTTCTCAATACACTGCGTTTACCCTTCAGGGACCGGTTTCCATGAAGGACCAACTTAATCGAACAACAACCTACTACCATAATTTGAAAAAATACGACCCCACAAAGATCATGAGGTAACTGAAAAAATTTCTAATCCGCGGACCAGCCACGGGTTTTACATCCGAAAGATACAACCCATCAGGGGTTGACCTTTTCCAGAACAAAGGGCTCGACAATATCGCCTTGTTTCAAGTCCTGGTATTTTTCCAGGGCCAAACCACATTCGTATCCGGAAGGCACCTCTTTTACATCATCTTTAAAACGTCTCAGAGAATGGATTTTACCCTCGTAAACCACCACGCTATCACGAATCAACCGCGCGCTGAAGTTTCTTTCCAGGTTGCCAGAAAGCACCATGCACCCGGCAATGACCCCGATTTTGGGGATCGAAAAAACTTCCCGTACCTCTGCACGCCCCGTGATGCGTTCCTTGAACTTGGGTTCCAGCATTCCGTCCATAGCTTTTTTCATATCGTTGATGGCATCGTAAATGACGCCATACAAACGAACGTCTACATTTTCCCTTGCGGCCAAAGTGGAAGCTTGCTCAGTGGGCCGTACATTGAATCCGATGACGATAGCGTTTGAAGCAGTTGAAAGCAATATGTCAGACTCGGTGATTCCGCCCACCGCGCCGTGAATGACCTTTATACGGATTTCATCGGAATCCAGTTTGGCGAAGGCTTCCTTGACCGCCTGAATGGACCCTTGAACATCGGCCTTAATGATCAAATTAAGCTCCTGAATTTTACCTTCCAGGATCTGCCGGTGCAGGTCGTCCATGGTGATACGGGATGTGTTGGCCAAATTGGCTTCCCTTTGCCTTTGCATTCGGGACTGACTGATTTGCCGGGCTTTCCGCTCGTCGCGAACCGCAAAGAACCGTTCACCGGGTTGGGGAACTTCCGGAAGCCCCAAAATTTCAACAGGCACAGAAGGGCCTGCCGACTGGGTTTTCCGGCCATGATCATTAATTAGAGCCCGGACCTTTCCAAAATAAGCGCCAGCGATGAAAGGGTCTCCAATACTCAATGTGCCCTTTTCGACAATAACCGTAGCCACAGGTCCGCGGCCCTTGTCGAGTTTGGACTCTATCACGATCCCTTGCGCCATGAGTTTCGGATTGGATTTGAGTTCCATGATTTCCGCTTGCAAATGGAGCATTTCCAGAAGTGTGTCGATACCCGTTTTCTGAATAGCCGACACCTCGGTGAAAATGGTTTGTCCACCCCAATCTTCGGGTAACAGCCCCAGATCGGCTAACTGCTTTTTCACCTCATCCGGCTTGGCATCCGGTTTGTCGATTTTGTTGATAGCAACGACGATAGGTACCTTTGCGGCGTTTGCGTGATCGATAGCTTCTTCCGTTTGCGGTTTTATGCCGTCGTCGGCCGCCACCACCAGAACCACGATATCCGTAACCTGCGCCCCGCGAGCCCGCATGGCTGTAAAAGCTTCGTGACCGGGGGTGTCCAGGAAAGTAATGGAATAGTTTTTGTATTTAACTTCGTAGGCACCGATATGCTGGGTGATTCCCCCTTTTTCGGATTGAGTCAGGTTGGTTTCCCGAATAGCATCAAGGAGAGACGTTTTACCGTGATCGACGTGTCCCATGATAGTGACAATGGGAGGCCGTGGTTTGTGGTCTTCCGGTTTATCCACCTCGGTTTCCTCCATTTCCAACTCGGACTCGGGAGAAACGATCTCAACCTCAAACCCACGCTTATCAGCAATTTTGCTTGCGGTTTCAACATCCAGACTTTGGTTGATGGTGGCCAGGATACCAAAGCTCATGAGGTCTTTAATGATCTCGTTCGGACTGCATTTCAAGGTGTCACCAAGATCCCGGATGGACATGTTTTCAGAGAGTTGGGCTTTTTCAAAACCCATATCATCATGGGTCTCAGCCGGTTTGGAATCTGATTCCTGTTTTTCCGGTTTGCTTTTGGAGGTTTTGGAGGTTTCCGGGGGAGACTCTGCTTTACCTGGGTGTTTTGCTTTATCTCCCTCAGCTTTTGTAGGAGGCTTCCCTTTATTTTCTTCTTCCGCCTTTTCCTCTTTTTTAGTTATTTTAAGTCCGTGTTTTTTGGAGGCTTTTAATTTAGCCTCTTCCGACTCAGAAAGGACTTCTTGCTTAGAGGTTGGTTTTTCCGTTCCTTTGGGGGCATCGGTTTTTTTCCTGTGACCTTCTTCACCCGGTTTGGCTTCGGCTTTTACTTTTCGTTTCGCTTTGGATTTAGCCGCGGCATCCCTGGAATCTTTTGCCTTGGGAGCGGCGATTTTCGCTTTCGTGGTGGATTTGGCCTTTGTGGATTTTTTATGGTCTCCGGCAGAGGCTTCATCGTTTTCAGATTCGGCCTTTTTCGTTTTGGCTTCGGTTTTGGGAGCGGCTTTCTTTTTGGCAGACGATTTGGGCGCAGATTTAGGCGACGCTTTGGCTTTTGCTTTGGTCGATGATTTTGATTTGGTTTTTGCAGTGGCCTTTTTTTGGGTCGCTTTATTGTCGCCAAAGACGTCCCTGATCAGATTAGCCACATCTTCATCAATCGAACTCATATAATTTTTGACACTGATATCGTTCTTTTTGAGTTCGTCAATGATTTGGTCGTTTTGAACCTTCAGCTCCAAAGCCAATTTATTTATTCGGATTTTTGCCAAATGTATAGTCTCCTGTTTGTTCGCGAAAAAAAGAACCCATAAACCGTCCTATTGCGCACTTTCATATTTTTCCATGTGTTGTTTGGCCTGCTCAAGAATCGATTCAGCAATTTCCTGATCCATTCCATCCAAAGCTACCAACTCCTCCAATGGGGTTACGGACAATTCCGCTATATCTTGAAATCCATTTTGTTTTAAAATGCTTATTGTTTCCGGATCAATATGTTCCAACTCGTCCAAAGGCATTTCAGCCTCCTCTTGCTCATCCTCTTCCGATGATGCAACCGTTTCCTCAACAGTGTCTCCCAGATTGTCGGCCAGTTCTGGCCCTGATTCCTCGTCCGGGTTTTCATCCTCTTCAAAAATCTCTTCGGTTTCCTCAACCGATTCATCTGAAGTGGTGCCTGTATCCTCTAAGTCGTCTTCTAAAACGGGTACGCCTTCAGATACCAGTTCGTTGATTTCTTCATCTCCGGCATCACTTTCAGTGACCGCAGGAGAACAATTTTCCTCCGCCAGGTTAAAAATAGCTTCCGCTTTTTTAGGCCCGATTCCCGAAAGCTTGGTCAAACCTTCCGTGCCAATTTCAAGGACATCTTTAATAGTGGTGACCTCGTTGGAAAACAAGATGGCAACGATTTTCTCTCCCAAGCCCTTGGCGACCTTGACCAACTCCAGCAAATCCTCTTCGCTATCCGGCGCACGTTTGGTTAAGGACAGCGGATGCTTTTCCAGCAGGTCTCCTGCTTCGGACTCACCTTTAATATCTATTTTCCATTTAACCAGTTTGGCCGCGAGCCGCACATTCTGGCCCTTTTTTCCAATGGCTAAAGACATCTGGTCATCAGCGACGATAAGGGTCATTTGCTTTTCCTTCTCGTCCATGAGAATTCGGGAAATTTTTGCTGGGCTGAGAGCGTTCCTAATGAAAACCTGAGGGTCTTCGGAATACTCAACGATGTCAATTTTTTCCCCGCGCAATTCCTGAACAATCGATTGCACGCGCATGCCGCGCATTCCCACACAAGCGCCCACGGCGTCGATATCGCGGTCATTGGTTTTGACAGTAATTTTAGTGCGGCCATTCGGTTCGCGGGCGATAGCCATGATCTCTACCATGCCTTCGCTGATTTCGGGTACCTCCATCTCGAACAAGCGTTTGATCAAACCCGTGTGGGTTCGAGACAGGATTACGGAAGCATGTTTGGAGGTCTTTTTAACATCCAGAACGTAAGCTCGTACCCGTTCTCCCCGATTGAATGTTTCCCGAAACACCTGTTCACGGCGCGGCAGTACCCCTTCGATTTTTCCGAGGTCTATAATCATATCACCATGTTCGAACCTTTGAAACATCCCGCTGATCAAGTCATTTTTCTTCTTGATGAATTCATTATAAACCAACTCGATTTCCGCTTCGCGGACCTTTTGCAGAATAACCTGCTTGGCCAGTTGGGCGGCAATTCTCCCATAGTTTTCAAGGATTTCCTTAATCAAAACCGTTTCACCCAATTCGGCATCCGGGATCAACTCCTGGGCAGATTTGAGATCGATTTGGTTATCGGGATCTTCCACCGATTCTACCACAGTTTTTTCGGCGAAGATTTCCACTTCGCCGGTCGATTCACTAAAGGACGATTGCATATTTTCCACATCCGGCAAGAGTTTGCGGGCGGCGGCTTCTACGGCGCTTTTCAGGGCATCAATGAGCACATCTTTATCGATGCCTTTTTCGCGGCTTATTTGCTCCAGGATATGGATGGTTTCAAAGCTCATGGCTTGGTTAAATCTCTATAATTAAATGGGCTTTTGAAATGCTTTCCAGTGGAATTTCAATAATCTTCCCTTGGCATTCCATTAAAACAGTATCGTTAATAAAATCTTTTAAGGTTCCGTTAAAATTTTTCTGATTATTGATGGAAGAAAAGGTTGTGACCTTCACGCGATGATTCTTGAACCTTAGAAAGTCTTTTTCCTTTTTTAAGGGCCGGTCCAACCCGGGTGAGGAAACTTCCAATATATAAGAGGTGTGAATGACTTGATCGATTTCAATTATGTCTTCAATGAGGTGGCTCACCTTTTGGCAATCGTTTACCGTAACCCCTCCTTCCTTATCTATATATACCCTTAAGAACCAGTTTTTTCCTTCCTTTTTATATTCAACGTCTACAAGCTCCAGGTGTTCCTGGCTGATCACCGGTTCGATTATTCCCGTGACAGCTTGAGAAATAGAGGCTTTTCCCATTGGTATTTTCGAACCGCGATCTTGATACTACTCAAAATTGTTTGAGTCCCGACTTCCAAAAGGAATTCGCTGACGGGACCCAGAAATTCAACTCAAAAAAAAACGGGCTCCAAAGCCCGCATTTGCAGACATTCAAATGTTGCCTAATTTTACAAGATCGGATTTAGGGTTTCAAGCAAAATTCAAGGAATTACATACGAAAGAAATTAAAAAGTGTCGGAAGGATTGCTTTAAAAGCGATATTTTTTCTAAATTGTCGGGAATTTTTAAAAAAAATTCCTTTAAGTCAATTTTATGAAGCCAGGAATGAAAAGGCAAGTTGACCTGAAAAATCCGGAATGGGTTGTCATACAAGGAGATTATTTCTTAACTTAACTCCATTCAATTATGCATAAGAGCACATGCCCTCTCCCGCGGTGGGGAGAGGGTAGAGTGTTCTTATTAAAATTTGGGTTTATCTAGTCATTAATCTGAACCTGTATTCGGAGATCTATATTTCCATCATTATCAAAATCATATCCATTAGTTTCTGGCACATAATTGAATTGCATATTCCAGTCTTCGGCTTTGCAGTCTTTACCTTCTTTTTCAAGATCAAGTAAATGTTGGCGAAATTTTCCAATTGGATGATAATTTCCTCTGATGAAAAGCAAATTACCTGAGGCGATATCAAGCCAACTTACCGGGTCGAACCAAAAGTTCATTTCAGTACCTAATTCCAGAGCTGGACAGGGTCCAGGTAGGATAAAATTGGCATCATAAATAAAAGTAATACTTCCACCTCCTGTGGCCGTTTGGTCGATATCGTCACAAAGTAAGGCGGAATTGGTGCCACGTTTTACAAAATCCAAACTATTTTCCGGAACAAATTGTATGGTGGCTTGACCATACACTCCATCCTGACCGCAACCATTGGCTTCGGCGAATGTGGGTCCTAATCCTGATACGGCCAGAACGGCACCAAGAATCAGAAAAAAATTGAAATATGCTTTTGCAGACTTAGTTTTGAAATTTGAGCGTACTTCGACGTTCGAATTTTTGAAAGCTTTCATCTATTTTGTTTTCCTTATCTTTCAGATAATTGAGTATCAGTTGAAGCTAACGCAGGTCTTCCAGACGATCTGGCTGTCTCCAACTCTTAACAGAAAATCTGAAATCAGTTCCCCATCGGTTTTCAAAGTTCTTGGGTCGATTTCGGTCACTGTACCCCCCCCTGCAATGGATTACCCTGATTATGGTAAGTTGGCAGGTGGATATTAAGCAGTATCCGGCAAAAAGCTGTAAAAGGAAACACAAAAATGCAGCATTAGATATTTTTTAACATCTCTGGGAATTTTTCCAGAATGGAGGGATAATCGTATAGGTCGGATTGGTGCGTTTTTCTGATTTTTATCTCAATCTGGCCATTTTTCAGATTTTTCGGGCCCAAAATGATCTTCATAGGTGTACCAATGAGGTCCGCGTCGTTCAATTTAACGCCAAGACGGTCGGATCGGTCGTCCAGCAGGACTTCAATTCCCATTTCAGTCAGGGTTTGGTAACAGTTATCACTGGCTTCCCGGGTTATTTCATCAGAATAATTGACCGGTATGATTTGTACTTGAAAAGGAGCGAGCGCGGTGGGCCAGACGATTCCCTTGTCATCATGGTTTTGTTCAATAGCCGCGGCGGCGGTGCGTCCCACACCGACACCATAACATCCCATGACCATCACTTGTTCCTTGCCATTGGGGTCCAGGAAATGGGCCTTGAGAGCTTCACTGTATTTGGTTCCCAGGATGAAAATATGACCCACTTCAATTCCTCTGCGGATTCCATAGGTACCCGTTTCACATTTCGGGCAAGGCGAATTTTCTTCAATTAAAGTAATATCTCCGGATTGCTCGATTGGAAAATCCCGTGACGGATTGACGCCTTTATAATGGAAATCGACCTTGTTGGCTCCGCAAAAGGCGTTTTCCATGTGGAGGACTTCGCGATCAGCAAAAATTTTAACGTTTTTCAAACTTACAGGTCCCACAAATCCGACAGGTACGCCGGTTTTTTCTTTTATGAGGCTTTCGTTGGCAGGGTGCGCCCAGGCACTTCCTGCCAGATTTTTCAATTTGACCGGATTCACTTGCCGGTCGCCACGGACGATTCCCGCGATGAGTCCATCCTCGGTTTCGAATACGATGGTCTTGATGATGTGGTCCGGGCTGGTGCTTAAAAATTGTGTGACCTCCTCCACCGTTTTTTGACTGGGGGTAGACACCTCTTCCAAATCCTGTAAGTTTCCCGAGTCTTTGGGTTCACCAGGATCCGGTGCCTCCGCTTTTTCGATGTTTGACGCATAATTACAGTTTGAGCAAAAAGCGATGGCATCTTCTCCAGAATCGGCCAACACGGCAAATTCATGCGAGAAACTGCCCCCTATGGTTCCTGAGTCGGCTTCCACGCGTTTGAATTCCAATCCGCATCGCTCAAAGATATTACAGTAAGCTTGGCTGACTCGCTGATACGTTTCTTGAGTGCATTGTTCATCGGCGTGAAAACTGTAGGCATCTTTCATCATGAATTCACGTCCACGCATGATCCCGAATCGGGGTCGAATTTCATCACGAAACTTGGTTTGGATCTGATACATCAGCATGGGCAGTTGGCGATAGGATTTCACTTCTTTGCGAATGATGTCGGTGATGACTTCCTCGTGTGTCGGACCGTAACAGAATTCGCGGTCATGGCGATCTTTGATTCTCAGTAATTCTTTACCGTAAAAGGACCAGCGCTTGCTTTCTTTCCAAAGTTCAGCCGGTTGAATGCTGGGGAGGAACACTTCCTGTCCGCCAATCTTGTTCATTTCCTCACGAATGATGGCCTCTACTTTTCTGAGTACCCGGAGTCCCAGGGGCAGGATCGAGTAAATGCCAGTAGCCAGTTGGCGGACCATCCCCGAACGTACCATGAGTTTGTGGCTGATCACTTCAGCATCGGTTGGGGATTCTTTAAGGGTCGGAATAAAAAGATTGGAGTATTTCATCGATTTCTATAGTTGATATTTAATAGAGCAAAGCCAGCCTAAAACAGTTAGGCGCAATGGCTCCGTAATTGAAAATTGAATAGTCAGGATTTCTTCAGAAAAACGGATTGTGCATTTAAAGCAGAGCTGGAATCAAGGCAAAAATAAAGTGTTCGCCAATTCGATATCTTCACGGTTGTGAATTTCCAGCCAGCCTTTGTGGATTTCTAGAAAGTTGATGTTGAATCCGCGATCAATCATTTCCTGAATGAGGTCGGTGAATGAAATCTTCGAAACGTCCTCAGCTTCCTGAAACGGGCCTTTATAATTTTTCAGACAATCCTCATAAGTTTCGAGAAAATTCTCCGCTCCCGTTTTTGTGAACTTTGCGAGGCCAATGAATTCGTGAGTGGCGGTTTCGGGATTGATGCTTTTCCCGATTTTGGAAATGATGTTTTCGTAGACAAAACTGATCCGACGCCGTGACGGTACGTGTTTGTTACGGCTGATTACGAAATCCACCTTTTTGCCGGTGTTATCCTTGGGAGGATGTCCGTTGGCGTCTTTATGATATTGAAAGGAATTGTCCACAACCAGAACGATGTCTTCCTTGCAAACCATCAATTTCGAGATGGTATGGTGTTCCAAAAGGATATCCGAGAACAGCATGACAAAACCGTTCGCCATTTTTTCCCTGGCCATGTATAAGCTCGATAAGACGGAGCCTTCCTTATAATTTTTGTTTTCAATAATAGTGGCGCCTCTGGCTTCCAACTGGTCTTTTCCGTACCCGGCAATCACCGTCACGTCGGTCAATTTGTTGATTTGTAACGCTTTCAATTGGCGGGTCAATAGGGGAATGCCGCCAATTTCCACCATGGCTTTGGGTTTGGTGCCAATATAAGGCTTCAAAACCTTTTCTTCGCCCGCGGCTGGGATGATAGCGGCTGGCCCCTTTGAAACCTGTTCTTCCTGGTCTTTTTGTTTGACGTCCAGAAAGCCCACCGACCCGAAAATATCCTTCAGGGGAGCGCAGTTGGGGTCCGCTTCATAAGACCGCTGGTTGATGAGAATGGTTTTGGCCGTTTCTTCCATTGCTTTGTAAGCCGACCGCAACAAGTGGTTGGCATGGATGACGATATTAAAACCGTGAGTTTTCAATTCGGCTTCGGTGATCTGGTTGTAAGTAGTGGGTACACAAACAAGAGGTTTGGTGACGCCCAACTCTTTGCATAAATCCTTGTAAGAAGCGGCAAACTCCAGAACTTCATCCGGAGACTTGGATTTGGAATGAATCATGATCCCATCAGCGCCACCCTCCAGATAACATTTAGCGCGTTTTAAGGCATTTTTTACCGATTTTCCGGCAATGAGACTTTCCAGACGGGCAATGATCATAAAATCGTCGGTAGCCTGCACACTTTTTCCGCGCCGGATTTTGTTGGCGAACAGGTGGCGGTTCTCCAGGGTTTGCTGGGTTCCGTCCTCAAGACTGTTGCGCTTGGGAAACACTTTGTCTTCGATAATAACCGCGGAGACGCCGAGCCTTTCCAGTTTGGTGACCAGGTATTCAAAATTATTGGGATCGCCACCGGTGTCGCCGTCAACAATCATGGGTTTGTTTGTGACGGATAATATTTCCTGAATCGTTTGAAGCCTGGAATCGAAACTGACGATTTCGATATCGGGCATTCCTTTCGAAGACGAATCGGTGAGACTGCTTTCCCAGAGAGCGTCGAATTCGAGAGTCACTGGTTTGCCGTCTTTTTGGCCCTGAATGGTTACGTTGTTTACGATGATGCCGCTAAGTCCATTATGAGCTTCCATTACTCGGACGAGTTTGCCCTCTTGAAGAAGTTCTTTCAGTTTTTTTCGTCTCGCTTCGGGAAGGATGTTTTGTTTTAATGTCATGAATTTTGCTTGGGATAGGGTTCCAGGGATTCTCGAATCCAGGGAGGCAAATAGATCGATTCCAAATCGAATCGCTTCAGTGACTCCAAAATGATGCCGACTTGCTGTTCAGCGGGCAGATTTTGATCTAATATGATATATGGCTTTTTGTTGACTAGGCAATAGCCGCTCTGAATGGTCACGTTGTCGTCGGTTAATTTGTAATACTCAATATTTATAGAAAGTTTGCCTGCAATTTCTTTTAAGGCTGTTAACCGTGACTGGGAGTCCATGTCCTGGAATGCTAAAGGTTTCCACCCATGAAGGGCAGAGCGCTGGACAACGAAATGGGCGAACGTAGCTTGATTCTGCGTCCTAGTTGCAATGAATCTAACATAAATCCGGCAAGGGTAAAACATAAAAGCGGCCCCCTTGGATGGGCTTGCTAATGGTTGTTTTCTGAAAAAGTAATGGTGTTTGAATTGCTTATGAATCTATGGATTAAATTACCCTCTGTTTTTGATAAGAAAACATCCTTCCCTCTTGCGGGAGATGAAGAGGTAAGGGGACATAATGAGGCTGAAGGCCTGCCGCAGATCTTGTCCATTACGGGAATAAAGTTTTATGACCGTTGGCATTTAAACAAGCCGTCCTTCCCTATTCGGACATTCCTTGCCGCCCTTCTTTTTAATTTACTGCCTGGGGTTGTGTCTGTTGTCGATGCGGGGAAAATATTCCATTGGGTGGATAATAATGGAAAAAAACATTTTACCGACGATCCTTCCAAAATTCCCAATAAACAACCGGCTTTAAAGAACAAACCCAGACAAAAACAGGGAGTCGAAAAAGAGATTCCCAAAGAAAAAAAACCGGTGACGTCCCCCTCACTATCATCAACGCTATCCATTTTTCATGAACCTGAAGAGGACGAAAAAACTTCAACTCCTCAAACTCCTGGAGCAGGTCCCCCTGTTCAATACCCGTTGTCTGAGGAATCTGCAGGGAATATGGAGAATTCCCCTGAAAGTAAACCTACGGTTCATACCACACCGGCCAATAAAAAGTGGCAGAAATATATTGGAAAAGATGATGCGGAACAGAACAAATCATTTTTTAAACGTGACAATTACAAGACGTTGGAAACCGTTTGGGATCCTCTTCAAATTGCGGGAAAATGGCATGGCTGGGGCCGAATTGTTTTGCAGGAAGGCGGTCGTTCTCATTTCTATGAGGGCACTTTTGATCAATCCCTATCGGGTGCCCTGGGGCAGCTTGAAATTCGTTTGACCTCAAGGCAAAACAGGGAATACAAAGGCACCTGGAGTGTTCCGGGAGCGCAGAAAGGGCACTTGCAATTCAGGGTGAATGATCGCGGCAACGAAATAAATGGTACCTGGTGTGGCATTACCTCTGAAGTGGATCTGGACCTTCCTTCCTGTATCAACCCATCGCCCTTTCAATGGAAACGGTTGGAGGCTATTATGACACCCTTTGGTTATTCAAAAGTGGAGGGGAAATGATGCCTTTAAGCGGGGAGTTGTTTTAGCAGTTCATGAGTGGTTCGAATGCGTTCGCACAAAAGCCTCCCCACGTTGCAAAGCAAGGTTCTTTCAATTTCTGGGATTCGCTGAAAGATTTCCATCAGGTCGGCTTTGTGAAATTCTATCAGTTTTGAGGGTTCCAGTGTGACCACCGATGCCGATCGGGAGGTTTCCTCGAAGAGAGTCAATTCTCCGAAAACGTCTTTGGGGCCCAAGGTCGCAAGTTTTATTTGCTGGTCCATTCGAATCGGATCTTGCATGTTCACTTCAACTTTGCCTTCAATGATGACATAAAGCTGAAAGCCCAGGCTACCCTCTTCGACAATTGTTTCTTGAGGACCAAAGGAGAGCTCGAAGCCGGTTTGGTAAACAATGTTCAGGTAGCTTTCGCTCAAGCCTTCAAATATATTGACATCTTTGAACTCAGGAGGAAAAGGCATGAAGGTATTCCGGGTTTTTGGTTTAGAAAGCAATTCGTTTACTTAAATTGATTGTAGAAAAATTTCTCCGTTTGGGCAATGATAAGTTTTTAATCTTACAAGATTGCCAATGGTAAGAGGGAAGGATTTATGGATACACCAGGTTACGCCGATATCCAGGGGACGGAACATTTTAAGGAAAGGTTTAATGACAAGGTTTCTGAAAAGCATTTTAAAATGGCTCAGGGCTTATGGTGGTCCTCTCTTGGAATGGGAACCTATTTAGGTGCGGCAGATGAAGCAACTGACGATTTAATTCAATCCGCGGTAAAAAGCTGTATCGCTTCGGGAGTCAATGTCATTGATACCGCTATCAACTACCGGAGAGAGCGATCCGAACGGGCAGTGGGTCATGCACTTCAGGAATTATTTGCTGAGAGGAAGTTGAGCCGAAATGAAATTCTGGTTTGTACCAAAGGAGGTTTTGTACCTCAATCCCTTGGACCGGATTGGTTCCGTTCAAAATTTGGTCCCGGTTCCTACAACCCTCTGGATCGTACGGAATTCGTTGCGGAATGCCATTGTATGCACCCGGATTACCTGGCGGACCAGTTAGACCGAAGCCGGACCAATTTGGGTTTGGAAACAATTGACCTCTATTACCTGCACAATCCAGAAACCCAGTTGGGAAAGGTTGATGAGGATGTGTTTTTTGAGAGATTGTTCAGTGCTTTCGCCTGTTTGGAAGAAGCGGTGTCTCAGGGGAAAATACGCTACTATGGTTTGGCTACCTGGACAGCGTTTCGTGTTGAGGAAGCGCATCCCCAGTATATTTCCCTGGAAAAGGTGAAAGGTCTGGCAAAATCAGCGGCTCAGGGAGAGGATCATTTCAAATTCATTCAATTGCCTTTAAATCTTGCGATGAAGGAAGCAGTAAAAAACGAAAATCAATTGCATAACAATCGTATGAAGTCCATGTTGGATGCCGCGGACGGATTGGGAATAAAAATCCTCGCCAGCGGATCCATTTGCCAGGGCAGACTGGCTCCTGCAGATGAACAATGGAACACGCGATTTAATCCGTCATTTTCAAGTTTCAAACAATTGGCGCTCCATTGGACACGTAGTGCCCCTAGACTACTCTCGGCTTTGGTGGGTATGAAATCACCCGGACATGTCCAGGAAAACCTGGCGCTTTGCCAGCGTCCTTTGTTCCCGCCGGAAAGGTTTGCCAAGTATTTATGATAAATGGTAAATACGTCACAGTGATCATGCCTGCCTACAATGCGGCGCGTACGTTGGAGGCCACCTATAAAGATATCCCTAAAGATGTTGTGGATGAAATCATTCTCACTGATGACGCAAGTGCAGACAATACGCTGGAAGTGGCTCATCAGTTGGATATCAAGACTTACAAACATACACACAATCTGGGGTATGGCGCAAACCAGAAAACATGTTATGAGAAAGCACTTTTGGGAAAAGCCGATATCATAGTGATGTTGCACCCGGATTACCAATACAATCCGAAACTCATCCTGCCAATGGTGTCGATGATCGCGGAAGGTATATTCGATGCAGTGATTGGTTCTCGCATATTAGGTAACCGGGCCATTGCGGGAGGAATGCCGGTTTATAAATATTTTGCCAATCGTGTGTTAACTTTTCTGGAAAACTTGATCATTGATCAGAAACTTTCTGAATACCATACCGGGTACAGGGCTTTCAGCCGGGAAGTCTTGAAAACATTGCCGCTCCTTGAAAATTCGGATGATTTCGTTTTCGATAACCAGATGCTATTGCAAACTTTTTACTTTGGATTTCAGGTGGGAGAGGTGTCTTGTCCGGCTAAATATTTTAAGGAAGCGTCTTCTATCAATTTTTCCAAAAGTGTGCAATACGGCCTAGGGGTATTGCGAACGGCCTGCCAGTATTTTTTATCCAAAAAAGGGTGGATAAACTATAGAATATTTGATCCAGAGGGGAAAAAGTTGTTTTGAAAACTTTAGACCCACTCTAAGCCGATGACTTTTGGGATTTTTATTTGAAGGAGAATCTATGGAAAGCTGGTTTATGTTGACGCTGGTTGGAAAAGATCGGGCGGGAATTGTAGCCAAGGTGAGCACCGCCCTTTGCCAAAAGGGCTGTTACCTGGGCGAAGCCAATATGTCCCGTCTTGGTAAAAACTTTACCATGATGCTGATGGTCCATTTTAAAGGACCTTTAGATCAATTTACTGACCTGGTGGATCCGGTCGCCAAGCGCCTGGAACTGAATTATCACGTGGATCTTGTGGAAGGGGGTTGGCACAATCACATTCAACCCAATGTGCGGATCAGTGTGAAGGGATTGGATCGCAAAGGTATTGTGGAAGAAGTGACCACGGTTCTGGCGGAACGGGGACTCAATATTCTTAATCTGGATTCCACTGTGACGGGAACAGAGGAGTCTCCTACCTACAACATTTTTATTGAGGGGGTTGCTTCGAAGGGTTTCGATCCTTTGTATGAAGCCCTGCAGGTTTTGTCGAAAGAAAAAGACTTGGAAACGCAATTGATTCCGATTGTGAACTGATCGGAATTATTGAAAAAGACTGGAGGATATCAGGTGGATTGAGGCCCATTGTTAATTTGGGATGGATTATTCCATCAATGGATCTCATCTTCCCAGTAATCCCCTTCTTCTTCCAGGCGTTCAATCTCGTCTAATAGTTCGTCTTTAGTGATCAATCCTTTGCGTTCCAAGATATTGATCAATGCGCCTATTCCATAACTGTTGGAGATAACAATATCTTCCAGTTCCAGTTCTTCATCATCCCTTTCATTGTCATTCATAAATGATTTCCTTTCTTCCGTTCTTGCCCGAGCGTTTGTGGACTGATTTTAAATTTCTTTTTTTCGTGGTTAGGCGAGGCCTTGTCTTTCTGCTTATATTTTGTAATGATACGGATTAATTGGTACCAGTAAAAATTTTAAGAAGCCTATTCTAACGCGTATTCCTCTCCTTAGGGAAAAAAATTCCTTCCGGATCCAGACAGGATTTATTAAATGAGCTCGAACAAACCCAATTTGAAAACATTTGAAGATTCGGTTCGTGAACAATTCGGGCAAACTCTCAATCAGAGGGCCCAGGTAGCGATTCGCGATCTACACAGAAATTGGGAGGAAATCTATACTCGGGTTAAAAGCGATGAAGTCAAATTCGAAGTGAACGCAACGATTTTGAACCATAAATTTCCACATCTGGGTCGTGCCGGTTTGTGGGCGAAGCTTCGCAATTTATGCTTTTTGCTTGGAGGGGGACTGCTTTTTGTATCTGCCTGGGTGGGTGTCTTATTAATTGGCCTGGGTCTGGCATCATTTGCATTTCAAAAGCAAATTTTTCTAAGGGATAGTGTCCGCTTTGGCGAAAGTATGACGCAGAAGGTATTATCCGAACCGTTTTCCAGTGGAATGGCTGAGGTTGCGGTGCACTACATTTCCGGAACTGTTGCTATGATGTCAGCTAAAGGGTCGTCCCGCTGGCCCCAATACCCGTCTTGCGTATTGACGGGCCAGGAACGTATGATCGCTTACTGACGATTTCGCCTTAACTGATGATACGCATTATGTCGTTATAAAATGCAAACACCATAAGGGACAAGAGCATGAACAATCCCACCTGCTGGGCGCGTTCACGGTTTCTTTCGCTGACCGGTGATCCTTTGATAGCTTCTATCAGGAAAAAGAAAATATGGCCCCCATCCAGCATGGGTATCGGTAGCAGGTTCAGTAAGCCGAGGTTGATGCTTAAAATTGCGGTGAGTGTGATGATCTCCAAAAATCCCTGTTTGGCTTGCTCTCCATAAATCTGGAAGATCAAAATAGGTCCGCCAATCTGGTCGGCTGGAACGGTCCCTATGATCAACTTCTTGATGCTTAGGGCAATCAGGTTGATGAGTTTGACCGTTTCCTGTATCCCTCTTCTTACAGAACCGAACACCCCGTACTGTTCCAGAATCATTTCACCGCTCATACCAAGCCCTAGAACTCCATACTCTATCTTGTTGCCTTTTTCGTCCTCGCGAATTGCAGATTCCGGAGTTAAAGAAAGTTCCATGGGCGAACCATCGCGTTCAATTTTGAAGGTCAACTTTTTTCCCGGTTTATCGATGGCCGCGGTTCTTAATTCTGACCAGCCTAGAACCTTTGTTTCATCGATAGCAATCAGTTTGTCTCCAACCATTAACCCGGCCTTCTCGGCAGGAGAATCGTCCTTGATGTAGGTGATGTTGCGGACGAGAGGGGTCACGCCGATCAAACCGACACTTTCCTTTTCACCAAACATATTGGTGACTTGTTCTACCACGGGCGTGATGGAAAAATGGATGACCTGGGTTTCATCGCGCTCAATGACAAATTCCATTTCTTTCCCTGGGCTGTTGTGAACGATTTTTAACAATTCGTCCCAAAACCGAACCTTCTGGCCGCCCACCGAAACGATGCGGTCTCCGGTTTGAATACCGGCCATTTGCGCCGGCGACTGGTCGCGGACCATGCCCACCTGGGTGCCCAGGGTGTCCACGCCAGACATGTAGATTCCCATATAAATGAACAACGCGAATATGAAGTTGAACAATGGCCCGGCAAAGGCAATCGCTATCCGGCCCCAGACGGGTGCGGCGGAAAAGGAACCCTCGGGATCGACATTTTCTTCTCCGGGTTCTTCCCCTTTCATTTTCACGTAACCCCCCAGGGGAATGGCGCAGATCAGGTATTCCGTGTCGCCGGATTTTTTACCTATAATTTTGGGACCGAAGCCCAGGGAAAACTTTTCGACGACCACACCCACTTTGCGCGCTACAAGAAAGTGGCCCAATTCATGGACGAAGATCAGCGCCGCCAAACCACCTAAAAATACTATGAATTTCCAGCCAAAAGTAAGAATTGCTTCCATTGGCAGGATTGAAAGTTCCGACATGTTTCTTTTTCCTTAAAATGTTTTAAGCCTTTGTTTCAAGGCGAAGAGCTTTCTGAAAAATCCAGTAATTCCACCCCTTTAGGGACTTTGAACTTGAACAGTTTTTTTGAAAGTTTCAAGTTTTCCTTAATGTCGTTAAAATAAATTTCTGTTTTATTCCCTAAATTATCATACACACTTGATCCCACGATTTGGAAATTTTTCTTGTTCGCCAACAGGGTGAGTTCGACGATATTAAAATCTTTGTCTTTCGGTTGCAGAACCACTTTCAGCCATCGATCTTCATCCATAATTTGCACCACCTCGAAGCTTTCTCCCAACTTCCCTTTACCTGCGAGAAACAGGGCCGGGGTGTTATTGGAATAAACACTTTCAATGGGCATCTTGTTCACCTGCTGGTCTTCAGGGACGTACAACCAAAGTACCTTGTTATCGCTTACCAGAATTTGCGGATCGGGAGACTTGTATTCCCATCTCATTCTTCCCGGTTTTTTTATGTACACCTTGCCTTTAGTCGTTTGAATCTCATCCAGCATTTTGATGTAAGCGTTTTGCACGAAATTGGCTTTGAAGGTACGGGTTTGTTCATATCGCTTTTGAATGGCATTCAGGACTTTGTCTTCCTTGCTGGCGCCAAAGGCCGCAGGGGAAAAAGCGAAAATAAAAAATAGAAAAACGGGAAGGATACGATTATTCATGGTTTTTGTTTTTAAAGTTTAAAAAAGAACCTATCATTAATAGAAAAAGCCTGGCTAGGGTTTTGTCAGGTTTTTTGTTTTATTGAGTCTCCACGGTTTTGGCTTTCATTGAATTGCCAACTCGACCTTCGATAAACATTTGGATCGCTTGCGGATAAATAATGTGCTCCTGTTGCAGAATCCTCGCAGACAGGGAATCTTCATTATCCTCATTCAAAACCGGTACTGCCGCTTGTAAAATGATGGGGCCTGCATCGACCTCCTCTTCCACAAGGTGAACCGTGCACCCGGCGATTTTGACACCATGATCCAGCGCCTGCTTTTGCGCATGCAGTCCGGGAAACGATGGAAGCAGGGAAGGGTGGATATTGATAATCCTTCCCGCGAAAGCCTGAATGAATTCTGTCCGCAAAATTCTCATATAACCCGCAAGACAAATCAGGTCGGGGGCATACGACTGCAGTTTTTCGACCAGCGCCAGATCGTAATCCTTTTTGGATCCGTAAAGTTTCGGGTCCAGAAAAAGTGCAGGAATCCCATACCGATCCCCCTTTTCCAGTGCAAGCGCTTTTTTTTTGTTGCTTATTATGACTGCGATTTCCGCATTCACTTCGCCCTTCTGGATTGCGTCGATGATGGCTTGAAGGTTGGATCCGCGCCCGGATACCAAAATTCCCAATTTATACTTTTTTTCCATATGATATCGGCTTGCCTTAAATGTAGGGATTGTTCCAGATTCGGTCAGGCAAGTTTTGGTTCAAGGGGATGGATTAATAACGGATTCAATAGTAATGCGCACTTAATAAAGAGTATCATTAAACTTGACAGGGATCAATAATTCCTCGGCGAAACCCGGGGGCAGGTTTTTGGGGAAACAGGGTTTTTTTGAGGTTCAAGGTGGCCTATAATATTTAAAATAAACCAAGTGGGGGAGACACTCAATGGAAGTTAAAGGCGCAGGTGGGACTGAAGGGGGGGTGGGCCGGTTCTTTATTGGATTGGTGATGATCATCGCAGGTGGTTATTTGTTTCTGAACGCCATAAAAGTCACACATAATTTTCACTTTGGAATGGGAATTTTTCGTGTAGGCGGATTCAGTATCACCAGTGGAATGGTCATGGTGCCCTTTATATTTGGTGTGGGGATTATATTCTATAATTCCAAAAACTACCTGGGTTGGTTGTTAGCGTTGGGATCCTTAATCATGCTCAGTTTTGGAGTGATCGCCGCCATCAACTTTCGTTTCAGCCACATGTCCGCTTTTGATTTGATCACCATTTTAACGTTACTCGTTGGCGGAATCGGTTTGTTTCTCAGTTCACTCAAAAAAATTGGATGAAGGTCGGACCTTACATTTTCTAAACGGAAATCACTAGAATATGAATATCAAACATTATCTTAAGTCATTCTTACTTTTGTTTTTATTTTTGGTCACGTCCCCTGCAGTTTCCCCTGCAGGCGATTGGGAAACCATAGGAACCGCTCCTGATGGTGCCAAACTGACCAGGATGAATGATTACCTGATTCTCCTCACCCGCTCCGGCCAGTTGAAGCAATGGAATCCCTTATCCGGAAAGACAGATTGGGCGGACCTTGGTTCGGCTGATAACACCAAAGCCATTACAGCCTACTCAGGCAAGTTGTTTCGAATTGACTCAAGCAACACTCTTTGGTTAGGAGACCCGCAGACTCCTAATCTCGGATGGAAGCGGATCGGAGTAGCAGGTTCGATGATCGATATGGCCGCCACTCAGGGGAAAATATTTGGTGTAACCGTGAACAACAAACTTTGGGCACGCGCCGCGGCTTCACGGCAAATGAACTGGCAATCGGTAGGCCGCGTCTCCAATGTGTTGGCACTTACAGCTTCAGATACGCAACTGTTCATTGCCACCACAGACCAAAGGTTGTGGGCAAAAGATTTGAATAATTTAGGAGGCGCTCCTGCAGATATGGGAACCGTTCAGGATATGGTTTCCATTGCCGCCCTGGGGAACTATATGTATGGATTGACTGGCGGGGGGCAGGTGATGAAAAAATCGATTAGCACGATGTCATTAACTGCACCCGCGCCGCCACCAGTCGTTGCACAAAGAACTCCTTCACGCCACCGCACCCAACCGCAAGTTAGTGGCGACAGGCCGGGAGTTAGTGGTGATCGAAGAAATGATGACGTGTTGTCCGAATTGCCCTGGTTGTTTCCGAGTGAGCAAAAAAGTAGATCCAGAAGGCGGTCGAGACCATCCTCCTCCACGCCCCCTACGGCTCCAACACCTGCACCCACCCCGGTTCCCGCTCCGGCACCGTCTTCATCGCCAGAGGTGTCTTTTCCGGAACCTGGAGACTTTAATAATGATGATGATTTGTTCGGAGGAATTGACTCAGGTCAAAATATTCAAGTTGCAGAAGCCACCACCGGACATAGTATTCGAGGCGACAAGCGTCCGGACAACCTTCAAAAGAAAAGCCCTGCTGGAAGCACCACTCCGCCACCGGCTACCACAACCCCCGCGGCAAATGATAAGATGATGGTGTTTACAAGTCATCCCAGTTTTCAAACCGCCAACCGGGCTCTGAAGGATATCGGTGCCCGATTAGTGGCTTTGGAAAAACAGGATAAGGCCGCCAACAAGACGCTTCAAACTACATGGGCGCCGCACGCCAACGAACTAAAAACCAGTTTGTTCCCCATTTCACAGCAAGCGGTGATGCTGTTGCAATCGATTCCACCGGGTGACCCTGCCGTTCAGCAAGTCCATAGCCTGTATTTACAATCGGCGTTTTATCTGGAGCAAGCTCTTAAAGACTGGGTTCAGGCTCTCGCCGAAAATAACACCCAATTGTTCCAGCAAGGCGTTGCCAAGTTAACCGTCTACCAGCAAAAATACCAGGCCGCCAAAAGAGCCACGCCTGGCGGGTGAATGTCGTAATTCATTTTGTCCTTATAGTTTATTGAAAAGAATTCCCTCTCGTCCGGCCCTTTCCCGCAAGAGACGAGGGGGTACCTTCTCCCTTCCGACAAGAAACTACTGGGTGTAAAAATGAGAGGTAAATGAGGCCACAGGCGCTCCTTATTTCTTTTTCCTGTAGAAAAAAGTAAAATACCCACACAACTGAATATTCATCCTGAAATCTGAAAAAAAGAAAACCATGCAAATTGCTAAAATTGTTATTCTGCTGACTCTCACCTGCTCATTTACAGCCTGCGGTTCCCTGGGACCTAAACGCGTCGAGGGCAATCGCTTCGACTATAACACCGCGCTTCAAAAGTCCAGCGACCAGCAATTGCTGTTGAATCTGGTACGCCTGAAATACCGTGACACCCCCTATTTTCTGGAAGTGAGTAGCGTCACCTCACAATTAAAATACAGCGCGTCGGTAGCAGTGGATGCCGAGGTTCCCGACCGCGGATTCAACATCTTCGGTTTCGGTGGAAATGCCCGCGTCGAAGAGAATCCGACCATCGTGTATTCGCCCTTGCAAGGGGATAAATTCATCACCCAGTTCTTGTCGCCCGTTTCCCTGGAAACATTACTATTGTTGTATCGTTCCGGCTGGAGCATTAAACGTATTTTCTTTACCTGTCTGCAACAGATCAACGGCATTTATAACGCTCCCAATGCCGCCAGCCCAACCCCAGCGAGCGTTCCTGTTTACAAAGAGTTCCAGGACGTGATCCGGCTGTTTCGTTATTTTCAATCGAATAATATGTTGCGGATGGACTTTAAAAATAATGGCAAAGGATTTGAAATTTTCCTTTCCATCGATCCAAAAGCCTGGAAATCTGAAGAGTACCTTCAATTTACCAAAATCTTAAACATTCAACCCGGGCAAGAGCAATACCTGCTCACCACCAACTTGATGTCGACTGATCCCAATGTCATCAAACTCGAAACCCGGTCCATAATGGGAGTTCTTTTTTATCTATCCCAGGGAGTTGCGGTCCCTGAAAGCGATCTTGCCAGTGGCAAAGTCACCAACACACTTTATCCTGATGGAAGCCCCTTTGATTGGAACGACGTGACCGGTAAAGTCTTGATCGTAAAAAATAAAAGCTATAAGCCTTCCGATGCTTCCACTGTCGTCAAATACCAGGGCAAATGGTTTTACATCGACAACACCGATCTAAACTCCAAGTCCACATTCGCCCTTTTAGGCCAACTCTTTGCCCTCCAGTCCGGCGGTGCCAAAGGCACCTCGCCTCTGCTAACCTTGTCGGTGGGGAATTGATTTTTTAAGAGAAGGGGCTTTGGCCTTGTAATTCCGCTCATTCCGGTCTTCTCTCCAGCATGCTGAGGATAAATTGGTGATTGAATTTTCAATTTGTCCATTTTGGTATGAGGTTTATTGGAATAGACCAGTGGGACCTTTAAATGGAAAACTATTGTTTCGGTTAACTCGTCTTAAGGATATTAGCCATTGGTTAAGTACCTGACGTATTGAAATGTTAAAACCTACTGAAAGTTTCAAGCAATTAGAACAAAGGAAAAGTCATTCCAGGCGAGAGGGTGAATGTTATCCATACCTGCAGTAAGGCAATAGGTCATCAGTACATCAGTATTACAATTAGCAGGCTTATCAACCCGGCTCCCAGGATGTTCAAGGCCAGTCCGGCTTTGGACATTTGGGGGATGGTGACCCAGCCGCTTCCGAAGACGATGGCGTTGGGCGGGGTTGCCACGGGTAGCATGAATGCAAATGAGGCAGACATGGCCGCTGGGACCATTAGCATAAGGGGTTCAATATTGGCGCTGTGGGCTACGGCTCCCAGTATGGGTAGGATCATGGTTGCTGTGGCGGTGTTGGAGGTGAGTTCGGTCAGGAACGTGATTCCCAGGCAGGTGATCAGTATCATCAGAAGTAAGGGCATGTCGGCGATGCTGGAAAGGTGGAGTCCGATCCAATGATCAAGGCCTGTTTTTTTGAATCCGGAGGCCAGGGCGAATCCGCCTCCGAATAATAACAGGATGCCCCAGGGGGTTTTTGACTCAACAGTGTTCCAGTCGAGGACGAAGTGTTCGCGTTTGCCATTCAGGATCACTCCTTCCTTAAGGTCGAGTGGAATGATCATCAGTAATAAGCCGATAGTCATGGCAACAGTGGAGTCCTGAAAGTACCCCGGGTTTTCAAAAAGTGTGGACCAGCCGGGTACTTTTGCGAATCCCAGATCGAGCGGTTTGCGAAAGATCCATAAGAACGCCGCTCCGGCGAAGGCAATGGCGACGTATTTTTCTGCCCTGCTCATTACGCCCATCGATTTCAATTCCTCATTTATTATTTCTGTATTTCCTTCCATTCCTATCTTGTGCAGAGGAACTTTTGAGATGAATCGGCACAGGTACAACCAGGTCACAGGCAGAAACACGATCACCAGCGGCAAGGCCATTAACATCCATTGCACAAAAGAGATTTCGGGTTTGTCGGGAAACAGTTCGCGGTAGAATCCAGCGAATACGATGTTGGGCGGTGTACCGATGAGGGTTCCCACCCCGCCGATGCTGGCGGAATAGGCAAGGCCCAGCATGAGGACCAGTCCCAGATTACGTTGTATGCTTTCTTCGGTGTCTGCGTTTTGTTTGCCGTTCAAGGTGGCCCTGTTTGCGATTTGCCGGACCACGGCCATTGCCACTGGTAGCATCATCATCGTGGTGGCTGTGTTGGAAATCCACATGGACAAAAATGCGGTGGCGATCATGAATCCAAGTACAAGCCTTGGTACACTCCTGCCGGTTTTGGAAATGATATTTAAAGCCAGACGCTTGTGAAAATTCCATTTCTCCATCGCGAGCGCGATCATGAATCCGCCGAGGAACAGGAAAACGAGGTGATTGCTGTAATTAGGGGCAACTTTGCCTGCGCTCATGATTCCCAACGATGGGAAGAGAAGGAGTGGAAACAGGGCGGTTACTGAAATGGGTACGGCTTCGCTGATCCAGAAGACTGCCATTAACAGGGCCACCGCCATCATTCGCTGGGCTGATGACTCCATGCCTTCGGGTGCGGGTAGAAAAAGTATGAGAGCGAACAGAAGGATCCCGGTGAGGGCCGTGATTTTTTTTATGGGGGACAGAGTCGAGGAGGGCATGGGGGCCAATCAAGAAAAGACCTGGTTGAATTTTGCCCGTAGTTGGCTAGCGAACATTTTAGATGAGGGATCATTTTCCCCCTAGCCTTAATCCTCTCCCGCCAGGGGAGAGTTTGTTTTCGTTTCCAGCCGGTTAGGCCGCGCCTAGTTTTGCCAGTTTGTTTTCGAAGTTGGGAGTAGAGACGATGTGTTTGTGAATTTCCAGTTCTTTGGAATCGATTCCCAAGGCCAGGGCGACCAGTTGGGGTAGGTGCAGGATCGGAACCGAATAGCCCAATTGTTTCAATTTGTCGATTTCCGGCTGATAGGAATCCAGACTCAAATGGCACAAAGGGCATCCTGTAACCACCACATCGGCGCCGCTTTGAATAGCATCGGCGAGAGCGTTGCCCGCCATGTCGTGCGAGGCTTTTTTGTTCATCATGACAATAGGGAAGCCGCAACACTTGACCCGGCTTTCATAGTAAACCGGCGTCGCGCCCAGCGCTTCAAAAATATCTTCCATGCCGGTGGGATTGTCCGGATCGTCGTACTCCGACTGTTCCGAAGGGCGCAGAACGTAGCACCCGTAAAAGGCCGCGACCTTGAGGCCTTCAAGAGGCCGGACCACTTTGCTTTTCAGCATTTCGAGTCCTTCGGGCGTCGCCAGGATATTGGCGAAGTGTTTCAACTTGATTTTGCCGCCGGTGTACTGGTGACCACCTTCCTTGAGTACATAGTTGACCTTTTCTTTATATTCCTCGTCGGAGTCCAGTTTGCATTCGGATTTTTTCAGGATACCCTGGCAGGTAGAGCAGATGGTGACCATGTCCAGGTTTTGCTCCTCAGCGATGGCGAGGGATCGAGCATTGAGAGCATCTGCAAGTATGGGACTTTGTTCGGAGACCACACCTGCGCCACAGCAGGCGGCGCTTTTCATCTCCACGAAATCGATTCCCAAGGCCTCGGCGGTTTTCATTGTGGAGACCATTAATTCGCGTGTGGCTCCCTTGGAAACACAGCCGGTGAACAGGGCAAACTTCATTGCTTCAACTCCTTGAATATTCTCTTGACGTCGTCCACATCGTCCACGGAATGGTGAATAATGGGAGGAATTTTTCCTTTTTTCAGCATTCTAAGCCCGACTGGAATCAGGCCAAATACATCTTTTATGACCGTCGGAACTTTTCCTTGCATAAGCATTTTTAAATTGTCCTGGACCAAATTGACGATGCCCTTGACTCCTAAAAAGCCGATCGACTCAACGGGCAAAACATTTTCGTTCAGGCGGCCGCTATGCTTGATTGATTTGGTGAAAGACAGAGCATGCCGCGCCCCGTTGTTATTATGCACCCCTTCTTCCAAGGCAACGGTCATGATTTCCTTGATGCGATGGAAAGGTTCTGCCGGTTTTGGACACCGCTCAACACATTCGCCACAGTGAGTGCAATCCCAGATGCCGCCCGGTTCACTCAACTGTTCCACTCGCGCTTTTCGGTCCTTGTCGCGCGAGTCACCAACGAAGCGCTGGGCTTTGGCAAGTGCGGCAGGCCCTAAAAAGTTATCATCCACTTCAAGGACATTACAATCCGAGTAACACGCTCCACACATGATGCAGGTGCTGGAATCATCAATGATGCTAAATTGTGCCTGCGATTGATGTCGTTCTTTTTCGGGTTTCGTTTCTTCAGGTTTTAAATAGGGAGTGACTTTATTGATCTTTTCCCAAAACGGATCGAAGTCCACCACAAGGTCTTTGATCGGTTTCATATTGCCGAGCGGTTCCAGAACCACCGTGTCATTTTTGATCACATGCTCAGCCTGGCGTTGACAGGCAAGGATGGCGTGTCCGTTGGCTTTGACCGCGCAGGACCCACAAATTGCACTTCGGCAAGACATCCTGTAGGACAAGGTGCCATCTTGAGTCCACTTGATCTCATTGAGCGAGTCCAGCAGAGTCGTGCCCTCGGGAGGGTCGTATTGGAACTCCTCGTAATAGGGCTCTCTTTGAATTTCCGGATTGTATCGTTTGATTTTAAAGGTGGCCATCAATATTCTCTTTTAGCGGGTTTGTAACGGGTAATAGTTACGTCCTTGTAATTTATCTGGATTCCCTCGCCGTCATCAGCCTCGGAAAGTAAGGAGTGCTTGAGAAAATTTGTATCATCACGTTCAGGAAAATCCTTGCGAAAGTGGCCCCCTCGGCTTTCTTTCCTGTTCAAAGCGCCTGTCGCGATGATCTCCCCCATTTTCAACATATTGCCTAATTCGATGATCTCATACAATTCAGTGTTGAACAAGTTGCCTTTGTCGGTAATTTTTCCTTTTTTATATCGTGTTTGAAGCGACTTGATTTTCGAGATGCAATCTTTCAAGCGCTTTTCATCGCGGAAGACACCGCATTGGGACATCATCACTTCTTTCATTTCATTGCGGATATCATTATAGCTTTCGGTGCCATCCCGTTGGTATATTTCTTCAAAAAGGTTGAGGGTTTTCGTCTTTTGGTGTTTTTCATTGAGCGGTTGCAATTCGGCTTCACGAGCAAATTCCAAAGCAGACCTGCCCGAGCGTTCGCCGAAAACAACGGCCTCTAATAAGGAATTGGTTCCTAACCGATTGGCTCCATGGACGGAAACGCAGGCGCATTCACCGGCGGCAAAAAAACCTGTGAGCGGCGTTCCCTTATCATCAATAACCACCTGGCCGAACATGTCTGTGGGGATACCTCCCATAGAATAATGGGCGGTTGGCTGAATGGGCAATTTTTCATTGACGCAATCAACGCCAATGAAGTCGATTCCCAACTGTCGGATCTGAGGCAGGCGCTCCATGATTCGAGCTTCGCCCAGATGGGTGAGGTCGAGATGAATATAATCTTTACCGTCAATACCGCGTCCTTCGTCAATTTCACTTTGTTCAGCACGGGCAACAATATCTCTGGGTGCAAGTTCCATCCGCGAAGGAGCATATTGTTCCATAAACCTTTCGCCCTTGCTGTTCAGTAAGGTGCCTCCTTCTCCACGGGCGGCTTCCGAAAAAAGGATGCCCTGCCGCCAAAGGCCAGAGGGATGAAATTGAACAAACTCAGTATCCTGCAAAGGAATCCCCGCACGATAAGCCGCAATCACACCGTCTGCAGTTCCCGCGAAGGCATTGGAGGTGATTTTGAAAACCCGTCCATAACCTCCTGTACAGAAGATAACCGCTTTGGCCTGCATCACTTCAACTTCCCCGGTGCGAATATCGCTGACCACAACACCTTTGCATCGTCCCTCTTCGACGATGAGCGAATGCATGTACCATTCATTATATATTTTTATGGACTTGGCATTTTTGAGAAGCTGTTCATGAAGCGCATGCAAAATGGCGTGACCGGTCCGGTCCGCGGAGTAACAGGCTCTGGGTTTGGAATGGCCGCCAAAAGCCCGTTGCGCGATTTTGCCATCTTTGTCGCGACTGAAAACACAACCCATATGTTCGAGTTCGTAAATCACTCTGGACGCAGATTTGACATACTCTTCCACCGCGTCCTGGTCATTTAAATAATCCCCGCCTTTGCAGGTATCGAACATATGTTCTTCCCAACTGTCGTCCTCGGAGTTGGCAAGTGAGGCGGCGATACCACCTTGAGCCGCTCCCGAATGGGAGCGGGAAGGATATACTTTGGTCAGAATAGCGACATCCAGTTCTTTGGAGACTTCAAGAGCCGCACGCATTCCCGCTAAACCTGAGCCGACAATTATGACATCTTGTTTAATCAAAGGTCACCTTAAAAACGGAAAAAAATTACCATCCTAGCATGAATAATTTGGAAACACCAGATAGGCTCTACCTGATTGGTTGCTTGTTTGGAAGGCTTAAAACTCCGTCAGGAAAGCAAAAAATAACTCAAATTAAGAAAGTGCTTCCTTCGAATTTTTCGAAGGCGATTATGTTAAACAAATACGAGTAGGCTTGTCAAGAGCTTAGCTCTAATAAAAGTGGATGGGGTATAGGGACAGGGGGATTAAAACCAGAATCCTCTTGAAAACCAGTGACGGCAATCCTATAATGACCCGACCAAACAAATTAACTTTTTGTTTTTAAAAGAATTTTTATGCAGTCCCATCGATTCTGAATTAGCCTTCCGTTTTTTTGGGTCCATTGGAGTCCCTCTTGACACAAGTTAGATTTGA
This sequence comes from Nitrospina sp., assembly GCA_024648695.1. GTDB lineage: Bacteria > Nitrospinota > Nitrospinia > Nitrospinales > JACRGP01 > JACAVV01. Next base: position 53,311 of record JACAVV010000008.1, read on the forward strand.
TTCGCTAGATATCAATCCCCTGGTTCTTAAAGGAATCCAGGAAGCCGGGTTTGAATTTTGTACACCCATTCAAGCCAAAACCCTACCACTGGCTTTGAAGGGAAAAGACGTTGCGGGTCAGGCCCAGACGGGTACCGGTAAAACGGCCGCATTTTTAATCAACCTGTTTCATCAACTATTGGAAAAACCTGGCAAGGAGGGGAAACGGTCCGATTGGGTAGCACCGCGCGGATTGATCATAGCTCCTACTCGGGAACTGGCGCGGCAGATTGAAAAAGATGCTTCCGTTTTAGGCCAGTTTTGCGGGTTTAAAAGTGTGACCGTTTATGGCGGTGTCGATTACGAACGGCAAAAGACGCAGATCAAAAAAGGCGCCGATATATTGATCGTGACGCCAGGTCGTTTCATTGATTATTACAAACAAAAATTCTTCAGTTTGAAATCGGTTGAAGTTTTGGTGATCGATGAAGCGGACCGTATGTTTGATATGGGTTTCATTCAGGATTTAAGGTTTATACTCCGGAACACCTCCCCTTATTTTAAAAGACAGTCGATGTTGTTTTCGGCCACCCTGAATTTCCGCGTCATGGAGTTGTGTTACGAGCATATGAACAATCCGGAGAAGATAGCCATTGAGCCGGAAAAGGTTACTGTCGATCTGGTGGAACAGGTGTTATATCATGTGGGTTCCGACGAGAAAATGAGCCTGCTTTTAGGGTTGTTGAAAAAAGCCCAGGGCAGTAAAGTTATCATCTTTTGCAATACCAAGGACATTGTCGATCAGGTAGAGGCATTTTTAAAATACAACCACCTGAATGCCGACCAGATCAGTGGTGATTTGCATCAGCGAAAACGTATCCGGGTGTTGGAACAATTCTCCGCAGGCGAACTGGATATATTGATCGCTACTGATGTGGCTTCACGCGGTCTCCATATCGACGACATCACACACGTTGTCAATTTTGATTTGCCCCAGGATCCAGAAGACTATATTCATCGCATCGGCCGTACTGCAAGGGCGGGAGCCAAGGGAACAGCGCTTTCATTTTGCTGTGAAGATTATGCGCTCCATCTGGAACGGATCGAAGAGATGTTGAAATTCAAAATTCCGGTAGATTGGCCAGAAGACGATATGTTCGCAGAAATCCGTGAGGGTCAACCCAAACTGAAAAAAGATCCCCGCAAAATTTACCCCAAAAAAGATTCCGGAAACCGCAGACGTTCCGGGGGAGACAGCCGTCCCCGCAACCGCAAACCGGTCAGAAAGAAAAACGCCACTCCCGGTGCTCGCCGGGGGAGTTAAGGTTTGGGTCTTTCAGGTTGGCCTTCGGCCTCATATCACTTAAACCTTTCCAGGGGAGAGGGTGTTTTTGTGCTCTTGGAAACTCAATGATTTACTCTCTGTTCGCAACGAGTTTCCATCAATTCAAATAAATCGAACCTGATTTTATTTTGACTCTTCAATCATTTCTGAAAAACCCGATTGATCCAGGGTAGGAATCCCCAGTTTTTCCGCCGTTTTGGCTTTGGATCCGGGATCTTTGCCGACAACCACATAATCCGTTTTTTTCGAGACACTCGAATTCACCCGTCCCCCCAGCGAATGGATTTTTGATTTCATTTCTTCGCGGCTCATTCCGTCCAGAGTACCGGTTATTACAAATTGCAGGCCTTTTAGTTTTTCAGAAACCGATTGAGGTTTTGACGATGTGTTGAGACCCAATTGTTCCAATTTTTGAATCTCGGTTAGAGTGCCTTCCCGTTTGAAAAATTCGATTAAACTTTCGCTGATTTTGGGTCCAATTTCGTCAATGGACTCAAGTTCCTGTTCCGGCATTTCCATGATCTTGTCTATGGAAAAAAAAGTCTGTGCCAGAAGTGCCGCCGCCCGTTCTCCAACGTGGCGGATTCCCAGGGCAAATAACAATCGCCCCAATTCCTGTTTTTTACTTTTTTCAATGCCGTTCAGCAGGTTTTTTGCCGATTTTTCTGCCATTCGTTCCAAAGGTACCAAGTCTTCCAGAGTTAAAGTGTATAAGTCGGAAATCGTTTTTACACGACCGGATTCCACCAGTTGATCGATCACAGCAGGTCCCAGGTTTTCGATGTCCATGGCTTTGCGGGAAGCAAAATGTCTCAAGCGCTCCTTAATTTGAGCGGGACAAATTACGTTAATGCATCGCAGTACCACTTCCCCCTCGGGGCGAACCAAATCGCTGGAGCATTCCGGGCATTTTTCCGGCATCTGGAATTCGGGTTTCCGCGAGCTACCAGGTTCATTCACAACACGCAAAACTTTGGGAATGATTTCCCCGGCTTTTTCGATTTCAACCCTGTCACCAATCCGGATGTCCTTTCTTCTGATTTCGTCTAAGTTGTGAAGTGTGGCGCGTTTTACGGTGGAACCGGACAGGGCAACAGGTTCCAAAAGGGCTACAGGGGTGATGGATCCCGTCCGGCCCACCTGGCAAACAATATCGTTTATTCGGGTGATGGCTTTTTCTGTTTCGTATTTATAGGCCACCGCCCACCGGGGATGTTTGTTCGTGCTCCCCAGTTTGTTTTGATTGGGTATGGAATCGAGTTTTACGACCAGTCCGTCTACATCATATGGAAGCGAGTGTTTTTGTGTCTGCCAGATTTCCACCTGTTCAATCACCTCATCCAGGTTTTGGCAAAGGCGGGTGTGGGGATTGGTTTTGAAACCCAGGGATTTTAAAGTTTTCAATGCTTCAAAATGGGAAAGGAACAAGGGAGGATTAATAAGTCCAACGTTGTAAATAAAAATGTCGAGAGGCCGTTCGGCCGTAATTTTGGGATCCAGTAATCTCAGCGAACCGGCGGCGGCATTTCTTGGATTGGCGAAGGGAGGTTCGCCTGCTTCAGTGCGATAATCGTTTAATTTTTGAAATCCTTTCAAGTTCATAAACACTTCACCGCGTACTTCCAGATTGGAAAGCCGGGGATCTACTACTGAAATTTGAAGCGGGATCGAGCGGATGGTTTTTAAGTTGAGAGTGATGTCCTCCCCTGTCATTCCATCTCCCCGTGTGGCTCCCTGTACGAATAGCCCATCTTTATATTGCAGGGTCACACCCAGACCATCGATTTTCAGTTCCACCACATAGCTGAAAGAGGATTCGGAGCCCAGGTTTTTTAGCATCCTGTTATGAAAGTCACGCAGTTCTTCGATGCTATAGGTGTTATCGAGACTTAGCATTGGTGAGGAATGCCTCACCGGCTGAAACTTTTCCGCCACTTTTCCACCAACCCGTTGAGTTGGAGAGTCGGGGGAGATCAACTCGGGGTACTTGCTTTCCAGATCTTTCAGGGATTGCAGTAACCGGTCGTATTCCCGGTCGCTGATTTCTGGAGCGTCCTGCACATAATACAAATTGTCGTGCTTCTGAATTTCCTGGCGCAGGTTTTCAATTTCTTTTAATTTCGACGGGTCCATGTTAAAAAAGGAAAATAGCTAACAAATGTTTTTAAGGAAGAACGTCAAATCCTCATTGAGGTTAATCTATCTTCTATCTATAATAAAGCTTTCTGGCCAACTTTAGGGCAAAGGGAATTTTAATGCACGTATTAAGTCAAATAAAGCTGTTTCATGGGTTGCGGGAAAATGATTTGACCGAACTTTACAGTTTGGCTTTCCCCCTGAACCTCAATGCCAATGAATTTGTTTTCGAAGAGGGAAGCCTGGGGCATCAGTTGTATGTGCTTTTAAACGGTCAGGTCCAGATGATTGTGAACAATCCGAATACCGAAGGGGAAACGCTGGTCTTGACGAATGTCGGCGAAAACGAATGTTTTGGCGAAATGTCTATATTTGATGATTTGCCACGGTCTGCCTCTGCGATTTGCCGCGCACCTTCCACCATTCTTGAATTTCATAAAGCGGACTTATTTGACTATTTCGAAAAAGATAATTTTGTGGGCATGGTGATTATGAAGAACCTGGGGGCCATCCTCAGTTTTCGCTTACGTATGTCCGACGAAGAACTGCTCCGAAACCCGTACATTTGAATTCCGGATATCCACCAAGGTTACCCGCCACCTGAGGGTCTCATCAGCCAAGAAAAATGGAAACGGTTTTTTTTAAGTCCTTTAAAATTTCCTCATAATCTTCCGACATGATTTCTGGTGAAAGACCCGGGAATCTCAAAATTTCCTCCTCAAGCTCAGGTGGATGCAGATCTCCCGCGCTACCCAGGTTTCCGGGATGGATCGGGGCCATTGTCTGCAATTTACGCGATAGGAAGCTTTATTTAACTTGTAATTCAAAAAAGCCGGAAGTGGTATTTGATTTTTTTTACCGAAACGGTAGCTCTAGTGTTTAAAGATTCTCGTGTCAACAGAGGTTTCAAAAAGGAGAGGGGGTCAGGGTTCCAGAGTGATGTAGTATCCGTAATTTCCACGCTGAACCATTAAAACCACGGAATTGCGTTTCCCTGCTTCCATGATAGCTTCCTCGAAGTCCTTCTTACTGCTGACCACCTTTTGATTGACTTGCAGGATAATATCTCCAGGGCGAATCCCTGTGGTGCCGCTTGCGCTTTGAGGGTCAACATCGACCACAATAACACCGTTTTTTGAGGACAGGCGGTATTTTCGCATCATGGAACGCGAGATATCGGCAATATCAAGACCAAGCCAGCTACGAGTGAATTCGGAGATGACCTTTTCGGGAATTGAGGATAAACGCAGGCGTATGGATTGGGGAACCCCGTCCCGAATCAGGCCAAAATTCAGGTCGTTGTCAATGGTGTATGAAGAGACGCGTTCCCAGTATTCCGACGTGTTTTTTATTGGGTTGTGGTCGAGAGTTAAAATGATGTCCCCGGACCGCAGACCGGATATTTTTGCAGGGCTTTTGTCGAACACTTTTCTCACCAGAACGCCGTCCAAACTTTCCAGGTTAAAATAACTGGCTATATTGCTGTCAATATCTTGTACCGAAGCGCCAATCCAGCCGCGCCGGACCTTGCCAAACTGGATTAAATCGTTGACGATCCGCTTGGCCTTTTCAATAGGGATTGCAAAACCAATGCCTTGCCCTTCCTGGTAAATGGCGGTGTTGATGCCTATTAACTCACCATTAATATTGAGTAAGGGACCCCCACTGTTTCCTGGGTTGATGGAAGCATCCACCTGAATAAAATCATGCAATTTCCGTTTCTTGTTTCCCTGAATGCTTCTGTTCAAGGCGCTGATGATACCTGAAGTGACTGTGTGTTGCAGTCCGAAAGGGTTCCCGATAGCAATCACCGTTTCCCCGATCATGAGATCTTTGGATACGCCCATTCGGACGTGAGGCAGGTCTTCTGAATCGATTTTAATAATTGCCAGATCGGTCGCAATATCCGCACCAATCAAACGGGCAGGGAATTCCCTTTTATCAATCAGGGTGACTTTTATTTCGGTGGCTTTGGCGATGACGTGTTCGTTGGTCAAAATGTATCCCTGCGGATTGATGATGACGCCGGAACCCAGGCTTCGCCGGTTGGGACGGGAGGATTGGAACAGATCGGAAAAAAAGGAATCAAAAAAGGGATCGCCAAAACTGCGAAAGGGGTTTCGGGACGCCCTGCGTTTTTCCTGGGTGTAAATATTGACAACGGCAGGTCCTACCTTTTCAATGGCAACAACCATTGGGGTCCTGCGCTCAAAAGCCTCTGAACTTATAGCAAAGAGGAGCAAACAACCCAGGAAGAGTCCTAAGAAACGAAACCTGTAAATAGATTTGATACTGCTCATTATAAACACAAACAGGAACGAGTGAACCACCCGTTCCTGTATAAACAATCTAAAAGGATCAACCTCATTTTATTTTTACGGCGACGTAAATAGTGCTTCCGCCACGTTTAATCAAAAATAAAACCGTTTTTCCGGACTCCACGTTTTTTGCAAGAGCCTGGTAACTGGCCAAATTATTCACCGGTTTGCGGTTCATCTCCGTTATCACATCGCCTCGACGAATACCCGCTTCCCCGGATGGTCCACCGGGAGTTACCTCGGAAACAAGCACGCCGGATTTTTCTTCCAATTGCAGAGTTTCCGCCAATTCCGGAGTGATGTCTTGCACCTGCAATCCCAGCAAGTCCACTTCCTTCTTGGCTTTTGCCATGTCATCTTTGAGAACCGCGATGGTCACCGGAATGGTTTTCTTTTTGCCATCCCGAATCACAACCACATCCACCTCGGAACCAGGAGTAACGGCAGCCACCATTTTGGGCAGGGTCTCCATCTCTTTAACGGGATTTCCATCAAATGAAACGATGACATCACCTCGCTTGATTCCCGCCGCAGAAGAGGGACTGTTCGGAATTACATCTCCCACCAACGCGCCTTCGCTTTGACTCAGATTGAACGATTGCGCCAATTCCGGAGTGATTTTTTGAATCATGACACCCAGCCAACCGCGTGTGACGGACCCTTTTTCTTTCAGGTCGGCCAAAATCGATTTAGCCATGTTTATAGGAATGGCAAACCCGATTCCCACATTGCCCCCGGTGTTGCCGGCAATGATTGCGGTATTGATTCCAATTACCTCTCCCTTAATGTTCAGGAGAGGGCCTCCGCTGTTGCCCGGGTTAATGGAAGCGTCCGTTTGAATGTATTCGTCATAAGGACCGGACCCGATACTTCTGCCTTTTGCGCTCACCACGCCTACCGTAACCGTGTGGCTTAGGCCAAAGGGATTACCGATAGCGACCACCCACTCACCTACTTCTAGGTTGTCTGAATTTCCCAGATTTAAGGAAGTGAAGGTCCTGGGAGCATCCTGATCGGGTATGATTTTAATAAGAGCAATGTCAGTTTTGGGGTCGGTGCCGACTATTTCGGCGGTGTATTCTTTTTCGGTACCGTTTTCTTCCAGGGTGACCAGAATTTCGTCTGCACCTTCGATAACATGATTATTGGTTAAAATGTGACCATCCGGTTCAATGATGAATCCGGACCCCATTCCCCGTTTAGGCCTTTGAGGCTGGTTTTCCCGTTCTCCGAAAAAACGGTCATAAAAATCCCGAAAGGGATCAGGCACGTTTTCTGGTGAGCGAAAATTATTGGGACTTTGTCTTTTGGCCTTGGTGCTTACATTCACCACGGCGGGATTTTTGGTTTTGGCGATCTGCACAAAGATATCCGTGCCCAGGGTTCCGTTGCCTGTGCTCAATCCCCAGGCATTCGAAATCAAACTTGGATATCGGTCCGGTTCCCAGGAAACAGGAGTGCTAAGTAATAGGGTAAGGGTAACGACCAAACCGATTTTGACAGAGTTGCCTTTCATGAGAAAACCTCTTTTAATTTTTATTGTTTTTAGAAACCGCGCCGGGGCAATGGGGCAATATGATTCCTGGCTGATTCCATAATTCTGTTTTTCAGGTTCTGAAACCAGGAAAATTATTCAGAAAATTGACCTCGCCAATTTGGGCAGACCCAATATACTCCCGAAATCCCGGTAAATCAAATTTGGGTTGCATGCTGAAATTCCTGTAAACATTCGATTGTTTTATCCAATGGATTACCGCCAATTTTGTATTGTAAAACAGAAAGGCGAGTGAATTTACCCATATGAAGGATGAGGAAAAGCAGGAGGCCAAAGAGCTGATAAAGCTTCAAACATCCAATTTTAAAACATTATATAATGCAAAAAGTGAGGTTTACAACCTCAAATCGCCGGTTTAAATATTTATTGACTCTATCCGGCAGATACCAGATAATCAACAAGGCTTTCGGCCCTTTCTGGTTTATTGGGAGGGGCAGTAAAGTTCATAGTTTTACATTGCGAACTGGTTTCGCTCAATCTTTCCTCACGGGATTGCAAAATCAAGCGGTCCTTTTTCAAAAACGAAAACGTTTTTGAGCTTCTATCCCTTACAATGAGCCTCTTCCTTTCTGCCTTGGGTCTAATGATGATATTTGAAGGGATTCCTTATTTCTGCTTTCCTGCCAAAGTCAAGGAATTTGCCCAAAAATTGCCGGAACTTCCTGATGGTTTTTTGCGGTTTTTGGGGTTGGTTCTCCTGATATTGGGTTTATCCATCGTTTATATTGGAAGGGTGGTGCTTGCAAATGCTGAATTCTGAAATGAAACACTTTATGCTATTGGGGATCGCCTTAATGGGCCTGGGAGGCTTGGCTTGTACCACAACGTCCCTGAGTGGGGATGTGGAATCCCAACGCATGTCCCGGTTGCAGGAAAAAAAATCCTCGCATTTCCGTATTACCAGTGTTCCTGTTCCGGGCAATTTCAAGTTTGACCGGGATAATTCATTTGTTTATGAAACCGGGGATAGAAAGATCACTGTTGGTCATTTGTTTTATTCAGGCTCGGGTAAACTGGAAGACCTGGTTGCTTTTTACCAGAACGAAATGATCAACAATCAATGGGTCCTCGTGCGAACCATCGAACAAGAAGGGACCACGATGATGTTTGAAAAAGAAGGCGAAGTGTGTGATGTCTTTTTGAAATCTTCTTTTGCCAGTTCTACTATTGAGATTCAGTATGGGCCCCGATAAGCTTTTCTATTAATTAAATCTTTCCACCTTCCGGTCCAATTACGCCCTCATGATGATGGTTGCAAATCCCTTTAAAAACCAGTTGATCATAGAGTTCCCCGGCAGTCCGGAATATTCTTTCGATAATTTTGTCCTATCCAGGGGCTCGGAGTTTGCCTTCAACGCAATCCGGTCGATGGCCTCATCGGAGCCTGTTCCCTATCATTCCCTTTTTATTGCCGGACAAACCGGATTGGGAAAAACTCATTTGCTGATGGCACTGGGAAACCATATTACTAAACACCAACCCGAAAAATATATTTTGTTCGTATCCGGTCCGGAACTGGTTGAACGAGTCAATCGGGATGGAGATACGTCGATTGCGAATTTGATGGATTCGATCAAAGCAGTCGATTTCTTTTTAATGGATGAGGTCGATGTGCTTGTAAATTGTTCCAAAGCGCAGGAGGCCGTGTATTCCATCTATAATTCCTTAAAGGATGACGATAAAAGAATTATTTTCGCCGGCCGTGCAACACCTCAGGCTTTGAAGGGGGCCGAAGACTTTTTAACTTCCCGGTTCAAATGGGGCATGACTGCCGAAATACAGTCTATTGATGATGCGTCCATGATGAAAATCATGAAAAAACTGGGAAAGGATTTGGGTCTGTCTTTGCCCGATGCGGTCCTCAACTTTTTGATCGTGAGAATTGATCGTGACTTTCCATCGATCAGGAAGGCCGTGGATACGATCAATCGTGAATCTTTCCAGCAAAAAAGAAAAGTCACCATTCCTCTTGTAAAATCCTGCCTGAATATGGAGTGAGGTTTGAATTATTAAATGGACCAAACCCGCAACATTTCTTGCACCCTGGAAATGCAGGCCGGAGACCTGATGGATCGTCCGGCAATCTACTACCCCGTTAAAGGAACTTATTTTCAAATCACATTTGAAGAACTGAATCGGGAATGCAACCGCCTGGCTTCGGGTTTGACGGGTTATGGACTGAAACGTGGCATGCGGACTTTGGTGATGGTTCCGCCGGGAAAAGATTTCATCGCCCTTACATTTGCTTTGTTTAAAATCGGAGCCGTTCCCGTCCTGATTGACCCAGGATTGGGAAAGCGAAACTTGCTCAAAGGAATAGCAGAAGCAGAACCGGCGGCAATGATTGGTATCGGCCTTGCGCATTTGTTCCGCTCTTTGTTCCCTGGGCCATTTAAATCTGTCGAAGTCAAGGTTGCGGCGGGTTCGACCGGCTTTGGGGGGATTCCTTTGCCCCGAATTTTAGGGAAAGGGGAAGACACCTTTCAAACTGTAGACACCGAAGAAAACGATCCTGCGGCAATTTTATTCACGAGTGGCAGTACAGGACCGGCCAAAGGAGTGTTGTATACACATGGCATGTTTCTGAGGCAGGTGGAAATTCTGCGAAAACATTTCAATATCCGACCCGGCGAAGTGGAGATGCCGACCTTCCCGCTTTTTGCTTTGTTTGGAACCGGAATGGGGATGACGTGTGTGATTCCTGAAATGGATCCCACGTGTCCGGCGAAGGTCGATCCACAAACCATTATTCGTACGGTCGAGCGATTTCATGTTACTAGCAGTTTTGGTTCGCCCGCCTTGTGGGATACGGTCAGCCGCTACTGCGTTGAGAATGGAGTACGCCTGAATGGACTCAAAAGAATTTTAATGGCAGGAGCTCCAGTTCCGGGTAGCTTGTTGAAACGGTTCGACAATATCCTGGATGCTGATGCGAACATTTTTACACCCTATGGTGCTACGGAATCATTGCCCACCTGTTCCATTGGTCATAAGGAGATCGTGCGAGAAACCTGGGATCAAACCGTTCAGGGTAAAGGGACATGTGTTGGTAAACCGGTGCCGGGAGTCAATTTAAAAATCATTCGCATCTGTGATGACCCGATTCTTGAATGGAACTCTGGTCTTGAATTGCCTGCACAAGAGATAGGTGAAATTATAGTCAGCAGTCCCTGGGTGACACACGAGTACTTTCGGCGTGAAGAAGCCACGCTCCTTGCCAAAATCCGGGATGGTTCTACTCTCTGGCATCGTATGGGGGATGTGGGTTATCTGGACGAGTCGGGGCGCGTCTGGTTTTGCGGTCGAAAGAGTCACCGGGTGGTGACGCCTGAAAGTACCTTGTTTACCATTCCTTGCGAAGCCATTTTTAACAGGCATTTGGATGTCAAGCGGTCCGCGCTGGTGGGAATAGGTGATAAACCCAATCAACGCCCTGTAATGATTGTAGAGCCCGAAGGAAAAAAGAGAACAAGGACGAAACAAGAACGGGGAAAATTCAGAGCCGAATTGCGAAAGCTTGGAAATGAGTCATTTTTGACCCGAGAAATAGTTGATGTTATATTCCATCCATCTTTTCCTGTGGATATTCGTCACAACGCTAAAATATTCAGGGAACGTTTGGCCGATTGGGCGGCCAAAAAAATCACTTGAGCCCTAATTGCAATTTTAATCGCAAGAGCTTGTCTTTGCGTTTTCCTACATTAATTTTTTGTAAAGTGTAGGTCCCTTAAATTAACAACTGGATTTTAGATCAGTGATAAGGAAGGAAGGCTGAATGATTCCTGATTGGCTTATGAAAACCGCAAAGGTAGTCGTACCCGCGCCAATTAAACCGTTAATCAAGCATGCCTACTTTAAATATATCAAAGGTTGCCGGTTTTCCCGCTTTGATTTGGATCGCCAACTTGAAAAGTATATTGGGTACGACAATGGCTTCTTTGTTGAATTGGGTGCGCACGATGGCTTTACCCAATCGAATACCTATTACTACGAGTTAAAGCGAGGGTGGAAAGGAATTCTGGTGGAGCCTTCCCCTTTTTTATATATGAGTTGTCTGCACTTTCGGGGGAATTCATCCAATCGTATTTTTTGCAGTGCCTGTGTGAGTTTTGAGTATGATAAGAAGTATGTGGATATGGAGTATGCAGGAGTTATGTCCATCGCTTCAAACCTGGACCTGGATATCGAAAGCAAGGAAACTCATTTGGAAAAAGGCAGGGCCATGTTGAATTCAAAAAACGAAGGTATTGCTTTCGGTGCCTTGGCGAGAACTTTGACGGATATTCTCAAGGAAGGTTCCGCTCCGAAATTGATAGATCTTCTTTCCCTTGATGTTGAGGGTGCGGAGATGGAAGTTTTGCTGGGGATTGATTTTGAGGTTTATGGCTTCAAATATATGATAATTGAATGCCGAAAAATAAATAAAGTGGAACAATTCCTGTCTGATAAGGGCTATAAGCTTATTGAAAAGCTTTCCCACCACGATTACCTTTTCGGTCCTTCCACACCTGCCTCGAGTTAAATAGGCATAGAATAGCTACAAATTCAGCAGGGAAACACCTTAACTTTAATACCGGGGCGGAGTGTATTGGACTATTTATTTCGATAATCTTTTAAATGTCCCAGCACTGTATCCAGAAGTTTTTTGGAAAACAATTTGCCGGTCAGGTGCTTTTGAATGACTTCTCCCGAATTGTGAAACTCCTCCAAAGCTTGAGCGTTGGGTTCCCTGGCCAGAAGTAATCCATTCTTTAGCATCACCGCAATACTTTTTTCGTTATCCTTTTGCACGATTTTCATAAGGTCGTGCAAACATTTACGGCTGATATTTAAAAAAGCCTCTTTTTGATCTTTTGGTAATTTCTTGAAACTTCGTTTGGACATCAAAACCGCGCCTGTGGAATTGCCCATCCGAACCTGAGACATGTACTTGACCTTGGTGAACCATTGCAGAGCCAATGCTCCAACAGGTGAAGCGTAAACCGTATCAATCATTCCTGTTTGAAGCGACAATAAAACATCCGTAATTGATAAGGGGAAAGGCGAAACCTTAAGTGCCGAATACGCCTCCTGCACTAAAGGGTCTCCTTCCCACATCCAGGATTTGGTCGTTTGAAGATCGGCCACGGTGCTGATTTGCCGGTTCGAGAAAAAATGCACCCAACCCACGGGAACCCAACCCAGTAAAATGTAACCCTTCTTTTCAAACTGATTGGCAAAGTAGTGGGTCATCTTTTCATAAATGTATTCCACTTCCTTGTCGTTTCGGAACAGGAAAGGTAAGTCCAGCACCCGAACCTCCGGAAGGATCTGTCCCAGGCCGACGCCGGTAAAGCCAGCAGAATGGATCTGTCCAATTCGCATTTTTCGAATGACGTCTTTTTCATCCCCTGACACTCCCCCGGAATAAAATTTAAAAGCGACTTTATTTTTGGTTTGCTTACGCAGTTTTTTGTCCATCACCCGCATTTGATTCATCCAGGATGAACCTTCCGGAGCGAGGGTGGAGAATTTGATATAGTGCTTTTTGCCAGCGAAAGAACTTTCTGCAAATGTTAGCAACAGGATCAAGCAGACCCAGAAAACTCCAAATCGTTGCAACACGGTAGTTTCGGAAAAAGACCTTGAACTCAGTAAGGTGTCTTTATTCATCAGGTTCGAAAAAATCATCAATATCTCCCAGAAGGGTTTCGGCTTTTTCCCTGGCCACCTCATTTGCCAGACGTTGTTCCGGCAGGATGTCTGAGGGACTTTCAATCACTTCGGTTAACAAGCGTTTGTACAATTTTCGGTTTTGGGTCTGGATCGCGTAGGTCTGCGCGTAAATCACTTTGGTGATGAGGAATTTGTCATGGGTCAATTCGATATTACGCTCAAAATGGGTTTTCGCCTTTTCGGGATCGCCGCCTAAAAGTTTGGTGCGGCCTCCAAAAAAACCGCCCATCAATAAATGGGGGCCGGCATAATGAAAGTTCTCATCCAACTCAAGCGTTTTGAGAATTACTTTTTCCAGTTTGGAAATATCCGCAAAGGTTTCGGGATCATGCAAATTCAGTTTCACCCATCCCGCCCAGCAACTGCCAAGCCAGTATAAACCCGGCAATTGTTCCCGATCGATTCCAGCAAGTGCCAGCTCCAGGTCTTTCAGTTGCAGTGATGAAAGATTTTCAGGGACACCGTTTTTGGCCAGGCTACGTTCCGCATATTCTCTTCCCCTTTGGTATAACCTGGACGCCCGTTCCGGTTCATCATCCTGAAGGAAACTGAACGCGTAACTGCAAAACCCTTCCGCGAGACTTAGCATCAGGGTGAGGTTGTCCGGATCGGTCTTGGCCAGGCCTTCAAGCAGTTTCAGGTTTCCGGGAATGGCCTGTCTTGCAAATTCGGGATCAGTTTCTTCATAAAATGAATCCTGTTGATCTGCCAGCAACGGTGTGATAAGTCCGACGGTCATCTTTTGGGTCGAGCAAGCGGTGAATGCGAAAAGGGTGAGGCAAGCGATGGAGAGAACTTGAAGAACTTGCCTGAAAGGTATATATTTGAATTTTAAAGGTGCTATTGGAATTTTCTTGAGATTCATAAGGGCATGGTACCAAAAGCTTTTGCTTCCAACAACCGTTCTCCTAATATTTTGACATAAAATTCCGCCTTTGATACCATGGATCCGAAAAAGTGTTAAGCAGATAAGTTTCAATCCACACCTCAAAGGTTATGAATCCAACGTAACTTTTGCCGGTGTTTTTGCCCTTGCGTTTCGCTTCTTTTCCGATTTCCAACCCGAAATTTCCGGAGCCTCCAGAATGCCCGAAAAACCTTTGCAATCTTCCGAAACCTGGATCCGAAGGGTCTTGTTCGTTTTGGGCGCCGTCCTTGTTGTCGTAGGCCTGGTCCGGCAGGGACCCGTTTTGGGTGGAACCTATATGGAGTTTATTGAAGGCAAAGGGTACCTGGCTTTGATTACCGGTTTGATCATGATCGTTTTAGGGTTCTCCGTTCCATTGCTTATCGGGGAAGATGATTCGGACGTTAACTGACTCACCTTTTAAAGGAATCGAAACCATGAGCGACGAAATTAAAGACGAAGGTTTTTCTATCAAGGACAACCGTTCATCGCAGAAGACGGATGAGGATTTAAATGAATCTTCTTCGGCAACCGGGGAAGACCCCGAATCGTCGGCTGAACGGGAAGTGGATTCGGGTTCAACGGCAACCGGGACGAGCCCGGCGTCTATCGATTTTCCTACATTTATTCTGTCCCTCACTTCTTCGGCGTTTTATCACATGGGAGAAATAGCGGACCCTCAAACGGGACAAAAAAGTGTCGATCTCAGCGCGGCCAAGCAAACCATCGATATTCTGGTCATGTTGAAGGAAAAGACCACAGGCAACCTCAATGCCGAAGAGACCCAACTGATGGACCAATTGACCTATGAACTGCAAATGAAGTTTTTAAACAAAAGCCAGGAAAAATAGGCTTGTCCTGAAAACCTGGAGTACTTGGAGTTGAATCTTTAATGGCCTTACCCACCGACCATAATGGCATGTTCATCCAGGGGATGACCGATTCCGAAGAATTGCAAAAGTTTTTGACCTTGAAGTTTCCTCAAGGAGAAGTGCAGGAAACTTATGACCGGCGTCTGGATGAAGTGAAAACCGTTTCCAAACAAGATTCGAAAACTCCCCTTCGTGCCTTCTGGAAAATGGTGGACCGGTCCTTCGATCAAAAGTCGGAACCTCTGCAATGTCAGGAAGGGTGCGGACATTGTTGCTACACCGCTGTGGCCGCCACCCAACTGGAATGGGACGGTATCCTGAACAATGCAAGGGAAAATGATATTGACCTGAATCAGGTCATTGAACGGTCCACTCGAACCATCTCGAAGGTACGAAAAGTCCTGGACCAGGGAAAGGATCTGGAACAAGTGGATTGGCACCGCCTTGTAATCAACCAGCCTTGCCCTTTTTTGAACGACGACCAATCCTGCATGGTGTATGAGGATCGTCCTCTTGATTGCCGAATGGTGGTTGCCTACCGTGACGCATGTACCTCAAAAAACCTGGAGCATGCACAACGGGCTGTGGTGGTTGACGAAGCGGTGGGCCCAACCGTTATTGCGCGGCTTCAACATGAGCAAACGCCCAAAATCAAACGCCGAAAGTTTACCGGATCGCAAAAGGTCCGGCTTCTGCATCACTGGTTGATTCTTTGGCAAGAGAAAAACAAAAAGAAAAAACGACGCTGAATTATTTTCAAAATTTTGGTTTGTTCAGTTTAGTCGTTCCCATTAAATACGCCTGCCCTGTTAAGATACCCAATGCCAAAAGCCGCCCTATTAGAAAAGCCTCAACATGTCCGTCTGATTGACCGCGATCCATTAATCCCCGCTGGGGGAGAAGTGGTGATTCAAGTTCAAACCGCGGGTATTTGCGGCACGGATCTGGCGTTGTTTTCTGGGGATTACCCCGTTCCTCTGCCTCTGGTATTGGGTCATGAGTTTACAGGATCCGTTCGCAAATTGGGAGATGGCGTTGAATCCACCTGGCTCGGAAAAAGGGTCACCGCTGAAATAAACAACACCTGTGTTGCCCTTGGGCAAACGGAATTGTGTGTCGCTTGCAGAAAAGGTCTGCCGAGTCATTGTCAAAAAAGAAACGTCACCGGAATCATTGAACACGACGGCGCCTTTGCAGAAGAAATTTGTGTGCCTGCGGGTGCCCTGCATGAGTTGCCCGAAAACCTCGACCCGGTGACAGCTTCCCTGACAGAACCATTGGCGGCGGCTTTGCAAACGTTTGTCATGACTCCCATGCAAACAGGTGGAACGGTGGTTGTGTTGGGACCCGGCAGGCTGGGGATACTCATCGTTTTTGTGGCCGCCTTGCGCGGATTGAAGGTTGTGGCGATATCGCGAAGCGAATCGAAACGCAAGCGGGCCCTGGAATTCGGCGCGTCCCATGCATTTACACCTGAAGAAGCAGAGTCTCAGGTTCAACAATGGACCGAAGGTTTGGGCGCCGATCTTGTTGTGGAGGCCACGGGTAATCCAGATTCAATTGATCTTGCAATGTCATTGATCCGGCCAAGAGGAACTCTATCGGTGAAAACCACCTGCGGACTTCCGGCTCATGGATTGGACATGACCCGTCTCGTTGTGGATGAAATTTGTTTGCAAGGGTCCCGTTGTGGTCCATTCGAGCCCGCCTTAAAACTGCTTGAGGGCCATGCTCAAAAATTGAAAACGTTGATCACCTCCACTCCCCGATTGGCGCACGTACAAAAAGCCCTGGAGTCTGCGTACCATGAGAGTAAAGTGGTATTTGAAATGGATTGCTGAGGAGCCTCTGGAATGAGTTCGCGAATCGATACCAATAAACGAAGGGTCTGGATCGGTGGATTGGGTTTTGCCCTGATCGGACTTATTTTCTTTGGAACACTTGAATACTATAAGAAGGAAGAACCTGAATCGCAATCCCTGAGTGTAGATGATCCCCGCCGCTTCAATCAGGCCGTCTGGCTCGCCCAGCAAGGTTCGGATGCGGATGAGAATCCCCGCAAACTGATGCTGGAAGATTTACAGAAAAATCATTTTAAAAGCGGGATGCCTAAGGCGGAAATCATTCAGTTGCTTGGAACTCCTGATTCGCCGTTTCAGGAGGATGAGGAGGAACCTTGTTTGAACTACCGCATTGGAAAATGGGTTCCCGCGCAGGAAGGGGAGGGAGTCTTTCGCATCTGCCTCAATGCATCTGGTGGATTGGATCATTTTCAAATCCAACAAGAATAAAGAAAAAAGTTTAGTCCCATGAAATCCGGGAAGCGCCTGATTGCCATTATTCGTTCGCAATCTACCTTGCTCGCCCAGGTTAATGAAGTCGTCGGCGATTATAGGGACATTATTTACAGCAGGAATCCGGATTATCAAAAGCTATACGATTCCATGGAAGTTCCGCTTGAATCGGTAAAGTGGGATCGCTCCTTCGATAAAAAGACTCTAATGGAGTCCTGGAATTATTTAAAGAAAGTAAAGCGATGGGATGCTGAAACCTTGTTTCATGTGTTCATTGTCCTTATCGAAACCGACCCTATTTACGAGTTTTATGATGACGATAATTACCCGCCTCTAAGAATCCCTGGCCCACCCAAAGAGTTAAAATCTACAGTAAACCATCCGCGTCGAAAAAAGGGGCTGAAACATAAGCCCGTTACGATTGAAAATACCATTCCCTTCAATCTCCAGCCTTATCTGTGCAATAAAAAAAGTGTGAAACACCTGCTTCAGAGGCTGTTGCCCTATTGGCCTGAGGCGTGGTCAAAAGTCGCCTTTTTGGGCTATGATCTGGAATCGCTTCCTTCCGACCCGCAACCGTTGGCTCACCAATTGGACCCTTATTTCATGGTTCATCATGCGTTCAACAGGGACATTAAGGAGTATAAATTACCTGCGTCATTTTTGAGGTACATCCTTCCGGCTTTAAAAGGTTTGGAAATGAAAAAGGTGCGCGAGTTCCTGGCCATTTATTGGGAGCTTTCTCTCGAAAAGGATTTTCATCTCTTATTAATGGTGAGCCGGTTTTTGAGTTTTACGGTGACAGATACCGCGCTGAAAATTTTTCGGGTTTTAGCGACCCGGCCTCCTTCTGACCGACTGGAAATATTGGCTAGTTTTAATGAGTGTGGCGGCTGGAAAATTTCTTCAAATGCTTTCACCACAAAGGACCTTCAATACCTTCTCGACTTCATTCCCCGGAAATACCTCTGGTGCCGGGGAAAAGGGTTGGTCAAGGGCTTGGTTGAAGGCATATCCCTGGATTACTTGCATAACGGGTTTCGCCTGGCCAATCAATTTTCTCCCAAGTTTTCCTTTGATTACACATGGGATTGTCCAAACTTTGAAATTAAGGAGTTTTTAAAGTTAGTAAAAAAAATCAAGCCATCTACCTTTTTTTCGGGCGAATTTGTTCTCTACCTCTGGTCGGAGTGTGGCTATAAAAACTGGTTGATGACGGTGATTAAACAGATGAATCAATATCAATGTTCTCCCGATGTGACCTGGAAAATCATCGACCTTTTTAAAGAAAACCTGGACACTGCCTGCACAGCAGACCGAGTTGGAACGAAACGCGTTTTTATAGAACAACAACTCCCTAAAATCGTGAGCTTCCTTACCAGGATTGATGCGGAATATCAGATTAGTTTTATAGAGAATCTGAATGATTACTATTTCTATTGGGAAGGCAAGAGCGTTTCGTTGCAAAAAAATTATATCGATGCGGTCTATTTTGTTCTTGAGAAAATGTGCCAGCCTCCTTTCAAAAAGAATACAGAAGCCACTTTGCTGGTTAGTTATTTCATTGATTGTACCCAGGGACAAACCAGAGAATCTTTTTTAAATGCTCCGGTATCCAGCTTTTTGAAATTACAAATATCCACTCGTTCCGGGAATAGGGGGAAACTGGTTAAATTAGGTATCCTTTCCCTTTTGCAATATTGCAATGAATTTACAATCGAGGCCTTTGAACATTTTCCTGGCAAATTGTTTAAAGTGGCTGGTTTGCTTGGAACGCTATTACGGTTTCAAAGAGTTTCCGTGCTCAAGGAGTTTCTAAAACACCCTTTGATGAAAAGTGGAGTCAATGAATTGAAACCGAAATGGCTCTACTCTGTCGTAAAGAAATGCCTGGAATCCGGAATTTGCGATCCGATTCCCAAAAAGTTAAAAGAACACTTTTCGGGGGGAAGATTGTTGACTGAAAATCAATTAAGCAGAGCCCTCGAAAACTTGAAAACCGGTTTGATTTCCACTCGATTGGATATCCTGGAAGCGTTGATCTGGAAAAATTTTCAGAAAGAATTCCCAGCCAGCAAGGACGACGAAATCTGGCGGCATACCCTTCAATTTTTGAATCATATTCAAACCAACAGACGTCCGATCAAAAGGTTTCTCAAAGCATATTGCGAAGGTGAATCCGATTACTTGATGAAGCACGCCAATACCCGGCATTGGATTCAAAACCATAAACGTATTCCCGTTTCGAAATGGTTGGCGGGAGTCGAGTTGAAAGGAAATACTGATAAATTTGGAGAGGTTACCATCCGATTGGAACAAAACCCAATGGAAGTATTAAAAATGGGGACCTATGTAGGCAGTTGTTTGGGATTAGGGGGTGCGTTTTCGTATTCTGCGGCGGCTGTGGTTTTGGATTTAAACAAGCAGGTTCTTTACGCACGGGATTCACAAAGCAAAGTGTTGGCCCGGCAGTTAGTGGCTATTTCAAAAAAGAATGAACTGATTTGCTTTGAGGTATATCCCGTAAAATCCTCTGCAGAAATAAAAAAAATATTTATTGAATACGATTACCAATTGGCGAAAGCTTTAAAAATTCCTTTATTTGGAAACGAAAAAAACATTTTAAGGAAAGGCAAATCCTGGGTCAAGAAACATAGAGGCAACGACGAATACGAAATAGAGCATATCCTCTCCGCAGATTGGTATGACGATTACGCCTGGGATTTTGATCTTGAAGATGATTCCTGACGAATGCCTCGCTTGAAAATTACCAAATGCTCTCAACCTTCCTTATTCTCATACAACACCACATTCTCCTGTTCATTGGGATCGTTACGGGAGACGATGGCCAGGGCAGGCTCGGTTTCGCTCAAATTGAAAGGTTGGTGTGGTACGCCGGGTGGAATGAATAAAAAGTCGCCTTTTTCCGTCAACAAGGATTCCTTAAGCTCTTCACCAAAACGCGTGTCCACTTTTCCTTCCAGGATATAAATTGCGGTTTCGAAATCCTTATGATAGTGCGGTTTTGCCGTGCCTCCGGGAGGGATGGATATCAGATTCATGGATATCCCCTGGGCGTTGGCGGTTTCTTTGGAAATTCCTACAAAATAAGGAATCTGTTGTTTTGTTTCGATTTGCTTTTCGGGTCGTACTCGTACAACAGTTGGCTTGATTTTTTCCTGCATAAAGTCCTCCACTGGGTTGCTGAATGCCTATTATATCAGGAAATGGTCTCGAAAACGGAGGCCTTTAATTGTGCTCGGGGGTCTGATTGACTGGCATTGAGCCCTGTGATAGACTTTCAGAATCAGCACAACTTGCCTCGATAATCGAACGATCTCTTTCCGTAAACGGCATTGAACTGCGTTGCTTGAACTTTTTTTGAAATCCTGGGAATCCGGTCAGGATTCCAGGCATCCCATAAGTAACTGGTAATAATATTTTTCAGAAGGTGTTTCAGTGGGTATTCCATTTACAAAAATGAGTGGTAGCGGTAATGATTTTGTCATCATCGACAATCGCGACAGAAAAGTGGGCGATGATGAAAAGCGCGAATTTGTAAAAAAGGTATGCGCCCCGAAAGTTTCTGTAGGCGCGGACGGGGTGATTTTTGTGGAAGATTCCGATAAAGCGGATTTCCGCTGGGATTTTTATAACGCCGATGGCAGTTCCGCCGAAATGTGTGGAAACGGCGGGCGTTGTGTGGCGCGTTATGCCTATGAGCGAAAGATTGCTCCCCAATCCATGACCTTTGAAACCGTGGCAGGAACCATCGGCGCTACCGTCAATGGTGCCAATGTTAAAGTCAAGTTGACCGATCCCTTCGACTTGAAGGAACAAATGAATGTCGAACTGGACGGTGCGACTCTTGCTTTGGGTTCGGTCAATACCGGTGTGCCGCATGCGGTGGTTTTTTCCGATAATGTCGACAATGAAGACATCCGGAAAAAAGGCAGTGGCATTCGCTACCACGATGCTTTTGCTCCTGCTGGAACGAATGTCAACCTCATCGAAAAGACGGGCGATGGATTGAAAATCCGTACCTATGAACGGGGAGTTGAGGATGAAACTCTGGCTTGCGGAACCGGTACCGTGGCTTCGGCATTGATCGCTAATTGTCGAGGGCTTATAGAATCTCCCGTAGAAGTCCTTACCCGTGGCGGCGAAACACTAAAAGTGTATTTCCAGCGTGATAATGGAAGTTACAACGAAATATATCTGGAAGGGCTCACCAAGACCACGTTTGAAGGCACGCTGGTTGAATTATAAATTCCTGTTTTTCTGATTTGTAAAAAGGGCACATCATGTTTGAAGGATCCTTTGTAGCCATCGTCACTCCGTTCAAGGACGGAAAAATCGACGAAACTGCGTTAAGAAATTTAATTGAAGACCAGATCAATAACGGGACGTCAGGCATCGTTCCCTGTGGTACCACCGGCGAATCGGCGACGCTCACTCATGCCGAACATGACCAGGTGATTTCTATCACCGTGGACGCTTGTAAAGGTCGCATTCCCGTGCTGGCTGGAACCGGGTCTAATTCCACCAGGGAAGCGGTCACGTTGACCCAGCATGCTCAAAAAGCGGGAGCCGACGGGGCATTGTTGATCACGCCTTATTACAACAAGCCGACTCAACAGGGCTTGTACGATCATTTTATGGCTGTGGCTCAGGAAACCGATTTACCGATCATTCTTTACAATGTGCCCGGTCGCACTTCGGTGAACATGAAGGCGGATACCGTAGGAAAGTTGTCCAAGGCTAAAAATATTGTGGGCATAAAAGAGGCATCAGGGGACTTGATGCAGGCCTCCGAAATTGTGGAACAGTGCGGTGATGGGTTTCAGTTATTATCGGGCGAAGACGGGTTGCTCTGGCCTTTACTGGCGATTGGCGCAAAGGGAATCATTTCGGTCACCGCCAATGTTCTGCCTCGAAAGGTGGCGGATCTGGTAGCGTTGGCCCGCGACAAAAAGATGGATGAAGCGAAGGCCCATCATTTTGAATTGATGGATTTGAATAATGCCATGTTTCTGGAAACCAATCCCATTCCTGTCAAGGCCGCGCTATGGCAAATGGGTCGGATCAGCTCGGAAATTCGTCCGCCCCTCTCGGCGATGTCTGAAAAGAATCTGGAAACCCTGAAAATTTGCCTGAAAAAGTACTCTTTAATTTAATAGGCATAAGGTTACCGGCCCCTCTCTGAGAATAGACATGGTTCCCATGTTTGTTGAGTAAGAAGCTTTTTTTTGAGCATTCGCAGGATACGCTTTCTCCTTTAATAAGCCTAGAGTGTCATCCTGAATGCAGTGAAGGATCTCTAGTAAGGCATCAAACGCGAGAAATGTTTTTCTTTGACAGTATGGTTCAAAATCGAATGGGAATTTCTTCTACCAGGAAAGATCATTTGTTGAGGGTAATAAGGGTTTAACTCAAGACCGATATTCAACCAGAGATTCTTCACTTCGTTCAGAATGGCGTTCGGTTGTTTTACTTTTTACTGAATTTGAATTTCGCTAATAACCAGGTCCCCAAAGCCGGTTTCTTTGGAGAGGCCTTTCCTTCCCGAAACAATATTTCAAAACTGGAGGAACATTTTGACTAAAGTTCTCGTGATTGGTGTAGCGGGAAGGATGGGAAAAACCATCGCTTCCTGTGTCGACGATACCGAAGGGGTCGAGTTGGCAGGAGGGACCGAACGGCCCGGAAGCCCTGCAATTGGTAAAGACGTGGGAGAAGTGGCGGGCCTTGGGAAGTGTGGAGCGCTTGTGAGCGACCAATTGGCATCCGCTTTAGATTCCTGCGATGTTGTGATCGATTTTTCCCTTCCTGAATCCAGCATGGAAACCTTGCGATTAACGGTTGCAAAAAATAAATCGCTTGTGATCGGCACCACCGGGTTTTCCGCCGAACAGAAAAAAGAAATCTCCGAACTGGCACCAAAAATTCGATGTGTGTTGGCCCCCAATATGAGTATTGGTGTCAATATGCTGTTCAAAGCCGTCCGCGATGTGGCTCAGGCTTTGGGTGATGATTATGATGTAGAAATTGTTGAAGCGCATCACAAGTTCAAAAAGGATGCACCCAGCGGAACGGCCGTGCGCATTTCAGAAATCGTGGCCGAAGCCCTGAACCGCGATTTGGGGGAAGTGGGTGTGTATGGTCGGGAAGGCATTACTGAAGGCCGGGGACCCAAGGAAATCGGTGTGCACACGGTAAGGGCAGGGGACATCGTCGGTGAGCACCGGGTTTTGTTTGGCGGCATGGGTGAAACACTGGAGTTATTCCACCGTGCCCAGAGCCGGGAAACTTTTGCCCGCGGGGCCGTGCGTGCCGCCAAATGGCTTGTCGATCAGGCCCCCGGACTGTATGATATGCAGGATGTGTTGGGTTTCAATAACAAATAAACCAATCAGGCCATGAGGGTTCTATGAAAACAGATTCCCCCTTTTGGAAATTCACACGGCGTGGAATTCTTGCAGGAATGGGGATGGCTTTGCTAAATATCCTCAAACCCAAACCGGCGCATGGCATCCCTGATTACCGCAATAACAAGGACATTCCCAAACACTATCTTCAGAACCGCGACAAACCCGGATTTTATATTCGAAGCGCCAACCCCTTTATGGGAGTCGATATCAATAATTGGGGTCTTGCCGTCACGGGGAAAGTCGACAATCCTGTAGGCTTGGGGTATGAGGACCTGTTCGGATTCAAGATGACCAGGCAGGTCTCGCGTTTGAAATGTGTGGAGTGCTGGTCTGCAAAAGCGGAATGGGAAGGTTTTCAGTTTCAGGAGTTGATCGATTTGGTCAAGCCGCATCCTGATGCCACCTACGTTTATTTTCAATCCGCCGACTCGTATTACGAAAGTTATCCCCTGTTTGAGCTGTTGAAGCCACGGGTGCTGATGGTTCTGCGAATGAATGGCCGTCCCTTGACTCCAGATCATGGCTACCCGCTTCGCTTGATCGCTCCATTTAAATACGGCTATAAAAACATCAAATACATCACCAGCATCAAATTCACCAACGAGAGAAACCGCAATTACTGGTCGAATAACGGGCCATATTCTGTGGACGGCACTATTCAGCCGGGTATTGATCATCCTCTCGATTTTGGAAAAAAGCCTCTGCCCATTTATGGCGGGGAAGTCTTTCATCATTACGACAAGAAGTTATGAGATGGTGCCGACTTCTTTTTCTGGTCAGCCTGCTTGTTTCCTGCACTGATGACAGTGTTCAGCAAATCGAGGTTAAAGTTCCCAAAGGGGTGAATGTTCCGCAAGGGATGGTGTACATCCCGCCGGGAAAGTTCATTATGGGCCATAAATCCGATCCCAAAACCCTTGGAGGGAAAGAAGTGTCCCTCAAAGGATTCCTGATCGACCGCTACGAAGTTTCCCAAAAAGAATATTTAAAATTCAAACCCGAACACGTACCAATAAAGGGTAAGAAATCTTTTCCCGTATCCCATGTCTCTTATTCAGAGGCCGAAGCGTACTGTAAGTGGAAGCGCAAACGTTTGCCCACCGAAGCGGAATGGGAGAAAGCGGCACGTGGGACCGACGGACGCAAATGGCCGTGGCTGATTTTTCACAGTCATCCCAACAATGGGTTTTCGGGATTTCTGCCGGAACCTGTGGACAAGCGTGAAGAATGGATCAGCCCTTATGGCGTGTATGGTATGGGTCACAACGTTTGGGAATGGACATCTGATTGGTACTCATACAACGGCATGCCAGGCAGTGAAGAGAATCAGTATAAAACCATTCGCGGCGGCCTCACTCAGACCCACCTCACTATAAAGTTCACCGCAACCTATTTCAGGAACCGACAGAAGCCCGACGCCAAATTCAATTTTTTAGGTTTGCGCTGTGCGAAGGATGTTTAAGATAGAGAACTGTTCGTCACCTTCAAGGAAGTAGCTGGTGCTTGTCTTGCTCAGTTGGAACGCGGCACTGCTTTCTGCTGCCAAAGATCCGAATGCGGTTTTTCGCCACCCAATTGTAGATGCCGTCTCTAACGATTTCGGGAATAAGCATTCCAAGCCTTCCCATTAAAGGCCAGATCCCTCCCAGGTGAAAAAGGGTTTTCAAGACCGCTTCTGATTTGTAAAAGGCACATTCGTCTTCAACCAGAACCATGCTATCCATACGCTCGCGAATTTCGGAGTCGAGTTTTTCCACAGCGGTTTCACCCTGCAACGCAGCGAAGCGGAGCGCATGACGGGAATCTATTTTAAGAAGAATGTCGACGGTCTTGTTGCACAAGACGCAAACGCCATCAAAGTATAATATCGGTTTATTTGGGTCTATTTTAGTCATTTCCCATATTGTGAAGATTCACGGCCTGGATTATAAAAGGTTGCCGTTGTTATTTAAAATTCGTTGATACACCCACCACCAGACAAGGGATCCCATGCCTACGATGGGTATATAAATCAGGGAAGACAGAATAAACATATCCAAACCGTGCCGGATTCCGACCTCTTGGTAGCCTTGTAATCCGGAAAGCACTCCCATAAAAATGCTGTATATCAATGTTAAATAAATAATCGTTTTTTTTGAGATCAGGTTTAACAGGCGGAACAGCCAGGACGTTATGAAAATTAAAAGGAACAAGGTGAAAAAATAAATTGGAAAATTGATCATAGCCACTTTTAAAGTATGTTCGCGTATGATTTCATCAACTTGAATGTCTTGCACAGACCATACAAGAGTGGCTAACGGAGCCCATAATGCGCCAAAGGGTGCTAAAAAGGAAGGCCAGAAAATGGGTGGCTTTTTCATGAGCTTTTTTTGTGAAGGTTCTTTACGTTGAGACCACTACCCAACATCTTGGACAGAAAATTTGTCAGGTTGCGAGTTGCTTTCAGTGAAAAACTTCTCAGTTCCATAAATGTTTTTATTGATGCGGGATGGGTGAGCACGAACCAGGTCACTTTCATTTTGGATACTTCGCCATCCTGATCCTGAAGCGAAGTGATGCGCACCAACTCCTGATCGACCGTATCCAGAATCGAGCGAACCGAAAGGATCGGTATGTCAGCTTTTCTTGCAAGTTGAGCCAATTCAAAAGTTTCCATCTCGACGGCCCGGACGGGATAGTGCCTGGCAATGTTCAACTTATGCGAGGGTTCGGCGATGACCTCATCCACCGTTAACAGGGAACCCCGGTAAACTGTAAATTGCGTCTCTTCCGCAAGCTTGAATGATTCTGGTGAAAGAAAATCCAGCGAGGCTTCCTTTATGGTTTGTTTCCTGGCCCAATCCTTGTTTCCCTGTTGTGTGAGAGCAAGAACTTTGTCGGCAATCAGAAGGTCGCCCACTTCCAGTTGGGGGTCGACACTGCCCGCGTAACCCATCGATAAAATGAGAGACGGGGTACAATTTTTCATCAGTTCTTCAAAAGCGAGTGTGGCCTTTTGCTGTCCGACACCCGTTCGCACTAACATAATGGATTGTCCGCACCAGGTTCCTTTCCAGAAAGCCGATTTGCCTTTCTTGAAGGAATCCTCGACCTTCATTTGTTTTCTTATTTCCTCGATTTCTTCGTTGACGGCGCCTAAAATGGCAACATGGTTTCCCATAAAAAAGATTTTATCTCCATTGCAGTTGAAATTACAATAGCCGGGTTTGTTTCAAGAAACAAAACCTGGACCTGAATTTTTAAAACCTGAAAAGAAAGCTCTCATTCTATGCCAAAACCGAAGCGCATTCCTCCCATAAAAAAAGGAGATACGATTGAACTGGATGTCGATACACTCGCTTCGGGGGGCGATGGACTGGGCCGATACCAAGGCTATACCGTATTCGTTCCTCAGGGTTTGTGTGGTGACCGGGTTTATGGGGAGGTGGTTAAGGAAACCCCGAATTATGCCGTACTTCGGATTCTGAAAATTCTGGAGAGGTCTGAGAACCGCATTCACCCTCCCTGCGCGGTATTCCCGGATTGCGGTGGATGCCAATTGCAAAACCTTTCATACGATAAGCAATTCGAATTTAAAGTGCAGGTGGTCCGCGATAGTTTGGAACGATTGGGAAAACGTGAGTGGCCTTCAAGCCCAGAATTCTTTCCTGCAGAAAAACCGTTCCAGTACAGGAACAAAGGAAGCTACGCTCTGGAAACAGTGAATGACGAACTCAGAATCGGATTTTATCGTACGGGTTCCCACGAGGTGGTGGATTCCCAGGAATGTGGAATCATGATGCCTGTGATTGATTCGATTCGCGAATGGTTGCGACCATTATTGATCAAGCATCAAATTCCGATTTACAGGGAGAAGGGCCATTCAGGATTTTTGAAGGGAATTGTGGTGCGACATTCTGTTTCAACAGGGGAAACTTTGCTGGGTTTAGTTACCACACAGGGAACTTTTTCAGAACATTTTTTAGCGGAATTACTAAATGCCGATTCGTTGCAAGCATTCGGTGTTCGTGGAGTCTTGCAAAATATCAACCCGTCCTCGACCAATGTAATATTGGGAGAAAAAAACCGGTGCCTTTATGGAAGGCCATTTATCAGGGATCGATTGGGGCCGCTTGAGTTTCAATTGTCCCTGAATTCCTTTTTTCAGGTGAACCCGTTTCAAACGGAAAAACTCTATTCACTCTTACAAAACTGGATAGAATCTGATGACAGGATCATCGATGCCTATTGTGGTGTCGGTGGAATTGGTTTATGGCTAGCTCGGTTGGGTTGTGAAGTATTGGGAATCGATGAGGTGGCTTCGGCGATTAAGGATGCGCAAATGAATGCCAGGATCAATCGTTTGGAAAATTGCGAATTCATTTGTGGCACAGTGGAATCTCATATTGACCGGATCACTGAGGAGGGTATGGGACAAACGCTTATATTGGATCCACCGCGCAAAGGGTGCTCAGAAACATTGATTTCGGCAATATCAAATGTTCACCCGCGCAAGATAATTTATGTTTCCTGTAATCCTTCCACCTTGGCCAGGGATTTGTCCAGGCTTAAGGATTATTCGATCAGGAGTCTGGCAGTGGTCGATATGTTTCCACAAACCTCGCATGTAGAAACGGCCGTTTTACTCACTCCAAATTAAGCTATTGTAATCATTCAGGTTATTAAACTAGAATGGGATGGAAACCATGTTTATTTTGGCAAATATTATTGAATGAAAACAGAAACTAAAATCCAATTATTGCAAAACACCGATTTGTTCAGTTTTTTCGACGTATCGACCCTTCAGACCCTGGCCGAGAACTGTCGGGAAGTCGCTTTAAAAAAAGATGAAGTGCTTTTTGAAGAAGGCTCTCTGGAAAATGTCATGTTTGTGGTTCTTGAAGGAGAATTGGTAATAATTAAATGCAACAAGCAAATTGCCTCGTTTGGGCCTGGACAATATTTGGGTGAAATGAGCCTTATAGAATCCAAGCCAAGGTCTGCCTCTGCCAAATGCCTGCAAGATTCGGTTTTGATGGAAATCAACCAGGAGCAGTTCAAAAATTACCTGATGACAGAACCCAAGGCCTTGGTTTCAATAATGAAAACCTTGTCCAGTCGAATTCGCAATGATTTGGAAGTGATGGCGCATGACCTGAGGGAGTTGAGCATATTTACTCACGACATTAAAAACTGTATCACTCCCATTGGATTGATCGAGTTTTACATTGAGGACCAGATTCAGATAACCAAAGGAACTATGCCTGCCCATATGGCTCGCCAGGGTCTGGATGAACTTGAAAAAAGTCTGGAAGTCATTTCCCTGGCAAAAAATAATTTAATGACTTTGATCAACAAAAGTTTAAGCCACGCCAAAAAAATAAAAATCGACTATAAAATGGGGAAAACCAATCTTGCGTCTTTGGTTAAGGAAACCATTGAAGGCATTGCCTGCCATAAATACTTAAAGGGAAAAAGCATTGCAATAAATTGTAGCCAGGGAGTGGACAACGCCATAATTAATGCCCTGGACATCAAAAGGGTTTTGCAGAATTTGCTTATCAACGCCGGTTATGTTACCGAGGATAATGGAAGAATTCAGGTGCATCTGAAATTGGATGGCGATGATATATTGGTCACCGTTGAAGACCACGGCTGTGGAATACCCGAAGATATCAAACCGTTTCTTCTCAAAGATACCTTCACCACTAAGGAAGACGGTAATGGGCTGGGGTTGTTATCCTGCAAATCCATCATTGAAGAGTATCATCGCGGCCGGTTTTGGTACGATTCGGTGGAGGGTGAGGGCACCCGTTTTCATTTCACACTGCCAATCATTCCCGGAGAATTCTACGAATAAGGTGGGCCCAATAGCCAGAAATGGTTAAAATGTCGCGTGCTTGGGTGTTCTGGGAAAGGGAATGACATCGCGAATGTTTTCCATTCCCGTTACAAACTGGACCAGCCTTTCAAAGCCCAGGCCAAATCCGGAGTGGGGCGCAGAACCAAATCGGCGTAAATCCATATACCACCAATAATCCTCTGAATTCAGATCCTTTTGCTCGATCCGTTTTAATAGCACTTCATAGTTTTCCTCGCGCTGGCTCCCGCCAATAATTTCTCCCAGTTTTGGTAGCAATACATCCATCGCGCGTACGGTTTCACCATCCTCGTTCAATTTCATATAAAATGGTTTAATGGCTTCGGGATAGTTAAACACGATGATGGGTTTCTTGAACACTTTTTCAGAAAGATAGCGTTCGTGTTCTGCCTGAAGATTGCAACCCCATTCGGTCGCGTACACGAATTTTTCTTTGGATTTTTGGAGCAGGTGAATAGCGTCGGAGTAATGAATACGTTCGAACTCATTGTCCAGAATTTGTTTCAGGGTGGCGTGAATGGTCTTGTCAATGCGCTGGTTAAAAAACTCCATGTCTTCACTGCAATGCTCAAGAATGTCTGATAACAGGAATTTGATAAACTCTTCAGCAAGATCCATATTGTCATCAAGGTCATAAAATGCCATTTCGGGCTCTACCATCCAGAACTCAGCAAGGTGCCTGCTGGTGTTGGAGTTTTCGGCTCGGAATGTGGGACCGAAAGTATAGATCTCACTCAATGCCATGGCGAACACCTCGCCTTCCAGCTGGCCGCTGACAGTGAGGCCCGTTTTGCCGCCGAAGAAATCCTGACTGTAATCGACCTGACCGTCTGTTTTGGGAACCTTGTCCAGGTCCAGGGTGGTGACCTGGAACATTTCGCCGGCCCCTTCGCAATCGCTGGTGGTGATAATAGGGGTGTTCAGATAGACGAAACCCCGCTCATTGAAAAAGCGATGGATCGAATAAGCTAAACGGTTGCGTACTCGCATCACCGCTCCCATGGTATTGGTGCGCGGACGCAAGTGGGCGATTTCGCGCAGGTATTCAAAAGAATGCCGCTTTTTTTGAAGCGGGTATTTTTCAGGATCCGCACTTCCGTAAATTTTGACTTGACGGGCTTGCAGTTCCATCGATTGGCCCTTGCCCGGAGATGTGGCCCATTTTCCCTGGACGGACACACAACTGCCCGTCGTGATCTCTTCTTGGATGTCCCTGAATCCATCCAGAGTGTGGTCCACGATAACCTGGATATTTTTCAAACAGGATCCGTCATTCAGTTCCAGAAACGAAAACCCGCCTTTGGAATCGCGGCGGGTGCGAACCCACCCTTCCACAGTCACTTCTTCCAGCTCTACGGATTGGGCAAACAGGACTTTGATTTTGGTTCTTTTGGATTTTTTCATATTGTCATTGCAAGGGTAAAGGTGCAGGCACCTGAAGGGTGTGGTCAATAGTCAATTTCGATACCAGTTTATCATGAATTGAAATACGGTTTGTTTAAAATCCATTTAATATAAACCACTGATTTGATTATAGGTATTTCCGGGTCATGAAATATTGAAACCCGCTTTGCAGGAGCACGTTGACAAGGGTCGCGAATTTGGTTATGGTATTAAAGTCGTGCCGAACTGTTCACTCCTGGCAACGAAATCCTTCATTTGTTTATATTTTACCCTAACCCGAAATAGAGTTCATATTTGTGTTTATTTTAGGAAATTTTCTGGCGGGAGTCGCCAAGATTCTACATATTATTTTAGAATTGTATATGTGGATTATTATTATCCGCGCCTTGATATCCTGGGTCAATCCGGACCCTTACAATCCCATTGTGCAGTTTTTGTATCGCATTACCGATCCTGTGATGCACAAGGTCCGGGAAATGCTACCGATTTCCGGAATGGGAATCGACTTTTCTCCGATCATAGTGATTTTAGGAATAATATTTTTGCAAACCTTTTTGGTGCAATCCCTGGCCCAATTCTCCCTTCAACTTCAGTGACCGATTATGCATCTTGATTATCTGGATATCCTTGAAAAAGTGTTCCGTGAAAAACTGTTTGGTTATTCCCAGAAGGATGTCGATTCCTTTATGCAGGAAGTGGCTACAGCCATGAAAGAGATGGAAGAAGAAAACAGTCAACTGCGCAAGGAAAAGGCGGTTCGGGATCGGGCGTTTAAGGAACTGGAACAACGCTATCGGGAATTGCTGGAATCGGTGGAAGCAAACTCCAAAAGTGCACAGGGAACCATTCTGGAAAAGACTGAAAA
Organism: Nitrospina sp.; assembly: GCA_024648695.1. Classification (GTDB taxonomy): domain Bacteria; phylum Nitrospinota; class Nitrospinia; order Nitrospinales; family JACRGP01; genus JACAVV01. The sequence goes on from JACAVV010000008.1 coordinate 84,992, forward strand.
AATTGTCGAGTTGGTCAAGGAACAGGGTGAGACACAAAAGAAAAAGCTGGAGAAAGAAGCGGTCCGGCTTCATGAAGATTTGCTTAAAATAAAAGGTAACAAACAGAAAATCGTTGGGGATATAAAATCCTCGGCCCAATCGTATCTGGATAACCTCGGGAACCCCTTTAAAAAAGCGGGGCAAGGGAATGGATCTGCCCATAAAAAAATGTAAGACCGGAATCCAGTTCCCTGCCACCATTCAACCGCGATCATCTAAAAATGAACTGTCGGGTTTATACAACCGGGCTTTAAAAATTAAACTGACCTCGCCTCCCGTCGATGGCGCCGCCAATCGGCAACTGATCAAGTTTCTTGCTAAATTTCTTGATATATCCCCTTCGCGAATTTCTATTTTGGCAGGACAAACCGGAAAACAGAAAACCATGCAAATTGAAGCTTTGGACGAAACTGAGTTTTTGAACAAGATTCGCCCCGTGCTAAAAATCCAGCTATGAGGAGATTAACCAGCGTATGTTAAAGACGATAGAATATATTGACGGCGTTGTTCGAATGATCGATCAAACCAAGCTTCCTTTGGATAAAGAATTTGTGGATTGCAAAACCATCGATGAGGTTGGCAACGCCATCAAGACCATGGTCATTCGTGGGGCTCCGGCCATAGGGGTTGCCGCCGCTATGGGAGTGAGCTTGGGGGCTCACTCAATTGAAGCGAAAGATTTTGATACCTTCTATTCGCAACTGGAAACGATGTGCGACACTTTGGGCAAGTCGCGTCCCACAGCCGTTAATCTTGCCTGGGGCATCGAACGGATGAAACGGGTTGCGCGCGAAAATAAGGATTTGCCCATAGACCAGCTCAAAAAACGTCTGGAGCAGGAAGCCAAAACGGTTTGTGACGAAGACATCGAAATCAATCGAAAGATGGGCCTGAATGGGCAGACTTTGATTGAAAGCGGAAATACGGTTCTTACGCACTGTAATGCGGGTGCCTTGGCAACCGCCGGCTATGGCACGGCTTTGGGAGTCATTCGCGCCGCAGTAGAGCAGGGCAAGGATATTCAGGTTTTGGCTAATGAAACCCGTCCTTTTCTGCAAGGAGCGCGCCTGACCGTTTGGGAACTGAAAGAGGATGATATTCCTGTCACCTTGATCACCGATAATATGAGCGGACATTTCATGCGCAATGAAAAGATCCATGCCGTAGTCGTGGGTGCGGATCGGATTGCGGGCAACGGCGATGTGGCGAATAAAATTGGAACCTATATGGTGGCGGTTCTTGCTCAAAAACATGGTATTCCGTTTTATGTAGCGGCACCGATTTCTACTCTGGATCTCACTCTGGCTTCGGGAAATGAAATTCCCATTGAAGAACGGAGTTCTGCTGAGGTGGTCAGCATCAATAACCGCAGAATCACACCGGAAGGTATTGATGCCGCGCACCCGGCTTTCGACGTGACACCCAATGATCTTGTCAGCGCTATCATCACCGAAAAAGGCATTGCGCGTCCGCCCTACGTTGAAACCTTGCGCAAGTTAGCAGAATCGTAATGAAGGCGATGGTTCTGGCCGCTGGTTTCGGGTCGAGGTTAATGCCCTTGACCCGCTTCATCCCGAAGCCCATGTTTCCGGTGATGAATCGGCCGGGTATCGAGTCGATTCTGGACCTGCTCCAAAAAAGTGGCGTGACGGAAACGGTCATAAATCTCCATCATCTGCCTCAACACATCATCGATCATTTTCCAGGCGGGACCTATGAGGGCATGCGCCTGCATTTTTCCTGCGAACCGGCCATTCTGGGCACGGCGGGAGGTATAAAACTGGCCCAGCCTTTTCTGGAAGACGACACGTTTATTGTTATCAATAGCGACATTCTGGTCGACATTGATTTGCGCGAGGTAATCGATTTCCATAAACAAAAGGGGTCGTGCCTGACCCTGGTTCTAAAGCCCGGTGACTCGGACAAAGCTTATGACCCCATAGAGATTGATGAAACCGGTCGAGTGATCCATCTGGTTGGAGCTTCGTCTCGCCACATAGAAGAATTTTCTTCCAGAGTGACCTTTACTGGAATCCAGGTAATGGAACCCTCCATATTTAACCGGATTCCCGAAGGAACTTTTTGTGGTACCACCCACGATATTTTTCCCGGCATGCTGGAAGACGGCTTTCCCATTTTCGGTTTCTTGTATGGCGGGTACTGGCAGGATTTGGGAACTCCCGATAGCTACCTGCAAATTCACAAAGACTTGCTGGATGGTCTACTGTTTCTTAAACATACAGAATCCATACGGCCCTATGGTTATGCTAACACCACTCCACCGGTATTTATCGGCGAGGGATGCCATATTGACGAAACGGCAAAGGTGGGTCCCTATACGGTTCTTGGCAACGGATGTACTATCAAGGAAGGTGCCGTGGTCAGCGATTCGGTGTGTTGGGATGGAGCAACGGTGGGTGCCTTTTCAGAAGTATATTCTTCCACGCTGGGATTCAATTATGAGCTTGGTGCGAAGGAAAAAGCGCACAAGGAAATGTTGATATAAAAAAATCCCGCCGGAAATATTCCCGGCGGGATTAAATGTGTGCTTTTTCTTATAACAGCTTGTGGTTGGCAAGAGTCATCTCATTGACGACCACTTCACCGTCCTCGCAATTGATTACCCTTCGACATTGCGGAAGGTCCGCTTCCCCGACCCGGGTGTAAAGATCTGTATATTTTTCCGCATCATTGATCTTTTTGGTTTCCGGGTTCATGTAAAAGACAGTATATTCCCTGGTTAAAAACTTTCCGTCTGCATTTTTCACGCTGTCTTCGATATTGATCGAAAAAGAAAAGCGAGGAGTTTTGCGATTGATTTGGCGAATACGTCCTTCTTTAATTCGGTAAAACGAGCTCATGCCATCGCCGCCCATATAGACCCTTCTGCCCAGGGGATGATTATCCTCATCTCCAAAATTCAGTTTGTATTTTCCATCGGATTCAGCAAAGGTACGAAAGCCGCGGTGCCCTGCAATAGATGACAAATTTTCCGAAGCAAACTTCTTCAGTTTTTCTTCCTGAAGAGAAACTTCAATCTCTTGCGGACCTTTAACCGTCACGCTTCCCGTTTCCGTTTGTCCGTTACGATTCACTGTAATATCCGCCGTGAACCCCTTGAAGCCTTGGGGCCATCGTGCTGTGTTTCCGAATACTTCCTCCATTGCACTGCGCGCTTGAGGATCTTCCTCCACAGTGGATTCTACATCTTTTTCCTTGGTATATGTTGCCATGGAATTTCTCCTTAAATCATGATCATGGGTTAAATTAAAACTGTTAATACAAATTGGCTTTTGCTACTAAAAATAAATCTCTATCTTGGCGTTTTGTTTGAGTTCGCTGATGTATTCCCCGATCAGGCCTTTAGCCACTTCGGTGAACATATGGCTTTGAATCGCGCCTTTCATTTCCTCAAAGGGGGCGTATTCGGAGGGTTTGGTTTCAATCAGCTTGATGATATGAAACCCCAGGGGAGTGCGAACCACACCACTGGTCTGGCCGGGAGTCAGTTTCGCTACGGCCTCATCGAAATTGGGATGAAATACGCCTTTATAAATGAAATCCAGGTCGCCACCTTTCTTGGCTGATACTTGATCGTCCGAATGCTTTTCCGCCAGCTTTTCAAAGGTAACACCGTTTTGAAGTTCTGTATAAATGCCCTGGATTCGGGACTCCGCTTTGGCTTGGTATTCATCCTTCTTGGCATCCAACTCTGCGGTGGTTGCCGTTTTAATAAGTTCCATAGGATAAATGGAAATAAAAATATGCTTTGCGCGGAACGCTTCGGGTCTCAGGAACCGCTCTTTATGAGTGTCATAAAATTTTTGCACTTCCTCATCGCGGATTTTAATTTTTCCCGCAACCTGCTCCTCCAGTAATTGACGCGCCATGATATCGGTTTCAATAGATTTTTTAATCTCTGCTTCGCTGATGCCCCGGTGATTGAGTGCTTGATAGAATTCGTCGGCAGTGCGGTAACCGGATTTCAGTTTTTCATACTCTTCATTAACAGTTTGGGCAGGCACTTGCTTTTTATGTTCTTTGCCTTTTTGAAACACCAACTCACGAATCACTTCCTTGTCGATAATTTCACGCACCAGGTCATGCTTTTGCTTATCGTCTGGAGAGCCCTTCAGGTATTTCATGATTCGGTTGAATTCGAACTTGACGAATTTGGAATTCATTTTCACCCCGTTCACCTGAGCCACAGTTTCAGGGATGTTCATTCCGGCAGTTAAATCGTTTTGATGAGACTCCTCGGCTATCACTGCGCTGGTAAATAAAACAGCGGCACAAACCAGAATAATTGATAAACCGACAAAAACTCTTTTTTGCATAATTCCAGGCTCCCTTAATTTTTCAGGTATGTATTTAGATATGCACTCCCATTTTCCCGAAAGAAAACAAGATGCGTTAAAAGGTCATTTTGAAGGATAGTATAAACGTTCAAGATACCACCTCAAACGTTTCTGCGCAACCCACTACCGGACCCATCATCCACCGGTAAAAATTTTAGCCAGAATTGACTCCAGGGATCCTGTATGGGACAATTTGCCTCGCATTTTTCAAAATGCCTAAAACAGCCTTCTTTATACATAAAATGTCCTTAAAAAATAAATGGTTTACTTACCTGATCGGACCGGTTTGCATGTTCCTGTCGGGAATGGCGAGCCTGATTTATGAAATTATCTGGATTAAACAGCTAACTTTAGTCTTTGGCGGGACGATCTATGCCATCAGCGCAGTATTGTGCGCGTTTATGGCAGGGCTCGGGCTCGGGGCCTGGGGAATCACTAAAATTGCGGATTTAGGCAGGAGCGAGAAGCATAAACCGGGAATTTTTTTGTACATTTTTTTAGAGTTGGGGATTGGAATTTATTGCCTGCTATTTCCGTTTGGCTTGAAACTTTTAAACTGGTCCTACCCCTATGTTTTGGCCATTTCAGGCAACTCCTCTTTTGTCCTTCACCTTGTGGAATTTTTTCTCAGCACCGGTTTGATGTTGCCTGCGACCTTTCTTATGGGAGCCACTCTGCCGGCTTTGGGAAGCTGGGTGATTGAAACACAACGTTCCAGTATTTTTTCGCAGGTATCTATTTTATATGGGGCCAATACATTGGGCGCTGTTTCGGGATGCCTGTTTGCACAATTCATTGGAATCAAGTTGTTAGGTATTCAGGCAGTCAATCTGATTGCGGTAGGATTGAACTTTTTGGTCATCGCTGTATGCTTTTTATATATTAGATCACCAGGAGAATTGCCAGGGTCTTTAAAGCCAAATGCCAATGAAGGCAGGAAATTGAAAGAGGAGAAACCTTCGAAAGATCCTTTGAAATTGCTGGAAATTTTGTTAGTCCTGTTGGTCTGTTTTTCGGGGTTGGTTTCCCTATCAAGCGAAATTTTATGGACCCGGATTTTGGTGTTTCCTTTGGGAAGCACTTTATATTCCTTTGCGCTAATCCTGGCTATTTTTCTTTTAGGGATCGCACTGGGAAGCGTGTCGGCAACAAAAATCTTTGGACCTCAACCGGGGATTTCACAACTGTTGGCCCTTCAACTGGGTGTGGGTATCCTTTGTCTTTTAATACTGCCAGGGTTTGATTTCATAACGGAATGGACTTCCAAAGCGGATGAACTATTTTATGCCCTCGACAATTCAGCGGGGCGAACATTATGGAATCGCTCCTTATTTGCGTTGGCTTTGATGTTTTTCCCCACGTTCGTATTTGGCTTAAGTTTTCCTCTGGCCAATCAGGTGATTTCCAGATTGTTTAAGTCGGCAGGGGACACTTTGGGCAATGGTTACGCAATCAATACGCTGGGGGCTGTGTTGGGAACGGTCGCGACTCCATTCGTCTTCATTCCCTTGTTCGGAATCCGGGGGTCCCTGTTTTTGATATATTCCCTGCTCATCGCTTTATCCTTAGTGGGATGGGGCCTTCATAAAAACTGGCGGATCCAGAAAACCATAATGGTTGGGGGTGTCTTGTTATTTTCCGCTTTTACCTGGGCCTCTCCAACTGTGAATACGGACATTCCCGGAAAAAGGAATTTTATTCGAGCGGAGATCGATGCATCCCCGGATCAAATTCGTTTGCTCGATTATGACGAAGGCGAGTTTGCCACTTTGAGCGTCCTTGAAAATGAAAAAACCGGAGCCCGGACTTTATATGTGGACGGATTCAGCACCGCGACGGTGACTCAATCGTTTGGAGGCAGTTCCTATATGCAGGCGATGGGGTTTTTGCCGATGGTATTGCATCCGAATCCCAAAAGAGCCCTGGTGATCTGTTTTGGAACTGGCCAGACCATGGGGACCGTCGCCCGTTTTCCCGGAGTAGAGGCGCACGGTGTCGAAATAGATTCCGGAGTGCTGGACCTTGCACATTGGTTTTCTGAATGGAATAAAGATGTTCTGAATAAAAATAATGTCCGCATGTTTGTTCAGGACGGCAGGAATTTTATTCAATGGACAGAAAATCAATATGATGTGATTACCCTGGAGCCAATGTCGCCCGTTCAAGCGGGGGTGAATAATTTGTACTCTCTGGAATTTTATGAGCAGGCCGCTAATAAGCTGAACCCGGGCGGCATTATGATGCAATGGTTGCCGCTTCACCTGGTGTCTCCTCAGGATGCCAAATGGATCTTGCAGACCTTTAAAAAGGTATTTCCGCACACCCAAATATGGAACAGTTTTTTGACCCGGATTGTATTACTGGTTGGTTCCAAAGAGGAGATATCTCTGAACGTCAATCAGGTAAAGAAGGTGATGGAGAATCCTGAGCTAAAAAGCATAGCTGATGAAATGGGCCTTCATTCTTTTCTGGATTATGCAGACATGTATTTGAGTGACGCAAGTCAGGCGGAACAATGGCTTGGAAACAGTCTTGCGCTTCGCGACAACCGGCCATTGCTGGAATATTCTTCTACGGCTTTACTGCCCCCTTTGAAATGGCAAACGGATGAATCGTTTTTGAATTTGCTTTTGCCGCGGGTGTTCCATTCTACTCCCGTGAAAGGGTTGGATCCCAGTCAAACGGTTCCTTTTAAGCAGGCATTGATGTTACGAACCGCTCAAAGGGTGGCGGTTTTTTCTCAACGATATCAGGGGCCGGGAGCCGAACAGTTTGCAGAAAAGAATTATCGTGCAGGACTTGAAATGCTGAGGCAAAGTTTACAATTGAATCGCAACCGGCCCGTGGCTTTGGATGGATTGAAATGGAAGCATCTTCCCTAAGAAATTCTAAAGCCCGGTTTGCGCCCTGAACTTTTTCCTCAATTGACCCTGCAGGTCCAGGGCTTTAGCGATTTGCTCTTCGGTACTGAGTTTGAATTCGATTAAAAGTTTGCCGATCGGGGGACGGGGATCGCGTTTTTTCTGAATTCTCAATACATGCTGAATGTGTTCCAGTGTGATTTTGGGGTTGATGTACTGGCAAATGACTTCCCCAAGCAAAAAAGGTTTTCGAGTGCTCTTTATCGAACCTTCCCCTTGCCCGGATGCAGAACCGGATCGTCTTCCTGATTTAGGGTCATTACTGGATGCTGTAGTTAAAGGCGTGAAGGAATAATCTTTGTCCGATCCCGATTTTCCGAAACGATAGGAGGCTTTGTTGAAACCATATTTGAAAATATCGCGGATGATGTTGGCCGCATATAAAAATAGGAATATGATCACCAACGATACAAAGATGCTTGCAATGGTTCCAAAAAATACACTGGTTTGATCTTCTTTTCGGCCCAGCATTTTGTTGAATCGTTTTTGACTTTCTTCCCTTTTTTTTTCAATCCAATCGAAAACCTCTTTTTGTGCCTTTTCTCCTTTATCCCAGATAGTGTCTAAAACGCTTTCAGTGGATTTGGCCTCCTTTTCTTCAGCAAATGCCATTGTCATTCCAGAGCAGGAACTGAAAATCAATCCAATCACGAAGGAAAAAAGGATCCAATTAAATTTTATAATCCACCTGTTCATTCAAACCCCGCAGGAGCAATTGTAATCAAGGTGAGAATATGGTCCGGTCAGGCTAAAGTTAAATTAGGAATTTTCGCAATATGCTCTGCCTCTTTCAACAGTTTTTGTCCTTCTTCGGTGATTCCATTTCCAAAAACATCCAGGTACTGTAAGCCAGTGAGGATCATGCTTTCTGCCAGTGCTTTAGCCCCTTCGTCGCCAATCTGGTTTTGGGCCAGATCCAGAGTGTTTAGATTGGCAAGATACAGGGAATCGCCGATTTCCTTGACCCCTTCGGCTCCGACCTGGTTTTTCCACAAATTTAGAATTACCAGGTTGGAGCAATTGGAAGCTTGTGCAATGGCCTTGACCCCTTCGTCTCCAATGGAGTTTCGTTCCAGATGCAAAACTCTCAGCTTTTTAATGAAGGGTGACTCCATCAAGGATTGGATTCCCTCATCGGTGATTTCATTGCGTTCCAGATTCAGTTCCTCCAGGTTTTCCAACTCCTTTGTGTTTGCCAGGATTTTCAGGCCCTCGTCTCCGATGTATTTCAAGCGCAGATCCAGTTCCCGGCCATCGTTTTTTAAAAGTTTGGGAATGAGGGCTTCGACAGGTTCGTCATTGAAAGGTTTGTTCATTTCTTTTTCCTTTTATCCTTACGGGTTTGATTAGCTTCGTTATTTTTTTCGATGCGCTCAATGCGCTGACGCAGTGATTTGTTTTCCGAGGTCAGGTCTTCCAGCTCCGAGCGAATTTCCTGAATGGCTACCGGTTTTTTAACGGAGGAAAAAAGCGAAGATACCGCTTCCTCTGCTCTGCGTCTGAGTCTGCCATCGGTTTCATTTTCAGCAATCCAGCGCAGGGTAGGGATGGCTTTTAAATCATCCAGTTCCGTCAATGCATGAATAGCGCCCAGTTTGCCACGAAAATTGGTGGCGGGCTGTCCCCGGGTTTCCTGTGCAAGACGGGTCAGGCATTCGATCGCCTCTTCCTTGCGATGCGGAAATCGCGCGCCCAATTTAGCTAATGCCTTCATTGCGGCGGACCTACTGTTCTTGGGGGCTCCATAATCCGCGCCCTTGACCAAAGTGTCCCAGGAATCCTCCAATTCCAGATCGCCCAATGCCATAAAAATGGCCATTGGAAGCATGTCGTTGTGAGTGGGCCGGTCAAACGAGTCTTCAAGGAACTGCCTGCTGTCAAGATCGCGTACCCGTCCCAGGGCGCGAAATGCGCTTGCTTCCACGCGATAGGAAGAATCTCCCTCCGCAATCTTTTTTAATACGTTCACCACACGCGAATCATTTGGAAACTTGCCCAGAGCCTGAACCACAGCCCGCCTGGTTTTCGGGTTCTCCAATTTTGTTGCTTTCAATAGAGCGTCGCGGGATTGATTGCCTCCGATTTTTCCAAGTGTTTCAGCGATTCTCTCCGCCACGCCCCAAAAGCCTTCTTTCAATAATTGTCTGCCGAGTATTTTAATGTCTTCGGATGATGGTTTGGTTTGCAAAGCTTTCGCGGCTTGGATGCGACCGATGGGATCCGGATCTACTTTCAATTGCTCGTGAAGCACGTTACGCGAAAGCTCGAGGTTTACTTTTTTGCACGGGCATTCGTAATCCGGATCCAGCCGTAAAAATTTGGGGCGCGACTTTAATTTGAAACAAAACCGTTCTTCTTTATATTGAATTTCGATGGGGAAGCGCTCCTCAGAGCGGCCAAAATAAAAAGCGATTTTAAGATTCAAATGAAATAATAAAGAGTCCTCCTTTTTTTCAGCCTTTTGCACTTGTTTGACATCCACCAAAGCCATATTGTTTTTAGCGTCCCATTGATACTTCAGTTCAAGGATCGGGTATCCACCCCGGTAGATCCATTGGTCGAGCCACCCGTCAAAATTGCGGCCACTGATTTCTTCCAGGGAACGCATCAGGTCGACGGTTTCCACCACGCTGAACTCATGGCGTTTTAAAAACCGTTCCAGTCCCTGGCGAAAATACTCCTCTCCCATAATGGATTTCAGATGATGCAATCGGACCGCCCCTCCAGGATATAAATGCGCGTCGAATAAATCTATGGGCTCCTTATAAATATGAGTCACAATGGGCCGACGATATTTTAGATCTTCCGAGAAGTAAGTTTCAGCATCCTGCAGAAGCTGGTAACGAAATTCGTCTTCCCCTTTGGACTCGCGGGTGTAGAGTGCGTCGAAATAGGTGGCAAAAGATTCGTGCAACCAGGCGTGTGACCAGTTTTTCACTGTTACCAGATTGCCAAACCATGTGTGTGCCGCTTCGTGCGCGACCAGGCAATTGGAGTCGCCGTCAAGCGCGGCGCGATCATCGTGCAAGGTGAGGTCGGTTTGTGTGGTGACGGTAAAATTTTCCATGCCCCCAAACACGAAATCCGGCACCGCAATTTGTGTGTAATGTTTGTAGGGATAGGTGTAGCCCGTGTATTCAGAAAAGAAGCGAAGCATGTCCGCTGTATCCTTAAAAGCGTTTTTCCCTTCCCGCTCGCGTCCTTTTTGAACGTACCATTTGACCTGAATATTCTTCCAGCGGTCTTTAGTTTCCACAAACTCTCCAGCAACAATTGAAAACAAATAAGTAGAGTAGGGGACTTCCATTCTATAATGGTATTTTGATTTTTTTGAGGTGAGTTGTTTTTCGATCAACGTTCCATTGGATAACCCAAACATGCCAGCAGGCAGGTTCAGGATCACCTCCGTACTTTGCTTGAAGTTGGGCTTGTCAAAACAGGGGAAATAATATTTGGAATCCTCATCCTGTCCCTGAGTCCACACCGTTTTAAAATTGTCTGGATAATACGAGTCGGGTTGGGTGAAATAAATACCGGCTGGCGGATGACTGACCGCGTGAACGAGTTTGACGATGAGTTCCTTGCCCGGTGCGGGTGGACGGGATAAGGGAATATGAACTTTGTTTCGGTCGTAATCGAAAGGCACGGATTTAGTGCCAATCAAGACTTTTGAAATTTCCAGATCCACCGCGTCGAATTCAATGCAATCCAGATGGTGACCTTTGACAATCACCTGATGCGTGGTTGTACCCCACACCCGTTCTTCTTTCCAATCGAAGTTCAAATCGAGTTTGAGATGTTTGGGAAGGAAAGGCGTGTCCGGTGTGAAATGCGGTTTTGCCCCTTTCAGGGCAAAGGATTTCCTGTCCAGCACACCCCAATGCTGGCTTTCCCCCTCATGAATGTGAAATTTGCAATAACGGGTCATTTAAAAAAGACTTTTGTTTTAATATTTAGATTTTTCAATTTATTGTAATTGGGTTTACATTATTGTCAATGTTTGGATCCATTATTTGCTGACCTTACATTTAAATATTCATTACCCTTTATTAATGGCTCGAATTTAATTATGATATTAGAAAAGCATTTCATACCCCATATTAACCTTCTTTGCCATCAATGACAGAAACCACAACCCACTTTACGGATCCGGCACTTGTCTCCAGAATATCGAATCTCAGCATTCATGCACGCAATCTGGTAGAGGGCATGCTTTCGGGCCATCACCGAAGCCGCCACAAGGGATCAAGTGTGGAGTTTGCGGAATACAAGGATTACTCTCCTGGAGACGAAATCCGCCACATCGACTGGAAGGTGATGGGCAAGACTGACAAATATCATGTCAAGCAGTTCGAGCAGTCGACCAATCTGCGGTGCACGGTTTTGCTGGATGCCAGTGGGTCGATGGATTACCGCTCTCCTTTCAACAATGGGGAAGCGGTGCAAAAAATGGAATATGCGCGTATGCTGACCGCCAGTCTGGCTTATCTGCTTTTGAAGCAATTCGATGCGGTGGGCTTGACCCTTTTCAACGAATCACTGGTGAATCATATTCCACCCAGATCCAAACCGTCGCATTTCCAGAATATTCTTCATGGTCTTGCTGAAGGTGCACCCAAAGGCAACACCCGGTTTGGAGATGTCTTTAATTCGTTGATCGAACGCTTACCCAGCAGGAGTTTGCTCATTGTGGTCTCGGACCTGTTGGCGAAGGATGAGGATTTGGTAAAAAATCTGAAACTCATTCGCGCGCGTGGGGTGGAGACCATCGTGTTTCATATTCTTCATCCCGATGAAGTGTATTTCCCTTTTGAGGGCGATATTGTGTTCGAGTCTCTGGAAGACGATGCCCCTGTCGGACTCGATCCAGTAGATATCCGCGAGGCGTACCAGAAAATTATTCAGGATCGAATCGATTCGATGACCAGGACGTGCCCTTCTCTGGGCGTAGACTATGTGTTTTTGCAAACGGACATGCCTTTGGAACAGGCGCTGAGGTATTACCTGTTGCGCCGAAACAGTATGTTGAACAAATGAGCCTCAACTTTCTTTCTCCTGTTTTTATGCTGGGTTTGGTGGGGATCGGTTTGCCCATTCTCATTCATCTGTTCACCAAACGCCAGCAAACGCAAATTGATTTTTCTGCAGTTTTTCTTTTACTACAATCGCAAAAACGGTCCATTAAAAAGGCGCGGCCCAACCGTTTGCTTTTGTTGGTTCTTCGTTGCCTGGCAATCGCCTTTCTAAGTCTGGCTCTGGCCGGTCCCCTGTTTTCCATGGGCGATCCGGAAAAGCTGATGCCTTCCGCTTCCAGTTCGAATATTTTGATTCTTGACGATTCCCTAAGTATGTCGGCGCAAACGGAAAATGGGGATTTGTTCACTTCGGCAAAATCGCAGGGGAAACAGTGGGTGGAGGGCATGGCTCCCGGCTCCGAATTCAGCCTGATTTTAGCTTCCAATCCTCCCAAGGTGCAGAGCCAATGGACTCAAAACCGTGAATCTTTTTTAAAGACTTTGGATCTCATAGCGCTTAGTTTCAGATCCACCGACGTGGGAGGTGCTTTCGCGGAAGCAAAAAAACTGTTGGAGACCTCCAAAAACAGCAGTAAAAATATTTTCATCGCCACTGATCTTACCCGCTCCGGTTGGAAATCGAAAATTTTTCCCTTGTCGTTTGACCGACTAAACGCACCGCAAATTCAAATTCTTGATATGTCCGCTTTGCAATCGGTTCCCAATCGTATCCGGGTTGATACTTCAAAGGCGGATCAGGAGTTTCTGGCCAATAGCAGAATGATTCGCGTGAATGCCCAGTTACAGAATTTATTGCAGGACCAGGATTTGCAACAAGTCTCTCTTGCATTGTGGGCCAATGGTAAAAAACGTTCGGAAGTTTCCGCCCATTTTAAGAAGGGCGAGTCCATTAGTAAAGAATTCTCCATTCCTTATTTTGAAGAAGAGGCTTTGAAAGGATTTATTGAGGCAGAACCTGATGGTCTTCCCCTGGATAACCGCCATTACTTTTCGTTTCAACCCGAACAGAAAGTGCGCGTTCTGGTAATCGACGGCGACCCCAAAGCGGCTGGACAACAAAGTGAGACTTATTATGTTGAGCGCGCATTGAATCCATTTTCAGTATCGCTTTCGGATATCGAACCCACCGTCTCTACCCTGTCGGAACTGACTCGCAGGAACCTGCTGGATTTTCATGTGCTCATGTTATGCAATGTCAGAGAGCTACCTTATGGTTACGAGCAAACCCTGGAGAGTTTCGTTTCCCGGGGAGGCAGTCTGATCATTTCACTGGGTGATCAGGTCGATCCGAAATTTTATAACGAAAAACTCGGCAACCTGTTGCCGGTGACCCTTGAGTCGCTCAACCAGGTAAGCTTTGAGGATGAATGGTTCCGGTTTCTGATAAAGCCGTCCGAGCACCCGGTGCTGAAAGTATTTTCCAAAAAAGCCTGGGATGGAATGCGCACGATTCGTTTTCAATCTTTGTACAGTGTGGCTCCCCGGGATGGGAAACGGTATACCGTGCCTTTAAAATTCAGCAACCAGTTTCCCGCTGTGGTGGAATCGCAGTTTGGAAAAGGAAGCGTGGTATTATTCACCTCTTCGCTGGACAGGGATTGGAATAATTTCCCGATACAACCCACTTTTCTTCCCTGGGTTCAACGGTGGGTAAAGTATGGTGCGCGTAGCCTCGACAATTTTTCAGCGCAAAACCTGAAAGTGGGTGACCCCTGGGTTTCTCATGAGGAAGGTTATACCTTTTTTGTAAAAACACCCACAGGGGAGGTGAGAAGGGCTGAAAAAGTTCCAAACAGTACGGAAGTCCGTTTCGAGGACACCTGGCAACCGGGCATCTACCAATTGTTTCGCCTGGAAACGGTCGAACCGGTTTCTGAGGACCCCAAAGAAAAGTCTGAAACGGTCTACTCCTTGCCTTTGGATGCAGAAGCTGTAGGACCTTTTTCTGTCAACATTGACCCCGCAGAAACAGATCCCTCAAAAATGTCCAAAAAGGAAATTAAAAACCTGTTTCCCGGCCTGTCACTGGAAGTGCTCAGTCCTGCATCGGACCAGGATTCGGTTACACCCTTTCATCGAATCAATTTGACGACACCTTTTCTTGCTTTGATGGTATTGATGATATTTGGCGAAGGGTATCTGGTAAGAAGGGAATAATCCGTTATTGGGCCTTATGCCAGTTTTGACATAAAGTTCGCTGTTGTTTGCGACAAGTATTTTGAAATTTCCTCAATTGGCAGGATTTCATCTGCGAGTCCCGCGGAAATTACAGATTGGGGCATTTTATCGACTAAAGCAGTATCAGGATCTTGCACAACAACTTTTCCGCCAGCGGCTTTAATACATGCCGCACCGCGTATTCCATCACATCCCATTCCCGATAGAATGACTGCTGTGCTATAGGGTCCGAAGGTCTCGGCCAGACTTTTTAGCAAATCGTCCCCTTTCGTGGATGAGGAAAAAGTTTCATTTTCCATTTTCGATTCGCAAACCCGTTTTTCGGCATCGAGAGACAGAGAATTCTCCTCAAGAAAAAGTAACGCATGGGATACTTTTGCCGGAATCCCTGGTCCCGCGAATTGTATTTGTAATCCAACTGTCTCCTGTAGTTTTTCAATCATCAACTCAAGCATCCAGCGAGGACCCTGCTGAAGCAGAAAGAGGCCGCTTTGCTCCACGAATGTAGCGTTTTGAAAAAGCTTGGAATACAGGTTGGGGCCTCCGGCACCTGATAAAAATGCGATAACGGGAAAAGCGGGCCTGGTTTTTGGGGGAGATACACGAGTCGTGTCGGGGGCAAAATCATCGATGGATTGTTGCCAGCGAGCTACTGCATTGTTCAGGCATTTCAGGACCTCCTGAGATCCAAAGGGCTTGCCCAAAAAATCATCCGCGCCGGCAAACAGAACTTGTTGCTTGGCCTCACCGGAACTGATGGCGGTGATCATCAGGATCAAGGGAGCGGGTTTGACTTGTGACCGAACCTGGCAGATCAGTTCCACGCCGTCCATCTCCGGCATCAACCAATCCGTCATTAAAATATCGTAAGCTTGTTCTTTAATTAGCTTTAACGCTTCTTGTCCGTTGCAAGCGATGTCGACCTTGTACGATTCCCTGGTTAAAATAAATTTTAACAGGCGCGCATTATCCGAATCGTCTTCTGCCAGTAATACGTTCAATGTATATTCCTTCCAAAAATTAACCCTGAGAAATGGGACCTTATTATAGGCCAATCGGGAAAACATACATCCAAAAAATCGAATGCTTCCAAAACGGTTTCGGGATTTTGGCCGAGCGCTACACGGGTGATTTGCTTTCAGATTTTCGAAAGGATTTTTAAAGGGGGCATTCCCTCACGATCCTTTGCTATAATAAATGGTATTGAACCCAATCTTCCACAACCCTTTGCTCGGTTAATATTTCTCTAATGAGAACCCTTTCCCAAATTTTCAAGATATGTGTTTTGGTTTTATCCATATGTTTCGTCTTCATTGCTGACGTTACCGATTCACAGGCGGCGGGCTCCGTCTCTGATCGTGTTTCGTTGGAAACGCTGATCAGCCAATCGGATCAGGATCTTGATTTAACGGATGCGCTTTTAACGGTTTCAAAAGACTGGAACCCCAAGCTTGATCTGGACGTGTATCGGAGAAAGCTCGACCAACTCACTGAGAAGTTGCAAAAACAACTAGATGGGAATCAATCACCCGAAAGGTTGCTTTCGGTATTGAGGGACACTTTGTACCAAAAGGAGGGCTTCGCTTATACAGATAAGGTGGACAGTCAGGGCATCCCACTGAATTCTGAGGAGATTTTTCTGCACGGATTGCTGGATTCCAAACGCGGCTACTGCATGACCCTGTCACTCCTGCATCTGATATTAGGAGAACGTTTGGGATTGCCCTTGTATGGGGTGGCTTTGCCCAACCATTTTTTTGTCAGATATGAGTCCGGATCAAAACGCATCAATATAGAAACGACACAATCGGGGGTGTCGCTTCCCGATACCTATTATCGAGACAGTTTTAATGTCCCGTCCAGTCGGGCTAATGAATTTTTCATGCGAAACTTGAGCGAACGGGAAAGCCTGGGTGCTTATTTTTCAAATGTGGGGATGACCTATTACAAGCAAAAAAAACCCGAAAAAGCGGTTGAATACCTCAACCTTGCAGTAAAAGTGAATACCCGTTCCCTCGAAGCTTTGAACAACCTGGCCAATATCCATTCCGAATTGAAACAATATGATTTGGCGATTAAAGCTTATAAGCAGGCTTTGCAAGCGGACCCGAACAGTCTCGAAACCCTGTTTAATCTGGGCATCACACAATCGGAAGCCGAACTTCCGGATCAGGCGATCGAATCGTTTTTGCAAGTGGTGCAAATGGACGCGCGCTACTTTCTGGCTCACGAGGCGTTGGTTCAGTTATACCTGGGGAAAAGAAAACCGGTTTCTGCGTTGCTTCATCTTAAGCAACTGTACCGCTTCAATCCGAGAGATATCCAAACCCTGAGCAACATAGGAAATGTGTATTTGCAACTCAAGCAATACTCGCTGGCTTTGATTGAGTTTAAAAAAGCAGAGCAAATGAATCCCAAAAAGCCGGACGTGCTGGAAGGCTTGGCTGAAGCGTATTACCGTCTGGACGATTTTGATCAGGCAATGATTTATTTTCGTTACCTTACGGAAGAAGCCCCCTCGAATTTATCGGCTCATGTGCAGTTGGGCTGGACCCATTACCGCAAGGGAGAGCTTCGTATGGCCATCGCCTGGACGCAACGGGGGCTGGCTCGCAAGAAGGAGAACGATCCTTTCCTTCCCCTGGCTTACATGAATCTGGGCCTCTACCATTTATTAGAAAAAAACTTTCCTATGGCAGAATCCGCCTACGAAAAAGCCCTTACCCTGAACCTGGGAGCTACAAAACAAGGAACCATCGATGATTTAAAGTCTGCTTCCAAAAAATTCATGAGTGTTTTTGAAATCGATTATTTTATGGGGTGGATTTATTTCAAGGCAGAACAGAAACCATTAGCCAAAAAGTATCTGGAATCTTATTTGGGTAAAAGTCCTGAAGGCCCCCTGAGCGTCAAAGCAAGGACTCTACTGCGCTTCATCGAAGGCAATAGCACCGAAACCCCGGAATCACCGGCCCCGTCGGTTCCATTCCCACCCTCTGAAAATGAAGAAGCCCGTCCGGAGGCTGACCCCGACATGGTTGAAATTCCTGAAGGACCCTTTATCATGGGGTCGGAGGACAATGGTCCAGACGAAAAACCCGAACATAAAGTTCAACTGGACGCATTTTATATAGACCGCTATGAAGTTTCGGCAAAGGATTATGCCGCATTTCTCAATCAGATTGGAACGTCCAAAGGGTATTATCATGACAACAAGTTTGGAACCCTGGAATACAATGGCACATTTCGTGCGCGTCCCGGACTGGAAGATTTTCCGGTGAACAACGTTTCCTGGTTTGGTGCCAATGCCTATTGCGAATGGAAGAAAAAGCGTCTTCCTACCGAAGCGGAATGGGAAAAGGCCGCTCGGGGGCCCAATGGTCGGATTTTTCCCTGGGGCGACCAGAAACCAAGTCACGATCAGGCCCGCTTTTTTCAAACCTGGACCGAGGAAATTAAGCACCGAGTGATGGTTCCGGTCACCCGATACGGGAACGGAACCAGCGTATATGGGGTTTTCAATTTGGCCGGAAATGTGAAAGAATGGGTAGACGATTGGTATGATCGGGAGTATTATTCAGAGACAGAACATCAAATCAACCCCCGGGGTCCATTGGGCGGTGAGTTCAAAGTTTTGAAAGGAGGTTCCTGGAGAGACCTTTCGTCATTTCTTTATTCTTCGTTCCGGAATAACAATCAACCGGAATCGCGTATGGACGATTATGGATTTCGTTGCGCCAAAGACGCCGATGGCGGGAAGGCACCCGTTCCACCCGCTTCTAAAAAGCGTTTGATACGATGGAACGGATCGTTGGGTGTTAAAGTTTATTAATAAAGCGACGGTATAGGAATTTTGTTATGTTAGGCACCATCGAAGTACTGATCATTATTGTCATCCTGGGAATCATTTTCGGGAGGGACGCCATTGATCGCACTTTTAAAAAGCATCCTGATGAGACCCTTATGGAAAGTCTCAGCGAGGACGTGAAAGATTATTACAAGAGCGATCCCAAACGAATTTTTATCATCGCTGGGAGCGTGCTGGCAGGCTTCATTTTTGTGAGTATATTAATTTATTGGGTGATCACGCGCACGAAATTTTTGCAAATGATCGGCCTTTAACCTGCCTCCTTCCTTTTCTGTTCGAAATCAATACCTGAACCCTGAATTTCGGACATGGGTATAGGGGTCGCCTCCTTCCAGTAATTTCCCGCCGACGATTTTTCCAAAATACACCACGTGGTCCCCAACCGGGTTTTGCCCGATCACTTCGCATTCGAGGTAAGAAACCGCTTTTTTCAAAATGGCAATACCTTGAATTCCTGAATCGATTTCCAGACCCTCAAAGATTGATGCGCCGGGTTCCGGTGCTTTGCTGAAACGCTTTAACAGATCGTTTGCATCTTTGTTCAGAACGTTTACGATAAACGCTCCAGAAGACTCCACCAAAAGTCGTGCAGAACGATTTTTCGCCAACACCATGGTGAGGGCAGGAGGGTCAAAGGCGCATTGATTCACCCAACTGGCCAGAACGCCATCCTCACTATCCTTGTACTTTGTTGTGACAATGAATAATCCGCTGGCAACCTTGCCAAGCGCTTTTCCCAATTGTTCGTTATTTTCACTATCAGTCAAAAGAGACCTCCTCGGTTGGTTTTAAGATTTATTGCAGAAAAATATCAGGCCCACTGGCCGGGAATCGATGCCTCACACTTGGGGCAATGTCCGGCTTTCATTCGGTTGGAAAGTACGGTGAACCCCTGCCGCTTGATTAACAGTTCATTGCATTTGGGACAAAATGTGCTTTCTGTATCACCTACTCTTCCAGGTAGATTGCCTGAATAGATGAATTTTAATCCTGCCTTCTGGCCAATGTCCCTGGCTTTCAAAAGCGCCTTTACTGGAGTTCGGCCCCGGTCCTGCATTTTGTAATCCGGGTGAAATGCAGTCACGTGCCAGGGAATATCTTTTGATACTTCAGAAATAAAACCAGCCATTTCGGCAAGTTCTTCATCTGAATCGTTGTAGTCTGGAATCAATAAGGTCACGATTTCCAACCAAAATCCAATATCGTAAACTCTTTGAATGGTTTCCAGAACATCTTCCAACTGACCTCCCAGGCGGCGGTAGTTTTTGGGATTGAAGGACTTTAAATCCACTTTGTAAAAATCCAGCCAGGGCCTCAAGTATTCCAGGACTTCCGGGGTGCCGTTGCCATTGGAAACGTAAGCGGTTGCCAATCCCTGTTGTTTAGCTTCCCGGAACACCGCGACTGCCCATTCACTTGTGATCAGGGGTTCATTATAAGTCGACACAACCGTTTTGGCACCATTTTCCAGAGCCAGACGGCAAATTTCTTCCGGATAAACCTCCTTATATGAGGTCGTAGCGGATTCGTCGCGCAAGGATTGGGACGTGAACCAGTTTTGGCAATAGGAGCAGTGGAAGTCACAGCCCAGCATGCCAAAGCTCATAGCCATAGAGCCGGGATAGGCGTGAAAAAATGGTTTCTTTTCAATGGGGTCGTTCTGTATGCCCGCTGCGTAATTGAACGGCACCTGCAACACTCCGCCGGAATTGAAGCGCACCTTGCATATGCCGCGTTGTCCATCGCGTAACTTGCATCGGTGTCCACACGCTGTGCATAGCAAGCTATCATCATCGAGGGAAACGACGAGGTCGCCCGGCCGAGTGAGACGGTCCAGATTGTAATTTGATTGTTTCATGCGGGGACTATGTAGAATTATCGTTGTTACTATTATTGTAAAGTTGAAACGGAATAATTAAAAGACAAGATTTTAAAGGCAAAGTGGACTAAAAAAGTAAACCTTGAATTACCGCTAAAAAACATTTATATTTATTATCGGAAAACGGATTATATTTCCGTGTGCCAGTTGGGCGATTGGCTTTTTAGTCCCCTTTATGCAAGCCAGCAAACCAAACATCCACCACCAACACCTGCCTTGACATAATAACCTTCATCCTTTTTCCAGGGAGAGCCTTCCCAAATTTTCACCGGTCAGGGCCAGGATCCTCCAATCACATTCAATCAGGAACAGAAAACAATGGCCAAACCTCAAGGAAACAATAATGTAGCAATGCTTGGACCCGAACCTGAACTCAGTGGAATGAGAGTCATCAATGGATTCTCCCTTTCCCCGCAACCCACTATTTTTCAAGATGATTTTGAAGGTGGGCCGGAAGGCTGGAACCAGACGGGTGGCGTTTCGGAAACCTCCAGCCCGATTACAGGATCAGAGTCCAGAAAGTTTACTTCCAGTTCCCATTTCAGAAAAGAGGGTTTGAATCAGGACGTATTTGTTCTGGATTTCAAGCTGTATCCCGACTCCAACGACTCGGCGGCCAATTGGGAAAAAACGCGGTATGTTTTTGTAGAGTCTTGGGGCAACTGGGACGGGTCCGATGGGATCGGCGTGTTTTTGAATCGGGGACCCGGAACCGAATTTTACATGGATATCGCCCGCGATCTTCCGGGAGGATCTCACGACTTTGCCATTAATGAAGATGCTGTCAACGATATCCGCGTAAAAATATTTGCCAATAATGGAACCGGGAACGACTCTGCTGAACTTTGGCTGAATGGTACCAAAGTGAAAACCTTGTCTGGCCTAAATTTGCCGGGTTCGGTCGACCGTTTTCGATTCGGGCAAGATGGTTTCAACGCCGCCAATATGGTATCCATAGCAGACGATATCAAAGTGTTCCACACGGATCCGGATACCTACGTTAATAATGTTTACGACTCCGCAGTCGCGACGATCCCTAATGAAATCCTGTTTGATGGGGTGGTCGGGAAAAAGAAAATGAGCCTACTGGATTTGGCAAATCAACATGACTGGTTCTGGGATGAACCCGCAGGCAAGTTATACGTCCATGCGCCCGGCGATCCAGATACCCAATACACTGAAGTTTTAGGGAGTATTGCCCCGGCTGTTAAATATAATGGCAAAGAAGGAATCGTTCTCACAGGAGTCCATTTTTCCGATTCGAATTTGTCCATTGAGCTTCCCGGTGATTCCACCATTTGGTTGAACGCGTTAACAGGGGGCGACAGCTATTCGGACATGCCAACCACTCCCGTGTCTTGGGCCGATGAGGTTACCTGGGACTCGGGACAAAATGGAGGCGGGATGCTATCGGTTTGGCAGGGTTCGGGACAGGACACCTATGTGTACTCGGCTAAGGCAAGCGATCCTTTGGTACCGGTGTATTTCCATCCCAGCGCCTCCTCTAAACTGATATCCGGGGATTGGGAAGGCCATAGCAATTCTTCAACCATCGAAACGGAAATCCTTTCCGGTATTCAAGATCGTTTTGAAGACCCTAACGGGACCTTTATTTACAATCCGTATTCGACCCAGGATTCAACCAAAGTGTGGCATAACGGCGGGCAACCTCCTGCCAGCAGTTTCATTCCTCTGGAGCAACCGGTTCATGGTCCTGTTTATGCCTACGTTCCTTTTGGTGTCACACCCTCGGACGATGGCGACAGCCATATGGCGGTGTATCAGCCCAATGGGCGTGTGCTGGAAACCCATGCGACAATTGTTCTGTCCACGGGATCGATTGTTTGCGGGATGGCTTCTTTCACCGACCCAACATCCAGGGGTGACGGACGCCAAAACGGGCGGCGGGCTTCCATGACCCCAAATTATATGGGACTGCTCAATGTGCGCGATATCCAGGCGGGTGAGATTAAACACGCCTTGTCCATCATCATTCCTGCGCGTCAATTGAAACTGGACGACTGGGTGTCGCCGGCCCTGGCCTTCGACTCCAATCCGGGTTATAGCGGCAATAACGCGATGGGCACACGGCTGGCCATTCCCTGGTCGTTTGACCTGGACAGCTTTTCATTTAACGATACGGTCCATTCGCCCCTTGTGGCCAAGGCGATGAAACATTATGGTTTGTATATTAATGATCGGGGTGGCAGTGCTGGAGTGAGCATCAATTGCAGTCAAACCCTGAGCGAGGTGGATTACGGGAATTATTCGTTCAACCGCCAACTCGATCTGGAAATGATGCTGAGGGAACTCAAGGTGGTGAGTTCGTAAACCTCAGCTTGGATAAACGGTTACTCGGTGGATATCCCTTCGGATTTTTTGTCCAGTGCACCTATGGTGGTGTGCCAGGCGAGGCTTGCACATTTGATTCGGGAGGGGTATTCACGAATACCGGTAAACAGTTTCAATTTTCCGAGATGGTTTTCCTCCTTCTCCGGGTCGAGTTCACCAAGTACCATTCTGTGGAACTCATTGAAAACTACACGAGCGTCTTCAACCTTTTTCCCTTTCAGAAATGCTGTCATCAGGGAGGTACTGGATTTGGAAATAGCGCATCCGGATCCCTGGAAACTGATATCCTCGATGGTGTTATCATCCCCAACATTCAAGTACACAGTGATATCGTCGCCACACAGGGGATTGATCCCATGACAGGAATGAGTGGGGTTGTCGATCACTCGAAAGTTTCGTGGGTTTTTGTTGTGATCCAGGATCACTTGCTGATATAGCTCGTTGTTATATGACATTCATTCTAAATCCTGAAAATGGATGAAACGTTTTTATTGAATATATGCTTTATAGCCCCGTTGTCAAATTAAGCCAGGAATCCAGCAATCAGGAAAACACCTGGATGGCTCTGCGAATGCCTTCTGCCAGGGCATCGAGTTCTTCTTTCTTGTTGTAAAAGGACATGGAAGCGCGCGTGGTGGCCGGTACGTTAAATCGTTGCATGGTCGGTTGCGCACAGTGATGCCCGCCCCGTAATTCGATGCAATCCTCATCCAGCAAAGTGACCACATCGTGTGGATGCACGGCATCAAGATAGAAGGAAAGGATGCTGGCTTTATTTTTTGCGGTGCCTATGATTCTGCATCCGTCAATCTCTTCCAGTAATTTGGTACCGTATTCCAATAGGAAGTTTTCGTAGCGGGCAATCGAATCCAGGCCAATGCTGTTTATATAATCAATAGCTTCTCCCAGACCGATCACCTGAGAAATCGGAGGCGTTCCCGCCTCGAACCGTTGCGGTGGTTTGGCATAAGTGGTCTTTTCGAAAGTGACCTTGGCGATCATATCGCCACCCGTTACATAGGGAGGCATATCTTCCAGGACTTCCATTTTACCGAACAAGCCGCCGATGCCACTGGGGGCATACATCTTGTGCCCGGAAAACGTATAAAAATCGCAGTCCAGGGCTTGCACATTGATTTTCATATGCGGCGTGCTTTGTGCGCCATCTATTAGCACTTTCGCGCCCACCTGATGGGCCTTTTCAATGATCTCCTCCACCGGATTGATTGTGCCCAGGGCATTTGAGATATGATTGACCGCCACCATTTTAGTTTTACTTGAGAGCAGTTTGTCATATTCCTCCATGATGAGTTCCCCGTCATCATTGACCGGGATCACCTTCAAAACCGCGCCGCGTTCTTCGCATAATATCTGCCAAGGCACGGTGTTGGCATGGTGTTCAATCGTGGAAATAATGATCTCGTCGCCAGGCTGAATAAACCGTTTACCAAAACTGTAGGCCACCAGATTGATCGACTGCGTGGTACCGCTGGTGAAAATAATTTCACTTTTGGATCCCGCCCTCAACAAATCCGCCACCTTTTGCCGACCCTCTTCATACAGGCGAGTTGCCTTTTCGCTCAATTTGTAGGCCCCTCGGCGAACGGTTCCGTATTCTTCCGATTCAAATCGTTGCATCCGCTCAATCACCTGCCGGGGTTTTTGAGTGGTCGCCGCATTGTCCAGATAGACCAGAGGTTTACCGTTAAAGGTTTGCGACAATATGGGAAAATCCGCACGAATTTTATCGACGTCTATAATCGTCTCGTCGGTAACTGCGGTTTGAGCTTCAGGCATGGTTCCTCTCCAGTTTGCTTAATAGAAGGGATTTGAGATCTTCCACCACCTCGGGGAATTCAACGGTATCAATGATGCTTCTGGCGAAACTTGTGGTGAGCAGGGTTTTGGCAACACTTGCAGACAGGCCCCGGGTTTCAAGGTAAAATAATTGTTCATCGTCAATTTGGCCAACTGTGTTTCCGTGGGCGCATTTGACGTCATCGGCATAAATCATCAAGTTGGGTTTGCCGTCGGCATGGGCTTCGTCGGACAACATCAGGTTATTGATCAACTGATCGGATTGGGTCAACTGTGCCCCCGGATCCACAACCACCGTACCGTCAAAACTGGCCCGACTTTTATCATTCACAATATTTTTGAAATACTGGTGGCTGATACAGTTGGGGGCATGGTGGTTTACCTGAATGTATTGATGTACCTGCTCCTTGTCCACCAGCACCGAAACACCATTCATCGTCAGTTCGGCACCCGGTTCGCATAAATGGGTCTGATAATTATTGCGGGTCAATTTGCTTCCGGCCATAGCGTGCGTGGATTTGAACCGGCTGTATTGATTCAGCCGGACAAAGGTTTTGGAAAAATTCCAGGACTCTTTGGAGTCCGCCTGCACCTGTGAAAAAATCACACTGCTGTTCTCATCCAGAAAATAATCCTGAACGGTATTTGAGAAATAGGAATTGCCATCACCCACGGTTTTCACGATAATTTTAACTTCCGCATGCTTGCCTATATGGACGCAAAAGCGGGGTGCGCTCATAGCGGGCTTACCCTCTGCACCTGTGGAGACCAATAACACCTGAATGGGTTTATTGATTTGAGCCTTTGGTAGAACTTTAAGGAACACACCTTGTTTCGCAAAAGCGGCATTGAGCGCGGAAAACACATCGGTCTCCTTTTTCAGGGACTCGACCAGGGACTGCTTCAATTTTTCATCGGAAAAGGCCTTTTCGAAATCCGCCAACTCCACTTTACCCGCCAAAGCGGACAGGTCTGACAATTCGGGCTGATAAACACCATCCACCAGAACCAGACACGATTGCTCACTGCACGCATAGACGTGGTTTTTGACAACGTCCGCAGAACAGGTCCCGCCGGGATTCAACGCAAATTCGGTGGAAGCGATTTCACGGGTATTCACAAAAGTGAACATCTCGTGTTTGGGATGGGGAAACTTCAAGCTCTCGAATCTTTCGATTCCGGCCTTATTGAACTCAAGCAAATCGTTAGAGAGAGAATTTGCGTCCAAATAGTCTTTATGCAATTGCAGAAACCCGCCTTCGGCGGATTTCACTTCATCGGTTAAAGCACCTGCCATTTCAATTCCTCAATTCGTGGTCGTGGTTAGCCAATCATAACCCTGGGCTTCCAGTTCAAGAGCCAGGCCCTTGTCGCCCGATTTGATTATTTTCCCTTTGCTCAAAACATGCACGTAGTCGGGTTTAATGTAGTCCAGCAGGCGCTGGTAATGGGTGATCAGGATTAGAGCATTATTCTCGTTGATCAAATTATTCACCCCATTGGCGACAATGCGAAGTGCATCGATATCCAGTCCAGAGTCCGTTTCATCCAGCACCGCCAGTTTGGGTTCAAGAATGGCCATTTGTAAAATTTCGTTTTTCTTTTTCTCGCCACCGGAAAAACCTTCGTTCAAAAAACGGGCCTTGTATTTGTGATCCATTTCGACCATTTTCATCTTTTCATCCAGGATCTCATCGAAATCCAGCGGGTCCACTTCATCTTCGCCCTTATGCAATCGTTTGGCGTTGTAGGCCATTCGTAAAAACTCGGCATTGTTCACTCCGGGAATTTCCACTGGATACTGGAATCCCAGGAAGATCCCTTCCAGAGCGCGTTCTTCAGGTTCCAGATCCAGAAGGTTTTTTCCGTTGTAAGTCACCGAACCCGAGCTCACTTCATATTCATGATGACCCGCCAAAATTTTTGATAAGGTGCTTTTTCCTGATCCGTTCGGCCCCATGATGGCGTGGATCTCACCTTTATTGACTGTCAGGGAGATACCCTTGATGATCTCGGTATCTTCTGAACCGGCATGCAAATCTTTAATTTCTAACATTAATGAATTCCTTCGATACGGTAGGCAGTTGCTTATTGGATTCAAAGAAGAACCCACAGGTTTCTTTTTTCTAAATAAAAAGATGATCCCCGGCAACCGGGGATCATCCAGTTATAGTTTTCAGATTAACTTGAGTATGTGCTTTTTCAGAGTCTAACCCACACTGTCTTCCAGTTTCAGAGTCAGAAGTTTTTCCGCTTCTACAGCGAATTCCATTGGAAGCTGTTTGAACACTTCTTTACAGAATCCATTGATCACTGCGGAGATCGCATTCTCGCGTGAAATGCCTCTGGACTGGAAATAGAACAATTGGTCTTCGCTTATTTTCGAGGTGGACGCCTCGTGTTCCAGATTGGCGGAACTGTTCGCCGATTCAATGTATGGAAAGGTATGTGCACTGCATTGATCCCCCACCAGCATACTGTCGCACTGACTGTAATTCCTTGCATTGCTGGCACCCTTGTTCACTTTCACCAGGCCTCTGTAGGCATTGCTCGACTTGTCGGCAGAGATTCCCTTGGAAATGATACTGGACTTGGTGTCTTTACCAATGTGAATCATTTTCGTTCCCGTATCTGCCTGCATCAATCCGTTGGTCAAAGCGACGGAATAGAACTCACCCACAGATTGGTCCCCCTGCAAAATACAACTGGGATACTTCCAGGTGATCGCGGAACCCGTTTCCACCTGGGTCCAGGAAATTTTTGACTTTTTGCCCAAACATTTTCCGCGTTTGGTGACGAAATTATAAATACCACCTTTACCCGTTTCCCTGTCGCCGGCATACCAGTTTTGCACCGTACTGTATTTTATCTCAGCATTGTCCAACGTGACCAGTTCCACCACGGCGGCATGAAGCTGATTGGTATCAAATTGGGGAGCCGTACAACCTTCCAGATAAGAAACGTAACTGTTTTCCGCACAAATGATGAGAGTGCGCTCAAACTGTCCCGTTTCTTCCGTGTTGATTCTGAAATAAGTCGACAACTCCATTGGAGAAATCGTGTCCGGCGGAATATAGACGAATGAACCGTCTGTGAATACTGCACTGTTCAGCGCCGCATAAAAATTGTCACCGATGGGTACAACTGATCCCAAATACTCCTCGACCAGTTCAGGGTACTCATGCACCGCTTCGGAGATAGAACAAAAAATGATGCCATGTTCCATCAGCTTCTTTTTATGTGTGGTAGCGACACTCACACTATCAAATACCGCATCTACCGCCACATTCGACAGGCGTTTTTGTTCATCGAGAGGAATCCCTAATTTGTCGAAAGTACGTAGAATTTCCGGATCGACTTCATCCAGGCTTTCCAGTTTCTTTTTCGGCTTGGGCGCGGCATAGTATGAAATGCCCTGAAAGTCGATAGGCGGATAATGCACATGCGGCCAGGTCGGACTTTTCATCGTCAGCCATTTTTTGTAGGCTTTCAAACGGAAATCCAGCATGAACTTCGGCTCATTTTTTTTCTCTGAAAGCGCGCGAATGACATCCTCATCCAGGCCCTTGCGGAAAATATCGGAGTCGACATCGGTGGTGAACCCATACTTGTATTCACTTTTGTCCGTTAATACATCATCGAGGGTCGCTTGTGGTTTGGATTGAGTTTGTATATTCATTTACCTTGTCTCCAGTGGAATAAGGACATCACATCATATCGGCATACGTGTCGGGAACCACAACCAGTTCGTTGTATATAGCGTTTCGCAGATTCTGTTCGATAAACGCCAGGGTTCCACCTACCGAGGAGCCACAACTTCCGCAGGCCCCTTGATATTGTATGATAATTTTTTTGTTATCGATGACTTTTTGCACGAGCACGTTACCGCCATCCGCCATCAAGGCGGGCCGGACCTTTTCATCCAGCACCAGATTGACTTGCTGAATCTGCTGTTCCGGATCCAGCGCAAGCCAGGCTTGTTCCATCATCGACAATTTTTCCATAGACGATTCACCATCGCCTTCACCGGCTTTTTCCTTGGCGGTTGAAGTGGCCTGGGCCAGAGCTTTGGCTTCCGGGTAATTTTCGGAAACCTGCTTCAATAATTCGTCAACTGCAGAAAAAGCGGCCAGTTTGTTTTCAGGAACGGCAGGTTCATCCGGATTATCCCTTAAAGAACTTTCAACATCGTTACCTGTAAGAGAGCATGCTTCCGGGATGGTGAGGCCCTTGACCATCTGGCACAAAGTTTCGCCCATTCCCAGGGATACCTTACCGCCATAGGCAAAAAACTTCGCACTGTAAACCCGGTCCTCGACCGGATCCACCAACCAGTACAGTTTCATATCCTTGAATTTTACCTGCACCAGGGCCATGTTTTTGGCTGTTGCATCCTCCTGGTAATAAGCACCACGATACTCAGGTTCGCTGGCGGCTTTTTCAAACTTTGTAGAAAATTTGGCTTCGGTGACGGACATGTGATTTCCTATCGTTTCATCCTCAAACTTAAGGATGTAAAATTTGGCTTAAATGCTTTTGTTGTTTAAGGTTGCTTATGGAATTATATGGGAACCATTGCAGAATTACAACTTATTGCATACAGTCAATGGCTTTGAATTTTACGGTCCGGTCAAATATTTATTAACCCGGGTTGGCAGAAATTCCAAAGCACGCCATACCGCTTATAGGGATTAGATGCAATACACACGGCAAAGTTCCAGATCTTCCAGAATTCAACGAATTCAGGGGCGAAAAGGAGGCACGTTCCGGCAATATACTATTTTGGCTAAAAACGAGAAAAATCCACTACTGAATTTCATTTTTCAATATCAGAATGGAGTTTCCGGTGATTTCTCTTGCTAATAAGGGTATAATAAAACCTTAAACATTTAAGTAAAAGAAGTCAGCTTCTTTTAAATAATATCTCTTTGTCCCAATAGCAAGCCATTGGGCGGGAAAGTTTCCAGGAAAATCGCGATGACACAATCCACTGAGCAAACGCGCCCCACATTGATCGATGGTATGGGAAGAAAAATTGTTAATCTTCGTATCTCGGTTACGGATCGATGTAATTTCCGTTGTACATATTGCATGCCCGCAGACAACGTCGAGTTTATGGAGCGGGGAGAGTTGTTGTCCTTTGAGGAAATCACTCGCATTGCCAGAATTGTGTCCAGTATGGGAATCAATCGCTTGCGTCTCACTGGCGGAGAGCCCACCATGCGTAAAGATTTGCCTAAACTGATTCGCATGTTGGACGCAGTGGACGGCATTGATGACATCGCCATGACCACCAATGCGTTTTTCCTGAAAGATCAGGCCAATGATTTGAAAGAGGCTGGACTGCAAAGGCTGAACGTGAGCCTGGATGCCCTCGACAAGGAAAAGTTTCGTCACGTCAATCGCCGTGATTGCCTGGAACAGGTACTGGAAGGACTGAAAGCCGCTTCGAAAGCAGGGTTTAAATCTATAAAAATCAATGCTGTTGCGGTGAAGAATTTCTCCGAAACCGAGATTTTACGCCTGATAGAAATGGGCCGGTCTGATGGATTCGAAATCCGTTTCATCGAGTTCATGCCCCTCGATTCCGATCAGGTGTGGGAACGCGACAAAGTGTTGTTCGGCCATGAAATTCTGGATATCATCAAAGCAAAATACGAACTGGTTCCCATTTCCAACTCCCTGGAGATTGGTCCCGCCAGTGAATATAACTTTGCCGACGGCAAAGGCAAGATCGGGATCATCACCGCAGTAAGTAACCCGTTTTGCGATCATTGCAACCGTATCCGCATGACTGCCGACGGCAAATTGCGCACCTGCCTGTTTTCAACCTCCGAATACGACCTCAAGAAACTCATTCGATCCGAAGCCACTGACGCGGACATCGTTGAGACCATCCTGGGGGCCGTTGCTTTAAAAGAGCCCGGGCACAAAATCAATCTCGATGATTTTGAACGCCCCACCCGCGCCATGCATGCCATTGGCGGGTAGCATGCTCTTGCGCTAAATTTGGATTCCCCACATTATTGACGGATCATTGTTTAAACCGTTCGGTTTTAAAAAAAAAATTTGCGAATCAAATTTGCTTTTCTTTTTTTGCCATCTGTCATACCTAAATGCTGTGAAACTCCTCACAGCGTATTTTCATACAATTCGGGGTGACACACCCCCATTAAGAAAGCTTTGCTGTTATAAGGACGGCAGACCGCGGCAGGTTCGCGATCCATAACGAAAGGGAAATTCTTTGAAGCACCAGTTGGGATATGGTGGCCTTGTGGAATGCTTTAATGGGGATGAAATTGAGATGCCTAAAAAGTTATAATGACAGCCCAGACTTTCGAAAATTATACTGCAACTTAAAAATAGATGAACTGGCCGGAATCCGCTACAACATTAACAGCAAACCCAACGCCATCCCCAAAAAAAGCCACCGAACTCCTGAAAAGGAATATTTAAACATGGAAGAAAGACCTGAGCTAAACATTCGACGTTTTTTTAATTGGACTGTCTTAAGGGTAGTGGGGAATTCAAAGCTGGCCCAACCGTAATCAAACGGCATGAGTTGTGTGAAAACTATATTGCCAATGAGGTTTATTATTATTCAAATTCAGAAAACAGGATTTCTCAAACGAGGTGTCAGGTTACACCAAACGGGAAAATTTTGACGTTTTGGGAAATATTTTCCTGATGGTAAACACTGACTGAATTTAGGATGTTTTTGCAAAGGTCAATGATTATAAAGGGTTACGTGGTTTTTTGGTGGGTGCATAGTTTATGGCACAGGCTTTGCTGTAATAGTCCTGAAGATTCGAATTGGTATGGCCACCTCCACCGGATTGGGAATCCAGGATGGAAACCCCAATCCGTTGGCCTACCTTTTCAAATTTTATTTGAACGGTGACAGCGAAAACATTTCGTGAACCGTACTTCCTCCTCCTCCGGGATTGGGTCCGCCGGTCAAAACATGGATCGCTGATCCTATCCGCGCCGACCCCAAACCGTGCCGGGCTGTTGGCATGGGTGCCATCGTTTTCCAGGTTTTCTGTTCCGGGTCATAGGCTTCGTTTTCCGAAAACGTTCCTTCTCCGGATTCGCCTCCAAACACAAAAATCATTCCCCCCAATACTTGTGATGTGATACCGCTTCTTGCCGTCGGCAGGGGAGGGGCTGTTGTCCATTGATTCGTATTGGGGTCGAACACCTCGTTGTGGTTTAAATTGCGGTCATAGTCGACATTGATTCTCCCCCCCAGGGCATACAATTTTCCCCGAAAAGCCGAAACGGTCAGATGATCCCGGGGAGTTGGGATGGGTGCCAGGGATTCCCATTGATTTTTTGCCGGATCGTAGACATCGTTGGCGTTGGAGTTGGTGAACCGGAATAATTTCTTGTGTGCGCCACCGACGACATAAATTTTACCGTCAATTGCGCCAGTTGCCATAGCGCCCCGGGCTGTGGGCATAGGAGCCATTTTCGTCCATTGGTTCGACTTGGGATCATACTCAAAGGTATCGTTGACCGGTGTCCACATACCAGACGAAAACCCGCCGATAACATACAATTTCCCGTTCACTACTGTGGCGCTGGTATGGTGTAGAGGTTTAGGAAGCGGAGCGCGTGTTGTCCATGTTTCCGTTTTCGGGTCCCAAACTTCCACCCGATCAGAAATGCCGGTCGGCGTGAATCCACCGATTAAATAAATCTTCCCCTCAAGCAAAGCCACCGCTGTTTCCGTGCGCGCCGTTGGGGTGGGGGGCATGGATTTCCAATGTCCCGTGCTATCCGCATATACAGTGTGCCCAATGAACGACCCCAATAATAAACTCAGAAAGATTATTATTCCAATGAGGCCTTTTGGGAAAATTTCATTGCCATTAACATTATGGTTGCTGGAATTAAATATATTCATAAGTTTTCCTGTTTTTTGCAGGTTCATTCGGAAAATTGGCCTGTCTTTAGTATTTTACCTATTGAAAAAATTAAATGCATCTTTCAATTACGAAGGTCTCTGGATAGCTATAAAATTTGAACCTTGTGGTTTTTATTCAAGTTTGCTATAAAACATGGTTTCTCATACCTAACTAAGGAGATGCATGTCCGTTATGGCAACGAAGGAACAATTAATCGAACATATTTCCAAGGCAAAAACTAAATTGGCCGAAGCGACCGGTAAAGCTGAAAATCCACGGCACGATCTGGATGTCCGCCAACAAAAGAAAAAAATGAAGCGCCTGACCCGAAAAGTCGCAAAAATTGACTATCGGATCAAAAAAGCGGAAGAAAAGAAAAAAGGCAAGAAAGAGGATGCCGGTTAATTCTGGCCATCAATGAATTTTCTATAGATTTACTATGTCCGACAAAATCAAGATCGATCATGTGGCCCAATTGGCGCGCCTGAAATTGACCGAAGAGGAAAAGGCCAGGTTCAGCGAGCAGTTGAACCAGATTGTCGATTATATCGATCAGTTGAACGAACTGGATACCTCGTCTACCGAACCGACCTCTCATGTTCTTCCCCTTAATAATGTATTTCGAGAGGATGAGCTAAAACGAATCGTTCCCGTCGATTCCAATGAGGAGTTGCTCAAATTGGCTCCGGAACACGATAAGGGACACTATAAGGTTCCCCAAATCATTTCCTGATCCTGCATGCACCGTCTAACTCTCACCTCCGCCAGACAAGGCCTCAAGGAAAAGAAATTTTCAGCGCTGGAACTCCTTCAGTCGTGTTACCAAAGAATTGATGCCGTTGAAGATAAGGTAGGTGCCTTTGTGCATCAAAACCGCGAACAGGCCATGAGTCAGGCGCGGGAAGCGGATCAAAAGATTGCAGGTGGCGAGGACTTGCCTTTACTTGGGTTACCCATCGCTGTTAAAGATAATATTTGTGTGGCCGGGGACCTCACGACATGCGCTTCGAAAATATTGCAGTCGTTCGAGTCGCCCTACAATGCCACCGTGGTCCAGCGCTTAAAAAATGCCGGTGCGGTGATCCTGGGCAAAACCAATATGGATGAATTCGCTATGGGGTCTTCCACAGAAGCTTCAGCCGTGCACCCAACTCGCAATCCCTGGGATCTGGAGCGGGTACCGGGAGGTTCCAGTGGAGGGTCTGCGGCGGCGGTTGCGGCTGAGGAATGTCTGGCGGCTTTAGGAAGTGATACGGGGGGATCGATTCGTCAACCGGCCAATTTTTGTGGGGTCACCGGACTCAAACCCACCTATGGCAGGGTGTCGCGCTTTGGATTGGTGGCATTTGCGTCCTCACTGGACCAGATCGGCCCCATGACCAAAACAGCCGAAGATGCGGCCTTGTTAATGAACGTGATTGGCGGAAAGGATCCGCAGGATTCCACATCTGCCGATGTGGCGCTTCCCGATTTCGTTTCGACCCTTGCCGGGGATGTGAAAGGTAAAAAGATAGGGATCCCCAGGGAGTACTTTGCGGAAGGGTTGGATACCGAGGTCGACAGCATCGTTCAGAATGCGATTCGGACTCTGGAGTCGCTTGGCATGGAAACGGTGGAAATTTCACTTCCACACACCCGGTATGCCGTTGCCACCTATTATATTTTAGCCTGTGCTGAAGCCAGTACGAATTTATCGCGATACGATGGAGTGCGTTACGGTCACCGTTCCTCGGAGTCGACTTCGTTGGTGGACATGTACGAGAACACGCGCGAGGAAGGATTTGGTGAAGAGGTCAAACGCCGAATTATTTTAGGCACCTTCGTTTTGAGTTCCGGGTATTACGATGCCTACTATTTAAAAGGCCAGCAGGTAAGAACGCTCATTAAACAGGATTTCGAAAACGCCTTTCAGCAGTGCGACGTCATTGTCGCGCCCAATGCCCCCATACCCGCCTTCAAACTGGGCGAAAAAAGCCAGGATCCTTTGCAGATGTATTTATCGGACATATATACGATATCGATCAATCTGGCGGGCATTCCCTCCATTTCCATTCCTGCCGGATTGACCCAGGCGGGTTTGCCGGTGGGGGTTCAAATCATGGGACGTCATTTCGACGAAGCGGGTGTTTTGAATGTTTCCCACCGTTTCCAAATGGAAACGGATCACCACAAAAAGTTTCCTTCCCTTTAGACAGAATCCGGGTTTTCCGGGTCTTTTGACTCTGGTTCCTCCTTGTCTATCAAAAAGTACAATGCCACCAAACCTGCAAAGGCCAGGAACAATTTCCAATAAATCTCGTTGTAATTCATTTGTTCTCCTCTGTT
The DNA here is from genome assembly GCA_024648695.1 of Nitrospina sp. Taxonomy (GTDB): domain Bacteria; phylum Nitrospinota; class Nitrospinia; order Nitrospinales; family JACRGP01; genus JACAVV01. The sequence goes on from JACAVV010000008.1 coordinate 119,677, forward strand.
AATCCAACGACGCCATCAATTCCTTTTTTCGTGCTATCAATTCTTCAGCAAACAAATCCAGATAATGCGGCGATGCGGCAGATAGGTGAGGTTGAATCAGCACATTGGGAAGTGACCACAACTCCGAAGTTTCCGGTAAAGGTTCCGTTTCGAATACATCCAGATACGCCCCGGCGATTTTTTCCTGAGTGAGGACCGATACCAGGTCCGCTTCACAATACACATTGCCACGTCCAATATTATAGATCAGGCAATGCTCTGGTAGCAGGTCGAAATGCGTGTTTGTGAAAATTTCTTGAGTTTCATCTCCGCCAGGGAGGGCGAATACCAGATGGTCCGTTGATTTCAACACCTCTTCCAATTTATCAGAGGTAACAACAGAATCCGAGGCAGAAAAATAGACCGGAGCAGGGATTGATTTTCGTTTCACACCGACAATACGGCAATCAAAAACCTTTAAACGTTGTGCGATGATTTGTCCGATATTGCCAAACCCAAGAATCGTGACTTGGGCTTGGTAGAGGGAGGCCAGTTGTTGCGAGATTTTTACCCGCGCCCACTTTTTCTCTTTTTGAAAAGCTAAAGAAAGGGGAAACGCTTTCAAAAAATAAAACATGGCTCCAATCACACTTTCCGCGATCATAGGCCCGTGAAAACTTCCGTGAAATATCTGAACCGGTGCCGATTCCGGAACCTTCATCCAATCCTTTCCTGCGGCAGGAGTCGATATCCATTTTAATTTAGGTGCCTGGGCCAGCCATTCTTCCTTAAAAAACCATCCAATTACGCCATCGGCCTCGGCCAGCCGAATATAAAATTCTCGAGAGTTCGGACATAAATGAAAGCTCAGTTCAGGGAAAGCATTTTGCAGTTTTTCCAGCTGTTTCGTACTGAAATTCCAGGCAGGAACCTGGGGATGGGTTAGATAAACCGGTACTTGGAAACTCATTAAAAATCCTCAATAGTGTATACAAATCCATACGTATTTTCAAAATATCATACCCTGATTTAGGAGACTATTAAAACAAAAACTGTTAAAAAATAAGGGTTTATGGGATCGGCTGAGAATGGTCTGGGTCTTGCAACAATAATTTTGTGAGAATTTATTTTCCAGGAGATAAAAATGACTCGTGCAGATCTCGCCGCAAAATTGGCTGTTAGACTTAAGGTTACTAAAAAAGAAGCGGATGCTTATATAGTATCTTTTTTAGACGCGGTTTCCTTGAGTCTGGAAAAGGATGGAAAAGCCTCGTTTCAGGGTTTTGGTACGTTTCGCATCAAGGAATATGAGCCGCGACTCGCAAAGAATCCGGAAACGGGTGAGATGATTCAAATTCCAGCGCGGCAAAAGGCGGTATTCATTCCCAGTCAGGACTTGAAAGACATGGTGAATAAGCCGGAACCCGTCCATTATCGTTACTACCCAACGACGACCAGCGCGGATCAACGCATGGAATCCTCTCCCTGAATTTGTGCTGGTTGGAACGGTTTATGGTATAATGTGCTAAAGTTCTACTTTGGTACTTTTTCAGGAGATAGCCATGTCGGAACCCAAAACCTGTCATCGATGCGGGCAAACCAGCCTTATCAAGGGAGATCTCGGCCTGCGTACGAGTCGTGATCTGGAGTTGATCATGGTAGTGCGAAAAGACCATGGTATTGAAAAGAAAGTTCCCTTACAACCTAAAGTATGTGGCAAGTGCGGATTTGTGGATCTGTTCGTGGAAAATCCCGAAGGATTGAAAATTTGCAGTAGCGATAAACCTATCAATCCGGACTTCAAGAATCGGCCCATTCTGGAATACGATTTTTGACCCTCCTCCCCAATCCTGGATCTTCTCCTTTTTTTAAGGAGTGAGTTGTCCTGTCCTGCATTTTTAAAATGGCTTTTTAAAGGGAAAGCTATTAAACTAGGCGCATGAATCCAGTTGCCTGCACACGTCCCTGAAGCGGGCGGTCTGTCTACAAATTTTTTCTCACTCAAATGAATAAGCTGACCCGGGGGGAAACCCACTTCCTTCTTTATAAAATCCATTCCCTGACTGGAATTGTTCCTATTGGAGTGTTTCTTTTTTTCCATTTGGCCTTCAATTCCCTGCGGACCGTCGGAGTTCGACAATATCAGTTTGGAATCGACCTGATCAACAACACCCCATTTTTGTTATTGATAGAGATCGGATTTATTTACGTTCCTTTATTGTTTCATTCCTTCATGGGTTTTTACATCGCCTACAAAGGAAAGTCCAATGTTTTGCGTTATGGTTATCCGAGGAATGGACTGTATACCCTGCAACGGATCAGTGGCGCTATCGTCTTCGTTTTTTTGATATATCACATGGGAACGACCGTGGTTCCCAAAATGTTTTATGGAAAACACGCCTTTGAGGCGGCCCCGTTTTTGATCGATATCATGAACCAGCAATTCGGTGCGTGGGAAGGCCGTATCTATTATTTGATTGGTATCCTTTCAGCCACTTTCCATTTTGCTAATGGCTTGTGGGGATTTTGTGTGTCCTGGGGAATTCTGGTTGGGAAAAGGGCTCAGCAAAATGCAGGCTGGCTCTTTTTTCTGGTAGGTTTGGCCCTTGCCTTTCTTGGCTTGGCAACGGTGTGGGAATTCTCCCTGCATCCCGAATCGGTCACTCCCAGTATTTCAGGTTGAGTATGGTTAAACGCGAAAAAAAAATTATTATTATTGGCGGTGGATTGGCAGGACTGGCAACGGCGCTAAAGGTTTGTGAATCGAAAATGAAAGCCGTTCTGGTTTCGTACCAGCCCTTGAAACGTTCGCATTCGGTATGTGCCCAGGGGGGCATTAATGCGGCCATCGATACCAAGGGTGAGGGGGACTCGCCGGAAATCCATTTTTACGATACCGTCAAGGGCGGTGATTTCCTGGCGCATCAGCCGCCGGTGCGCGATATGTGTTACCAGGCCCCGGCCATCATTCGTTTGATGGACCGAATGGGCGTGGCTTTCAACCGGACTCCCGAAGGGCATCTGGAGTTTCGCCGGTTTGGGGGCACTCTGTTTTCCAGAACGGCTTTTGCAGGAGCAACGACCGGACAGCAGTTGGTGTACGCGCTCGACGAGCAGGTGCGGCGTTACGAACACGATGGCTTGGTGGAAAAACTTGAGTGGCATGAATATCTGGGGGCAGTCATAGATTCCGGCGGCATTTGCCGGGGTGCGGTGGTTCATGATTTGAGGACCGGTTCCATCTTCACCTTGAAAGGCGATGCTGTGGTATTGGCGACCGGAGGACCGGGCCAGTTGTATTCGCGGTCAACGGGGTCTACCGTATGCACCGGTTCTGCGGCCACTTCGGCTTATTTGCAGGGTGCTAAATACGCTAACGGCGAATTCATTCAGATTCACCCAACGGCCATTCCCGGATTGGATAAGTTACGTTTAATGAGTGAATCGGCCCGCGGTGAAGGAGGCAGAATCTGGGTTCCCCGAAAACGTGATGATGACCGTGATCCTTTGGATATTCCGGATGAGGAACGGTATTACTTTCTGGAAGAAAACCATCCGCTGTTTGGAAACCTGGTGCCGCGCGACGTCGCTTCCCGCGAAATTCATGACGTGGTCTATAATAAAAAACTGGGGGTGGGCGGAGACGCTATGGTCTATCTGGACCTGACCCATCATACCAAAGAGTATCTGGACAATCGTTTAGGCGGTATTCTTGATATTTATGAAAAGTTTACCGGTGAAGATCCGCACAAAGTTCCGATGAAGATTTTTCCCGCCGTGCATTATTCGATGGGTGGGTTGTGGGTAGACTACGAAACCGACGGGCATGGCATGATCGATCATCGTTCGCCGCGAAATCAAATGACTTCCATTACCGGACTCTACGCTGCCGGTGAAGCGGAATACCAATACCACGGAGCAAACCGGCTCGGCGCCAACTCTTTGCTGAGTTGTATTTATGCGGGTTTGCTGGCAGGACCCTGTATTCATAGTTACACCCAACACCTTGATAAAGCACCAGAGGATGTCTCGTCATCCGTTTATGATGACGCGCGGAGACACTGGGAATCGCGATTTCAGGAAATTCGAAGCCTCAATGGCAATGAAAATCCCTACAGCCTTCATCAGGAATTGGGAGAGTCTTTGCTGGCCAATGTGCTGATAGTGCGCACCAACAACAAATTGAAGGAAACCTTGAAAACGATAGACGATATTGAAACCCGTGCGAAACAGGTCAATTGCCTGGATACCAGCGATTGGGCGAACCCGACACCAAGTTTTATCAACCAGTTGTATAATATGATTCACCTTTCACGCATCATAACCCAGGGAGCCCTGGTGAGGGATGAATGCCGCGGGGCGCATTTCAAACCTGAATTCGCATTGGAACAACCAGACCGGTTCGATCCTCATGAATACATTGATTATATCGAAAAGTCGCATTACGAGGATGTCGCAGAAACCGATTTTGCGCCGGGTCATTTGACTTACATGAAACAATTCGAAGAGAAAGAAAATCATTGGAGAAAATCCACCATTGCGCAATTTAAGAATAACTGTCCGGATATATCCTTTGAAGAGGTTGATGCCTCATTGGTCACGCCCCGGCCCAGAAAATATGATTGAGTGACTGCCATGTCGAATAATGAAATTGAGTTAAAAATTAAACGCCAGGACGGACCCGAATCGTCCCCTTATTGGGAGCGGTTTAGTGTCCCTTATAAACCCCATTCCAATGTGATCTTTTGCCTGCAGGAAATTCAGCGCAGGCCAATCAATGCAGATGGCAAGGATGTACGGCCGGTGGTGTGGGAATGCAATTGTCTGGAGGAGGTTTGTGGCTCCTGCACTATGGTAATCAACGGCAAGGTACGGCAATCGTGTACGGCCCTCACGGATCAACTCAAGCAACCTATTGTTCTGGAGCCTATGTCGAAATTTCCGGTCGTGCGCGATTTGCAGGTGGACCGAAGCCGGATGTTTGAAAACCTGAAGAAAGTCAAAGCCTGGGTGAAAATCGATGGAACCTATGATATCGGTGAAGGACCGGTGGTTTCGCAAACCGACCGCAACAAGGCCTACGATTTGTCCCAGTGCATGACATGCGGATGTTGCCTGGAAGCGTGTCCCCAGTTTCAATTGAATAATGACTTTTTGGGCGCCGCGTCGTTCAGTCAGGTGCGCTATTTCAATTTGCATCCGACCGGGGCTATGAATCGGGACGAACGGCTGGAATCGGTTATGGGTGAAGGCGGTATCGCCGATTGTGGCAACGCACAGGTGTGCGTTGAGGTGTGTCCTAAAAATATCCCGCTTACCGAGTCGATTGCCGAAATTGGCCGCCAGACGACTTGGGAAATTTTTAAAAAGTTGTTTTTTAAGTAGGAATTGGGTCGCAATCCCCCCTTTTTTATTTGCAAGGCTTGTCCTATCTGTTAAGATTTAGCCTTGAAAAAAGAACGAAAATCAATATTAAATACTTGATAATAAAGGAAACCCAATGAAAGTATCGTTGGCGAATGCCTTAGGCACCTGTTTTGGTGTGAAAGACGCGATCAATTTGGCTATGGACCCCAGTTTTCATGGCGATCTCACTATCGTGGGACAGTTGGTCCATAATAAACAAGTGAATGAATCTTTAAAACAAAACGGTGTCTCTCTGGTGGACGGAATTCACGAGCTTGAAAAGATCAAGACCAAGAAAGTCATGATCACCGCACATGGGGCCGCTGAAAAAGTCAAAGAGAAACTCAATGAAGAGGGGTTTACTGTGTTTGATGCCAGTTGTCCCCTTGTGATGCGGGTTCATAAAACTATCAAGGGCATGGTCGACCAAAACTATTTCCCAGTGGTGATTGGGCAGGAAGATCACGTGGAAGTGAAAGGCATTGTTGGTGACCTCGAAGAATATGTTGTTATTAATAACGAAAACGACCTGGAAAAACTGAAAAAGTTAGGAAAAACCAAATTCGGTATTGTGAGCCAGACCACTCAGCAAGTGGAAAAGGTGGAAGCCCTGGCCAAGAAAATCATGGAAATGGAATGTGTGGACGAGGTTAATTTTGTCAACACCATTTGCCAACCGACCCGGGACCGCCAAATCGCTGTTCATGAGTTGACGGACCGCGTGGATTTGATGATCGTTATCGGGGGCTACAACTCATCAAATACCAAGAAGCTGGTGCAGGTGTGCGAGTCGAAAAATATTGAAACGTACCATATCGAATCGGCTTCTCAATTGGATCGGGCTTGGTTTGACAGCAAAACTCACGTGGGAATCACTGCAGGGACCAGCACACCGGAATATGTGATCAACGAGGTGCATGAGGCTATCTTGGTCATAGCTGAAAAAATGAATGAGTTGGAAAAAAGCGCCACGGCCAATTAAGGTTATTTGGAACCAAAAGCGTTTCGCCCTGGTTCCTGGGACCTCAATAGGGGACTCCAGGGTTTTTTAGCTCACCTGGCAAATTTCAAAACAACAACATTGACTTTTTTGGAAAAATGAATCCGGATTTGGATGACTGGGACTATTGTGTAGCGACCTTGCCAAAGGTCAGTCGGACCTTTGCGCTGAATATTTCCGTTTTGCGCGGTCAATTACACCGGAGTATTTTAACGGCCTATCTGTTTTGCAGGATCGTTGACACGGTCGAGGATGCCGCCGAACTGGAAGCCAGGAATAAAATTGACCTGCTCCTGGATTTTTCCCGACTGATTAAAGATTCGCAGTACCGCAAAACCAGTCTGGAGGATTGGATCGAAAAGTGCCGGGTTGTTGATGGTTCGGTCAATGATCTTGAGCTTCTATCCAGCACGGCTAGGGTGTTCCGGGTGTTTGATACTCTGCCGGAAGTCTACCAAAACCAGATCATTCCTTCTGTTTCGGAAATGGCCCGTGGCATGGCGTATTTCCAGACCAAGTTCGAGTCGGAGGGGGTTACCTGCCTGGAGAACCAGAATGAACTGGAGGAGTATTGTTACTTCGTCGCAGGTTTGGTGGGCGAGATGTTGTGTAACCTGTTCCTGGTTGAAATGCCTTCCATCGATGAAGAATCAAAAACGATTTTGAAAAGCACGGCGGTTTCCTTTGGCCTCGGATTACAAATGACCAATATTTCGAAGGATATGGTGGTGGATCGAAGTCGTGGGTGGTCCTATATTCCGAAGAGTTTCATCACTGACAATGGCATGACCCTGGAAGAGTTTAGTTCTGGAGAATCCCTGGACCGCTGTCTGGTTATCCTGGAAAAATTATTGCATAAAACCACCGGGCATTTACACGATGCCTTGAAATTCACGTTGGCCATTCCCCGGCGTCACTACTCGATTCGCCTGTTTTGTATTTTGCCCTTGTGGATGGCGATGGAAACAGTCGCTGTTTTGCATAACAACCGGGCCTTATTGAGTTCCGATGATCCCGTTAAAATTTCCCGCCAAACAGTGAGACGGATAATGCGCAGAAGTCCATTGATATGCGGATCGAATTTTTTTCTCAAGCAGTCCTTTTTTAATATATTGCAGGCCGATGAATTGAAAAACCCACCGGAATTTGACCTTGAGCACCTCAAAAAAAGGCTGAACCAGATTTCTCTCGATACTCTTACTGATAATTCTCTAACGGTTTAAAAATACTCATTATGGAAAACAGATTCATCGACAATCAGGATGGTACCATTACCGACACCTTGACCACTTTGATGTGGACCCGGGAAGATCTTTGGCAACGCGATGCGAAATGGGTCACCTGGGATGAGGCCATGGATTATGCCCGCGATTTGGCTGGCGACAAGTTTGCCCGTTATCAGGATTGGCGGCTTCCAACGATTAAAGAAGCCATGAGCCTTTATCAGGCAGGTGTGGTCAACAAGGATAAATACGAAAAAGAGATTCATATAAACCCCGTTTTTCCGGAAGGACCGCAAGCTTGTATCTGGTGCGACGAACCTCAGGCAGGACACGATGGATTTATCGTGGATTACCGCAATGGCGAGGTGCGAACCTTGTATAAAAGCAAATGTCCGCGAATGTCGGCACGGGGTGTGCGTGGCGAAATGGTAGAAGATTAATGGGACTTTATAGATTCGTAAACCGTTTTCTTTCTTTATACCATCTAATCAGGAAACCCTTACAAGCCATTGAGGAGAAATCAAAGTGGATAAAAAGCAGTTAATTACCATTGCGGGAAGCGTGTGGTGTGCAGTGGGCGCGTTTTTAATCATCCGTGGATACTTTTTGTATCAGCTGGCGGACTCCTCTAAAAACACCATAATCATTTCTCTCATCGTGGCTCTTGTAATCGGTGGAGCCAAGGGCAAATTTGTTTTAAGTAAAACGGCCCGAAAAAATAAAAACCGGATAGAAGGTCTGGAACATTCTCCCCTTAAAATTCATGATGTATTTTCAAAAGTATTTTATTTTTTGATTATTGGCATGATTGGATTGGGTGTGGCGTTACGAACCTATCCTCACCTTGTAGGTGGCTATGTTGTGGTGGCCGCTATTTACTGTGGTATCGGTATGGCCTTGATCATGGGTAGCCTGGTGTACTGGAAATCTGACGTCAAACCCGTACTGGAAGAGGCGTCCTGATTATTTTGATTCCCATCAACCTTTCTGAATTTTCCTGAAATATGAAAAACTTTTTTTTAACGCTTCATATGATTTCTATGTGCCTGGTCGTGGGTACATTGTTTGTCCAGTCTCTCATGGTAGTGTTTCGGTTGCGACTGAAGTCGAATGACGAGGTGGTGGGACTTCGCAAAATTCAAAACCGGATTCACAAGTTTATTTATTATCCAATTTTGTTCGTGACACTATTCTCGGGAGCCTATCTCGCTTTTTCGACCGGACTCTTTTCTCAGGGTGAAAACTGGATTTACTTCAAACTGCTCCTGCTTGCAGTCCTGATCACTTTGGGTGTTTTGAACGGTAAACAGATCAAAACCGACCTGCTCCCCAAAAAATATGCCATGATGGTTCACATTGCCATCTTCCTCATTGGCGCTGGAATGATTTATCTGGCAACGATCAAGCCCTTTTAGGTTCTTTTGCATGGACATGATTTTGGCCATCGTAGCCGTGATTTTTTTAACCATTGGTTTCCTCGTGATTTGCCGCGTCAGTGACGACGAGGAAGAAGAGGAAGAGGAAGAGGAAGAAGAAAAAAACTCCTAGCATCCTCTCTCCCTTCAAAATGCCCACCGCAAAGCAAAAACAATTTAAGTCTTTAATTCAGCGGGCCGCTGAGTGCCTTACCTGCCCGCGCATGGCTAATTCCTCTGCTGTTCTGGGAACTGGAAACGGATCGATTTGTGCTAAGGTGGTTTTCGTGTCGGAAGCTCCGAGTCAGGAAGGGGGCGGCCGAACGGGAATCCCTTTTTATGGTGATGCTTCCGGAAGAAACCTGGATTTGCTACTCAATCACATCGGTCTGGACCGGCAATCTATTTTTATCACCAACGCAGTGTTGTGTAACCCGGTGGAAGAAGGAGCCAACCAGAAGCCGACCGCACAAGAGATGAAAAATTGCTCCACCTATCTGAAGTCCGTCCTTGATTTGATTCAGCCGAAACTGATCGTCACACTGGGTGGGGTGGGGCTGACGGCAATCAATAAACTGTTTGGTACCCGTTTTCTCCTAAAGGAAGTGGTGACACAAAATCAGTCCATTCCGCCCTTTTGCTTGCTTCCTTTGTACCATCCCAGTCCCCGTGTGGTGAACACGCGTCGGTCCCTGGTTCAACAAAAAAGGGATTTCGAAAAAATTTCGACGATTCTCCAAAAGCTCTAAAGCGCTCCACTGGCCTTGACAAGGAGGAAGGGCCATCTTATTAAAAAGATAGCCTGTATACGAGATAGGCAAGGTTTTTAAAAGTACACCTAACTTAGTTGAAAGGATACAACGACTATGCGAAACTTCAATCGATCCTTTGGAGCCTGGTTTGATGATTGGACCGATTCCCTGATGAAGGCGGGTTTTGTTTTGGGAGGTCTCATGATTTTGTTGGCCGTTTCCATTTGGGTGTTCCCGGCAATCCTGGCATTTTTATTTGGTTCCGCTTTCTTGTTTTTCGGTGCCCTTGCACTGATGGCAGGGTTTCGTATTCGCCAGTTTAAAAATGATCCGGCGAGTCTCGGTTTTCAACCTGTACCGGTACTTGACGATTTTGCCTGGCGTAAACCTATAAGACAATCCAATACTATTTGGGTATTTAAATAGATGCGATTCAATAATTCAACGGTACTGGATAAAAACTGGAGCGCCATCACCCTCGGTTGCTGGCAAATTGCCCCCAGTGGCGGATGGGGGGATGTTTGTAGCCTGGAAGAAGCTGACCGGGTGGTTAAAACCGCTCTGGATATCGGCATCACTGCCTTCGATACGGCTGAAGGTTACGGGGAGGGTGAATCGGAACGTCGCTTGGGAAAAGCTCTGGCAAATAAAATAGACGATGTGGTGATCATCTCCAAAATCTGGCCCGATGCCGAGTTGACCCATTCAGCTTTCCAGGAACGCTTGGATGGAACCTTGAAAGCATTGGGCCGGGATTATGTGGACATTTATCTCATCCATTGGCCAGGGCAATTCTTCGATACTCAAGAAAAGAACGAAAAGCTGGCTGAGATAATGTTTCGCTTGAAAGCTAGCGGAAAAGTGAAAGCTATTGGGCTCTCCAATTTTCGAGCCCCTGATTTGAAACTTTTGGGGGAGGGTTTGATGCGCTTTGCGGTCAACCAGGTGCCGTACAGTTTGTTGGAAAGGGATTTTGAAGGGGAGGCGCGGGATCTGTGCGAGCAGTCCGATGTGCCTTTCATGGCCTATTCCCCGACGGCTGTGGGATTTCTTGCACGGGAAATGAGTTCTGACGACAAAAACTTTCCAGCCCGTGCTCACGAGGCCTTTTTTCACGAGCCTCAGCTTAAACATTCGATCAAAGTGTTTCAAGCCACCAGACAAATAGCCGATGAGGTGGGGCATAAACCCATTCATGTTGCATTGGCCTGGGTATTGGCGCAAAGGAATATACTCACCGCCATCGTCGGTTCCCGCAAACATGAACAGGTTCGCGATCTGGAAATCGCTGGCGATATCCAATTGAGCGAAGAGCAGTTGAGCCGCCTTACGCAAGCCAGCGACACCTTTATGGCGCAAGTGGCGAGGCTTTGAGGTCGTCATGCCAAACTGGGATCCGCCTTTGGAAGATGATGGCGTTACTTTGGGGCCGGAGGAATCGCTTCAACGCGAAATAGAAAAATCCAAATCTCTCAAAGTGGAGCGTTTGCAATTGCGCAATGAAATTGAATCCCTTCGGTCAAAAAATGTTCAATTGTTGAATGAAAATGAAGTTTTGAAGCAGGCATTGGCGAACGTGAAAATGAACGCTCCAGGAAGTTCGCCCCGGGTTTCCAGTTCAGCGTTTCCCCGAATCACCACCCAAACCATTTATTTTCTATTAATTTTCAATCTGGGCGCTGTTGCGTTTCTATTACATTACTTTTTCAACCGTTAAGCGGCCCGGACGGTTTCTTTCGGTTTGTCATTGTTGGGCTTTTTATTGTAATATACACACAATTTCCAAAAATGATGAATCTTCATTGGATGAAATGCCATCCAATTAGGACAGGATTTTTTAATAAATCTTCCCCCTTGCTTTAAAGTTCGCATTTATGCGTTTTTCTACAGATAAATAAACGGTTTAAATTTTGAGAAAGGAGAAAAGAAAAAACCATGTGGATATTTGAATTTGCGCACGTATTGGTTGGAATTCTTTGGATCGGCATACTGTATTTTTTCAATCTGATCCAGGTACAATCCATGCCTAAAATGACGGAAGAAGGCGCCGCCAAAGCTTATACCCAAATCATTCTTCCCAAAGCCCTGTTCTATTTCAGGCACGCAGCACTTTGGACCGTGATCACCGGAATTGTTTATTACATGGTGGGAAGAGGCACGGTACAAGGGATTCCCAGTGGAACGATCATGGTGGGAATGCTCCTCGGAATCATCATGGCATTCAACGTTTGGGTGATCATTTGGCCGAACCAGAAAAAAATTATCGCTGGGGAACTGGAAGGTGACGCGTTGGCAAAAGCAAAGCGTACCGCATTTTTAGCCAGCCGCACTAACGCCTGGTTATCTCTGCCCATGCTGGTATGTATGATTGCCGCAAACCATGGTGGCTTTTCGTTCTAGAAGTAACTAAAACTGACAGTATTTTTAAGGGGCAGGTGCTCGCTCTATGCGATGTGCCAGCCCCTTTTTTATTCGATCCGCAAGGCTTCCATCGGGTCCATGCGAGACGCCTTGACTGCTGGAAAAACGCCAAAAACGATGCCGATTGCAACACAGACCCCGGTAGCGATTTGTATGGAAGCGGGTTCCACGATCAAAGTCCAGGGCCCCCATTGGTCCAGGCTAAAGGACAAGCCTGTTCCAATGGCAATTCCCACCCCGCCACCTAAAAAACCTATCAGCAAAGATTCCGTCAAAAACTGAAAAACGATATCCCTCTGAGAGGCCCCCACGGCCCGGCGTAATCCGATTTCACGGGTGCGCTCTTTCACCGAAGTCAGCATGACGGCCAGAATGCCCACTCCACCGACGATCAATGATATCGCGGCCACTCCGACAATCAGTGTCGTGAATGTTTCGGATGTTTCCTTTTTGAGTTTTTCCAGTTCCAACTGACTCTGTACTTCGAAATCGTTTTCCTGATCGTCTTTCAGGCGATGCCGACTCCTGAGCAGGATGTTCAAGTTTTCCACTGCCCGATCCATGCTTTCCTTGGAGACGGCTTGAAAGTAAATGGTTCGAATAAAAGTTTGATTCATTACACGCCGCAGTAAGGTGGTCAGGGGGGTCAACAGGATGTCATCCTGATCGACTCCATCGGCGTCCATTCCCTTGGATTCGAAAACCCCGATCACGGTAAAAGGAACACTTTCGATGCGAATGACCTGTCCCAGTGGATCTTCTTCGCCAAAAATATTTTTGACCGTCGTTTTTCCCAAAACAGCTACCCGTTTGGCCAGGTTTAAATCACGATAGTCAAAAAAGCTTCCATCCGCCACACTATACTTTCTCACTTCAAGAAACTCCGGAGTGGAGCCTGCAACTGTGACAGGTGCTAAAAAATTCCTGTACTTAACCTTGGTTTCTTTATACTCATAGGGTGCCACCCGCTTAAGCTCATCAATTTCTTCGAGAAGCAGGTTGGCTTCCTTAACCGTTAAATTGGTCACATTGCCTTCGAGCTTTAATTTGCCGCCCCGGCGCTTGACTTCACCAGCAGTTAAGGTGATGAGGTTTTCTCCCATTCGAGAAATGACATCAAGAACTTCTTTCTGCGAACCTTTACCGATAGCCACCATGACAATGACAGATGCGATTCCGATCATGATGCCAACCGATGCCAAAAAGCTTCGGGTTTTATTAGAGATCAAGGCGCTAACGGCCAGTAAACTGTTTTCCCAAATTCTCATAGGTGGATCATTGGTTCAGGCTAACGTAAGGTTTCTTCTGGAGTCAAAAAGGCCGCTTTACGGGCAGGTTGAATCCCGAACAACAATCCGATCAAAGTGGAAAACACAAAGGACAGCGCGAAGGGTTGCCAATCAATTTGAGTGGGTATCCAGTCCATGTATTTCAAACCCGCAGAAATTCCCCAACCTAGACCCACCCCCAATATTCCGCCAAAGAGCGAAACCACCACGGACTCGCATAAAAACTGTTGTGTGATGTCCATACGACTCGCACCGAAACAGCGCCGGATGCCAATTTCCCGGATGCGTTCCCGCACCGACACCAGCATGATATTCATGATAACGATTCCACCAACAAGCAGGGATATGGTTGAAATCAGAAGTAGCATCCGGTTCATCGCCAGTTTTTGTTTGTTGACCCATTCCATAATCCCCTGCGGGGTCACGAATCGAAAATCATCAGCCGCCAAAGATGACAGATTGTGATTTTGCCTTAAAAGCGCGGTCACGTCTTCCATTGCTTTGGATACCTGGCCGGGATCGAGCACCTGGATACGAATGCTGTGAAGGTAGGTTTGATGCAACATACGCGACATGGAGGTCGACAACGGAATCAGTATTCGATTGTCCGGGTCGTACCCGCTTTCAGTCACACCTTTTTCCTCAAGGATTCCGATCACTTTAAAAAATACGGTTCCCAGCCGGACCGATTTTCCAAGGGGGTCTATACCCTGGAACAAATTCCGCGCCGGGGTCGCGCCCAACACGGCCACTTTGCTTTTGCGTTCCATGTCCTGGTCTGAAAGAAAACGTCCATCGGCAACGTTCCAGGCGCGAGCTTCCTGCCAGGGGGGCGTGACTCCATAAACGCGGGTAGATGTGTTGTTCCGGCTGTAAATGGCCCGCAGTCGCTTACGTTGCCTGGGTACGACTATACGTACGCTGGGAAGGGCGGCAATGTCATCGGCATCCTGGAGAGTTAAATTGGTGGGCATTTGGGCTTTGCGAAAAAACAACCGCCCGGCTCCCGCATACACGGAAAAGGCATCCGGACCAAACCCAAGATTGGCAATCCGGTTGAGCACGGACTTTTTAGTCCCTTCTCCAATGGCCACAATCACCGTTAGGGAGGCGATGCCGATGATGATCCCCAGGGTCATTAAAGCCGTATTGGTTTTATTCAGCCGCAGGCCCCGAAATGCCTGCTTCATGTTTCTGAACAGTCTCATGATAACGGTCTTCTTCCACCAACCCATCTTTAAGGCGAATGGTGCGGTTACTGTGCTCGGCCACTTTGGGATCGTGAGTGATTAATATGATGGTCCGTCCCTCGCTCACCAATTGATCAAACACCTTCATGATCTCGGCACCATTTTTTGAATCGAGGTTACCGGTTGGTTCGTCGGCCAGGATGATTTTGGGATTATTGATCAAAGCTCGCGCAATGGTCACGCGCTGTTGTTCACCGCCAGACATCTGGCCGGGAGTGTGGTGCAGGCGGTGGCCAAGCCCCACCTTTTGTAAAGCCGCTTTGGCCCTTTCGGTGGCATCCTTTGGGATTTCTGAACAATACATCAAAGGCATCATCACATTGTCCAGAGCGGTCACACCGGGAAGGAGATGAAAGGCCTGAAACACGAATCCGATTTTTTCATTGCGGATGCGCGACAACTGTTTGTCATTCATACTTTCCACTTCCTCACCATCTAGGGAATACATCCCGGAAGTGGGCCGCCCCAAACAGCCCATGATGGCCATCAAGGTGCTTTTCCCAGCACCCGAGGGACCAATGATGCTGACGTACTCTCCCCCCTCAATGCTGATGGAAATGCCTTTCAATACCTGAGTTTCGAATCCGATGTTCTTGAAACTCTTGATGATAGATTGCATTTCAATCAAGCTCATCGCTTAGGCTCCGGGAAGGGTTTCAACGTCATACTGTTACTCAGTGGAAGCAGTTGGACTTTTTTGAAGAACGACTTTGTAAAATAAAAGCGCGAACAGTCCGGCCCCTGCGATAAAAAACGACCCTCCGGATATTTGTGCGATCAGGCCCACCGATTCCTTGGCGGCGCTTGTGGATCCCAGTCCCGGAGCGCGCATTCCTGCAAAGAGCCAAAACAGGCCATAGCCCAAACTTCCCAACCCGCTTAAAATGGAGATTCCTTTTTGAAAAATCGGCTTGAAATTCAGCCACACCACCAGGAGGGAAAACACGATCGCCATCACGCCCATAGTTTGGGAATGCAGGTGCGCCCGTTTGTAATAGACCCAGGATTTTTTAATGACTTTATTGGCCTTTTCCAGGTCATCACCATATTTTTGTTTCAAGACATCATAGGCGCTGGACCGTAATCCCCCTTTTAAAGAATCTTCACAGCAACCAAAAGACAAGCCCAGACCGCCACCCAAAAGAATTGCGAGAAAGGCAAGGATGATTCCTATTTTGACGTGAGTGAAATCTGGCATGAAATTCCTCCATTGATTGAGCTGATCCGGTTAATCCGTCTTCAGCGAAATTTATTGTTATCTTTATTTTATCGCCTTCGGCGTCTTCTGGGTTTATTTTTATCTTGAGAAGATTTTTTGGGAATGCCCACTTCGTCAGAAGCCTTTAAACCGGACAAAATTTCTACAGTCTTGCCTTCACGCCAACCCAATTCAATCGATTGCTCATTCAAACCGTTGAGAGAACGAACGACGGCAAAGGTTTTCTTTCCAGACCTTTTCACTGCGGTCTTTGAAATGGTCAGTACATTTTTATGAACGCCAGTAGTAATGGAAACATTGGCCGTCATTTCAGGGCGCAATAATTTGATGTCCTCTTTAGCGATAGCCAAAATCACCTCATAATTCACCACATTGTCCTTGATAACCGCCTTCGGATGTATATCCTCTACCTTACCATGAAAGAATTTCCTGGGAAAACTGTCGACGGTGAACACGGATTCCTGTCCAACTTTGACACGACCGATATCGGTCTCATCGACAAAAACGGTGACTTCCAGTTTTTTCAAATTGATTAAAGTCACAAACACCGGCGCGCTCATGCTCGCGACTACCGTTTCGCCTTCCTGTGTGGAAATGAAAGCCACCACCCCATCGATAGGAGCTTTGATGGTCGCATAGGTCAGCCGGGTTTCCTCTTCCATCAGGTTGGCTTCCGCCTTGGCTACGTTGGCTTCGCCCAGATTGATGTCATGAATCAGCCGGGCTTTGATCAGATTGAGTTCTTCCTGAGCGACCTTGATTTTAGCTTGCAGGACTTGAAGGTCCTCCACCGCTTTATCCAGCAAAGCCGTGGCAACCACCCCTTCGCGGTTCAACTCTTCGTTTCTCCGGACCGTTTTTTGTGAAAGCTCGATTTGTACCTGAAGTTCGGCAATTTCTGCTTCGGCCTTACTGATCTCAAGAGGACCTTCTTCTTTAACTTTTGCCAGTTGAGCCTTTTCGGATCGCAACTCCGCTTTCCTTTGTGCCACACGGGCCAGGAGATCATCGTTTTCAATTTCGGCGATTACTTTACCCGCGCGTACAAAGTCGCCCACCTTGACATTGAGTTTTTCCAATTGGCCTGAGATGCGGGCACCGATTTTAACCTCTGCGCCGGTTTTTAAAGTTATCGTTCCAGTGGCGAGCACTTTTTGATGAATATCCTGGCGTTTGACTTTTTCAAATTTGAAATTTTCCGAGTCGAGTTTCGTTTGCTCAGGCGCTCCTAAAAAACTTAATACCGATTGTGGCAGAAAGCCAAGGTACCCACTTTTAAAAGCCCAGAATCCCAACCCCAACAGGAGGGCAATGGCAATTACAACCTTTAAGAACTTGAACATGTACTCTCTTTAGTCATTGATTAATTTATACTTACCTCACAGAATATAACACAGGCAGGGTTCTTGTACTAAAAATTAGAAATCAAAAAATGATAGTATATGCAAGAAATACTTCATTATTGGGTATGGAAGGTTAATATAATTTTTCTTTCTTTTTGGGAGTGAACTTTATTTTACAGTCTAATTTTCAAATTAAAATTGCCGTTTTTTTTATAAGCCTAACTGCTCTGATTGATTTCCCTGTTTGGGCTCAAGGTTCTAAAAACTCAGTCTTGAAGCAAAATAGTAGATTGGAATCATTTTTCGTCCAAAGGCCTTCATTCGGTGGCAAGGTTATATATAAAGAACGCCTTCCCTCCCGGAAAACTCCTGAAGGTAAAAAATATTCTTCAACCTTAAAATCCCAAATTCTTATTAACAATCTGTCCATGGAAGAGTTGAGTCCTTTTTTAAACGAAATATGGGTTCCTTCCTACGGTATGTCCTCCGGAGTTTTAAATTTCAACGATTCTTCGTTTTCGTTAAAAATATTAAACTTCTGGGGCCAGTTGGATTTTAATGACCTTGTGTTCAAGCGTTTTGGAGGAACTCTTCCTTTGTTGAAGCAAGGTAGAGTTGTATTGAACCCTGCGAAGCAAGGATTTTCAAAAGGGGAATTAAAAGGATTGAATCTGAGTTTTAATGAGATTCGATTTCCGCATTTGCAGGGAGCCTTTCATATTTCAAAAGACCAACTGGTTATGGAGGATCTTTTTGTTTATCCGGGTCATGGAGATATATTGATTCGTGGAAATTACTGGTTAAAAGAGAAACATGTAGCTTCCGATTTCCTGGCAAAGGGTTTGAGGTTAGAAGATTTTATTCCCGATCTCGCAACAGGAAATTTGGCTGTGGAGGGAAAGCTGGAGACTGACCTGAATGATAAAAAACCGGTTCGAACGATCAAAGGAAACGCAAAGATATTGGCCAATGATGGAACCCTGAAAAAACTGGGGCCTACTCTGGAGTATCTGCTAGGGATTTTTTATCCGGACAAGTTTGGAAAGGGTCGTAAAAAGGGAATCGAATTTACTTCATTAATGGGAGATGTGGAAATTCTGAACGGAGTCGCGTTTACAGATAATATCCATTTGCTTTCTCCACTTTCTGATTTGAGGTTGATTGCGAAAAGCGATTTATCCACCAAAAAGATCCTTGGAGAACTACGATTCCAACCCCTGCAACTGTGGAATGACCTCACAAAGAAAATTCCTTTGCTGGGCTCTTTTTTCAAAAAGGGAGTTAAAAGTAAGCCGCCTAAATCGTATTTCAGGATCAAGGGTCGCCAGTCAAAACCAAAGGTAGAGCTTCTGAGAGGAAAAACTTACTTCGGAAAAAGCCGCGAGGAGTTGAGAAGAATCATAATTTTGAAAGAATGATTCTGGTGGCTTATTGAAAGTTTCTTTAATCCTTCATCATATCTATTATCCCGTATGACTGGATTTTACGAGCGCAAAAGAGATGTCTAAACAGATTTAACCACCAGGTTTTTGTCCAGTTGGCGTTGGACCTGGCTTTCGATCTGTTTCAGTGTGCCGGTGGTTGAAGTCGGGCAACTGCCGCAGGCGCCCTGGTAGCGTATCAACACCTCATTCTCGAACAAGCCTTTCAACTCCACTCCGCCACCATCCCGCGCCAGGGCAGAACGTATGGATCGATTCAAAACCAGTTCAATAGCCTTCAATTTATCCTCATGGGAGAGAGTACTAAACTTACCGGTATCGATATCGGCAAACTCCTCTTTTTCTCCGGTCTTATAATAATCAATATGTGTGTCGATTTCTTTCCAAACCTTGTCGACCAATGGGTCCCAGGAAACCGCCTCACTTTTGGTAACGGTGACAAAGTTTTCCGTGACGAAAACAGTCACTACTCCATTGTGTTCGAAAACGGCGGAGGCCATCTTATCGTCTTTGGCCGACTCTTTTGAAGGATATGAAAGTTTCCCAAATTCCATGACCTGGTTATTGAGCATGAACTGCAGTGAATTGGGATTGGGTGTTTCGCGGGTTCTCAATACCTTCAAAGCCCTTTTTGGAGCTATTTTAGAGGGCTGTTGCCCCCCGCTTTTTGGTTTGGGTTTTGGGGCGTTTCCACCAGACTTGGTATTTTCTTTGACTTTTTCGCGTTGGGCCAGAATTTCCGAAAGTTTCACGGAGCATTATCCTTAATTCAGGTTTGTCAGGACTTCTAAAATCATAATATATCTCCACCAAAAATCAAGCCTGCGTAGGGATGTATTTGATTTTCTTTAAATGCATCAGGTCCCGTAATATTTATTCCACCATTGCTTGATCAGGCGGTTGGAAAAATCGTATTTTCTCCCGCCCATATCTTCCACGTAAAAATCGGTTTGCAGAAGCAGGAGGAGTCTGCTGAAAGCACTCGTCAGGGTGCGCTCGTCTCGTGGAGAGGGTTTTTCTTCTTCCAGTTTAGCGTAACGGGCGAACAGGTTTTTCAGATGCATGCCTTCCGTTGAAGAGAGTTCGTCCAGCAAGGTATACACAGCGGTGCGCTCCTCTTCGGGATAATAAAAATCGATCCTCGACCGAAAATGTTGCAGGTGGCTGAGGGCGCGATTGCCTAACAATCCCTTTTCAAAAACGGATTTCACCATAGCCTTGTCGATGGGGTCGCCTCCATTGGATTTCCAATGGAGGATCAACTCTTTGGTCAATAATTGCAGGAAAAAGGGGATGGCGTTTCCAAGTAACTCCTGCATGACGACAATGACTTTGGGATCGTAGTCGACCATATGCTCTTCGAAGGCTTTGGTCACAAATAATTCGACCTCTTGCGCACTGAAGGGAGGCAGGTCGAGATGAAAGAAATCATTGATCAGGCGTGCATGGCCCAATTGGTCCAGCGAACCGATGAGGTTGGTGGACCCGGCGACCAGCCAGCGCAGGGGACTGTTCGGAGATTGCCGAACGATTCGAAACCAATGTAAAAAGGTTTCGAAGGTTTCCGGTGATTTCTTTTGCATGCGGATGAACATATCCGGCAGTTCGTCAATCATCAACAATATCGGCTGGTTGATCTTCTGCATGCCGTTGATCAACTGGCTTGCCTGGTCCTGCCAGTGGCGGTCCCAATCCAGTTCTTTGCGAAGGCTTTCTTTCAACTCAAAAAATTCGGGACTGCGGGTGTTGCGAATAATGTTTTTGTACAGTCCCCAGATCATTCCAAGTCGCTCGAAAAAGTAGTCGGGCTGGGATTCGCGTAGGGCAAATATCAATTGGATAATGAATTCGGAGGGGGTTTCCAGAGCTTCCACATTCAGGTAGACCACCAGAAACTCTTCCCGGGGCTCGTCCAGGAGGTTGAACATGATACTGGTTTTACCCATGCGCCGAGGGGCTACCAGCAAAACATTATTTTTGTTCAAGCTTTGCCAGAGGTCGCTCAGGAACATCTTGCGAAAATAAAAGTCTTCTCCGCGGGCGGGTCCCCCTAGAATAAAGTCCATGCTCATAAACCAGTTTCCTCATTTAATTGATCTTAAGGAATACCAAGGTAAAAGAACGAAATTCTTCTTGTCATTCTGAGGAGCTATTAAAATGATTCAGATTCTCTGGATATACATTGACCAGAGATCCTTCGCATACGCTCAGGATGACGTGCTATTCGCAAGGTAAGAATCGATAAGACATCTTTCGCTCATTTGGATTCCTTTACAACGGCACGATTCTAACTGATAAGAAAGCAATCGCAAAACGATTTATAAGAAACCGGAAATTCGATGGTAGGGTTGGAATCAGGCTCTCGACGAAGCGGTTTTCATGGAACCCATTCCCTGGGATCGAATGGCGGTTAAACCTTCATTGCCGACAAAAAGGGCCAATGCGATCAGAAGCAGAGATGTGATTCCCAAAAACCAGTTGGGTTCCGGTGCTGAAAAGAATCGGTAAGCCTGCCAGGACAACGCACCTATTGTAGTGATCACCATAAACACTGCCGGAAATAAAGTATATTTGGTCGGACGTTTGATCCCTATCAGGTAAGCTGAAATGACAAACAAGGCGACTGCCGCGATCAGTTGGTTAGTGGCGCCAAATATCGGCCAGATTTTTTGCCATCCGCCGGTCACTCCAATGATATAAGCGAGAACGCTGATGACAACGGTGCAAATGTATTTGTTGTCAAAGATGGGAAACTTCTCGCCGGCGACCTCCTGAATGATGAAGCGGGTGATGCGCACAGCAGTGTCCAGCGTCGTCAGTACAAAGGTATTTAAAGCGAGTACGGCGATCATGTAGGCAAAGGTGAATCCCAGGGAAGGAATCATTTGCGCAACCACATGGCCGTATCCACTGCCAAAGGCATGAATCCATCCCTGCTTTAAGGTTTCGCGGAATCCCAATACGGACATGTCGACACCTCCTGTTGCAGGCAATGCCCAGTACAATCCCCCCCCCACCAGTAAAACGGTGACGACGGACACCACACCCTCGGTCAACATGCCGCCATAACTGATGAAGCGCCCTTGTGATTCCTGAGCCAATTGTTTGGAAACCGTACCGCCCGCAACCAGGGAATGAAATCCCGAAACCGCTCCACAGGCAACCAATACAAAAAGCATTGGCCAGACGGGCCCCTTTTCCTCGGAAAACCCTCCAAGGAAAACAGGAGTGTTGATTTCCGGATGCACCCAAAGCAAGGCCACCATCCCCAGAGCCATGGAAACGAAAAGAATATAAGTCGAAATATAGTCACGCGGTTGCAACAGCAGGTTCACAGGCAAAACAGAGGCGATGCCTGCATAAATGATCAGGATCACAAACCAGAATCTGAGAGGGGACAGGCCAAGGATTCCTTGTTCGCTTATTTCAACCGGTAGTTTGTAACCGATATAAATATTGAACAGAACAACCGCAAAAGCGATGCCGGATGCGGCCACCAGATTAAAACTCTTCTTGTAGATACACCATCCCAGAACCATAGCGACCGGGATAAGGGCGAAAGTAGGGAATACCATGCCCGGTTGGGCGATGAGGGTTTTGGCCGCCACAACACCAAAAACAGCGATCACTAACAGCATAGCCAATATTAAAAAAACGGCAAACACCAGTTTGGCTCGGCGTCCCATAGTGGTTTCAGCGATATCTGCAATGGAGCTTCCCCGGTTGCGGACAGAGACCATCAAGGTGATGTAATCGTGCACCGCTCCGATAAACACGTTGCCAATCAAAATCCATATCAAAGTGACCGCCCAGCCAAAATGGTGCATCGCCACTATGGGGCCTATGATGGGTCCAGCACCGGCAATCGAGGCGAAATTGTGACCGAATAAAACGAGGGGCTTGCTGGGAACATAATCCACACCATCGTTTTGAATTACTGCAGGCGTGGTTTTTACATTATCGGGTTGAATAACTTCCGCATCGATTCGGCCCGCATAATAGCGGTAACCGACGAAGTAGAAGAAAGAACATGCGGAAACCAGGATGAAAATAGTAAGCATCTTGTTTTTTACTAAACCTCAGCGCAAAACGAAAATCGCGACCAATGAAATCGTTCGTTCTATAAAACTAAATTGACCCCCTTGACGGCTATCTTTTTAAATGGACCAAAACCAGAAATAAAAAAGCTCAGAGTATCACGAGTCCGAAGCGTCTCGGCCAAATGGACGGCCACTCCATCCACGCAAAAATTGCGATATTCTTTAGATGATTCTGGAGGAGAAAACGTCACGTTCAACTCCGGAAGCCGCCCCATGCAACAATTGGTTGATATGTCTTCAACATCCAATGTGAGGTCGCGGCTGTTGCGTTTTTCAAGGAATTGCAAAACCTCCGCGCTTAATTGAATCTTCAAAACAGGGTCTCCATCCTCAAGGTCTGGTCTCTGCCGGGTCCTGTGGAAATCATTAAGAAATCGACTCCAAGAAGATCCCGTAAGGCATCTATATATTTTTTAGTATTATCCGGCAAATCGTCAAAGCGATCAATACCTGCCGTAACCTGTTTCCAGCCTTTGAACTCCGTATAGACCGGTTGGCATTGCTCCAGAATGTGGGCTTCAGCAGGTATTTCAGTCAAGACCTTGCCTTTGTATTTATACGCTGTACACACTTTGATGGTATCAAATACGTCGAGCACATCGATTTTGGTGAGGATCATGGAGTCGACTCCACTGAGAGCAATGGCGTATTTGGCAACCATCGCATCGAACCATCCACAGCGTCTGGGTCGACCCGTGGTGGCGCCGAATTCGGACCCTTCTTTCCTTAAGAGTTCACCATCGTCGTCCTTCAATTCGGAGGGGAACGGACCTTCACCAACGCGAGTCGTATAAGCCTTGATCACACCCACAACGCGGTCGATTTTGGTTGGAGGAATCCCCAGTCCCGTACAAGCGCCCCCGGAGATGGAGTTGGATGAGGTTACGTAAGGATAGGTGCCGTGATCAATATCCAGCATGGTCCCTTGTGCCCCTTCACACAATATTTTTGCGTTTTCGGCAATTTTTTCGTTCATGAGAGAATGTGTGTTCCCCATAAACTTTAAAATCATGTCCTTATACTGAAGGAGTTCATCCAACAGCTTTTCGGAATCGGCGATTTCAGTATTGTAAAGGTGTTTCAGAAGGACTTTTTTTTCATCGTAATTCGCGAGAAATTTTTCTCTGAGCAAAGACTCGTCAGCAAAATCGCAGGCACGTATACCAACACGGGAAATTTTATCAGAGTAAGAGGGACCGATGCCTCGACCTGTCGTTCCGATTTTTTTAAACTTTCCGGATCCTTCCCGCCCTTTGTCCGAAATGCAATGGTAGGGCATGATGATGTTCGCGCGGTCGCTCAGAACCAGGTTACCTTCCAGTTCGATGCCTGCCTTTTCCAGCATGTCCATTTCTTCTTTCAAAGCGGCGGGGTCGACCACCACTCCGTTGCCTATGACACACAATTTGTTTTTATGAAAAATACCCGACGGGATCAGATGCAATACAAACTCTTCCCCATTCTGGATAATCGTGTGCCCCGCATTATTCCCGCCGGAATAGCGGGCAATCACTTCGGCATTTTCACTGACGAGGTCGATGACTTTTCCTTTTCCTTCATCGCCCCATTGCATTCCAATAACAACCGCAACAGGCATAGCTTTCCCCTAAATACTGAATCTGAATTTCAAGGCTACAGGCTCACTCTTTCTTTGCTCACAGGCGATCCACCGGCCTTCGGCCACGAACGATCTTGAAGAGTTGTCCGTCAGGAACCTGGAAGAAAATTGGTGGACTGATAAAGAGGGATCGAATTCGAATAAGCCCGGGGAGATATTATCCTTGTGGAAATACCCCTTGTCAACCGCTTTTGGAGGGTAGGAGGATCAACCGTCGGTCAGGAAAGTCTTGATTTGACTCGAAGAAATTTGAGGTCCGGAGCCAATCCCCGGGCAATCCTCTGCTGTTTTTTCCCATAGGGAAACGGATTGCAGGTTTTCGGGCCAAAAGGGGTAGGTCTGACATTGTTTGGGTTTGGCCGAATGGATGCGACAACCGCGACTGTCTAAAAACGGGCAGGGCCGGGACGAGGTTACTTCAATCACTCCAATATCGTTCACCGGAGTCAAATAAGAGGTCTGAAATGTCTCACGCGTGATTTTGAGAAACCCCGAGGCCCTGTCGACATCCTCAGAATCCATGAACACATAACCCGGTTTCTCGCAACAGTTAAAGCAATCGGATTTGCACTTGAACCGGAGTGATGTCTCTTCCCACCATGTGGTCATTATGGGGATAACACCAAATCGTCACGATGAATCACTTCCTGGTAAAAACCTTCGGCCATCAAATTTTTTATAGCCTCGGTTTTTTTGCCCTTGATCCGGTCCAGGTCCCGGGCACTGTAATTCACCAGGCCACGGGCGATTTCGTTTTGATTTTCGTCCTGAATCACCACCGCATTTCCAAAAACGAAGTTTCCCGAATAGCCGATCACACCAGCGGGCAGTAAACTTTTACCTTTATCCGCAATGGCTCTAACCGCGCCGGCATCAATGACAATGGTTCCGGTCGGTTTTAAAGTGTGGGCAATCCAATGCTTGCGGTCCTTGATTTTATCTTCCTGGGACCAAAACAGAGTTCCTACCGATTCACCGGAAAACACTTTTTCCAAAACCTTTTTGTCCATACCGTTGACGATCAAGGTAGGAATTCCAAAACTCATGGTTTTTTTGGCCGCCCGGACTTTTGTGTACATCCCCCCAACGGTTAGATGGCTGTTGCTCTTGCCCGCTTTCTTTTCAATTTCCGCATTCACCCGAGTGACGAGGGGAATGAGCTCCGCCGGGTCTTCATCTTTCTGTGAAGGCTTTCCTGGATCGCGAGTAAACAAACCTTCAACATCGGAAAGAATGATCAACAATTGCGCATTGGCCAGACATGCCACTGTTGCTGACAGGGTATCGTTGTCGCCGATTTTAATCTCATCAACCGTCACACTGTCGTTTTCGTTGATGATGGGTATGACCCCATACGAGATGAGGGCGTCGATGGTGTGTTTTGCATTGAGGTAGCGCTTGCGGTTCTCAAGATCGTCATTTCCCAGGAGAATCTGCGCGGTTTTGAGTTCCTGCTTATCGAACTTTTTTTCATAGGTGTGCATCAAAAAACTTTGGCCGATGGCGGCGCAAGCCTGTTTTTCCGGAATAGAAAGTTGAGTGCGACCCAGGTGAAGTCGCTTTCGGCCCGCCATGACGGCACCTGAAGAAACCAGAACCACTTCATATCCGCGGTCCACCAGCTTTTTGATCTCGCGGGCATAATGCAAAACCATCTTTTCGCTGAGCCCTAAAACCAGCGAACTGCCATCCCCTTCTTTGTGCGAAATGACACTGCTACCAATTTTAATGACGACACGTTTTAAATTTTTTAGGAGGTCTTTTCTGACTTTACTGTTCACAGGAAACTTTGTTTGCTTTGTAGATTTGTTGAGGAGGGAGCGAAATATTCTAGATCATTTCCCACAGATTTATTCGTTCTTTCCACCCAGGTCGCGGATCATTTGTTCCCGTTCCAGCCTTATTTTTTCTTTAAACGCTTCGATGCCCCCATGCTTTTTTTCGTAGCGGCGGCGAATTTTGTCGACATGCTTGATTTTATCCGCTTGTTCGCCCACCAGGCAATTGCCTTCTTTATCGCAGGCCCAGATAGGGTAATCTTTTTCCACATGATCCCACAGGTCTTTGGGCAGATTGTCGTGGTGCGGCAGGCTGGCGTAATTGGCATCAATGGTTTCTTCTATCCGGTCCAGTTCGTCTATAAGATCCTGTATCTTTTCACCGTCCCATTGACCTACTTCTTCGTCGCCGTCGGCGGACATGATTCTATTGGCAATTTTTGGATCTAATTCGACCTTGTCCAGGGAAAATCGTCTTTTCGGTTGCAATGACATTCTGGTTCTCCAATTATTGAGGAGGATTTTACTAATAAAATCCCAAACTTCGATTCATTCTTCTTTGGTCCGATTAGTGTGAAGAGAAGGCCTTATTCTACCTGAAATCGTAAAGATTGTAAAAAGCAGGCCTTGACAGGTGGACGTCCAAATTATACATTAAATACATAATCTGTT
The DNA here is from genome assembly GCA_024648695.1 of Nitrospina sp. Lineage (GTDB taxonomy): Bacteria > Nitrospinota > Nitrospinia > Nitrospinales > JACRGP01 > JACAVV01. Next base: position 146,584 of record JACAVV010000008.1, read on the forward strand.
GACAGGGTGATCCATGTTTAACCGACTTCAAAAGTACAAAACCGTATTTTTAGCCTTAGCCATAATCACATTGTTATGTGGGACCCAGGCAATCGCTATGGATTTAAGTATGGCAAATATGGATTGTTCCAACAGTGATTCCTGCAAAGTGTGTTCTGTTTCTCTCGATGAAAACACACCTGAAACCTTTATTCAATTAATAATTCAAGGCTTTTCCGAAAATCCCCCCTTTCCCCCCTTTCAGAACGCCGTTTCCATTTTTCATCCCCCAAAACACTAAATCCCTACAATAGAATTAAACGCGCAGGGTTGTATGCCTATTTGGGCTAAAATTGCGAATTGATCTCCTTTCCCCTGTGTTTTGTTTCAATTTAACCGGAGGGTAACCATGCACTGGTTTATACTCTGGGCCTGTCTTGCTTTGGTTGCCGGGTTGGGTTCTACGGCGGTGGCTGAGCCGTCGACTGCTTTTCGCAATAATCTGAACCAGTTTGTTGCTGAAGCTTTAGAGAACAATCCGCAATTGCAGGAGGCTCAAGAAAATATTCATCTGCTCCAGCAAATTCCGGATCAGGCAGGTTCTTTAGAGGATCCACAGCTTCAACTCGGATTGATGAATGTACCTGTCGACAGTTTTTCATTCAGCGATCAGCCAATGACTCAAAAGCAACTGACGCTTTCACAGAAGCTTCCTTTTCCCGGTAAGCGCCAGCTAAGAACCGGCTTGGCCCAAAAGGATGTCCTGGTTGCAAAAAAGGACCGGGAGGAGCTCCGATTACTGGTTATCCGGGATGTCAAATGGTCCTTCTATGAACTTTGTTTCGTTTTAGCGTCCATTGAAATCACCCAACAAAACAAAAGTCTTCTTAAACAGTTAGTCGCTATTGCCGAAACAAAATATGGCGTTGGTAAAGGCATTCAGCAGGATGTGTTGAAGGCCCAGGTGGAACTATCAAAGATCATTGATGAACTGATATTGCTGGAGGAAAAAAAGAATGGGGAACAGGCCAGGCTCAATTTCTTGATGAACCGCTTGCCGCAAGCTCCCTTGACGATTCTCCACGGGATTCACAAAACGCCGTTTGGTTTTACGATTGAGGAATTGCAAGCGAAAGCTGAAAAGCATCGCCCCCTCTTAAATGAAATTTCCACCCTTATCGATAAAGCGCACCTTAGTAAAAAGCTGGCGAAGAAGGAACTGTATCCCGATTTTAATGTGGGGTTACGTTACGGACGCAGAGAGTCTTTGGATCGACCGCAATCCAACCCGGATTTTGTTTCGGCTTTTGTCAGCTTTAATATTCCTGTCTGGCGAAAATCCCGTCAGGACCGCAAGGTCATTGAGGAAAATCACCGCATATTGAAAATGGAGAAGAAGTACCAGCATATGAGAAACCGGATTTTTCTTGAACTCAAACGGGCGGTTGATTCAGAACGGAAAGAAAGTGACCTCATCGAGTTGATCCAAAGCGGGATCATCCCGCAGGCGGAGCAATCTTTGAAATCGGCCATCGCCGCTTATAGCGTAGACAAGGTCGACTTTCTGACTTTATTGGACAATCAGGTCACATTGTTTAAATGGAAGATAAAACATCATCGGGAATTAGCCGACCATGAAAAAACACTGGCAAACATTGAATATCTGGTGGGGAAGAAGCTTTTCTAAAAAGATGACCAAGAAGAACCTGGCTCAAGAGACTTTTAAAGAACCGGAAAGCGCCGAACCCGAGGTTATTTTCCCTTTGACTTCTGAAGATACTGATCCTGGAAAAGGCTTTTCGACAATGTTTCAAATTTTAATAATTTTGCTTGTTGGCGGTGCAGGCTATTTTTTCGGTCTCATGTCTAACCCCGATTCGATGGAGACGGCTGAAAAAACCGTCCAAAAATGGTCAGGTACTTTGAAAGAAAAGGGCCAGCCACTGATGAATCAGTTGGAGAAAAGGATCACTGGCAAGAACACGACCTCTACCACAGAACCAATGGAAAAGATGCAAACCGGGTCGTCTGGCAAAAAGGGGAAGATCAAGTTTTGGAGGGCACCCATGGACCCCGGTTTTATTTCAGACAAGCCGGGAAAGAGTCCGATGGGAATGGATTTGGTTCCTGTTTATGAAGATGAAGACATGGGGAAGGGTGTACGGATCAATCCCACGGTGGCCCATAATATTGGTGTGAAAACAGTAAAGGCCAAGAGGCGTCAACTCACTCGGGAAATCAGGACGGTGGGACGCCTGACTTATGATGAGCGTCTACTAACCCACGTGCACACTAAATACGAGGGCTGGATTGAAAAACTCTATGTTGATTTCACCGGCCAGGAAGTTCGTAAAGGGGACACTTTGGTAGAGATTTATAGTCCGGACCTTGTTTCCACCCAGGAAGAATTGCTTTTGGGAATAAAGTATCGGGAGACCCTGGAGGAGAGCCCTTTTATCGATATTAAAAAAGGGGCAGACAGCCTTTTGCAATCCACCATCCAACGCTTGAAGTTGTTTGACGTACCGCAACATCAAATCGAAGAACTGATAAGTGAAAAGCGAATCAAAAAGACGATTCATATTCATTCCCATCATCACGGATTCGTAGCGAAAAAAAATGCGACTCATGGAATGCATGTTTTACCAGGTATGCCCTTATATAGCATTGTGGATCTCTCCAACATCTGGGTGATGGCGGACATATACGAATACGAATTGCCTTGGATCAAACTGGGTCAGGCTGTGGAGATGAGTTTGTCTTATTTTCCGAGTAAGAAATTCAAAGGCAAAGTGACCTTCATTGATCCTTTTCTCGATCCTAAAACGAGGACTGTCAAAGTTCGCATGGAGTTTGATAATCCCGGATGGGATCTGAAGCCGGAAATGTATGCCAATGTCGTATTTGAATCCGAAGTTAAACAACCTACAGTGGTGGTTCCCGAACAAGCGGTGATCCATTCCGGTGAACAAAATGTGGTGGTCGTGCAAAATCGAAAAGGAGAATTCAATTCGAGACGTGTGGAGTTGGGCGTTCAGGCAGAAGGGTTTTACCAGGTTTTGAAGGGGATTCGTTCGGGAGAAAAAGTGGTGGTCTCCTCCAATTTCCTCATTGATTCGGAAAGCAAGCTCACAGAGGCACTGCATAAAATGGACTCAGGCCCCAAATAAGGAATTTGCTCATGATAAGCAAAATCATCGCGCTGTCTTTGAAAAACCGAATGGTTGTGCTCTTAGGTGCTCTTTTTATAATCGGGACGGGTGTCTTTGTGATTCATAACACGTCTCTGGATGCTATCCCCGATCTCAGTGACGTGCAGGTCATTATATTTACTGAGTATCCGGGGCAGGCACCACAAATCATTGAGGATCAGGTGACCTATCCATTGAGTACCGCGATGCTTTCCGTACCTTTTGCCAAAACAGTGAGGGCCTATTCCTTTTTCGGCACATCATTTGTTTATATTATTTTTGAAGAGGGAACCGATTTGTATTGGGCACGGAGCAGGGTGCTGGAACAACTAAACTTTGTGTCCAGCAGACTGCCGCAAGGGGTGGTGCCTACGTTAGGGCCTGATGCCACGGGAGTGGGATGGATTTATGAATATGCATTGATCGATAAAACCGGCCGCCATGACCTTTCGGAATTGAGATCTATTCAGGATTGGTACCTGCGCTATGAGTTGCAAACCGTGCCGGGAGTTGCGGAAGTTGCAAGCCTGGGTGGCTATGTCAAGCAATATCAGGTGGAGGTGGACCCTAACAAATTGGCCGCATTCAATATTCCTTTGCACAAAATAGTCCATGCTATCAAGCGAAGCAACAATGACGTGGGAGGTCGATTGTTGGAAATGTCCGAAACCGAATACATGATCCGCGGCCGGGGTTATATTCAGGGAGTCGAAGATATCCGGGGGATTCCCGTGGATGTGGACTCCAAAGGCACTCCCATTTTAATCAGGGATATCGCGCGTGTGAGCCTGGGACCGGAACTCAGGCGCGGAATTGCGGAATTAAATGGGGAAGGAGAAGTCGTTGGCGGCATAGTCATTCAGCGTTTTGGAGAGAATGCCCTGGAAGTGATACGCAAGGTGAAATCCAGAATTGACGAGCTTCGCCCCGGCTTGCCCGAGGGAGTGGAGATAGTCCCTGTTTATGACCGGTCCCAGTTGATTCAGAAAGCGGTGAATAACCTTGAAGAAAAACTTATAGAAGAAGGTGTGGTCGTATCGGTCATTTGCATTTTATTCCTGCTTCATTTTCGGTCCGCTTTGGTAGCCATTATCAGCATTCCCATGAGTATACTGATAGCATTCATCATCATGTATTTTCAGGGCCTGAACGCCAATATCATGTCCCTTGGCGGAATCGCGATCGCGATAGGGGCCATGATCGACGGTTCCATTGTGATGATCGAAAACACGCATCGTCGCATGGAAAAATATCGGGGATTGAAAAACCATTGGCAGATCATTTATGAATCGGCCAGCGAAGTGGGGCCCTCCTTGTTCTTTAGTTTGTTGATCATCACCGTATCGTTTTTACCGGTGTTTACTTTAGAGGCCCAGGAGGGACGCCTGTTTTCGCCTCTGGCATTTACAAAGACCTGGTCCATGGCGGCTTCTGCCTTTCTGGCTATCACTTTGGTCCCTGTGTTGATGGGTTACCTGATTCGCGGCCGAACCCTGCCCGAGCGATGGAATCCATTCAACCAATTGCTCACCTGGGTATTCAGGCCTTTAATATGGATCTCTCTTAGGCTTAAACTCCTGGTGTTGGTATTGGCCCTGTGTATCCTGGCAATTACCTGGGTTCCTCTAATGCAATTGGGGTCCGAATTCATGCCACCCTTGAATGAAGGCGATATCCTTTATATGCCGACCACGCTTCCGGGTATATCCATTACCAAGGCTAAAGAGCTGTTACAACAGACTGATAAAATAATAAAAACCTTCCCGGAAGTGGAGATCGTATTTGGAAAAATTGGACGCGCCGATACCGCCACCGATCCGGCCCCCTTGAGCATGATAGAAACCACCATCACCCTGAAACCTGTTGAACAATGGAGAAGTGGCTTGACTCTTGAAGGACTCATTCAGAAAATGGATGACGCCATCCGGATCCCGGGTTTGACCAATACCTGGACCCTGCCTATCAAAAACCGCATCGACATGTTATCTACGGGAATCAAAACACCGGTGGGAATCAAGATTGCCGGAGAGGATCTAAATGTTCTGGAGAATTTAGGTAAGCAAGTGGAAAGTATTATCAGGAAGGTTCCTGGCACCCAAAGCGTATTTTCCGAACGTGTTGTGGGAGGCAACTACTTCGATTTTGAAATCGACCGGCGGGAAGCGGCAAGGTATGGATTGACCACAGGTGACGTTCAGGATGTCATTCAGACTGCTATTGGAGGAATGAATATTTCCCAAACGGTGGAAGGGCTGGAACGCTATCCTATAAACCTTCGTTACAGCCGCGACTGGCGGGACAATATCAATCACTTGCGACGCGTCCTGATTTCCACACCAAGAGGCGAACATATTCCCTTGGCTCAGGTGGCCAGCATTGTGATTAAAAAAGGTCCCCCTGTTATTAAAAGTGAAAATTCGCGGCTCAATGCCTGGATATATATCGATATCCGGGATATAGATGTGGGAAGCTACGTTGAACGCGCCAGGCGGGTTCTCGCAGAAAAGTTACAGTTGCCAGCGGGATACAGCCTTACCTGGAGCGGGCAATACGAGTATATGGAACGGGCACGGGAGAAATTGAAAGTGGTTGCTCCGGTTACATTGCTGTTAATAATTTTATTATTGTATTTCAATTTTAAAAGTACTACCGAATGCCTGCTTGTGATGCTGTCATTGCCCTTCGCCCTGGTTGGCGGTGTCTGGGTTTTGTATTATCTCGAGTATGAGTTGAGTGTTGCAGTGGCGGTAGGGTTTATCGCGTTGGCAGGTGTGGCGTCGGAAATTGGTGTTCTGGTGTTGTTGTATATCAAGCAAGAGTACCAGAAAGATCTTCGTGAAGGCAGGTTAGCGAATGGCAAAGACGTCCTTCGTGCGGTTTTGAATGGAGCGTCAGGAAGAATTCGTCCGGTAATGATGACGGTGATCTCGACTGTAGGGGGTTTATATCCCATCATGGCAGGGGGAGGCACCGGATCCGAGGTGATGAAACGTATTGCGGCTCCCATGTTTGGAGGCATGATTTCCGCTACAATATTATGCCTTATAGTACTCCCAGCGGTTTATGCAATGGTTTTACAATATCGATGGAGATTAACTCATCGGATGTCCTTTCGAAAGCTGAAAGAACTAAATGATAAACATCAATTGATAGGAAAGGAAAAAGCGCACGTATGATATCCCCTCCAACTAAAGTTTTCCGTTTTCTGGTCTGTTTGGTTTTATTTTTTGGAGTATTTATATGGGGACTCCCCATGGGTGATGCCCATATTCTCCAGGAAGAAGAGGTGCGTAGCAAAGTATATTTAACAGAAGACCAGGCATTGCAGAAGGTTTTTTCAGATTACGATCAGGTTGTTGTTGAAAATAAATGGCTCAGCAGGCAACAAAAAAAGGCCATTCAGCAATCCACCGGAATGGCGGTTCAAAAAAAGCGTTTGAAATTTTATGTTGGCGTGAAAAACGGAAATAAAAAGCACTGGGCGTTGTTTGATGAAATTTCTCAACCGGCTCATCATCCGATCAAGATCCATTACATGGTGGTTTTTGAAAACGATGGACGTGTAAGAGAGGTCCGTATCCTTGAGTTTTTGGGTTTGCAAAGGACTGAGATAGTTTCGGATTCATTTTTAAAACAATTTCAGGGCTTGAGTATGGATACGGGGTTTTCAACCGTTCAATCCCGACAGGGGAAAACCGCCTCCGTCCAGGCGCTGGTTCAGGGGGTCCATCAATTGGCGGCTGTCTATAACGCCGTCTATAAAAATCCTTGAAATGGAATTTTAATCCCACCAGTGGGTTTAATTCCCAGAGGCCTGCCACGTGGTTTCAATATTTGTTCTAAGGATACACCGTCCGCTTGCGGCAGTGTCGTTCATTCAGCTTTAACAACTCTGCGTATAAACCGATCCAAAGCCTGAAAGTAGGAAGGGCCTCCAACATTATAGGTGTCGTTGTGATCGGCGCTTTTGATGTCGTAAAAGGATTTGGGTTCTCTGGCGGAATGGAACAGCTTCCTTCCCAGTTCATAGGGAACGATAGTGTCCTGAGTCCCGTGCAAAAACAGTTTTGGGACGGTTACGTTTTTGATGGCTTCAAGCGAGTCGAATTTGCTTCTTATCAATTTACCCACGGGCAAAAAGGGAAACATGATTCCTGCCATGTCCTGGGCGGATGTAAAGGTGGATTCCAGGATCAGTCCCGCGGCTTCATTTTTGGCGGCTACTTGAATAGCAAACACGCCTCCCAGAGACCTGCCGAACAGGACCAGCGTTTTGGGGTCGATGTTTTTCTCCTTAACGATCACCTCATACGCCGCTTGCGAATCCAGGGACAGGCCTTGTTCTCCAGGCCGACCCTCACTTCTTCCGTAACCACGGTAATCGAAGATGAAAATATTTATTGAAAGCTTTTGCAGTCTGGCGATGTTATCTATCCGGTGAGTAATATTCCCCGCATTGCCGTGAAACCAGAGCAGGGTGGCCACGGCTTTGTTGTGAGGTATCCACCAGCCATGCAGGCGGACACCGTCTTTTGCTTTAAAGTAGACATCCTCAGCAGACAGTCCGTATTCATTGGAATGCCAATATCCTTCCGGATATTTTAAAGGAAAATATATAAGCTTACGCTCGCAGGCGGCCACCAGAAGAAGAAATAAAAGGACCGCCAGCAATCCATATCCCAAGATGCTTAAAATGGGTTTCCCTTTCACTGAGGCTTGGAAATTATTGAATATCGTTTAAAATCAGCTTTCACCTGATTGCTTCTTCTTCAATCCATCCATAAATGGAGTGAACAATTCGATGGGGACCGGAAAGAAGGTGGTGGTGTTTTTGTCCACCGAAATATCCTGTAATGTTTGCAGGAAGCGAAGTTGCAGAGCCGGTGGATGAGCGCCGATGACATCTGCCGCTTCCCCTATTTTTTCCGACGCTTCGAATTCTCCCAAGGCGTGAATGATTTTGGCGCGCCGTTCCCTTTCCGCTTCCGCCTGTTTGGCAAGGGCACGTTGCATTTCCTGTGGCAGGTCGACGTTTTTCACTTCCACGTTCGCGACCTTGACGCCCCAGGGTTCGGTTTGTTCGTCGATGACCCGTTGCAGATGATTGTTGATTTCTTCACGGTTCGAAAGCAGGTCGTCAAGTTGGCTTTGACCCAGAATACTGCGAAGCGTGGTTTGAGAAAGTTGCGACGTTGCGTAGAGGTAATCCTCGACCTCCAATATCGCTTTTTGGGGATCCAGAACTCGGAAATAAAGCACGGCATTTACTTTTACCGTGACGTTATCCCTGGTCACAATATCCTGCGGAGGCACGTCCATGACGACGGTTCGTAAACTCACCTTTACCATCTTCTGAAATCCGGGGACCACGATAATGAGTCCGGGCCCCTTGATCTTGTAAAACTTCCCTAATAAAAAGATGACGCCCCGTTCGTATTCCCGCAGAACCTTGAATGCACTAAAAATCAGACCCAGTAAAATTATAATAATTCCTATGAGTTCCATGGGATCACTCCTTTTCAGCTTGTTTAACGGTTACCGTTAACCCGTTTATTTTTTCGATAACCACTTTGGTGCCACTGGGGAGAACGTTATCGCTTTGAGCCCTCCAAAGTTCTCCGTGAACAAGGACCGTGCCTTCCGGATCGAGGTCCGATTTGACCACTCCCGAAGCGCCGATCATGGCGTCCTCTCCTGTGACTGGTTTTTGCTGTTTCATTTTCCCGGCAAAATAGATTCCGCCAACCGCCACGAGGGCGGACATGAAAACGGTTGGAAACACCACCAGTTTGGATAACTGCATGGCGGGGTCTTCACTGTCGATCAGCATCAACGATCCCAGCAAAAGTGAAATGGCCGCTCCCACGGAGAGCAGGCCGTAACTCATCACATTGATTTCTGCGATGAACAGAATGGTTCCCAAAACGATCAGCAGAAGCCCTGCATAATTAATGGGTAATGCCTGCATGGCGTAAAGGGCTAATATGAGACTGATGCCACCCACCACGCCCGGTAGGATCAGGCCCGGATTGGACAGCTCAAAATAGAGACCCACCAGACCGATCATGAGAAGCAGGTAAGCCACATTGGGATTGGAAATGAGATCCAGAATTTCCTGACGCGGGTTCATTGGATGCACAACCACAGGCTTGCCGGCAGTTTTTAAAGTGAGGGTGCGTTGATTGAACTGAATTTTTCTGCCATCCACAGCGAGAATGAGTGCATCCAGATTGGCGGCGATCAAATCGATCACTCCAAGATTTTTCGCTTCTTGGGCAGAAATGGAATAACTTTTGCGGACGGACATCTCCGCCCAGTGGGCATTGCGCCCCCGCATTTCCGCCAGTGAACGGATATAGGCGGAAGCATCGTTGAGCACCTTTTCTTCCATGGTGCTGGGACCCTCTTTTTCTCCTTCGCCGGGAGATAACATGTTGACCGGATGCGCCGCGCCGATATTGGTGCCGGGTGCCATGGCGGCGATGTGTGAGGCGATGGTTATAAAGGTACCTGCAGAAGCGGCGCGTGATCCGCTTGGGTTGACAAAGCTTGCGACCGGGATGTCCGAGCTTTGAATGGCTTTGATGATCTGTCGCATCGAGGTGTCCAGTCCGCCCGGTGTGTCCATGGAAATAATGACCATAGTTTCCCGGTTGAGGTTGGCTTGCTGGATTTCTTCTTCAACGTATTCCGCAACGATGGGGTTTATGGCGCCATTGATATTCAGGACCACAATGTTTTCCTGTGCCGCGCTGGAAAGCGGAATACAATAGAGCAGTGAAATTACAGCGGTAATAAAAATTTTCATGGATTCAAAGACCGGAAGATTCAATAACTCATAATATCATAGTCAAAGACATGAAATTCAGACCATTTTATTTGAGGGCATGACCCTAATTTTGATTCAAAAGAAATTGGTGGTTTTACCATTTGGGTTTAACCCGTGATGGAAGCGGCCCAACCTCTCACACGCCATTTATAAAACCCGAACAGGGCGAGGGAAAGCGCGAGTATCCCGATTATGTGATTTTTAAGGTTCTTCTCCGACCACAAAGCGCCAAACTCAATCCTTCCCTTTACGTCGCTGACATAGTGTTTCATCAACTCGCCATACTCAATGAGTAAATGCACGGGGTATTCTCCATCGGGCGCTTTATCTTCTCGCGTTACGGGAATCTCGAAAGACTTTTCCTCTCCGCCGCGAATGGTGAATCCCATCATCCCGCGAAATTGTTCGGATAATAATCCGGGGGGCAATAACAGCATCATCTGAATGTTTTTGAAGGACGATGAATTGTTACGCAGGAGGACTTTTAATATCGATTGCCCACCTTCCATCCGTGTTTCAATACGACCATCAATCAGGGAATCGACCGGCTCTTTATAGAAGAAGGAATCGGTGTGCAATTGTGTCAGAGTTTCACCCTCTGCACGGTATTGGACCATCGCAACAATGGGGTAACGCCCGATTCGCAGGACGGGTGGGTGGTCTTTGTTGACCAGGGTCACGCTTTGACCGGGCTTTAATATTGTTGTCGATTTCATCATTGCCATGGAATGATGAAAGTGGAACATGGGATGGATATCATTCAGGATTTGTGAGGAATTGTTTTTTATTTGTAGTGCGATCTTCGCCTGGCCTTTGCTGGAAACCTCGGTTTTCGTAGTAATCGACAGTAACTCATCGGCATTGGCAGGCACTGCCAGTAAAAATACTCCTAAAACAAAGAAAATGGATTTCACTTGAATTGAACCTTCCCTTGGCGAATGGGTCTTCTGGAGCTTTGTTCATTTTAAATTTTCTCACAATCCCTTGACCGAAACAAGCGCTCTGCAAATCAAGCCATTGCCCGATTCAAATAAAGCGAGAATTTGATAGCAGTTGTGCTAAAATCCAGCTTGATTTTTGTTACGCACTAAAAATTATCCATTCACCCTGCCTCATTTTAACTCCTTCCATTCCATGCCAGATTTTTTTATTGCTCATCGTTCAAAAATAGTAATCGCCTTAAAAATCATTATTGCCATTGATGTGTTCGCCATAGTTTTGAATTACCTGCACGGCTACCTTCAAATCGATTTGATCATCCCTGCGCCGGGGAAACGCCTCAACAATCCGATTGCTATTTGGATGATTTGCCTTCTCTTGTTGGGTGTTTTCGATGAAACGTTTCGACAGCGTTGGACCGGCCGCCTGAAACGATGGTTGACCCTGGCTCCTCCGCGTTACTATTTATTCGCGTCATTGATCGCGTTTGAAATTTTTTTAGAGGCAATGCACCTTATCTTCAAGCATTCCAAACAACATATGTATTGGGATTTGAATCTGGAGCGAGGATACGGGACGTATTTCTCAACATTTCAACTGTTCCTTTTAACGGTGGTTTTGATCATCATTTATCTGGAGGAAAAGAAAAAAATAACCAATATCGGGGAGCGTGCCGAATGGTACATCGCGATCAGCAGTTTTTTCTATTTGGCACTGGATGAAGTGATGGGTATCCATGATCGGGCTGGACGTTACTTTAATCATTGGGTCGACCACAATACCTTCCTGTATCATACCGTTCATGTATGGTTGTGGTTTTATGCCCCTTTCATTTTGGCAGCGGTTTACTTTTTATTAAAACTGTTTTTGCGTCTGACCAAGGACTATGCATTTGCGCGTTGGTCCTTGTTTTCCGGACTGGGCTTATGGGTGTTCAGTATTTTGCTGGAAGCGATTGCCAAAAAGCGCCCCTTGCCGGGACATATCCTGCAAAGCCTGGAAGAAGGTTCCGAAATGCTGGGAGCCACTCTTTTAATTTTCGGCCTGAGCCTGTATTTAAAGAAAAACTATCCCGTTCAGAAACCCTGAATGTTGTTTCCTGACAGGGTTCTGTTTGCCCCGCATTCACATTTTGTTTAGGTAGTGTTTAACGGCTCAATATGTAATACTATTATTAAAAGCCTTTGGAGTGAAACCCGACTGCCTGAAACAAACAACCGTTGGGTCGCCTGGTGAAGAATAATGTAGAAAGCCCCTGTAAGTTTTAAATATTTATTCTTATGGCGGTAGTTAGCTAAACTGATTTGTGAGTCGAGAAATTAGTAATTGTTGACGACCGTTATTTTGATTTCCTTGTCATGAATCCATCCACCCAAATCGAAAACTTTCTGGAATCCGTTAGAAAAAAACGGTTTCGTTTTTTTTGCTTGAACGGCGTTTATCTGCTGTTCATTGTTCTTGGTTTGTGTGCCGTTGTGGGAAATGGGTTGTTATACCTGTTTGCTTCCGCCCGGGATTACTGGATTCCCTTCGTCCTGCTGTGTTCTCTGCCTTTGGTATACATTTTTTTTACTTATTTTATTCGCGGAAGCTTTGCAAGCTTTGGTCAGGACGATGCGGCCCTATTGGTGGAACAGCATTATCCGAGTCTGAATAACAGTCTTATCAACTCCTCTCAATTGAAGGGGGCTCTGGAAAACCCTGAAATCCATTCAGGAACATCGATCGAATTTGTTGAAGAATTACTGCGGCGAACGGAACAACAGATTAAAACTATTTCTATAGATACGCTATGGAACTTTAAGTCCCTCGCCAAAACCAGAAATACGTTGTTGACCCTGATCGCAACCATTGCCTTGGTTTCCTTTACGGTTCCCAACTTTTGGGGCGAGGGTTTTAAAAACCTTACCGCGCCTCCTGCGGGGGAACTAATGGCCCAGGGAGAATCTGCCGGTACCGCCCTTCAACCCGGGACTGCGCAGGAGATGGATTTTGTAATAAGTTCTATTGATTTAACCTTTCATTATCCCGCTTATACTGGGCTTCCGAGTCAAACCGTTTCCGATTCCGATGGCAGGGTGAACGTTCTTCCCGGGACTCAGGTGAAGGTGCAGGCCCAAATTGATCCCCCTGTTGATCTGGCACGCCTGGTGTTCAATAAGGAATACCGATTGGCTATGGACTCCCTGCGTCCCTCCTTGATGGCCGGGGAATTTATCGCGCGGCAACCGGGGGTGTACCAGTTCGAGGTGGAAACCCGTGGCGAAACGATTTTGCTGGAAAAAGAGTATCCCGTTACTCTAAGCCAGGATGGAGTTCCCCGGGTAGTGTTGTTCGTGGCCAATCCCAAACCGGTTTATTATGAAAGTGACACCATCAATTTCTCCTACGAGAGCCACGACGACTTTGGCGTGTCCTCTATCTCTCTGGTGGCTTATGTGAATGGGCAGGAATCGCGCATTCCCATCAAAAAAGTCAAGAACCGGGAAACGGAAATCAAAGATAGTTATAAATGGTCACTGGCCACCATGAATCTTGGGCCCGGCGACCAGGTGGAATATTTTCTGGAAATAAAAGACAACGACAATATTCTGGGTCCCAACACAGGACAGTCCGAAACTTTCACCTTCACCATTTTTGATACCCAGCAGGAACGGGAAGATTTGATCGCCTTGCAGGACGATATGATAGAAAAAATGATCACACTGCTCTCGAAAAGCCTGTTGGGAACACGTTTGTATGAGACGGATGAAACGCCGAACATCATTCGTGTTCGAAGGTTTCTTTCGGAGAGTACCGATCAATTGATCGAGATCATTGGCTTGGCTCAGCATATTCAGGACCGCGCGAAATCGATTCCTACCTTTCCCACTTCGTATTTGAATCTGCTGAAAAATATTATCAATGGTTTGAACCAGATTCGCGAACAGCAAATCAAATCGATGAAAACGTTGTCCGGTCCCAGTGGCCAGTCGACCCGTATCAGTGTTCGCTATCCATCTATCGGACCGGTCAACGATAAATTGATCCGGCATTTGGAACAAGATCTGCTGTTTTTGATCAAGATCACCAATCGGCAAAAGATGGATCAGGTGATGGATTTAAAATCGGATTTGATGGAGATGGCAGAATCCTTAAAAGAACAGTTTGAGAAAATGAAGGAACAAAAGGAAGCCGGAGTGACTCCCGAGTTTCAGGCTCAGATTGAAATGCTCAAACAAACTCTTCAAAAACTGATGGAACAGTTGGCCAGTCAAACGCAGTCGCTTCCGGATGAATTCCTCAATTCGCAAGCTGTTAAAAATCTCGATCTGGAAAAATTCAACCCTGCTTTCGATAAACTGATGGAGTTGGCTAAAAACGGTAAAATCGATGAGGCTTTGGAAGAACTGCAACGCATGATGGATGATTTGCAGACCCTGGCCAACGAGCTCAATCAGGCTAACGAGAATATGGAGGATTTGATAGACACCAAATTGATGGAGATGATCGATGACACCCTGGAGGATTTGGATAAGCTTGAATCAGGCCAATCCGAGTTGTTAAACGAAACGTCTGAAATCAATCAATCCTTGCGCAAAGCTCAATCCGAGATGTTTGAAGATCCTCTTGAAAAATTCTTTGAGGAATTGATTGCCGATGTCAAAGAAGTTGAAGACATTCTGGATGGGGACAAGAGTTTTATTGAATCGCATATGATCATCGAAAAGTTCGATAAGCTGTTGGAGCAGGAAGCCGAAATCAGCCGCGAAGTCCAGGAACTCAGCCAGAAGTCGATCGACTCTGAAGAGGAGGTTAGCCGGCAAGCGCGATTTCAGGAATTGAATGAGGCCCGAAAAAAATTATCGCATATTCATTCTGCGAAAGATGCTCTCAGGGTAAACACGGTGGATCGTTTTCGAAAAGGCATGCCGCAATTGTTTGAAAAATACGAAAGGCTGGAGGAGTTGGCCGAGTTGAACGATTTACTTGAGTTTAACGTTTTGTTCAAAAACACCTTTCCCGATATTTTGAGGTGGAGCAACAATCTCAGGATGTCACCGGATGTTCGTGAAGATATTGGAGAGCGACTGGAAAAAGACCTGCTCGATATCACTGCAATCAATAGCAGGATTTCTTCCAAACTTGGAAGCCTGAACCAGAAAATGCAAAAAGATTTTCAGGCACTGATTGATCAGAAAACCGGTGAAAAGCTTGATCAAATGGCGGAGCAACAACAACAATTGCGGCAAAAGTCGGATGAGGTTGCGCAAATGCTTTCTGAAATGAATCAAAGAAACCCGATGATAAGCCCCGGTCTGGGTTCCCAAATGAGAGGGACGGGCCGGACGATGGGGAATGCCCGGCATCACCTGAAAAAGCACGATGTACCCAATAGCGTTCAATCGGAAAACAGGGCGCTCAAGCAAATAAAGGATATGAAAGATCAGTTGAACCAACTCAAGAATTCCAATAATGCCGAAGGCCAGCAAAAAGGGCAGAAAAATGTTCTTAAGCTCGGTACGGGTGGTTCGCGTGATCCCCGCCGTGGCGGCTCGCTCAGGATGCAGAGGGAGCGGGTGAATCTTCCTTCCGAAGACCAGTTCAAAGTTCCCGGCGAATTCCGCGAAGAAATTCTGGAAGCTATGAAGAATCAGTACCCGTCCAAATACAAACGCTTCATTTCTGAATATTACAAGGAACTGGTTAAATGATTCGGATTTTGAATTTTCTTATTTTCCTGGTTTTGGTTTTCCCACCGGCGATCCATGCACAATCGGAATCCTTGCAAAAGCAGATCCTTGAAGTCCACTCGCTCCTGGATCAATGGCAAATAGAAGACGCCGAGCGTTTGACATCTACCCTCATGGAAAAACATTCCGATATGGGGGATGTGCATTTTCTCAATGGGAAAGTGGCCTTCTTTAAAGGCAATTATGAATTTGCCTCGGAAACTTTCAAGCGAATCGATGCCGGTCCGCAATGGATCAAGGACTTTGTTCATTTGGTTGAAGAAACCAGGGAGGCTACTTCCGGTTTTGTCCAGCAGGAGTCGGAACACTTTGTGTTTCGTTTTCGTGAAGGTCCCGATGAAATTCTGGTTCATTATGCGAAGGAAGTTTTGGAGCGGTCCTATAAGGTGTTGGGAGAACTGTTCGAGTATTTTCCAAAAGAAAAAGTAATCGTGGAGTTTTACCCCGACCGCGAGCCTTTTTCCCGTATATCTCCACTGACCTTGAAAGACATCGTTACCTCCGGAACTGTTGCCCTGTGTAAATACAATCGCTTGATGATGATTTCACCGGCCTCTCTGGTTCGTGGTTACAACTGGATGGACACCCTGAGCCATGAGTACATTCATTATCTGTTGGCGAGGAAAAGCCGCAACAACGTTCCCTTATGGATCAATGAAGGCA
Source organism: Nitrospina sp. (assembly GCA_024648695.1). GTDB lineage: Bacteria > Nitrospinota > Nitrospinia > Nitrospinales > JACRGP01 > JACAVV01. Next base: position 162,918 of record JACAVV010000008.1, read on the forward strand.
TTGCCAAATATTTTGAGTCACGCTGGCGAGAGGATAAGGAGTTTCTGGAACCGATTGGAAAAACCGTATTGACCCGCGGGCTGGACAATGATTATCTGATTGCTCTCGAAGACATGATGCCGTCACTGGCCAAACTGAAAACCGCTGAGGATGTGCAACTCGCTTATGCCCAGGTAGCGACCATGGTGGATTTTCTGGTCACAACCAAAGGGGAGTCGGTCATTGCAGAGATGTTGTCAGGTCTGGCAGAGAACCCCGAGTTTCAGCCGGTGTTTGAGGAGGTGTCTGGACTCGATTTGAAGTCGTTTCAAAAAGAATGGAAACCTTTTATCAAGGAAAAAAAATGGGATACCATTCCCGGATTGAAGGTGCTTCAGTTTCAATTTAAAAAGGATCGTTCTGAGGATGGTGAAGAAAAAGATTACAGCGAACTGGACACTCAAAAGGCCCAGGACCATGCGCTGTTGGGGGATATTTTAAAGTCTCGGAATTATGTGGATGCCGCGATCATGGAGTACCAAAAGGCTCTGAAATCCACTCCCAGCTTTTCACCCATCCTTCACAACAAGCTGGCAGGAACCTTGATAATGACGAAGGAGTATTCCAAGGCTGAGACCTTTTTAAATGAAAGCTTGAAATATTATCCACAGTTTCACACCACTCTCACCAATTTGGGTGAAGTTCATTTATTGAAAGGGAACCACGAAACCGCCGCAGATTATTTTGAAAAGGCGATCCGGGTCAACCCCTTCAATCCTTTTGTGCACCAAAGGCTGATAACGATTCGCAGTAAACTCGGTCAAAAAAACAGGGAGAAACTGCAAGTGCGGTTGTATCAAAAATTGGGATAGATTACAATCGACAGTCGCGGCTCTTTCTTCAGCAGGATCAAAGCCCCCTTTCAATAATTTTATAGAGGTCATTGATGGACGATTTGGATTTGGCCAGAGAATTTCTGGAAGCCAAAGAACAAGTGATTCGGGAAATTCGCAAAGTTATAGTTGGACAGGATGATGTGATCGAAAACCTGTTGATCGCCTTGTTTTCCAAAGGTCACTGCCTGTTTGTAGGTGTGCCCGGATTGGCAAAAACCTTGCTCGTAAGCACTCTTGCGGAAATTTTGCATTTGAAATTCAGCCGAATTCAATTCACTCCCGACTTGATGCCTTCGGATATCACCGGCACCGATATTTTATACGAAGACCACTCGACGGGAAAGCGAGATTTCCAATTCATTCGCGGTCCCATTTTTGCCAATATCATTCTTGCTGATGAGATCAACCGGACTCCACCCAAAACCCAGGCGGCTTTGTTACAGGCCATGCAGGAGCATCAGGTAACGGTAGGGGGAAACACATACCAGGCCGATCAGCCTTTTCTGGTTTTTGCCACGCAAAATCCTATCGAGCACGAAGGAACCTATCCTTTGCCGGAAGCTCAGTTAGACCGGTTCATGTTCATGATCAATGTGGAGTACCCGTCCAAAGAAGAGGAAGTGAAGATCGCTTTGTCCACTACCTCGGGAGTCAAACCCGATTTGAATATTGTAATGCGTTCCGAGAAGGTGATTGAGCTTCAACAATTGGTTCCAAAAGTTCCCGTTTCCGAGCATATTGCGAAATATGCCGTGGAATTGGTACAGTCCACCCGCCCGCAAAACGGGGGGACGCCGGATTTTATCAATGAATGGATTCATTGGGGAGCGGGACCGCGTGCATCGCAATATCTTATCCTTGCTGCAAAAACTCGAGCACTTTTAAACAATCGGGTCAGTGCCACCATAGAAGATATTAAAAGTGTTGCCCGGCAAGTCCTGGAACATCGGCTAATACTGAATTTCAAGGCAGAAGCGGAAAATGTCAAAGCCCTCGACATTATTGACAAGCTGATCGAAACGGTGAAGGTTCAATAAAAAATGGACAGGCCCAACGGACCTGCCCGAATTTAAACGATCAAAATAAGCGGATTACTGTCCGGAAATATGTCCCGTACTACCACCGGACGATCCTGAAATATGACCCGAACCGGAGTCCACAGTCACTCCGGATACGTGTGATGAAACCGGTTCCTCATAGCCTCCGGTTTCTCGGGTTTCTTCCGGAGGACTGATGATTCCGCTGATTCCTGAAACATGTTGGCTTTCCGAACCGCTTGAGCCGGAAATATGGCCCGAACCTGGGTTCACATGCCTGCCAGAAACGTGGGTTTCAGGGATTCTTTCGAGGCCACCGGTTTCACGGTGTTCTTCCTGACCACCTGTTTCTCCGCGGTTTCCTCTTCGGGCTCTTCGTTTTTCACGCCTTTCGCCTCGTTCTTCCCTTCGTTCATTTCTTCTTTCTTTAAATTCTTCTCGCCGGTTGCTTCTTCTCTCACCATATTCCTCGCGGCGATTTTTTCTTCTTTCACCGAATTCTTCACGACGATTACTTCGCCTTTCTTTCCTTTTTCCGCGGAATTCTTCACGGTTGGAGCGCATTTTTTCACGAAACTCTTCTCTGGCTTCACCCACTTTACCCCTGTATTCTCTCCGGGCTTCCCGTTTGTTTTCTCTGTATTCGCCTCTTCCTTCCCGTCCTTCTTCCCGATACCTGTCTTTAGCATCTCGCTTTTTTTCACGAAACCTGTCCTTGGCATCTCGCTTCTTTTCCCGGAACTTGTCTTTGGCGTCCCGCTTTTTCTCTCTAAATTTATCTCGACCCTTCCTTCTTTTTTCACGATCATTATCAGCCAAAATAAGTTTATCTGGATTCAAATCATGAATTTGCACATAGCTATTAGGCAGGGAACTGCTGGGGAAGGCGTTACCTGCTGAGAAAGTGTCAATTCCCTTGGCAAACATGGGGACCGCAAATAAAATAATTCCGGTAAGACATAGTCCGAAAATCAATACTGATTTAATTTTTTGACTCATCAAATTTTCTCCTGAAATAAAAGATGGAAAAAAGACCTTCTTTTAAGTATAGCCACAATCCATTGTTGTTTCAGATAATTATATAAAAAAAGGGCAAGCCCTAAAAAAAAAGGCTTGCCCGAATTTAAAATTTGAGAAAACTCAAAGAGTGTCTTATTGACCGGAAATATGGCCTGTAGTGCTACCTCCGGAGGACCCCGAAATATGACCCGAACCAGGGCTCACCTGCGCTCCCGAAACATGGGGAGATGGAGGAGTTTCTTCTGTACCTCCCGTTTCCACGGGTCCCACTTCACCGGACCCTTTTCTTCTTTCACGGAGTTGTTTTCTCTTTTCCATCATATCCTTTCGCCTACTTTCGCGTCTTTCATTTCTTTTTAGTCTGCGTTCTTCACGAATCGATTTCATATCATCTCGATATTCTTCCCTCGCTTCTCGCTTTTTATCGCGAAATTCTTTTATTGCATCTTTTCTTCGATCACGATGATCATTGTCAGCTAATATAAGCGGATGCGAATTAATTTCCTGCCTCTCTACCTGGCCAAAAGTTTCTGCCTTTGAGGGCGAAACCAACACACCTTCATCACTAAAAGACCCTGACCCTTTAGCAAATGAAGGTCCTGCTAAAAACACCGATCCGGAAACCAAAAGTCCCAAAACCAAAGCTTTATTCTTTTTCTGGCACATCTACAATTCTCCTGAAAGGATGGATGGGTAAACTAAGACCTTCGATTTAGTATATCTACAATTAATTCTAAATGCAGAAAAATTTCCACTAAAAAGTGAATATTTAAACATTCTCAAAAAACAGTCCATTGAAAATTCTATCTCAGTTCGTTCCACTCACTGCGGCAGTTTTTACTGCCCTGGAATCCTGCATATCCCCCACAAATTCCATAGCAAATCCAGTAGAAGTGCCCTGAACTACGACTGCGCCCCACATGCTTAAAAAGGTGATGTCGGGAAAGCCTCTTCCTGTACTCTGGTTATTGCCGGGGAAAGAAAGGGGAGCCCTGGATTGCGGCTTAAAAACCAATTGCCCGAAACTGGAACCGGAGGTGCCGAGAATAAACTCGGCATCCGGCACGTTGGTTGGATTGATCACGGGATTGTTTTCGCCAACAATAAATATCCGACGGTTGGAATTGGAATTTATAGTGAACTCAATTTCGCCGAATAGATCGGATCCATTTTCTTTGACCGCCTGAACGACCAGTCCAATTTGAGAATTCATCCCGGAAAGGGAAGGGTGGCTCACATTTAAAAACGTATAGGTTTGAGTGTCCGATTGCCAATAAGGTGAAATCACATTGTTTCGGCTACTGCGATCAAAGGGAGTTCCGGAAACATTCGTTTGTCGTATTCGGTAAATGGCCCCGTTGGATTGCACATCGGCGACATACAATTCCCCATTTTCATCTTCACCAAAAGCACTGATGGAGATAGAACTGTCCAGCAGGTCGCGAGTATCCCAGGTATTGGTCGAATTTAAAGTAGCCCCACGAATGATTCCGGTACAAAAGTCACCATAAAAATACACGCCATTCATTTTCGGGTAACGTTTGCCCCGATAGCGATATCCACCGGTAACTGAACAATCACCACCATCATGGTTGTATTCCAGAACAGGAAGTACCAAACTTCCATCGTTACAATTTGAGGAAGGATTGAAACAATTGGACCCTTCCATCAATCGCCAACCATAATTTTCTCCACCAGAACTGGAAGCCGATTGGAAATCAATCTCTTCGATATCACCTTGTCCGACATCACCGATAAACATATCGTGCGTCTCACGGTCAAAAGAAAAACGCCAGGGATTGCGCAAACCATAGGCCCAAATTTCTTCGCGGGCTCCGGCGGTTCCTACAAAAGGGTTTGAAGAAGGAATGGCAAAAGGCGAACCGCTGTCCACATCAATTCTTAAAATTTTACCGAGCAGATCTCCCAGATCCTGCCCACGATTATTCGGATCGTTGGAGGACCCCCCATCGCCGGTGGAAATATATAAAAACCCGTCATTGCCAAATTGCAACTGACCTCCATTATGATTTGAAAAGGGCTGATCTATTGTCAATAGAATCGATTCGGAACTGCTGTCTGCCAATTGCGGATTGCTGGATACAGAGAACCTCGAGACCACAGTATTTCCATTTGAATCTGTATAATCGACATAGAAAAAACCATTGCTTGAATAATTGGGATGGAAAGCTACGCTGAACAAACCTCTCTCAAATCCGGATGTGATTTGAGAACTGATATCCAAAAAAGGCTGGGGAAGGCTTTGGTTGCCGTCAAATATCAATATTTGCCCCCCCTGGGTTGTGATGAACAGCCGGCCCGATTTGTCGCCAGCGTGAGTGATGGCTATTGGACTGTTAATGTTATTTGCAACCAATTCGATCTCAATTCCAAGGTCGGATAAAGGAGTGAGCGCTTGTGATGAAGATACTGTTCCAAGTAAAACTATTAAAGCTATCCAATATTTAAAAATATTGAGCGCTCTGGTTTTTATTGATTTGGTTTCCATGAAATGAATCCTTGTAATATGTGGGGTATTTATTAAAAAAGCTAAATGAAATATTTTTAAATTTTACATCTAATACCTTTGTATTGCAGTAATTGAAATAAGAAAAGATGTTTTAAAGCTACGAATGCTTTATAATAAAAAACAGGAAATACACCAACTTAAAACCAATCATTTTTATATAAATAGAGGAATTTGAATTGCACCCAAAAAGGATGTTTTTTAAAAATTTCCTCTAAAGAACCCTAAGGCGGATCCCGCCCACCAGGCTCTTTCAACAAATACTTTTCTCTCCTGGTGGCCGGTTTCCGCCGGTTTTTTTAAAGGGGTTAAACTATTTTCCTTTTCTATTTATTTTATCGGCAATATTTGGGCCAATCATAGCTCTTTCCAGCCTCTCCATGCTTCAGACCATTTATGATACTCAGCGAATCCACCATACTTGACGCCATTCGAAAAAAGGCCAATCGGCCTTTGAAGGTTTCTGAACTGGCTAAATGCCTTTCTATAGAAGACGATCAGAAACGTGATTTCAGAAACTGGATCAAGCATTTGAGCCAGGAGGGACGATTGATCCGCCTGAAGGGTGGGCGCTACGGTCTGGCGGAGGAGATGAACCTGGTGACGGGAAAGTTTCAGGGGCATTCCGAAGGTTATGGTTTTCTCATTCCGGAGAACTCGGAACCGGATATATTCATCAGCCGGAAAAACGTGAAGGGAGCGATGCATGGTGACAAGGTGGTCGTGCGAGTCGATTCAAAAGGTCGAGGGGATTCTCCGGAAGGCAGGATTGTTCGTATCCTCGACCGTAATACGGAGCAATTGGTCGGCTTGTTCGAAAAGTTCGGACGCGAAGGTTGGGTGATTCCCTCCGAGCCAAAATATTTTCAGGACATCTTCATTCCCCTCAAGGAACGGAACCGTGCCAAGGATGGGCAACTGGTGGTGTGCCAAATCAGTGAATACCCGACACCTCACCATCCTCCCATCGGAAAAATATTTGAAGTCCTGGGGGACCCTGATGACCCACAGGTTGAAATCCGTGGAATTCTGAAAAAGCACAATGTGCGTATCGATTTTCCTCCTGCCGTTCTTAAAGAAGCGCGTAAAATAAGTCAAACTATTGAAGAGGAGGAAATCTGGAAGCGTGAAGATCTAAGAAGCCGAATGATCTTTACAATCGACGGGGCAATGGCCAAAGATTTTGATGACGCGGTGTCTATCGAAAAAAAAGAAGATGCCTATTTGCTGGGAGTTCATATTGCCGATGTCAGCCACTACATTTATGAAAACTCACCTCTGGATCAGGAAGCGTATGAGCGGGGTACCAGCATCTATTATCCTAATAGCGTTATTCCCATGCTTCCGGAAGAATTATCAAATGAAATTTGCAGTTTAAAACCAAATGTACCCCGCCTCACTTTGAGCGTTGAAATGAAATTTGATACCAGCGGCCAATTGCTGGAGCACCGTTTATTCAATTCTGTGATTCAAAGCAAATTTCGTTTTACCTACGAGGAGGTCGCGGACATCATCGCTTCGGGGATCGCCCCTGTGTCATCGGAGGAGGCCCTGGAGTCCCTGATGCTGATGAAGGACCTGAGCCAAAAGTTGCGCAAGCGTCGGTTTAAGAATGGAAGTGTCGATTTCCAGATTCCCGAAGCCGAAATCATTCTTTCCGGTTCGGGGCAGGTGGAACGGATACAAAAGGCCGAACACAATCCGGCGCATGAACTTATAGAAGAGTTCATGCTGGCGGCCAACCAGGCGGTTGCCCAGGACCTCAGAAAGAAGAACATTCCGTTCATCAGTCGAACCCATGCCCCTCCCAATCCGGAGAAAATTTCCAGCTTCAATGATTTCATAAAAAGCTTTGGCATGCGTTTAAATAATGCGAACAGTCCCACACCCAAAGATTTGCAAAACCTGTTGAAACGAATCCAAGGCCATCCGGAAGAACGTGTGATCAATACGCTCATGTTGAGGTCGTTGAAAAAAGCCCTGTATTCCAGTAAAGACTCGGGCCATTATTGCCTGGCCTTTGATGAATACGCTCATTTCACTTCACCTATTCGGCGTTACCCGGATTTGGTAGTGCATCGGTTGGTGAAGCGGTTTATGAACCACAAATGCCTGGTCAAGGAACGCAAGCGGCTGTTTCCCCTGATGTCCGATTACGCCGACCAATCGACGGCTCGCGAAATAAAGGCCATGGAGGTTGAGCGCGAAATGGTCGATTTGCGTCGTGCACAGTTCATGGCGAATAAAGTTGGTGAACACTATTCCGGTTTGATTACCGGAGTTACCGCATTCGGTTTTTTTGTTGAACTGGAATCGGTTTTTGTGGAAGGACTGGTTCATGTTTCTTCCCTTCACGACGATTATTATCTATATATGGAAGACGAGCACCGATTGATTGGAAAACATACTGGTAAATCATATAGAATTGGAAACACAGTTCAGGTCCGGGTTCAGGAAGTTGACATCAAAAAGCGAAGGATCGATTTAAGCCTTTCCAGAAAGTCGGGAAAGAAGTCATAAGCTCTTTGCTTTTCCTTTTGGATTCGTTGGCCCATCTTTTAACAGAATATTGGGTTCCCGAAGAGGATGTATCCTCTACTCCCTTACTTTTTAGCCTATTCAGGCGGAGTCCTTTTTGCAGTTCAAGGACCCATCGGTTTGTTCTTTTCTTATATTCTCCCGTCGGTGTTGACAGGTACAGCGTGCTGGGTCTTTATTCGAAACAAAAAACCGCGGCCTTGGCAGTGGGTCGCGCTGGGGTTAGTTTTTACTATTGGAATCCTTTCCCTGTTTCGCGTATCTCCGGAACTTCCGAAAAATCATATTCGAAAAAATATTCAGGCCGGACGCCTTGCTGAGCTTACAGGAAAGCTACTGATTCCACCTGAAGTGTTAATTGATAAAACCCGCTATATCGTTGAAGCTGAAACCCTGCGCTATGGCCAGGTCCGGATCAATATAACGGGTAAAGTACAAATCAATGTTTATCGTCCCGGAAACACTTTGAAAGTGGGAGATAGGGTTCGGTTCCAAAAGGTCCGCTTAAAGCTCCCCCGAAACTTTAAAAACCCGGGTCGATTCGACTATCAAAGGTTTCTGGCCAGAAAAGGCATTAATGTAATTGGGAGCCTTTCCAGTAAGGGATCGGTTGAAAGTATTGGATACTTTCCACTTCCCTTTTTAGTATCCAAACGGGAACAGATACGAGGCAAAATCCTTCATGCCATTGATACTCATTGGCCAGGGGATGAGGGAGCCCTGTTAAAGGCCTTGTTGCTTGGAGATAAAAGTTCTCTGGATGAAACCACCAGGGAAGCCTATCGCAATACCGGAATGGCGCATTTAATGGCGGTTTCGGGATTGCATATGGGCTTTGTGGCCACAGCATTTTTCTTTATTGGCTATCCCGTCCTGTTTTATGGTTTTTATAAATGGTATCGTCGTGGAGCCCTGGCCGGTTGGCCCCCAAAGCTCATTGCCGTGATGACCGTGTTTCCAGTTTTGTTTTACCTGCTGTTGGTAGGAGACAAGGTTTCCGCCCTTCGGGCAACGATTATGGTTTTGCTGTTTCTGTTTTCGATTTTGCTGAACCGGGAAAACACGGTCATCAACACAATGATTGCCGCCGCCTTCCTGATCTTGTTATGGAATCCGGCAAGCATCGCCTCCTTAAGCCTGCAATTATCGTTCACTGCCGTATTCAGTATCCTGTTTGTAGTCCAGTTATTAAATAGTGCGGAAAGAGACCCTCTGGACAAACTGATGCCGACAGGCAAATGGTGGCAGTATGGTAAAAATCTTTTTTATTGCAACTGTGCGGCCTATTTGAGCACCTTGCCCATTTTGGCGTATCACTTTAATCAAATTAGTGTTGCGGGCTGGCTCCTGAATTTTTTGATGATACCCGTAGCGACTCTATTGATTCCTCTGGCCTTGTTTGTCCTTGTCGTGAATCTCGCCTGGATCGGCTTCGCGGGAGTGTTTGCCCCTCTTATTTCCTTACTTGTTCGAATCATTGATTTCGGACCCGCAAAACTGGGAAACCTGGATTTTATTTCGATACACTTGCCGACGCCTTCACCCTTAAGCCTGGTCGCCTACTACTTTTTACTGTTCGCAGGGCCCTGCTGGTGGGTGAACAGAAGAAACACTGCTCTTGATGATCCCCTGAAAAAAACCAGTTGGGGCAATATTAAACTTTTTAGAGCCTTAACCACCGCAGGGATCCTTCTGATGATTGGATTGGTCTGGCCCCGTTTGCCCTGGGGATTTTCCAAACCGCTGTCGGTCTGGTTTCTGGATGTGGGGCAGGGGGAATCCACTTTCATCGAGTTTCCGGACAATACCACTTTACTGTTGGATGGCGGTGGGTTTTACAAAAACGCGCTGGATGTAGGTGGTAAAGTGGTGGCTCCGTTTTTGTGGGGACAAGGAATCCGAAAGCTGGACTACGTAGTGGCTTCGCATTCGGATAACGATCATATCAGTGGCCTGGAGTCAATTCTGGACCTGTTTCCCGTTAAGCATTATCTTGATTTTGGAGTCAGCCAAAAAGATGATCGGCTCCGTCGCCTGCGAATGAAGGCCGAGCGGCAGGGTGCTAAAGTTTATACCCTATGGCCGGGACGTTCTTTTTTTATAGGGGGGGCAATACTCAGTCCGATCCATCCTGACAAGCGCTATATCGAGGACACCTGGAAGGAATCACAAACCCGGGGAGGCAACAACCTTTCCCTGGTGCTTAGGATAGATTATCAGGACTTCGGCCTATTGATGTCTGGCGATATTGCTAATGAGGCGGAAACCCATTTGCTGGAATCCGATGCTGGTATACAGGCTGAGTTTCTGAAAGGACCCCACCACGGGAGCCGGTTTTCCAGCACTTGGGATTTTATCGATAAAGTTCAACCCAGGCATGTGTTTTTCTCGTCCGGATACTTAAATCCATTTTGGCATCCTCACCAGGAAACCTTGTCCAGGTATCGAAAACAAGGGACTCGGATCTGGAGAACCGATCGGAACGGGGCTATCCATGTCGCTACAGACGGTTTTAAACATCAAATTGAAACGCATGAATTGTATTGATTCAATAGTTTGCTATTTTTGTTCAGGACGTTCGCCGACCATTTTAAAAATATATAGAGAATCCTCAAGGGAATTCGCTATAATTTTGATTAAAAAATTTTGATCCAGTTATACAAGCACTCTTTAGATAGTTTCATTTATCGAATTAACCGTATCTAAATAAGGGATGGGATATGGAACCTTCCAATAAAGAAGGAAAAAAGAATCCAAAAGCCGAGTTCACTGAACGAACCACCCGGCTACTTGTAGCTTTTTCAGATGGGGTTTTCAAGCTTTTGGGAGAACAGGACATTCTGGCTAAAAAACTGAATGATCTGCAAAAGGTTCTGAAAAAATCGATCCGGTACAAGCCGCCAGCGGGTCTGGCAAAGGAAATCCAGGATTATTTCGTGCGGGCGAAATTAGAAAAGATTTTCCTCATTACTGAAAAAACCGAATTGAAACAGATCATCATTGACTTAACGCTCTCCCTTAAAAAAATGATTGGTTCCTCGGGTGGATACAGTGACTCCATGGACAACCATATCGGGAAGATTCAAAAAACCGACAGTATTTCCGAAATTAAAGCCATCAAGGACCGCTTGATTGTGGAATTAAGGGCTATCAAACACGAAACCACTGAACTCAACAAAGAGTTGGAGGCTTATCGTAAATCCACCCAGGAGTTAAAGCTTCGATTGGAACAACTAGAAAGTGATGCCCTGATAGACCCCTTGACAAACTCTTACAATCGCAATGCCTTCAACATGAAAATTCGCCAAACGCTGAATGAATTCAATAGGCACAAAGATCCTATGGCATTGATGTTTATTGATATCGACCATTTTAAAAAGTTCAATGACAATTATGGCCATACCATCGGTGACAGGGTATTGGAGTCGGTCGCCAGTTCCATCGAGAGTTCGATACGAAACTCAGATTCGCTTTATCGTTTTGGAGGTGAAGAGTTTGTCGTTCTGCTTCATAAATGTGACGAAACGCAATCACAAAGGGTAGCCGAAAAAGTTCGAATGCAGGTTGAGAAAGATTATTATATTGATGGAGACCGGCAATTGAAGGTGACCATCAGTGTGGGAGTGGCTAATTTTAAGGAAGGCGAAAGCATGGATCAATTAGTTGATCGTGCGGACCAGGCAATGTATGCGTCCAAAAATGGAGGTCGCAACAGGGTGACTCTTGCGCCCTGATATTATTTGGGTTTTTTATTCAACAGCCGCATTTTTTTCCTAATTGACCCGCCGAACTATTGATTGTTCTTTGAGCCACTCTTCTTTGGGTGTCGGACCAGGCACTGAAATTTATGCCCCTGTTGGGAATAAGCTTGGTGGTGAACCGATTGCCAAAGCCACCTTTTACGCCAGCCTTCAATAATTCTTTGAACCGGGTTTTTCTTCCTCTCAATAAATTCCCCATATATTTAGAGGTGGCTGAAGAAACCGCTCCTGCGGCAAAGGGATTGCCTCCTGATAAAGATCCCGTAACCAAACCCGCAACCGCACCTACCGCACCGCTAAGAAATCCTTTTCCAAAGGCGGCAAATTTTTCCAACACATTGCCCTTGCATTGAGAAGCATCGCCCCAGCCATTGATGAGTCCTCCCGCCAGGGGAACCGCAAGTGCGGCGGGAATAGTTCCATCCGGATCTTTCAGATTGATCGGACTGTTATAAACATAACGGTAGAGGTTGATATCCTCACCTTCAAACCCCAGCGGGTCTTCCGAAACAAATCGGCCGGTAAACGGATCGTAATACCGAGCGCGATAATAGAAAAAGCCCGTTCCCGTATCAAATTCCCTTCCTGTAAAGGTGTAGGGGTTGGCAATCCCGGAAGAGTTTGATATTGCAGAGCCATTACCATCGAACAATGAAAAATTTCCGTAACTGTCGTAGAGATAGGATTGCTGAACTGCTCCCTGATTGTTGGTAAGGTCGATGATATTACCCAATCCGTCTACGATATAAAAATATTCCGTTCCGTCCCGGTCCATGACATGGGGTTCGTCCCGGTCGATGCCGTGAGTGTACCGCGCTCTTGGGTTGTTTTGATTTTCATCATATTCCCAAAGGATATCTTCATTATCGTAAATATAAATAGTTTCTGAACTACCTGAATTGATTCCAATCCGGCGGTCCATAGGATCATAAATGAAAAATATGGTATCCGTGGGAGAGCTGTTTTCATCGGGTCTTTTTTCTACTGTGATCAAGCGGTCGTAACCATCATAGGTCATGGTATCGATTTCCCCGGTATCCTTGTCTTCGCGCCGGGTCGCGTTGCCATTGACATCGTATTCGTATTCGAACTTATCATCTTCCTGCAGGCGGTTGGCGTCATCGAATATCGAGTCGAGGGTCTGGTTGTCTTCACTCAATCGGTTTCCAACAGGATCGTAATCGAATGTTTGATCGTCATTTCCAGAAACAGGGTCGGTTGCCAAAACCAGGCGTCCGAGGTCATCGTACAGATAGATCAAACTGGTCTGAGCCGAATTGACCGGGCGCTGAGTATTCAATCCCGTCCTCTGATTTCCTGCGTCATAGGGATAACTGACTGAAGAAACCGTTGAATTATTAAGGGTATGGGTCAGACTGGTGAGGTTATTGTTGGCGTCATATACATAGGTCCCGACCACTCCGTTGGAAAAGGTGGTTTTGGTCTGGCGGTTGAGCGGATCGAACTCGTAATTTACCGATTGTCCGGTAGGGTTCGTGATAGAGGTCAACCGGTTTAAACCGTCGTAAGTGTAATTGGTGACACCCTCAATGCCATCATTCATCGTTAAACGGTTTCCATAAGCATCGTAGGTGTATGTGATCTGTACTGATGGTTGATTGGAAGAGCCGGTGGTCGAGGTCGAAAGAATCCTTCCCTGCTGATCGTAAGTTAAAGTCAATTTGCTGTTTTCATCTTCTGCAGTGATCAGATTTCCAACTGAATCGAATTCATAAGTAGTGACTGTTTCCTCCGTGATGCTATAGGTATGGGTAGCAATCGCTCCAATGGTAACGTTGGTTGGATTCGAGAGATTGACATTGATTTTTTCAACTGGTTCAGGAAGGTTGTCATTCACAATAACCAGGTTAATGGTTTTTTCGGTTTCTCCCGGATTGAAAGTAAGTGTGCTATTGGGTAAAGTGAAATCCACTCCGCCTCCTGTAGCTGTGCCACTTGCCGAATAATCCACCGTTATCGTGTTAGCGGCGGCTGGAGTCAAAACAACGGTCAGGGGCACCGAAGGAACCTCTTCTTTACCCTTGGTTTGCGCAGTTTGAAAAGAGACGTTGCGCACGGTTACGGCAAAAGGTTCGTCTGTCAAAAATGGATCATAATCGATAAAATCGCTCACCGGACTGCCTTGTCCGTTGGGATTGAATAGACCTCCCGTTCCCGTATCATCAGAATTGTCCAGAGGCCCGGTAGAATGACCCCAGTAATTATTTTCTGCTGAAATGGTATTTGCATTTGAATCCATTATGGTCCCAAAGCCCTGGTTGCCCAAAATAATGTTATTGCTTATATTCGGGAATCCCGATTGAATGTGAATTCCATCCCCTCCGTTTTGGGTGATCACATTATCCTGTATTGTTGGGGACGCATTATTATGGACATAAATTCCGTGGTTATTGTTTTCCCAAATGGTGTTGCCCTGAATTGTTGGAAACGATTTGGGAGGATTGGACCCCGGATCAAAACGCGTGACATATATGGCGGCAGTGGCTTCGACCGTAATCGGTGGGTTCCCCGCTCCGGTGTCATCGATATTCTGAATGATGTTATTCATTATCGTTGGTGACGCATCGGAAATGCTGATTCCAAAATCGTTAAATTGCAACGTGCTGTTTTGTATCGTGGTGCTATCTGAATTGATCACCAGAAAATGGTGGCTGTATCTTAAAACGATATGATCCAGAACGCTGTTGGAGCTTGAGGACTGGAAGAACAAGGATCCCCAGTCGCCTTTAGCGGGCGTTGTGGTATTGCCGTCACCATTCGTATCGCCACCTACGACATCATCCAGAATAGATGTGAAAAATACGGGATCGTTTTCAGTACCGTTTGCCAAAAAGGTCCCGTTTACGTTGATGTCACTGAAGTTTTGTGTCGGTGGTAATTCCGCTTTGATAATAACTCCGGCATCAATAGTCAGGGTTGTCGAGCCGCCAATATCCAGGCTGGGGCCCGAAGTGTTTGGAGACTTGGCCTTTAAAATATAGGGAAGGTTAGGATCCTTTGTCAACGTTGCGTTCTGGGTTAGAAAACCCGAAAGCCCGATGCCATTGAAACCATTTCCGGTGAGGGTATTTGTGGATGTAAAATTACCCAGGGTGCTTGCGATCCCGTTACCATCCAACGAAAGGGGTTCATTTGTATTATTTTGAATCGCGTTGTTATTGATTGACGATAAATTCGAGGAATCGTGAACCTGTATACCACAGTCATTGTTTTGAATGGTGTTTCCCGTTAAAACCGGAGTACCGCCACTAATGAGGATCCCGCAAACGGTATTATTCTCCATAGTAAAATTGGTGATGGTGGGCGAAGCCGACTGAATATCGATGGCGTATTGATTGTTAAACGCAGAAACGCCATCGTTGAGGCTCACGGAGTTTGAAAGGATTTGAATACCAAAGTCACTAAACCGATATTCAACCTCCTCCAATTGCGAGTTCAGACTGGACGCTCCGAATTTTATAAAGTCCCAATCTCCTGGAGCGGGAGCGGTTGCTCCTCCATTGCCATTGGTGTCGCCTCCCACGGTATCGTCCTTAATGGATGTGAATACTATTTTATTTAAGTCCGTTCCAATTGCGCTTAACGTTCCATTGATGGTCAAAGACCGGTCCACTTCAAATTTTACCACCACACCGGGATCGATGGTCAAGGTAATCCCTGTGTTGATACTGATATTTCCGTCCACAACGTAGGGACTTCCTGCCGTATCCCAGGTGGTGCCGGTGGTAATATTTTGGGTGATCGTAGTTTGTGCATGACTCCACCCGGAAAATCCTAGTACCAATAGCAGGGATAGGACTCCCAGGAAAATCCGGTTATTCATTTTTATGGATCGTTTCGGCTCATTCATAATCATTGAATCGTAAAAGTGTGCACAATATTGGGTCCCAGGTCAGAATTTGTGGGATTGGATAATGTGATTTCTATCGTTTCATTCGGATCGTTCACTCCATCGTCGACAACGGCAATGTCAATGGTTTTGGAGATCTCACCCGGTGAGAAAGTGAGGGCTCCATTGGCAAGAGTAAAGTCGACGCCTCCGCCCGTCGCAGTTCCACCGCTAACGATATAATCGACCGTGATGGTTTGAGGGAGGACTGCTGAAAGTGTTACCGAAATGGAAGCGGGAGTTTCATCTTCGGCCCCTTCCGATTGGGTCGCGTTGAATTCCACGAGAGGATTGGCTTTGGACAAAATTGTCTTTCGTATTAAACGATCAAGCCCGTCGTATTCCAAAAAGATGGGTTGACCGTCTCTTTTAACCTTAAAGGTAATATTTCCATTAGCATCGTATTGATAAGTTTCCTGATTGCCCACCGGGTCGGTCCTGGATACCAAAAAGTCCCGCTCATCGTAAGCGTATTGCGTCGTGTTCCCTCGTCCATCAGTGATTACCGTTTCATTACCGTTGGCATCGTATTCGAAACAGGTGACGCCGGAGGTGCCGCATGGTGGATCGGTATCCGAATTGGTATCATCAATGGCTTTAGTCACCCGGTTCAAGGCATCGTATTGATAGCGGACCGACCTTCCAAGGGCGTCTGTGGTTTTGGAAACATTTCCGGTCGAATCGTATTCCTGCTGAATCGTGTTTCCCAGAGGATCGGTGATCTTTTTCAAATTGCAACAATCATCATATTCGCTTATCAAGCGGGATTCTTGCGAAAGCCCAACCGCGGACGTTATTTTGGTTACCAGGCCGGGACAATCGGGATCTTCGTATTTAAACTCGGTTTGGGTTCCCATTGCATCGGTGCTTCGAATGAGGTTTCCTGATGCATCGTATTCGAACGTTTCCTCGTTACCATTGGGATCTGAAAATGATGTTTCTTTGTTAAAGGTGGATTCGTATGTAAACGTGTTTGTCGAATCCCCGTTCGTATTCGACTCCGTGGCTGTTAAAACATTGCCCGAGGAATCGTAAGTAAACGTGGTGATGGACCCGTCCGGAAGCGTGATTAAAGTGGGAAGACCATTTTCATCCCTCACGGTTGTCGTGACATTACCCAAAGGATCTGTTTTCGAGGTGGTTGCGCCAAAACTGTCCACCTCATAAATTGTTTGGTTCCCGTTGCCATCGGTGTAGGTGGATTTAACCTTTCCAAAAAATACCAGGGGAGCGGGATTCCCTTCAGTTCCAAAACCCGAATCCGGATCGACCAGGCCCACAACCTGAATCGGTTCCACGGTTGCCGTAGAATTATCAGGTCGAGTGACCTTGGTGTTTCTTCCGGCAAAGTTGTAATCGTAATTGGTTACAAATCCGTTTTTGGATGTTTGCGAAGTCATACGATGATTGGAATCGTATCCGAATTGCCTGATGGATCCATCGGGATCTGTTATTTTTGTGAGATTGTCATTCCCGTCATATTGAAATGAAGTGGTTCGGTTTGCAGGATCGACCACTGAGCTTAAAAGATCATTCGTGTAAGATAAACGAAACGCTTTGCCCACAGGATCCAGTATCACGGCGAGTTTCCCCGTCCCATCATAAATGTAGCTTTTCGTATTTCCGTTACGGTCCACCGTTTTAAAATGCCGGCCTTGCGTATCAAAGAACACTTCCGTTCCGTCTTTAAACCTTAAAATTGCGGACCCATCCCCTTTCCTGGTAAGTGTGGTGAAGCTTCCCGGAGGACCGGACAGCTCGTTTTCCCCAAGGGTGCATTGTGAGCACCGGTAGGCCTGTATACTTCCATCCCCCTGGGAGATAGCCAGATCAAAACTGATCCACCTGATCGCACCGTTGGGAAAGATGCCCGGGACCACATTGGAGGTGGTCATTTTAAAGGTGTCCGACAGGCCCCATCCCGCACCAAACGGACTTTGGTTCCGATTGTGAACCAGTACACGGCCCGATTTGATTGCAGCAATAGAACTGGAAAGAAAGTTGTTTTTAATAAGCATCCTGTAAAGATGGACACCCGTGGCAAGGCTATTGGCATCGAATTGTCTCGCCTGACGATAGACCTCTTCAACGTCTTCATTCAGGACCGAGGTGTCCGTGAATACCTCTGCATCCTGAATAACCCCATCTATTTCCAGATTCGTAGAAACGGTAAGAGGAACGGCGCTTACCACCGGATTGGTCACCTTGGAAACAATAATGGGTCGGGGGTCCGCCGTCAGGCTGTTGTAGATGAGGGCCATTTCCTGGATCTGGTTGAATGACTTGTAGGACGCTAAAGGATGAATGATGGTCAAATGGCCCGCGCAAAGGGTGGTTTGAGAGCCCGTGCATTCTTTCTCTTCTTTTTTTCTATCATCATTTTCCTCATTATTTTCACCTTCATCCGTTTCCGGTTCCGGCGGCATCATGGTGTGCCAGCTGGCTAAAGACAATCCTCCTGAAATGGTTTCAATGATGCCATCGTCATTGACCTGTGCCTGGCCAACGATTGAAAATGTTCCTGTATCCGGATTCACAGACCAAATATCGAGAAGCGTTCCGGAGGGCAAATCATCTACATTTGGAAAAGTGATTGGTACCGGATTCGTAAAAATCAAGCCCGCAGGTTGCACGGTGATCAATAATCCAGGATTGATATTTTCCGGTAAAGCCACAGGCGCCAGGTTTTCGGGCACCTCGGATATGGATACCTCGCCGGTGAAATCCGAATTATCTTCATTCTTCGCATTTCCAGCTGAAATGGAAATACTCACTCCCAGATTGGAATTATTGACTTCCGTGGTGGCCATCGGGTTGACGGTAGTAAGACTATTACCGTCAATACGAGGCAGATAAAAGGGACGTTGGATTGTATTCTTTGCGTCCTCTATCATTAACCCTTCCCGGAAACTGGCGTATTCCGATTCATCCGGAGCCGGGTCCGCGGTGGTCGCATCAATATCCAAAACCTGCTCCCCCGTGGGGATATTGGTCAGAACAAAATTTCCATTAGAATCCGTGGTAGTAGATATCCCGGTTCCCTTTAAAGAAACCGTGGCTCCCACTATGGGCAACTCACCGTCGGTGTTCACGGCCACGTTGGTGTCCAACACCTGGCCGCTTAATTCTACGGTAATGATGGAATAAGTATGTGTGGTGTTCGTTCCCAATGATGCGTTTGAGGCATTGGACAAAGTGATTTCCAAAGTTTCATCGGACTCTGATTGTCCATCGTCTACGACGGACAGGATGATATCTTTGGATATTTCTCCCGGAGTAAAACTCAATGTGCCGCCATCGGTATTAGCGATGCTGTAGTCGGTGTTTAAAACGGCTGTCCCGCCGGTTACTGCATATTGAACCGAAACCGAGGCACCCGATGCCGCGGATAAAGACACGGCGATGGGAACATCGCTTGTCTCTTCTGATGCACCGGCGGTGGTTTGATCAAAAGCGACGCTGGGTGTCGATTCATCATCCAGAATGGTATAGGTAAATGAAGAGGTCCCAAGGTTTGCATTGCTGGCATCGGATAAATTCAGGCTGATAGTTTCATTGCTTTCAGCCAGGGCATCATCCACAATCAGAACGTTAATATTTTTACTGGTTTCCCCTGGGGCGAAGGACAGAGAGCCATTGGACAAAACATAATCGGCACCCGACCCCGATGCCGTTCCGCCACTTACCGAGTAATTCACGTTAACCGTTGATGGGGAGGCCTGGTTTAGCACAACCGGGACATTCACATCAAATGAGGACTCGGAACCACTGGATGAAATCGTATTGAATCCCACAGTTACATCACCCGAAGGCGCGATGCCTCCACGGGGCTGGGCTACCGAATCATGATGGTCCCCAACAAATTCCATGGCAAATCCGGTGCTGGTACTTTGTACCACCACCGCACCCCATAAACTCAACATGGTGATATCAGGGTGTCCCCGGCCTTCAGAGTTAGTATTGCCAGCGTAGCTCTCTGGGTCACTTGCGATGGGGCTGAAGGCTAATTGCCCTTGAGCTCCAGAACCGGTTTTTACAATGAGAAGTTCGGAGGGAAAATTGCCGGGATTAAAAATCGGATCGTTGGTGGTGACAATAAAAACTTTTTTCGTTTGATTACGTGAAATGGTAAATTCATAAATTCCATTCGGATTTGGAGATTCAAAAACTCCACTTTTCGAACCATCTTTTAATTGCGCCTGTATTCGAACCCCAATTTGGGAGTTCATAAAAGTCAATGAAGGGTGGCTAATGGCCAGGAAAGTATAGGAGCCTGAATCGGTTTGCCAGTAAGGTGAAACTATGGAGGATTTGTTTTCAACGGCGTTCACGGATCCCTGTAAAAACAGGGTCAAAGCCAGTAAGCAGAAAAGAATTGTTTTTAACCGCAACATTGAAATGCCATGGTTTAAATAGACATCGGGAGCAGTCGGGATACTGGACCTGAAAACAGGGTCAGGTGCTTGTGGGAAATTTTTAGCTGGAAAAGCTCAAATGAAAAAAAATTTATTTTTCCTGTCCAGCCAACCGCGTTACTTTTTTGGATATAATGAAAGGTATAAAAAACAAAATTTTATTTCAATAGAAAACTTGATGTATGTGCATCTGATATTATGAGGGTATTCAAAATCAGTGTTATTTAATAAGTATTTTCTATTGATTTAGTTCAGAGAGCTGAACTTTTATTGTGTGTTTGCGTACCGAAATTGAACTAGATTCCAGAAATGAGATTCCCATATCGGGAAATTCCATCTCAAATTGAAATTTTTTAGCAGTCAAACATTTTATGTAATACGCGATGGAATTCCAGAAAGCCCGTCTAAAACCCTTTAAAGTCAAGGGTTAAGCATTTAGAATCAAAGCCCGCTTAAAAAATGGCACAGGCCTTGCTATTTAACTGGGTGACATAGACCTTCGATTCCCATTGAAGCCCTCGATAATCTTCTCTCCCCTTGGGGGGAGAGAAGAGAGGGTGACAAACTTTCTGGAACTGAAAAAACCAGTACTTAAGGAATAAGGTCCAGGCAATGGTTTATTTGGGAGGCTAAGACCATGAAGAAATTTCAAGCTTTAGTTGTTGCAACTATTTTTTTTCTAATACCCCTTACCGTGTCGGCTCAGGGAGGCCTTCTTCAGTTACCTGCGGGAACTCATGAAGATGCCATCAAACACAATCAGGAAGGAATTGCCCACTTCAAAATGGGGAATTTACCGCTGGCATTGAAACATTTCGAACTGGCAGAAAAAAACGCCAAAGATTGTGGAGAGGTTCATTATAACCAGGCGGTGACCCTGGACAAACTCGGCAACCATGGAGAGGCCAGGAATCATTTCAGGATCGCTCTTCATCAGGCAAAGGGCAATCAGATCATATTGACTTCACCCATCCTTCATGCACACATTCGCTAGTCGAGAATTCTTCCGGTCGAAAAATTTAAAGGTCTCAGGCGGTTTTCCGGTTCGGAAAGGAATGTAATCTGCAGTTTTTATACCCGCCAATTAAACAGACTACATTTGCCGGGAGTGAAGGTGAATATTCTTCATAATCCCAAAAATCGTTGGTGACATTTTGGGCTGATTACCCACAGGTTCTTACGCGTGAAGAAGGAAAGGAAAAACGTTAACCTTTTTCGAACCGGATTCGCAAGGCATCCAACTCCCGGATTTGCTCTAATAGATGAGGCAGGGTATCCATTTTAACCATGTTGGGTCCGTCCGAAGGAGCTTCATCGGGATTGGGGTGGGCTTCCATGAACAAGGCATCGCATCCGATTCCCAGAGCGCCCCGCGCCAAATGCGGGACCCAGTCGCGGTTTCCGCCGGAGGAGGATCCCTGGCCTCCGGGTTGTTGCACGCTATGAGTGGCATCGAAAACTACGGGATAACCCAACTCCCGCATGATCACCAGCGAACGCATGTCTACCACAAGGTTATTGTATCCGAACATAAATCCACGTTCGGTGAGCAGAATTTTCCTGTTACCTGCATCTTCTAATTTCTTAATGACGTGCTTCATGTCCCAGGGAGCCAAAAACTGACCCTTTTTGACATTAATCATTTTTCCGGTTTTTGCCGCTTTCACCAGCAAGTCCGTTTGTCTGCAAAGAAAGGCGGGGATTTGCAATATATCGAGAACCTCAGCGGCAGGTTCGATTTCCTCTTCTTTGTGAATGTCGGATAAAACCGGGACGTCGATCTCCCGTTTCACCTTATTCAAAATCCTCAACCCTTCCGCCAAACCGGGGCCGCGAAACGATTGTATGGAGGTGCGATTGGCTTTGTCGTATGAGGATTTATAAATAAATGGAATGCCCGCCTTGGAGGTGATACTTTTCAACTGTTGTGCTGTGTCCAGGGCGTGTTTTTCAGATTCGATGACACAAGGTCCGGCAATAAGTACTACAGGATGACCCCTGCCAATTTGGATAGGCCCCAGAGTCAATTCCACGGTCGGCGAGTGAGGTTTGTCCATATTTTACGCCTGGATTTCAGGTGATGGGGACAGGGTGGGGGGTTTCGGGTCGTGGAACCAATCCATCGGGGGCTAAAATTTCATAAGCGATTTCACGGACCTTATCCGAATTGCCAGCTTTGTAAATCTGGCTGAACCCATTTTCCTCCAAAGACGTAAGGCTGATCTGGCCAGGATCCGAATCGGTTAAAATGATGAGAGGGATTTTCTTGTATTTATCCTTGATCTTAAGGATGGGGTCCAAATCCGCCTTACCAGGTCGATATACATAAACAATCAGGTCGCCTGTCAACTGCTTGCCTTTTTTGAAACAATCGGCAATGGTCAAAAAGGCCATGACCGTGAACTTGTCATGTTTGATAAATTTGGAGAGTTGAATCCGTTCGTTTTTTACCGGATCAACAACAAAGATGGTCTTGTAATCCATGCGATCTCTTGGAAAAAGGATCAGGTGTGACCCCTGTCAATCAGAGTCTTTTAAAGTGTTATAATCTATTTACGAAAAAAACTCAAATGAAGAAAAAGTTTGTGAAATGACCGAAGGGGAATTTAGTCCCTGACAGAAGACCTCATTTCGCCAGGGCTATTATTGGAATCAATTCCCGACTCGGCTCTTTTCAACTTGATAGTAAAACGGCTTCAGTGTCCAAAATCACTTTCTACGTTGATAGCGCCCCCCATAAGATCGAGAAACCGTTTAGTGATGGATAAGCCGATTCCTGTCCCTTTGGTTTATTGTATTTGATGGCGTTTGACAGCAGATTAGTAATGACTTGCCTTAAACGCGTACGATCCGCCCAAACCGAATTTTCAAACTGAGCCTCAAGGATGGTGTCTCTTTCAGAACAGGTTATCTTTTCAAAAAATTAATGGCTAAAGAGAACCAGGCGATTATGAAGCATAAGCCGCCCAAAGGGGTGATGGGACCAAAAAACCTGGGGCCGTCAAAGGCGAGGGCGTACAGGCTACCGGAAAACAGCACGATGCCTGCGGCAAATAAACGACCGGGAAGTTTTAACTTTTTATTGGCGGGTTCTCCCAATTGTAGAGATAATATTCCGACCAGAATGAGCGCAATACTGTGGTAGAACATGTACTGAGTCGCCGTTTGAAAGGTGGCAAGCTTTTGCTCGGTCAATCGGGCTTTTAAGGAGTGTGCGGCGAAAGCTCCAAGGATGACGCTCAAACCGCCGAAAATGGATCCTAAGGGTATCCAGCCTTTCATGGTTCAACCCACCATATTGTATCTGCGTTCACGGTAATTAACCTCAAACTCATTTTCGGAAATTTCTTTGCAACGGTCTTCATCGACCGAATCCTGTTGGGTGACAATGGTCGCCTGGACATCGGG
This sequence comes from Nitrospina sp., assembly GCA_024648695.1. Lineage (GTDB taxonomy): Bacteria > Nitrospinota > Nitrospinia > Nitrospinales > JACRGP01 > JACAVV01. The sequence goes on from JACAVV010000008.1 coordinate 186,409, forward strand.
AATATACTTTCGCGATTCGGCGATGAACTCTTTTATCATACCATAAGCCCGGTTACGAAACATGGGTAGCGGCTGGCAGATTTCGTCATATTTTTCTGAGGAGTCAGCGTTTAGGCTTACTGAAACTTCATCTATCAGACCTTTCAGTTCCGGCAGAATATTGCGTTTATGGATCATGTTTCCGTGACCGTTGGTGTTTAACCGTACCCGTCCACCGGCGTCTTTGATTTTTTTTGCCACCTCCTTCACCACATCCAGACGGAGGGTGGGTTCACCGTAACCGCAAAACACGACCTCCTTGTATTTTGCCGGGTCGTCAATGGCGTCCCAGATTTCTTCAGAAGTCGGCTCTCGTTTCAAGGCCAGATTGTAACCCTGCACGATAGGCCGTGTGAGCCGTGTGCAGAACACGCAATTGTCGGTGCATCGATTGGTCAGGTTGATGTAAAGCGAATCCCGGATCTGGTACACAATGGTGCCCGAAGGGGCCGCTTCGCCGATGCCGAACAATTCGAAAAAGTTGAGGGTTGAAGCGCGTTGCAAATCCTCAAGTTTCAATCCGCGTACCTCCGCCAGCAATTCTGCGGTATGGTTTACATAGGCAGGCTCGTTGCGCTTTCCCCGTTTGGGAACCGGCGCTAAAAACGGACAATCGGTTTCCACAAATAATTTGTCGGCAGGAATGGTTTTCGCAACCTCGCGCAAATGGTCCAGCTTTTTAAAGGTAACCGAGCCGGAAAAGGAAATGTAAAATCCCATTTCCAAAGCTTTATCGGCCAAATTTTGGTCTCCGGAAAAGCAATGAAAGATTCCAGACGGGCTATCAGCACTGGGATAGTATTCCGACAAAATGGAGACCATATCTTCATTCGCATCTCGGCAATGGATGATGAGTGGTTTTTTCAATTCCAATGCCAATTCGATGTGCTTTCGAAAGTGGATTCTCTGCAAGTCTTGTGGCGAATAATTTTTGAAATAGTCTAGTCCGGTTTCTCCAACCGCCACCATTTTGGGATGCGCCAACATCTCCCGCAAATTCGAATAGGTATAATCGTTGATGTTTTTAACATCATGCGGATGCACCCCTGCCGTTGCGTAAATCATGGCATATTGTTCTGCAAGGACCAGCGATTGATAACTGCTTTCGACATCGCATCCGATATTCAAAATATATTGCACTCCACTATCGACGGCGCGTTGAATCACTTCTTCGCGGTCTTCATCGAAATCGGGCCCATCAATGTGGGCATGGGTATCTATTATCATTTAACACGAACTCCAGGTTTTAAAGTGTCATCGAATCCGGCTAACAAAATTTTGCCTTCGTCGCTTCCTGCCAGGATCATCCCTTGCGATTCAATGCCCATCAGCTTGGCCGGTTTCAGGTTCGCGACCAAAATGACCGTTTTCCCGACCAGGGTTTCCGGTTCATGGGCCTCCGCAATTCCCGCAACCACCTGGCGGGTTTCGCATCCGATATCCACTTTTAATTTTATCAATTTTTTGGATTTTTTTACTTTTTCAGCTTCCAGTATTTTAGCCGTCCGCAAATCCATCTTGAAAAAGTCGTCGATGGTCACCTGATCCAGCACCGGCTCGATGCTTTCATCGATCTTTTTTTCATCTCCTGCCTGTTCAAGAGTAGCCAGTATCTTTTTCTCCGCCTCCTCATCAATGCGTGGGAACAATTGTTCCCCGGCCTGGGTTTGCGTGTCACCTGCCAGATAGCCCCAGGACTCCAGTGAAGCCAGTCCTTGTTCGCCGATGCTTTGGTCCATGCCCAATTGCTTGACGAGTTCTTCGCATTTGCCCGGCATGAAGGGCGAGCACAGGATTGCCGTCATTCTTAAAGACTCGCAGGAATTGTACAAAACGCGGGTCAAGCGTGTCTTGCCTTCATCCGATTTGGCCAGGTTCCAGGGCTCCATATTATTAATGTATTGATTCGTCAAATCCACCAGCTCCCAAACCTTGATCAGCACTTTGTTGTATGCCAATTGATCGTAAAGGGGTCGTATTTCTTTAAGGACCTCTGCCGCTTTTTTATTCAGAGCCTGGTCCGCATCAGTCTCTTCTGCCGGTGGAAGTATGATACCGCCCTGATACTTCTTGATCATGTTCAGCGTGCGGTTGAGCAAGTTACCGAGATTGTTCGACAGGTCGCTATTGACCCGGCCGATCAGCCCCTTATGCGAAAAGTCACCATCCAGTCCGAAAGGTACTTCGCGCATGACGAAATAGCGGATCACATCCACGCCGAATTGGTCGATAAGCAAATTGGGCTCCACCACATTCCTTAAAGACTTCGACATTTTTTGTCCATTCACCGTCCACCAGCCGTGGGCAAAAATATTGTCCGGCGGTTCCAGACCCATAGCTTTTAACATGGTAGACCAGTAAACAGCATGGGTGGTGAGGATATCTTTTCCAACCAGATGATGCTGGCATGGCCAGTATCCGCTAGCTTTGATGCCCTCCAGATCGCCGTGGATCGATATGTAATTGATGAGCGCGTCAAACCATACATAAGTAACGTAATCTTCATCGAAGGGCAGGGGGACGCCCCAGGGCAGGCGCTCTTTCGGACGCGAGATGCAAAGGTCTTCCAGCGGTTTCCCCAGAAATCCCAGTACCTCGTTTCTACGCGAGGTGGGTTGGATGAAGTCTTCATTGCTTTTGATATGATCGATCAACCATTCCTGGTATTGACCCATTTTGAAGAAATAATTAAACTCCTTAATTTTTTCTACGGGCCGTTTGCATTCGGGACAATTGCCGTCGATGAGATCTTTCTCCGTCCAGAAGCGTTCGTCTGGCAGGCAGTACCAGCCTTCGTAGCTGTCGCGATAAATCTCTCCACGGTCAAACAGGTTTTTCAGAATTTCTTTAACTACTTTTGTATGGCGTTCCTCGGTGGTGCGAATGAAATCGCTGTTGGAAATGTTAAAGCGCACCCAAAGATCCTTAAACCGCTGGTGCAGGGAATCAACATGGGCTTGTGCCGTCACTCCCGATTGCTCGGCGGCTTGATGAACCTTTTGACCGTGTTCATCGGTGCCGGTAAGAAAAAAGACCTCGTAACCCTCCAAACGCTTGTAGCGCGAGATCACATCCGCGGCGATGGTTGTGTAGGCATGCCCGATATGTGGAACATCGTTGACATAATATATAGGAGTGGTCACAAAAAACTTGCGTGGGTCTTGGCTCATTTATTAATCTTCAAATAGGGGTTGATGAATAACAGGAACGGTCAGTTAGAATCTTTGGATGGTTTTTTCAGATCATCGTTGTGATAGGTCATTATACTTTCATCGTCCAATCGGACCACTACATTTTGTTGTAAAATTTCATTTTTCATGACTTTGCCGGGTCCTTCAGGGGTTTCCACCCGGCTGTGGAGTTTGGGGAGGTTTTTGATCAGTTGGCGATACACCCCGTGCTCGTATTGCAGGCAACACATTAATCGTCCACAGACACCCGATATCTTACTCGGGTTGAGGGCCAGCCCCTGGTCCTTGGCCATACGGACGGTCACCGGAGTGAATTCGTTTAAAAACGTAGAACAACACAACGTCTGGCCGCACATGCCGAGTCCGGTAATAGATTTTGCCTCGTCGCGTACCCCCACCTGTTTCAGCTCGATTTTCGATTTTAAATTTTGCGCCAGGTGTTTCACCAGTTCTCGAAAATCGACACGGCCTTCGGCGGTGAAATAAAACACGATCTTTTTCAACTCCGGGTATTGAATTACCCGGCTCAAATTCATGGCGAGTCCCAACTCTTCGATCTTTTCAATGCAAAATTGTTTGGCCCGGGCTTCGAAGGCATGTTTTTTTTCCTCCGCTTCCAGGTCTCCCGCAGTGGCCACCCGCAACACCTTAAGGACGGTTTCCGATTTGTCCTTTCTGTAATTGGTGATTTTATTGGAAGCGATGCATCCGAGTTTCTCTCCTCGCAGGGTTTCCACGATCACCTGTTGGCCGACACGTAACTTCAGATCACCGGGATCAAAATGCCCGGTATTGTCGTACCCCCGAATGCGCACACCGATGATGAACTTGGGAATAGGCCTGTCCGGCAAAGGGCAGGAGGGGGTGTCTTCCTTTAAAGCTGATGATTTCATATATTATTAACTCAAGCTTTTGCAGAAATTCAAAAGCATCATTTCAAGAGATAACTGGGCATTCGCGTTTCCCGATAAAGCCTGCCGGGTTTCCTGAACCTCCCGGTACATATTCAGATAGGCCCGCAAAGATCTTTTTTGCGCCAAAGGTACCAGATCTGAAACGATATCCCGATTGTGTAAATGTTCGATTTGAGGGCTGATTCGCAATAAAGCCAAATCCCGCAACATATGAAGCAATTGGTCGAGCAAGGGAAACAATTTTTCCGACTGTTTGCACCAGGATTTGGACCATTGAAACACTACATCAATTCGGTCCTGAGAGATAGAGTTTAACATACCTATCAAGTCTTTTCTATAAACCTGGGTTTCCTCGATATTGGATTCAAGGGCTTTTTGTACCTGGCCCTGGGATAAACTGACGCGCAGTTCCAATTCTTCGGCCTCGGTTTCCGGATTTTTAAGGAGTATTTGCTTAACTATAGAAAGGGGTAATGGATTGAACCGGATCCCCTGGCACCGGGACAAAATCGTGGGCAACAACAAATAAGGGTTGGCGCTGATTAAAATAATAACGGTGGAGTCAGGAGGTTCTTCCAGGGTCTTAAGGAAGGAATTGGCCGCCTGTGCGTTCATTGCCTCCGCTCCATCAACGATGGCGACTTTGGTTTTTCCTTCGTAAGGCAAAAAGGAAAGTTTTTTCTGCAGATCCCTAATAGCTTCGATTTTAATGAAAGCTTCTTTGGCGGTTGGAGTTGATTTTACAGGTTCGACCAAAAATACATCCGGGTGCACCGATTGCTCTATTTTTTTACAAAAGTTACATTGGCCGCAGGAACCCGAATCATTCGGAGATTGACAATTGAGAGCTTTGGCAAGTTCGAATGCTGTCTTTTTTTTTCCTGTGCTTTCCGGACCGTAAAACAAATAGGTCGAGCCAATGACGTTTTGCCTAAGGCCTTTAAGTAAAATTTGAGCAGGAATGTGTTGGCCAAGAATATCGTCAAAAGCCATGGAAAATCTGGTGACCTTGTAAAAAAAGTTTGAATGGCCCAGGTTTTAAAAAATCAGGGGAATCGTCAAAAATCATAATACAGTAGTTAAAAGATGTAAATGCCTTCAACTCCCTTAAAATGCACTTAGTTTAGGGATCGTGTCGGCATCCAAAGAATCAGGGTAAATCGGATTCTTTGGATGTTGTTTATTGTGGAAGGGGAACTTTAACAAATTAGAAGATATTCCCCGATATGGAAAAGCTTCGATTTAGAAAATAACAAATTTACCTGAAACACCTAAAAGTAATGTGATTGGGAATCTAATGATGCTCCAAGGCTTTTATTATTCTTTCTAAACCGTCCTTTAAGTGTAACAGAAAGGGAAAAGCTTAACCATAAACGGGCAATACTAAGGTTATAGAATTAACCTGAAAAGATTGATTTGAATGAAGTTATGAGATAAGGACCCTTAAATTCAAAACCCTTTGCTAAGGCCAGACTTCAAGATCCTTGTAGGAAAATTGTTGTTTGACAAAAAGGTTGTCTGACCCATTCATGAATTTCATGTGAGCATCCACAGAGCGAGCTCCACCCTCAAACGCATTTTTTACAGCCGCTTTTAATTCATTCAAGCTTTCGATATTCCCTCGCAGGGAGGCTTTCCCGTTGGCGACGGATACGAAAATGTCTTCTCCATCAACCATTAAACTCCATAAAAATTCATTTTCAATATTTCTCTGGATTTCAGCATCGTTTTTAAAGGGCCATGAGTTGTTGATTTTTAGCCGATTGTTAATCTCACCGACGCCCTTAATTCCAGACACCACGTCATCCACTCTTTTTTTGTCAAAAACGGTATCTACAACTCCATTTAGGTGCACCTTCTTGTTTCTAACCTGAACCTTGATATCATAGCGGTCTACCAAAGGGTGAAAGGCGAGTGCATCCTTGACATATTCCTCAATTTTGGAATCGCTTAACATATCCTTTGGGCGCACTTTTAATTTATTGATCACTCTCCATACGCCATAGGTATTGGCGGCGTCTTTCTCCGCAGATTTTTTGGCTTTCAGGTTGTCAACCACCCCTGATAGGGTCACAAGCCCATTTTCTACCTCAACCTTTGGATTGAAAGGATTTACTCTGGTGTCATAAAGAAATGCATCTTGAATAGCGGATTTGATTTCCTCATCCGTCAGAAAAACAATCTTGTGGGGCCGTTTGGATTCATCATCGATTCCTGGATTTACATTGAGTCCGCTATTATCGACCTTTTTAACGCCTAGAACCCAGGCTAATAATCCTGCCCTCTTTTTTTCAGCCAGGCTTCCAACGGTCCCTTTTAAAGTAACGTTTCCCTTAAAAACGACTACCTTGACCAAAGGTTCGAAAATCCAGACATCGGACTTTAAGCGTGCAAGGATTTCGTCTCTGATTTCAAGGTCCGCTCGGTCTAGATCAATATCAAAGTGCATAAGGTTGTTTATATTTTTTACACCGGATATTCCTTTGGTTACTTCGCTGGCAATCAGTTTTTCCTGCCAGGAATCCGCTTTTCCCTTAAGGGTAACGATGCCGTTTTCAACGGAAACCGAGATGTCCTTTTTCTCCGTCACAGGGTCGCGGTCAAGGGCATATTTAACATACTTTAAAATTTCTTCATCGCTCCGTTTAACCGGGAGAATTGAAATTTTGTCGATGATGGATCTGACCCCTCGAATCGTCTGTACAATTTTAATGGACCTTTCCTTAGCAAGAATATTGTCCACCGAACCCGAAAGAGTGACGATCCCATCCTTGGTGGAAACATCTATAAGATGAGATGAAACCCCATCGTCAATAAATAAATCTGTTTCGATGGCGGTCGTAATATCATTATCTGACAAAGAATCCGAAAAAAAGGCAAACGAGGTTGAGGTATAAATTATTGAAGTAATGAAGGTTAAAAATAATGTTGTGAAAGTTTTTTTGAAATCCACAAGAACCTCCTTTTTGAATTGGCTTGTTAATGATGAATAGGTTTTACGCTTGAACTGGTTTTACCTAATTAAAATTCACTGATTGCGAATTCTACAAAAGTCAAAAGTAGTTTAGTAATCAACCCAGTCAATAGTACAAAAGCAAGGTCTATGCCAGGTTTATGAAAACCCTATAATGCTTTTATTTATAAATAGTTATAGTTTTTAAGGAGAAATAACGAAGTGTATTTGGTGGTGGAAATCAACCGGAAGGTTCATTTGTTCCTTTTTGAGCAGGATAGGGTAATGTCAGTCGGGGGGCGAAAGGGTGGATCAAGAGGGTTGAAACTTTAAGGGCGAATTGTTGGGTGAATTGGAAGTGGGAGGTATCCACCTGCAGAAAATTATAATGTTTCTGGAAAGATGGGAAATGGTCTATCAAAAGGTGGGACCCGGGAAAAAATTTGCACAAAGAATTTATAAATTTGAATTCAATTTTGCGTCATATGGATCAATGATTGAATAATTTTTAGATCCAGAAAGTCGATGGATTTAGGGTTTCAATAATTTTGATTTTTAAAATTTTCAGGAAATTTTGAAAAAATGCAAATAATCTGATATAAAGCCAAGCGAAATTTGTTAATATATCTATATTAAATCAATTCTTAAACTATTATCTTTGGAATATTGTTATGGCTGTGTTGTCTGAAAAACCAAAAAGGTCGGTTCAAAGAAAAAGAAAACCGAAAATACTGGCTGTGATCAATGATGCCTGCACAGGTTGTGGTGGGTCTCCAATCTGCGTCACCGAATGTCCCGTGGATCTTTGTATGTATGAAGTCCAGAACGAGACGGCTCCTGTATTCAATCGGGTAGAAGTCGATCCGCTGTTATGCATCGGTTGTAAAAAATGTATTTCCAAGGGCCCTATGGATACCTACCTTGAAGGATGTCCTTGGGATGCGATCGATATGATTCCCCTGGCAGAATACGAATCAACCTATGGGGAGTTGCCGTATTAAATTAAATGAATGCCTCTATACCTATGACTTTAAAAAGATTTATCGTTTCTTTTGATTGGGGCTATTGAGGTAATGGTTTAGCTTCCTGGTTTTCTCGAATTATTTGTTTTTATAGATTGTTTTCATTTTTTGTTGACATATCTCAGACTCCGGTATATCGTCTTCCCGTTTGTCTGTCAACTGTGCAGGAGGCTGTTGTAAGTGTTATTGGCTTCCTGCAATTAAAGAGGGTAGACGATGTTTTATATCGGTTGGTGTGCTGATGATCGAGCCTTTCGAAAATTTAATGCTTGATACAGTTCCTGTCCTTCCGAATCAAAGACATTTTTGACAATTCAGAAGGGTTGATATATAGTATGCCCTTCTTATTCCTGCATCACCCAATACATCCCTGAAAAAACCGATGGCACAAGATAGTGGTTTTCGCGAAGGTATGGGGATTGCCCTGCGGCTGGGAGTGGAATTGATAGTTGCCACTTTCATCGGTGTGATGATGGGGTATGCCTTGGACAAGTTTTTTGACACGCGTCCCTGGTTTCTGGTTTTAGGTGTTTTATTCGGTGGAGCGGCCGGATCATTGAATGTGTATCGCATCGCTACGGCGAGCTTGCCGGGAGATGTTAAGGATCCTTTGGATCTTCAAAAAAACAATAAAAAACAAAAAGATAGATAATAAATTCATGGAAAGTCCTTTACATCATTTTGAGTTGCACCCCATCATTCACCTGAGCATTGGCGGTCTGGATCTGTCGATTAATAAGGCTGTCATCGCCATGTGGATTGGAATGGCCATTGTGTTTGGCCTGTTCATGTTGGTTGTTCGGGGTGGCCTGTCTATGGTTCCAGGAAAAATTCAAAGTATCGCTGAAATTTCGCTGGAATTTATCAAGGGTATGGTTAAAGAGTTTATCGGCGATGAGGGGATGAAGTATTTCAACTTCGTTGGTTCTCTTTTCTTTTTCATGGTTTGCTGTAATTTGATCGGATTGATTCCAGGTTCTTACACCATCACTAGCCAATTGGTTGTGACGGGAGCTTTTGCGATCTGTATCTTTATCATGACCCTTGTGATCGGGTTTTCCAAACATGGAGGCCATTTCTTTTCAATTTTGGTCCCACCTGGGGTGCCCAAATTGATGATTCCATTCATGGTTCCCATTGAAGTCATCAGTATGATTGCCCGGCCCATATCGCTTTCAGTCAGATTGTTTGCAAACATGACGGCGGGGCACACGGTTTTGGCTGTGTTGTTTGGGTTGGCAATGTCTGCCCCGGTTTGGCTGGGCTGGTTGCCCTTCGGATTTACAGTCATCATCAATGGCCTCGAAATGGCCATTGCATTGATTCAGGCATATATATTCACAACATTAACCTGCGTTTATATTGGTGATGTGATCAAACTTCACTGATATCGAATAATTTCAATAAGTATAAAGGAGAAAACAGAATGGATGCACAAGCAGCTGCGTTTATTGGAATGGGATTGTGTGCGGCAGGCTTTTTTGGCGCGGCCCTTGGAATTGCTTATATCTTTTCCAAGACCATCGAAACTGTAGGAAGGCAACCAAATGCAGAAGGACGCGTTGCCAAGTATTGCTGGATCGGGTTCGCACTGGTAGAAGCTATTGCTCTTTACGCTTTGGTAATTGCTTTCATTATCATGCCCTAAAGCTGGTTATTCTTTGATTCAACGCTTTGAATCCTTATATTGCATGGATTCATCGCCTAAACCCATTTTTCGGATGGAACGATGCCACAATTTGAACAGGTCTCTGTTTTTAGTTCTTTGATTTTCTGGTCCCTGATTTCTTTCGGACTTTTATTGTTTCTTTTAAAGAAATATGCTTTTCCGCCTATTCTGGAAATGCTGGAAGCCCGAGAAAAGAAAATTCGGGGAGATATCGACGGCGCTGAGGAGTTAAAAAAGCAAGCCGAGGAAATGAAGAAAGAGTTTGAAAAGCAACTCGCCACTGCACGGGAAAAAGCCGAGACCATCATTCATCTGGCTCATGAAGATGCCAAAAAGCAGACTGAGAAATCGCTTGCGGACACTCAGGCTAAAGTCAAGCAAATGCAGAGGGAAGCGGAACATGAAATCACTTCCTCGCGCAATAAATTGTTGGCGGAAATCAGAAGTTATACCGCAACTTTAACCATCGCTTCGACTGAAAAAATCCTTAACCGAACCATCGAGGAAAACGATAAAAAACGCCTTGTTGATGAGTCGATTGAAGAAGTGATTAAGGAGTTGGAAAAAACGCACGCATCTTCGTAATGAGTTTTGGTTTTAAGATTTTTACTATTTTTGCAATGTCCCAATACTGAAAGACTGAGGAAACACTGTAATGTTGGAAAATGTCATTGGTAAGCGCTACGCCGTGGCCTTATCGGGATCCATCAAAGACGACTTTAAATTACAACCGGCTTTGGAACATCTCCGATCTTTGGTCCAGGCTTTTGAGGTGGAGCCGAGCCTGACCAGTTTCTTTGCGCATCCTTCTATACCGATGGATAAAAAAGAAGCTTTGCTAAGCAAATTGTGCGACCGGTTTAAAGTTGATGATGGGGTGCGCAATCTGGTCAAAATGTTGAACGAGCGCAAAAAAGTTCTGTTTTTGGAGAACATTGCTGATTATTTTGAAAGTGTGGTAGACAATCGGCTCAATCAGGTGCGGGTCCGCGTCCTGTCAGCTTGTCCCCTAGAGAAGAAACAAAGCCAAAAGCTGGAATCTTCCTTACAACGCATATTAAATAAAAATATTTTGATCGAAACCGAGGTGAACGAATCCCTCATTGGCGGTTTGGCTCTTGAGGTGGGAAGCGTTGTGGTAGACGCGACCATCAAGAACCGACTGGCTCAGTTAAAACGATCAATTGAACAAGAGGAGGTAGGTTAAGTGAGCTTACGTGCCGATGAAATAAGTTCCCTGATTCAAAAGCAGATCGAGGGTTTCGATGAAAGCGTCGAACTGAAAGAAACGGGGAGAGTGATTTCTGTTGGAGACGGAATCGCCCGCATATTCGGTCTTGAAAATGCCATGGCTGGGGAGTTGCTCCAGTTCCCGAACGATTTGATGGGAATGGTCCTCAATCTCGAAGAAGATAATATCGGATCCGTTTTGTTTGGTTTCGACAGCAATGTTCGTGAAGGTGATGAGGTCAAACGAACCGGGCGTATCATGGAAGTTCCCATTGGCCCGGAACTCGTAGGTCGTGTAGTGAACGGATTGGGACAGCCTATCGATGGTAAAGGTCCGATCAATGCCAGTCAAACAGGACCTATTGAAAGAATTGCACCCGGAGTTATCGACCGAAAATCGGTTCACGAGCCGATGCAGACAGGAATCAAGGCTATCGATGGAATGATTCCGGTGGGACGTGGCCAGCGGGAATTGATCATTGGTGACCGACAAACGGGTAAAACGGCAGTTGCAATTGATGCGATCATCAACCAAAAAGGCCAGAACATGTTCTGCGTGTATGTGGCTGTTGGTCAAAAACGTTCTACCGTTGCCCGGGTTGTAAAAACTCTGGAAGAACATGGTGCTATGGATTACACCATCGTCGTTGCCGCGACCGCAAGTGACCCTGCACCGATGCAGTTCATCGCTCCTTTTGCCGGATGTGCGATGGGTGAATATTTCCGAGACAATAAACAGCATTGTCTGATTGTTTACGATGATCTTTCCAAACAGGCCGCCGCATACCGGCAGTTAAGCCTTTTGTTAAGACGACCTCCCGGACGCGAAGCTTATCCTGGAGACGTATTCTTTCTGCACTCGCGTTTGCTTGAGCGTGCCGCTAAGGTGAGCGATGATTTAGGAGCAGGCTCTATGACCGCTTTGCCGATCATTGAGACTCAGGCAGGTGACGTTTCGGCTTATGTTCCAACCAATGTTATTTCTATTACAGACGGCCAGATTTATCTTGAAACCGACTTGTTCTTTTCGGGTGTTCGGCCTGCTATTAACGTAGGGCTGTCCGTATCCCGTGTGGGTGGTGCCGCTCAAATTAAAGCTATGAAGCAGGTGGCCGGTCAGTTGCGTCTGGATTTGGCGCAGTATCGTGAATTGGCCGCGTTTGCCCAGTTCGGTAGTGACCTCGATCCTGCAACACAAGCTCAGTTGAATCGTGGGGCCCGCCTGGTGGAAATCCTGAAGCAGGGCCAATACAGGCCCCTTACGGTTGAACAGCAGGTAATTCAGATTTTCTGTGGTGTTCGCGGATTGGTGGACGATATTGATGTGGGTGACATCGAGAAGTTTCAGGAAGGGATCATCACCTACATTGAAGATAAGCACAGCGATATCATTGATGCGATCAAGACGGAAAAGAAACTTTCCGACGAACTGGAAAAGAAACTCACTGATGCAATCAATGAATACAAGGAGATATTCTAGTCCCCCATGCCTAATCTTCAAGATATTAAAAGAAGAATTCGTAGCGTAAAGAATACTCAGCAGATCACCAAAGCCATGAAGCTGGTGGCCGCCTCCAAACTGCGTAAGGCACAGGAAGCGATTTCCAATCAGCGCCCCTATGCGTTGAAAATGATCGAAGTGATCAACCATCTGGCAGCACGTTGCAATCAAGACCTGCATCCGCTTTTGGATAACAGACACGAGCAACGCGTGATTATGGTGGTCATCAGTTCGGATAAAGGTTTGTGTGGCGGATTCAACGCTAGTATTTTGAAATCAACCATTCAGGTGATTGAAAAGTATGAAGGTAAGGAACTTGAGTTTATTGCGGTAGGTAAAAAAGGCCGGGATTTTCTTAGCAATCGAAATAAGAAAATCCTTAAGGAATATGTTAACTGGACCAAAGATTTTAATTTTCAGGATGCCGCTGAAATTGGCAAGTTTTTGTCCGAGGCCTATGAGAGTAATGCCACCGATAAAGTCTATGTGATTTACAACGAATTTAAATCCGTGATTCAACAAAAAGTTACGGTAGAGCAAGTGTTGCCCATTGTCCCGGAGGTTCTGGATCTTAAGGAGAATGAATTTGCGGTGGATTATATTTATGAGCCCGATGAAGAAACTATTCTGGACGATCTGTTAAAGCGATACATGAACGTCAATATTTATCGGGCGTGTTTGGAATCCATTGCCAGTGAACATGGCGCTCGTATGACGGCCATGGACAACGCAACACGCAATGCTAAAGAAATGATTTCAGATTTAACTTTATTTTATAATAGAACCCGCCAGGCTCATATTACCAAGGAATTGATTGAAGTTGTAAACGGTTCCGAAGCGCTTAAGGGTTGACCCAACTAAGTAACCAGGGAATTTTTTAGGGAGTTGCCGAATGAATAAGGGAAAGATTGTCCAAGTAATCGGTCCCGTGGTGGATATCAGTTTCAAGGATGCTGATGTGCCTGCTTTGTACAATGCGATTGAGGTGAAAAACCCCGATCAAAATGCTGAAAATGAAAATATCATTTTAGAAGTGGCCCAACATTTGGGAGATGGTACGGCTCGAACCGTTTCTATGCATCCCACTGAAGGTTTGGTGCGCGGAATGGAAGCTGTCGATTCAGGTAAGCCGATCAGTGTTCCTGTAGGTGAAAAGGTTTTAGGAAGGATTTTAAACGTGGTCGGTCAGCCCGTTGACCAGAAGCCTGCGGTTGAATCTCAAACTACATGGAGTATTCACAGAGACGCGCCGCCTCTGGAAGAGCAGGATACCAGTATGGAAATGCTGGAAACCGGTATTAAAGTAATTGACTTGCTTGAGCCTTATTTGAAAGGTGGAAAAACCGGATTGTTTGGCGGTGCGGGTGTAGGTAAAACCGTTTTGATCATGGAATTGATTCGTAATATCGGAACAGAGCACGGTGGCTACTCGGTATTCGCCGGGGTAGGGGAACGAACCCGTGAAGGTAACGACCTGTATCATGAGATGGTGGATTCTAAAGTTATCGACAAAACATCACTTATCTATGGCCAGATGACAGAACCTCCCGGTGCGCGTATGCGGGTTGGGTTGACTGGACTCACCATGGCGGAGTACTTCCGCGATGAGGGTGGTCAGGACGTATTGTTATTCATCGATAACATTTTCCGATTCTCGCAAGCAGGGTCTGAAGTGTCTGCATTGTTGGGTCGTATTCCGTCAGCAGTAGGATACCAACCAACTCTGGCGACTGAAATGGGTAACCTTCAAGAGCGAATTACCTCGACCAAGAAAGGGTCCATCACCTCGGTACAGGCAATTTACGTACCTGCTGACGATTTGACCGATCCCGCTCCAGCGACCACCTTTTCGCATCTGGATGCGACTACCGTATTGAATCGACGTATCTCGGAATTGGGAATTTATCCTGCGGTGGATCCTCTCGATTCCACGTCCCGCATTCTCGATCCCCAGATTGTTGGTGAAGAACATTATAATGTCGCCCGTGGTGTCCAGCGAGTGCTTCAGCGGTATAAAGACCTCCAGGACATCATCGCCATTCTGGGTATGGACGAATTGTCTGAAGAAGATAAGCAAGTGGTTGCGCGAGCTCGTAAGATTCAACGATTCTTGTCACAACCCTTCTTCGTAGCGGAAGTATTTACGGGATCTCCTGGTAAATATGTAAAAGTTGCCGATACCATCAAAGGCTTTAAAGAAATCTTGGATGGTGAGTTGGACGATATGCCCGAACAGGCCTTCTACATGGTAGGTACCATTGAAGAGGCTAAAGAGAAAGCTGAAAAACTGAAGAGCAAATCCTGATGGCTGACTTATTACAACTAAGCATTGTAACCCCCGAACGGCAAATTGTTGCCGATGAAGTGGAGCAGGTAAACGTCCCCGGTATCGAAGGTGACCTGGGTGTATTGTATGACCATGCACCGATTTTAACCTTGTTGCGTGCGGGAACTTTGTCGTACGAGAAAAACTCCGGAGAAGAAGTTGTTGAGCTTGTTGTCAGTGGAGGTTATTTTGAGGTCACCAGCAATCGGGTGATCGTACTTGCTGAAACTGCGGAATTTCTTGATGAAATTGATCACCAGCGCGCTGAAGAAGCGAAAGCGAAAGCTGAGAAAATGCTGGGTCAATCTGATTTGGACGATGACGCCTTTGAAAAAGCTCAAAAGAAACTGTTTCGAGCCCTTGCCCGACTGGAAACGGTCCAGCAACAGAAAAAATAAGTTTCGGAAAGAACTTCAATTCAAAACCCACCTTGCTAATTAGCAGGGTGGGTTTTTGTATTTGGAGTGAATTTTCCGGGTTGAAAAAATTTTAAATATTTTGTCCGGAATCCAACATTTTTCGCAACAATTTGCTAAAATAACCCGATCATATTTCTAACCTGGAACGGCGGTTCCTTTTTTGTGAGGGTAATGGGTCATGTCAAAATTACATCGAATGAAAATTTCTGCTTTGTTGTTGGCAATGGGTGTGGTTTGGGGTGCAAGTTCATTGGAAAAAGTCGTAGCAAGTGATGTGACCATCGAGCTGGAGCAAAAAATGGAAACCGAAAGGCCGCCCGCGCCTCCAGTTCCGGTTATCGTTACTCCGGTGCCAAGCGCTCAGGGAGATCAACCAGTAGAAGAAACTTATGGTTCCTACGATGACCTGGATGATCCTTTTGAGGACAAAACGAAGCAGGTAAAAGAGATAAAGGATCCTTACGAAAAATACAATCGATTCATGTATAAAGTGAACGACAAGATCGTTCAGTACGCGCTTGATCCCGCCGCCCGTGGCTATCGCAAAGTGGTTCCGGAGAAGGGGCGCGTAGCTCTTAAAAACGTTTTCAGTAACTTTGCCGCACCGGTGAAACTGGTGAGCAGTATCTTCCAAAAAGACGGCGATAAAACCGAGCGTGTGGTGAAACGTTTCGCCATCAACAGCACCCTTGGCATCGGAGGAATCAATGACGTGGCCAATGATAAATATGAAATCGAGCCGGTCAGTGAAGATTTTGGTCAAACTCTGGGTACTTATAACGTTCCCTCCGGACCCTACCTGGTTCTGCCGATTTTTGGTCCGTCGACCGGACGCGACGCCGTTGGACGTGTGGTTGATTCGTTTTTGAATCCCGTAAACTACGTCGCTCCCGGAGCGGCGACTTTGGGCATGACGGCGGGGCAAACGATCAACGAATATTCGTTTAATGTGGAAGCGAAGGAAGATCTGGATAACAGTGCCATCGATCCCTACGAGAGCCTGAAACATTTCTACAACGAACGCCGCGAACAAGAAGTCAAAGAATAGGCAGGTTACGCCTTCAGGAAACCTGGCGGCAAGTTGCTTTGCTCCCGGCCGCTTGCCGATTCCAGGGAATTCTTATTCATCCGTTCTTGCGCGAGTCGGAGAGTTAGGGGCGTTTAATGAAGATTTCTACTATTCCCTTCTCCCCACCGCGGGAGAAGGAATGGACGGGGATATTTTCTTCCTTTTATTTTGGAAGTAGGTCCACTTTTTTATCAAAACATCCCCGAAGGGCTATCGTAATACACCTCATTGCCATTAACGCCATCTTCCAGGGCATCCTTGTAAATGAGGTCGGATACCCCATCCTGATTCACATCGAATAAATAAAACATAGGCATGCCCACCGCCAGATAGTAATGACTGTCCGCGCCATAGTTCACGAAGAACACCAACCTCTCCGGGTTCTCCCGATGCACCCGCGCCGCACTGTTTTCCGATTGATAATGAAAAGCCACTACCCGCATCGTGGAAAAGTCGGCAATACCATCGCCATTCAAATCGTAACGAATTTCCAGCAAACCATTAGAAGAAATTTGCCATTCCAATTGAGTGGCCAGTTGTGGTTCGTCGACACAAGTCGGACGTAAGCGAAGCTCGGCCGATGCCGTTGCGTGAATCAAAACCAGGGAACAAACAGAAAACCAAAACCAATGGGAGTTTTTCATGGGATCCTCCAGTAAGTTAGAGGCGCTGAGGTTGGGTCCCTCACAGCCCAAACCTCAGCCAGAAAAGAAAAGCTCTCGAATCTTTCCTTTCACTACACTTCCCATGGTAAAGCTTAAAAGTTAAGAAATCTTGACGAGAAAGTTACAGCGTGGTAACAATTTTAAGTGGTTTAAGGTGGGATTAAATTTGTTAGGATATAAATAATTTAAGGGTTTACCTTAAATATTTTTGGTACAAGACTAGTTAAGAGGTCGTTTTTTGATGATTTTTAGTAGCAATTTATAGAGATCTTGATCTCTATGATTAAACCTAAACTCACACTCTTTAAGATGCAAATAAAAAGTGGATTTGGAAACG